>JAKQNP010000037.1 GCA_029565675.1 bacterium
GGCAGATTTTCAGCCATCTTGCCAAGAGCATGCCGTTCGAGTTTCAATTCCACTCTGGTTCGATTAGGGCAACAAAACGCCTAACTTTTCAGAAGGTGAATTCTCAGTTTCAATTCCACTCTGGTTCGATTAGGGCCCAAAAACCAAAAGATTTTTTCAAGATTCCATTCTTGTTTCAATTCCACTCTGGTTCGATTAGGGCCCAGATGATTAAAAGCCTTGCAATTGATTGTATTTCGTTTCAATTCCACTCTGGTTCGATTAGGGCTCGCCTGATTCGTGTCCCTCATAATCCTCCCTGCGCGGTTTCAATTCCACTCTGGTTCGATTAGGGCAGACAAGTTTGTCTTTTATTATTTTACTTAACCGGTGTTTCAATTCCACTCTGGTTCGATTAGGGCAACCATGTCGCGAACATCGATACGCTTCAAGAGCCGGTTTCAATTCCACTCTGGTTCGATTAGGGCAAAGTACAAGAAATCTTGAACTCGGTTTATAGTTTGTTTCAATTCCACTCTGGTTCGATTAGGGCCCGGACATAGACTCCAGCTTACCGCCGGAATACAACGAAGTTTCAATTCCACTCTGGTTCGATTAGGGCGATGCGGCGAGCCATACAGATGGCAAAGTCCAACGAGTTTCAATTCCACTCTGGTTCGATTAGGGCATCCGTCAGTCGCCTTCTTGTCCTTGAGCGCCACAAGTTTCAATTCCACTCTGGTTCGATTAGGGCTTGAGCGCCACAATAAACCCCTGGATGATTTTTAGGTTTCAATTCCACTCTGGTTCGATTAGGGCCGAATATTTCCCCGACGCCGAAACCGCGCAATAATAGTTTCAATTCCACTCTGGTTCGATTAGGGCGCGGCTGCGTACTTGATTAACTATGTGTTGCTAAAGTTTCAATTCCACTCTGGTTCGATTAGGGCTGCAGCTTTGATTGAGGAGTAATAATATGAATAAAAGTTTCAATTCCACTCTGGTTCGATTAGGGCCCGACAGCGAAGTTGCGCCGGAGAGAGCCGAGCCGGTTTCAATTCCACTCTGGTTCGATTAGGGCTCATTGCCAGCATGAATCAAGTACCCGTCTTTGAGGTTTCAATTCCACTCTGGTTCGATTAGGGCTTGACGTTTCTTTGTGTTTATTATCCGTCGAAAGTCAGTTTCAATTCCACTCTGGTTCGATTAGGGCGTGCCCGGATGGCGCGAACGTGGGCGAAAATCAAGGTTTCAATTCCACTCTGGTTCGATTAGGGCAGGGTGCAATCCTGGCCGCGCTATTCTGTATGCGGGTTTCAATTCCACTCTGGTTCGATTAGGGCCGTTCATTCCACCTGTTCGCATCCCACGAATCAGCAGTTTCAATTCCACTCTGGTTCGATTAGGGCTCCGAACGGCGACAACCCGCGAATCATTGAATATTGTTTCAATTCCACTCTGGTTCGATTAGGGCATCTGGAAACCGCTGTTCAACAAGACCGGAATCCTGGTTTCAATTCCACTCTGGTTCGATTAGGGCGACGCGGACGAAGCCGTGCGGGTCTACAAGCCGGAGTTTCAATTCCACTCTGGTTCGATTAGGGCTTAATATCTGGTCGCACCAGGGCATTGGTGTTATCAGTTTCAATTCCACTCTGGTTCGATTAGGGCCGAGCCGTTTCTTGTCAATGTCGTTCTTATTGAGCGTTTCAATTCCACTCTGGTTCGATTAGGGCTGTGAGGTTTTGTATCTGGTTGACAACAACAAAAAAAGTTTCAATTCCACTCTGGTTCGATTAGGGCGAGAGAGCGCCGCAAATGGCGCATGATTAGGTTCAGCGTTTCAATTCCACTCTGGTTCGATTAGGGCCTGGCCGTTTTGATGTAGACCGGGCGGCTCAAACCAGTTTCAATTCCACTCTGGTTCGATTAGGGCTCGACGTATGCGCTTGACACGACCCGCAAAATCTCCGTTTCAATTCCACTCTGGTTCGATTAGGGCCCGCCATCAAGGGCGTGCCGTTCTAAACATTTTTTGTTTCAATTCCACTCTGGTTCGATTAGGGCAACGCCAAAAGCGCCTAAAAAACAGGCTTTTCAGGGCCTCTGGTACATCAAAAACATCGTCGACGGGTAATGATGCAAAAGCCTCTGGCGTTCGACGATTTTTCTAGATCATGTTGCTCGTCGGAGCTTTTTCAATGCCCATGATTTCTTTCGCAAATGCAGTTTCGCTGTTCATTTTGAAAAACAAGACCGAATCTTTTTTTATGCTGATCACTTTTCTCAGTTTTTGCTGCAGTTCCTTATACTGTCCGTCCGTCAATTCACCCTCGAATACACTGTTCTGGATCCAGTTGAGATAGCCACGGCAGACTTTAAGAGCTTTTGCAACCCGCTTTTGTTCCACATCATAGACCAGAACGATATACATGCCCTCTCCTTATTGCCGATCCAATTGATCAGTTTCGCGATGCTTACCCGAAAAGCGGTTCTGTCATCACCACCACATCTTGAACGGTTTGTATGCTTTGATGCCTGTGATGTGCTTGATCAGTTTATACCCTTCCAAACGGATCAAACGTCGATACGAGACATTGCGCCCCAAACTGCGGTGTTTGATGGTCGTCTTTAGCCGGTCATCGAATGCCTGCACTACGATTTTGCGTCCGCTTTCGTTCAGATAACAAAAGTTCAGCCGTTTTTCAAAATGTTTGGATTGAATACTTTTTTGATTGAGCAGCTTGAATATCAGGCGGTCGATGATAAAAGGCTTGAATATTTCGGCTATATCCAGGCTGAGAGAAAACCGCCTGAATCCGGGTTCATGCAAAAAACTGACCGCCGGATTGATCTGGGTGTGATACAATTCACTCAGCACCACGGTATAGAGCAAGCTGTTGCCGAATGATATCAGCGCATTGAGAGCGTTCTGCGGCGGACGGCGACTTCGTTTGTCGAATGCAAAATCCTCTATGTCAATGATCGTATCCCAGGCAGAATAATAAATGCTGCGCATGCGCGCTTCCATAGCCATCACCTCGGAGATCTTTTGCGCAAGAGAGAGCTGGTCGCGTTCTTTTTCGATCTGTTCGATTTGCGCGTTAACATCCTTTCCCCGATTTAGATAATAACGCAGATTGAGAAGGATATGTTCGGCAGCAGCATCGATAAAGGCAGTCGCCAGGACCTGTCGACAGACGGGATCGAGGTAATGCCTGACCTGATCCACGATCACTTTGCCACTGATGAGATATTCTCGCGGCACCAGGCTGCTGCTGTAGAATCCGTAATAATTGAAAAAATGGGTTATAATCTGATGCTGTGCCAAAAAGTTGATCAGCTTGCTGTTCAAAGTGATCTCGCCGAAACAATAGAGCTGGTCGACATCCTCGATTGGAATCACCCGTTTGACCACACGGTCATGATCATCGGTTTGAACTTCGATGTCAGCGTCAACCAGGATTTCCTCCTCCGGTGCGTCCAGAGGCGGCTCGCCGGCCTCTACCTCGGCTTTTTCGAAAAACAAGGTGTTCTGCTGCCGCCGGATTCTACCAGCGCTAAAGATGTAATATGGACGCTTCATCAACGATTCTAAAATAACTAAATTGAATGTTTATATATATGTGGCTTATGCTCAATCTATCCAGCAGAATTCGTAATAGCTGCATTTCGAGCAGATATTTTTCTTCATCCGCCCTTTGGGCGGGGTGGAATTTAGAGTTACTCTTTGAATGTCATCTAATATTTTTATCAATTGCTCTTCCTTTTCTTTGGTTAAGAAGACCGAACGTGTTTCTTTTTGTTTCGGATAATGTATTTGGCCAATAAGCTCTTTTACCCCTTTGCTCTTCAAGATGTATAAATAATACAGGACTTGCCATTCATGTGCTTCTGACCAGGAAGAGGAATGTTTCACTTCATGCAAGACACCGCCTTTCACATCTAAGAAATCAACTGTAATCATGCCAAGTTCAATTTCTTTGGTTTCTCTTAAAAAGGACTGTTCGTGTACCAGGCGTCCCTGACGCACAAGATCTGATTCGTGCTCGGTACGAATTAAATGGCTAAAAAGCCATAACTGTCGCTGACAATGAAAATAAAAATTGACCTGAGTGCCTGTAATATATACTTCACCTATTTCATTTTGATCAAGAAACTGACCTCTTTTATTTGTTCCATCAATGGTTTCCAAATTCCACCAGGAATGCGTTAAAATTCACCAAAGTATTTTAGAATGCGGAATAATGCTTCCTTGTACGTACTTTGGCTAAAATAATGGACTAAATAATATAACAATCTTCTTCCTGTGCACGAATGAAGCCGGTTTGGATATTATAGTAATCATGGAATGAATCGATAGAGACTAGACCGACCTGTCTCTCATCTCCATGACAATAATCCCAAAAAAATAGTTTGCACAGCTTTCTTGGAGTAGAAATGACATATTTGCGAAAATCTGCACGCAGCAATAAAGATGCTTCCTGGCGGCTCTTGAAATCAGAGGCATGTATCACATCGTGTTGCCACTTTTCCCAGATTTCAATTGAGTCATCATTGATTTGTATAAATATATCCTGATATAAATCAGGAGAATCGATTAATTTGAACTCTTTGAGCACGTCATAGTTTGCATGTCGCCACCACTCCTGAAATATTTTTTCCCCTCGTGACATATCCTGAATTTTAATCAAGCGTTCATAGTTATCATGCACCATCTTTAAGAATGATTGTTCAGTGAATGTGGTTTGGCTTTTTAAAATTTCGCAAGCTACCTTTAAATGTCCAGCGCCATAGATGAAACGCGAAAAAAAACGGTTCTTTTCATCGCAGAGACGCAGAATCGTCAGTCTTCCTTTCGCGTTCGCAGCATGACGATTTGTACGGCCGGAGGATTGAATGAGCGAATCGATCGGGGCCATGTCGCGTATAACCCAAGCAAAATCCAGATCCACGCCGGCTTCGATAATCTGTGTAGAAATCAAAATAATGGGTGATTTGTTTTCTAGTTTTTTTCTAATTCTATCAATTGCTGCCGTTCGATGGATCGGCAAAAGATTTGTCGATAAATAAAAGGACTCGCCCTTCCAACTTGATGGCAGTGTTTTATAGAGTTCGAGGGAAGAATGAATGGTATTGCATATAATTGCTACTGATGGTGCTTTTTCGATTTCACCGAAATAGGTTTCCCAAAATTGATCAATAGGCAGTAGATCTGCGAAATATTCTCCATGGATGCGATCCAGTTTTAGAAATGTTTTGCTAGGATGCGGAGCCAGTTCGATTGTCTCTGCTTTGGGAAAAATTAATGGTTGGGTCGCTGTCATCATGATAATATAGCAATGATAGATTTCTGCCATATTTTTGAGAACGTTTCGTATCAATGGCCAGTATTCAAGGGGAACATTCTGTATTTCGTCCAGAATGATTATGCTTCCGGCAATACGGTGGAATTTTTTCATTGCCCTGTTTTCATTGCAGATGAGAGAATGAAATAATTGAAAAAAGGTTGTAACAACGATTTCAGAGTCCCAGCTTTCGATTAGCATCAGAGCCTGATCGAGTGAAAGATCGCTTCTTTTATTTTTTTCTGAATAATATTGAATTGATGCAAGATGGTGATGTTTGATTAAAATCGCTGAGCAATCGCTCTGATATTCAGGATTTGTTTGCAGAATTTCTTCGATGATCTTGTAGTTTTGGTCGATGATGCTGGTAAATGGCAGTGCATAGATAATACGAGGGCAAAATCCTTTTTCTTTATGTATTCGTTGTCTCAATTTGAAAGTGAAATTCAGCACGGCCAGAGTTTTTGCACTGCCTGTTGGTGCTGTTAGAGTGAACAGATGCTGGGCTAAATTGATCTGTTCTGCCTGTTTACTGAGGTGACTATAGATCTCCTCACGCATGGTTTTCAACGTTTCTCTTGTGGTCGGAAAGGTCTTTTGTACTTTATACCTTGTGATACACTCGCTTGGCAAATTAAATCGAAATTTTGTGTTTTGAAGTTGCGCGGCATCACGCTTGTCATTTTCTATCAGGCAGGAAAATAACAGGTAACATTTTTGATGAAAATCCTCTGCAAGGCCCCCTCGTTGCCAATCTTGATACAATGACCAGCTTTGGAATAGCGTTTCGTAAAATGGACTTTTGTAAATTGCTATTTGCTCCAGAAACAGTGTCAAAAATTTGTGTTCTTCAATTGGTTGCATATCTTTTTCAATCGTTTCCCGATTCGATGTTATGTCGACGACTTGTTTTGTAAACAAAGTGTCCAGCCTGCGTTTCCATTTGGGATCGATTGAAAATTTTCGATCAGGATCTTGATAGCTCAATATCATCAACAGCAAATTTGAAAGCTGTTCAATGTCACCATGATGCTGATAAACACAAGCAAGACAAATGAGCATGTACTTGTGAATTCGGTCAACACTTATTTCCTGGGAGACGAGAAAACATCCCCACAGAGCTGATAATAAACTATGGTTTTTAAGATCGCTTGTAGGGGTGCCAGTACGCAGATAATTCTGGAAAAAAGTGGTATATTTTCCAAAATCATGGCTGATGCCGATAATCCTTGACAGCGTTTTCAAATGACATGCCCATTCTATTGTATTCGATAACTCATTTAATGAATGGAGCATGCCATTTGAAACGTCTGCCAGATGCTCTACGAGCCGTTTTTGTGAATGAACCGATCCTTTTTCATCAATTTCTAAATGTGAATAGAAAACCATTTTCTCCCCTAAAAAAAGATCACATTCGTGCTTTCATCGTTAAATTCAAACCGGTAGACCGTTGAAGAAAAGTCAGACGCAATTCCGCCGTTATTGCCATCCCAAACCAGATCGATCATATCTCCAGGCTCGCGTCCTTCCCGAAAAAACCTCCGCATATGTTCGAAATAGAGTGCCGATGGATTTTTATTATCCAGGAAAAAATTCCTCGCGTTTTTAAAAGATTTTGTCGGGACAACCGATTGCACATTTAACGAATCATCACAAACAGCAACGTTCTTGATGGCACAATTATGCAGCCAGGATTGAAACGGAGCACTCCCCAGATATGGAATATGCTTTTGTTTGTTTCGGGTTAGATAAGTGCTCAGTGTTTCAAATAATGCGGGTTCCTTTATTTTTAGAAAAATTCTAAATTTTAAAAACTTTTTAGGAAATTTATCCGCAACCAAAAGCTCAACCGGAATTTGTGTGTGCGGTGTAGACGCACTCATATTCAAGTCATTCTTCGATTTTACAAACATGTAATTAACTGTTTGCATGAATTTTCTTGTTCTTTGGCGTATTTGAACGGCAAATTGAATATTATCAGGACTGAATATCGAATAGTATTGGTCCCGTTCCATTCCACATACTCCGGCCAGCATCCCAGAAATCGCGGTTGGCGGCGGAAATGAATAGCTCAAAGAGGAAGAGTTGGTGTCGAGTTTTCGAAAATGGCCGATCAATCCTTGCCAATCGAAAACCAGAAATTGTTCCTTCATAACGATTTACTCCTGCATGGACAATGGAATCAATTTGGGAAGATTATCCAGTTTTCCACGTACATTTATTACTTTATCCTGCCAAATCACGCATTTTGCGATGTGGTCTCGTTTCAAATTCAGCGTTTCGACAAGTTTTTCCAGATTTAAAATGATATCCTTTGCGGAAAAGATCTCTTCATCTTTTTTGTTGTCAGCATTTTCACAGATGATCCATTTTCTGAAATCGCCAAGTATAAAATCATCGGAATTATACTCTACTCTCAAGTAGAGGCGGGGCTCTTGTCCTATTTTGCTGCGAGTGGCGTGCAGAGGAATCGACTTGATCATGGCCTTGTCCAATAGAGCAACATCAGTTTCGGAAAGATGGGTATGCTTGGCGTTAAAGCTCGAGATGACTCCATGAAAAGCCAGGATTGAGTATTTGATGCGAAAATCTTTGCCCATGGTACCCTGATCCCGATCCTCCCCGGAAGAAAAATGAGATGTGATCGTTTGGCTGTCCAGAAGGTAAACCCGATTTAGCGAATATCCCCAATTGAATTGCACCGGTCCTGTAAATGCAATCGATTGTCCTTTTTCTTGTCCTTCCCGTTGAATCGGAATGGTTGCACCGAACAATCTGATGTCTACAAGTTTTTCCAAAAGAGTATCCAGATCATTTTTGGCTAATTTGGTGGCCTTCTCCTTTCCAAGCACCTGCATGATCCGTCTGGATGCATTGACAACCTCGCCACTGTCTCCTTTGCTGACATAAAGCGCGTGCCCCAATGATTGCAGATAGTCACGGATATACCTTTTCAGCCGAACATCGCTGACCAAATTGGTCTGGGTAGCATAGTCCATGCGTGGACGGTTTTCCTCGTCAGGATCACCATTTGGATTGCACATTTGTGCATCGTAAATGTACAGAATTTCAGAATTGTTCATGCCTCGTCTCCTTTTTCAACGGTTTCTTTGTTTGTTTCAAGTAAATGAAAAGAGTAACCCGAGAGAATGTAAAAAACCCGTTCATGCGCTGTCAATTTTTGTCCGCTACCGCAAAGATACAACTGCTGTCCGGAAGCCAGATATCGTTCTGCAAATCCAATATGCTTTCTATATTGGTGGATTTTTTCAAACAGTTCGTTAAAGAGCCTTATCACTTTTTCATGCGTCATTCCCTGATAGTTGATTTTGCCTAAAACAGGTTTGTTTTTCAAGCCTTCTTTATACTGTGCATAAGCAACGGTTTGAATGACATACCCCAAAAGGGCAAGGCCTTGTTGGGCAGGATTGTATCCGAATTCCGTGAAAATGGGTTCAAGTTTTTCTGGAATCCAGATTGTTGATGATGATTCCATGTGATTGCCTCCCAATAAATTGAGTTTATCGAGAAATAAAAAGAATAGGTTCCATTTTATGGTATCACTCATCATCGCCCATTCCGGATTTTGCTGTTTTCCAATCTGGTAGAGTTTATAACTCTCGAAGCGATGTAGGTGAGCCAGATCGACATAATGAGAGAGCAGTTGATTTTTCTGCATTGGAATGGCGATGAACAGGTTGTTATAGATTTGCAGTATCTTTTTGCATTCTTGATGTTCAGCCCCTTTTTTCCTAATTGGAACCAGCCAGTATATATCATCCAGATCGAAATGAATCGAATCGGGTATGTTGATTTTTCCATTTAGCTCTCCAATCTCATTCAGCTTGCAGTTAATGGCAAGTAAACGGTAAGGTGGGATGTCTTTAATGAGGTTTAGAATTTTAAATGAGGCTTGGGATTTTTTATAGAACAAAAAGTTGATCACAAAGGGCTCGCCGCTAAAGCGAGAGTCGAATAGTACTCCCTGCTTTTCCGATGTAACCCGGATAGTTTTAATTGTATTAAAATCATCTGGTAGATTTTTCAAGATGTCCCAAATACGTTCATTTTGCTTATTTGACATCATGAACTGAGGTATGAGATAGAAAGAGAATCTACCAAGCCTGGATTTGAGATGGCTGGCAATCCAATTTTCACCTAGGATAAAATTCTGATAACAGGAAGCGCACAACGTAACTGCCTTGTAATTGTTATCAGCTTCAAAAAAAGAAGAAAAATTAATTTTGTCTGTGACATAAAATTTCATTAAAAAACGAGTTGTGTTTGAGGTAACTTGTTCTGTTTTTCCGCATACAGCACATATACTATGGCGGTTGTCATCAAACGCATTTTGCAAATGCTGTTCAGTGATAAAATCCCGATAAGCCTGCTGTTTTACAATCGGATCCGAATTAACACATAGCGTATAAAAGCATTCTCTACCCTTTACCTGAAAGAGATTTTCGATATGCTTGGTGAGCAGATTTACATAATCTCCAATTGCATCTTTTGCTTTGGTGTTTTTTTCGAGGTCAACCGATAATTCTGGAAGAAACTGAGGATTGATCACTTTTCTGTAGCGTGAACTTTGATGTCTTGGATTAACCGTAAAAAATGTGTCAATCACTGCATTTAATTTGCTTTTTAGATCATCATTGGTCAACTTATCGGCGAGATTAGGCAGACTCTGAGAGATTAAATAGTCCAACTTTTTTGATGTGGAAAAGAATTGTGGACGATTGCCTTTTTCATTTGGCAATAGCAGAAATTCTGAAAATATCTCTTTCGATAGTCCGCGTTCATCGCTTTTTAAAAGATCAAATTTGATTTTTTTTGATTTTAGGTCAAAGTCAATGGCGATACAGTGCTTGAGGCTGGAATTGTTTTCAAGGATAGAATCAAAAATATTATTGGACTGCTCTTTGGCGACAATTTCGCCAATCTGGGCAATGTTGTCCAGCATGACAGGACTCCTTCATTTATTGTCCCAACGCTACCAAGTGTTATGGATTTATTTCCTCCACACACCCGAACCCCATGGCAGTGTAATCCCCTATGCCGGCATGCCAGGCGGTTTCGATCAGTTCGGTCGAACCAGAGAGGTCAAATGGGCAGGTGAATCCCTTGACATTGATGGGTTGCCCCTGCACCTGTCGAATGGTGATCAACGTCGACACTTTTTCCGGTCCGCCTTTGTGATCGATATAATTTGAATCAGGTCGGAACTCCAGACTGTCGTCTGCCGGCGCCCGTTGATGGATGGTTGTAAATTTGTTGCGCAGGCTTTTTCGGATCGACTCGCTCAGGCCGGCGTCCAAAACGCGATAGTAGTAGGTGCCAAGCCCGTCATCCTGATCCACCGCGGTTTTCAAGACCAAAGGAGACAAGGTTCGAAAGTGCATGCGAGAGGTAAAATGCGGTTCCGGCACCCGCGTAACCAGGGATATCGGGAATTCGACCATTCGGTTGTGTATGTCGGTGAGGCACAGGCTGTGGTTTTCGAATAATCCCATGACCAGGTGCTGCACGAATTCCTCGAACAGTGGCGTGGCGATGACGAGCTCGATGCGGCTGTCCCGCTTCACCATGATATGGGTTTTTTTGAGTTGAGGTTTGGGCGTGAACATCAAACGCGAAAAGGTGAAGAGCTTGCGCGCCTTGCCGTCCGGGCCTGTGTAGCCGCGGTCATGCAAAAATGCCGCAAATTCCGGCGAGGCCGATTCGAGTTGACGATAGATCCAGGCCGCAATTTCGTGGTTTGTGTTGTATGCAAGGCTGGTATAGTGTGAAGCGGTGCAAGCCAATCGAATGCGCATAAACTACCTCTTTGCACAAATGCTTCGGTTGTATTAGTATACTGCAAATTAAGTTGATTTGCAGAAAAAAAATCTATTTTTTCGATGTTTTGAATAATAAAGTTGTTTTGCATTTCGGTGCAAAAGCTTCTGTTGCAAAGACCGCCTTCCATACCCATCCCGTCACCACCAGCATCTTTATTCCAGAGTTTCCCAAAAAAACACAGAAAAACAGGGTTCCTTCTCCCGGCCATCCGCAATCGATCCGTCGTTTTAGTCGATCTTTTGTGTCCAGCCTTCGCCGCTAAAAATCTATTGGATTGGATCGCAAAGATGTTCATATTTCTCCATGATGGTTGGCTGCTCCAACCGCTTGCAGAGTTCAGCAGGACAAAATCAGTTTTGGCTCAGCCCGGAGAACGAGGCTGTTTTGAATGGACTTTGCCACTCAAAAGCGCGCTGATTCGATCAAAACAAGGAGTCTTTATGAACAGGTATTCCTTTTTGCTCCTCTCGCTCGTCTTGGCCGCATCTTTCTCATCCGCTTTCAGCGAAGATGTCGTCTTTTATCAACGGCCGCAGGATCTGCAGCTCTTTACCCGCGATGCCACGGATTCGGCTGCGGTTCGCTTTCGCGGCCAAGTCGTCAGCAGTGGCTACACGGCAATCGAATGCCAGGTGCTCAGGGACGGAGTTGAATGGTCGAAACAAAGCGCCACTCTGAACTATGGAGAAGGCGGGGCCGACTTTGATCTCGCTCCCCGCATTTGCGCCGGTATGCATGACTACGCCTTTGTCATCGCCCTCAAATCCGAAACTTCGAGTGTTCCGGTTTTGACGGTGCAAAAGGTCGTGTGCGGCGACGCCTATATCCTCACCGGCCAATCCAATGCGCATTACGCCTGGAGCGATGCCACCTTTCAGAACAACTTTTGCCGCACCTTTGGCGTCAAAACCGGTATGTCCAACTATGATCCCTATTCGCCGGCAGATACGCTGTGGAATCTGTCACAGGGCTATTCAGACCGCGGGCCGGGGGTGGGGACCCTCGGGTTGTATATCCAAAAAATGATCCTCGAAGAGACCGGCATGCCGACCTGTCTGATCAACGGCGGCACCGGCGGCAGCGTGATCGCCGAACATCTGCCGAACGCCACCGATCCCGCGGATCTATCCACCATTTACGGCAAGACCTGCTATCGGGTGCGCAAGGCCGGACTCGAGCGCGTCCGTGCCGTCATCTGGCATCAGGGCGAGAACGACTGCAATCCGCAGGGGATTGCGGCGTATGCGGATCGGTTCGCTGCCCTGGTCGATGCCTGGGAAACCGATTTTGGTGTGGAGAAAATCTATCTCTATCAGATCCGTCCCGGCACCGGCGGCGAGTCGCAAAGCCGCCTGCGCGATGTCCAGCGCCGCTTGCCCGAGATCCTGGGGAGCGAGGAGGTCATCGTCCAATCCACCAACAATCTGCCCGGCCATGACGGCCTCCACTATGCGCACATCGGCTACCAGCGCATGGCCAAGTGGGTGACCGATCTGATCTGCGCCGATTTTTATGCCTCCCAGGATACCGTCGATATTCTGCCGCCTGCCATCCGCCGGGCGGTCTATCACCCGGAAAGTCATGCCGTTCACCTCTTTTTTGCCGATTGTTCGCAGTTGATCTGGCCGGCCGATACTCTCGATCAACGGCTGGAGGATTATTTCTACTTTGACGGCGATTTTGGTATGGTGCAAGAGGGGTGGGCGGCCGGCGATTCGGCGGTATTGCAGCTCAGCGGGCCTCAATATTTCGAACATGTCACCTATCTGCCCGACCGCTTCAACAACAACTCGTTTATCGTCTATCAGGGACCGTGGCTGCACAATTCGCGCTCCATCGGCGCCTTGAGCTTTTATCAAATCCCGCTCGAGAACTCCGCTGCTTTTGTCCAGGTGCAAACTCCCAACGGCGGCGAAGCCTTTCGGCCGCAACAGGCGATCCCGATCGAATGGCGCCACGCCAATGTCGATCGCATCAGGATCGAATTCCATCCCGGCGGAGAAGGGGGGTGGCAGACGATCGCCGAGAACGTCAGCGCCGACTCTGGCCGTTTCGCCTGGGTTGCGCCCGCAATCTCATCTCTCGATTGCCGGGTGCGGATTGCGGACATGCAGGACGACCGGATTGCCGACGAGAGCAACGCGCCTTTCCGGATTTTTACCAAGACATTGTCTGTCCTTTCTCCGAATGGCGGCGAGAGCTGGCCGGTGGGTTCCACCCAGACCATCATGTGGAACAGCCAGTTTGTCGAGAATACGGTGCAGATACAAGCCTCTTATGACAACGGAGCGACCTGGTCGATCGTCAAGCGAATGGCCAACGTCAAGGACGGACAAAGCCAATGGGCGATTCCGGATCGCATCTCCGATACCTGTCTGATCAAAATATTCGACATGGCGGAGACTGAGGTAACCGACATCAGCGACGCACCGTTCTCAATCGTCAGCGCCAGTGCGGTCGATCCAGAGCACGATGCTGTTCCTGACCGTTTCGTTCTGCAGCAAAATTATCCCAATCCGTTCAATCCGGTAACCCGGATCCGCTTTCATTTGCCTTGCACGGCATTCACGCGCTTGACCCTGTTCGATGCAACCGGAAGGCAGGCAGTTGAGGTGATCGCAGAAATTTTGCCGGCCGGTGAGCATCGGCTCGACTTGAATGCAGCAGCGATTGGCCTGAGCAGCGGTGTGCTGTTCTATCGACTTGAAAGCGGCGGGTCGAGCGAGATTCGCAAGATGGTCTTTTTGAAATAAGGAAAATTTTTCTGATCAAAAATAGGGTTGCAGCAGGAATTAGGAGGATAAAAGAGGAAGACTGGGCGGCAAATTAGACAGGCAACCGCACAGCTCCTCAGCGCAGAAAGATCATGGCGATGCCGACCATGGTGATGATCGTGCCGATGATTGCCCGCCAGCTCGGCCGGATGCGATAGGCGAAAAAGATCACCGGAATCACCATCACCGGCACGGTGGCGAGCAGAGTCGAGGCGATACCCGCTTCGGTGTATTTGACCGCCACGATCGACAGCCAGACGCCAAGAAACGGACCGCCGATCGAAGCGACGATCATGGCGATCAGCAACCTTCGCCGTTTGAGAACCTGCCACAAATCGCGGATTTTTCCCTGCAGGATCACCACCAGCAACATGACGACGACCGCCGGGATCATGCGCAGAATGGTGGCGGAAAGCGCATCGATTTCGCTGCGAAAACCGAATCTGACCAGAATCGTTCCGAGCGCCTGTCCGACCGCCGCAGCGATGCCGAGCAGAATTCCCTTGGTCCGTGAACCGCGGATCGGCTCTGCAGCATTGCTCTCCGTCACCACCCAAAAGATGCCGCCGATGGTAATCGCGATGCCGCCGACCGCCAGCCAGGGCAGGCTTTCGTTGAGCAAAATCCAGGCGAGAACCGTCGTGATGGGCGGCGCCAGTGACAACAGCAGCGTGCTGCGGCGCGAACCGATGATCAGCAAGGCGATCATCAGGGCGCCATCGCCGATGGCCAATCCCACAATTCCGCTCAACCCCAGCCAGATCATCTGATCCTGATCAGCATGCAAAGGCAATAACGTGCCTTTCTGCAGCCACAGAGTCAGGCACAGCAGTGCCAATCCCATGAGCAAGCGAGCTGTGTTGTTGACCAGCGCACCGATGCGGCGGCCGGTTTCTTCCAACAAGACCACCGTGCCGCTCCACAAAAACGCGGCCGCAAGAGCCGACAGCTCGCCGAGATAGGGCATAAAATCCTCATCGACAAAAGCCAAAGGGGACGGAGCGCTATGGGCGTTATACCCGAATTTTGCGCTTTCCGGACAAACGAATCCGTTAATATACCTTTGTAAGGCGATTTTGCAAGGACTTTTTCGAACTGAGAGGGATGATTTTACACAAAATGCTCGAGCCCGGCTGATCGCCAATAAAAAGACGCCGCACACCTTGTCGAGGTGTACGGCGTTTTATATCTGACTTGAGGGCCTTGGCGATTTCCCATGGCCCAGGATCTGTTTCGCTTACCGCACCAGCGCCATTTTTTTAATCCCCGAGTGCTTGCCGGCTTCGATGCGATAATAATAGACCCCCGATCCAACCTGTTTGCCGTGATCGTTCGTACCGTTCCAGGTGATCTCGTGATAGCCGGGTTCCAGCTGTTCGTCGACCAGGGTGCGCACGGTCTGGCCGTTGAGATTATAGATGGCGATGCGGGTTTTGGCCGCTTCGGGCAGCTGAAACCGGATCTGGGTTTCCGGATTGAACGGATTGGGATAGTTCTGCAACACCTGGAAATCCTGCGGCAGCTGCACATCGACCGCGATCGGACCGTGCTGCGACCGTGCGCCGGAAAGGGCGATGTCTTCGAGCAGATAGTGGTAAGTGCGTCCAGCCACCGCCGTGGTGTCGATAAAGCGATAGGTACGGTCTTTGCGCGGCGCGATGAGCTGGTGGTTCAGCGTTTCAAAACCGCTTGACGGCGTCAGGCTGCGCAAGATCTGAAATCCTGCAGTTTCTGTTTCACTGCGTGTGGTCCAGTCGATGCAGATGCCCTTGTACGGCTCTGCTTTGGCGCCCAATGAACTCAGCTCGACGGCGGTGACCAGGTAAAGCGTCCACCGCATCTGACTGGTTTCTTTGCCATCGCTGATCAGCACCACCAATTCGCACATGGTGTCGGCCGGGTAGAGCGCGCTGTCAAAGGTGTATTGCGAGCTATTGACACCTGCGGTTGCACCGTTGACTTGCCAGGTAAAGGTTACAGCATCCTGGGGATCAGGATCAGAGACGGTAACCGCAAACAACACTTTTTCCGGTCTGTGCAGGACCAGTTCAGTGTTGACGGGTTTGTAGGAGATTACCCGCGGTGCCGTATTGCCATCGATCCGAATCAGGAGTGAATGGATCCCGACGCCCTCCCGATTATCGCGCACAATCATATCGAGTTGATAGACGCGGTTGTTGTCGTCCGAAGTCGGTCGCCAGCGCAACAACAGGCTGTCTGGTTTGTGGGTCAGCAATTGTGCGGTATTGGGTTTGCCGTTGACTTGAATGGTCACCGGGTCATGGTCCTTATCTTCGGCACAAATCCACAGTTCGAAAAGCTTGTTCTCTGAGTAGTGGTTATAGTAGATGGTGGTATCCTTCGGCAAACCGATGAACTCGGGATAAGCGTTGGACACGCCGATCGCTTCCAGGGTCAGCGGGTAGCCGACGAGTCCCCAGCCGGTCAACAGCCAATTCGAACCTGGTTTTGTTCCGAGAATCCAGCGACAGGAAGCGATGCCTTCGCTGTCGGTGGTGTCGGCGCTGTTGATGACCTGTCCGACCGGAGTGTTTGAATCCAAAGCGATGGGAGCGAAAGAGACCACATAGTTGGATACAGGATTGTTCCACCTGTCGGTAATCTTTACTTTCACCGGTTGCAGCAGTTCGCGACCGGTGGTCATGCGCTGTTGGTTGCCGGAATGGCTGGTGATGGCATAGGCCACATCGGGTTGCGCCTGGCAGCGAAAGACGGCAGTTTGTTTGATCAGGTGCGGTGAGCTGACCTGAATCAGATATTCGCCGGCCAGTTCACCAAGGGTAAACAGATTATAGGCAAAACCATAACCATCGGTTTGGGTTGTATCTGAATTGGAAAAATGGCCGCCTTGTCCGCCGATCACTTTGTAGATGACCGGAACACCCGGTTTTGGATTGTCGCAGCTGTCGAAAATCTGCACAGCGAACGGCTGCGGCAGAGCTTTGCGCACTGTACCGATCTGGTTGTCGCCGTTCTTTTTCACCATCTGAAAGGCGGCCGCGGCTTTTGTCTGAATCGTGAGGGTTACGGCGATGTTTGGAGTCAAACGAGCCATGACCTGTTGCTCACCTGCCTGGCAACCAAGTCGATAGGCAGCCCTGGCAATGCCCTGATAGTCGGAACGCGGGTCAGCGGTCAGAATCAGGCCGCCGTTCAAAGGCATAAACTGGACAGCGGCATGGTAAACCGGTTGGCGATTCGCGTCCAACACCCTGACTTGCAGCGGGTTGGCCAGTGTATCGTTTACCGTCCCGCTGTAAACCTCCCCCGCGACCGGCTCAAGCATGACGGCAGCCGATTGCATAGAGCGCGCGGAAAAGGTTTTGGCCTCGGCGACAAACGGGCTGGAAGCGAAAACGATATTGTTGACATCAGGCTGTTGCCCAAGGATAAGGTACACCGATGCGAGACCATCTGCCGCGGTAGTCGCGGTATATTGAGTCAGCTGGTTCTCCTGAAACTTGCCGCCCCCGGATTGCACCGAAAAGATGACCGGTATGCCGGCGACCGGATTGCCAAAAGCATCTGTTGCCTGAACGATAAACGGTTGCGCCAACACCGTGCCGCTGTTGCCGGTTTGGTTGTTGCCGCCGGCGATGAGCAAGCTGTTTACCGAGCCGGAAGTGAAGAGAATGGCAGACTCGAGGCTAAAATCGGTCTGGCCGACCACAGTGGCAGTCAAAATCTTTTCACCGGATTGTGACGACTGTATGGCGCCAAAGGCGCGGCCCTGAGAATCAGTCGCCGCCATTGGCTGTTCCAGGGTGTTGCCGGTACCGCTCAGTTGCAGCCGCACCATGCGGCCGTATACCGGATTGCCGAACGGATCGACCAAGGTGACGATGACCGGCATACGGGTATTGACAGGGCTTGAAGAGGCGGCGTTGACTCGCGACTGTACGGCCAACGGGTCGGCCGGGAAAACATTCGCCGCGATCTGCAGAGGTGAATTTCTGAGCGGTCCCAGGGTGTTGGAAGAACTGATCTGCAGCGAATCAACCCGGGTTCCGGCTTTGGTGCCCAGCATCCAGACGGCTTCTGCAGTGCCCTCGGCATTCGAGTTTTTGATGACATAGGTGCGACCAACGGTTTCGAAATAGCCGCTGCCCGCTTGATTGAGAATTTGAAAATGGACCGGATGATCTTTAACCGGATTGCCGCTTTGATCGAGGACGCGAGCGCTCACCGCAACCGGCGAGCTGGCTTTGCCATCGATCAGCGATGCGCTGATGCGTACCAATTGGCTCGCCTCGGTTGGAGTGCCCCAGATAAAGACGATAATCGACGAAAAACTGTTGTTGGCCCTGTTGATCAACGGCTGGTTTTGGTATGAAGATTTAATCTCGATCAGAGTTTGGCCGACAGATGCCCCCAACCGGAAATAGGTCTGGGCTATTCCATGTGCATCGGTTTGCAGCGCAACCAGGGTGCCTCCGGGTGCACCGTCAAAACTGCCGCTGCCGGAATAGAGTGAGAATGTGACCGGATGACCGGCGATCGGATTGAGGTACCTGTCGGTTATTTCGATTTGCAGCGGGTCGGCCAGGATTTGGCCGATGATGCCTGTGTCTTGTTCCGTCGATTTGAGGGCGATAAACCAGGGATTGGCAGGTTGTGCATTTGCGCGAAACTCGAGCGGTGCGCGGTCGAGCATGCTGCCGTTGCGCTGTGCCTGGGCATATAGCGTGTTCAGCACAGGGCGATCGCCGAGCTCCCAGGTCGCCGATGCCAAACCGTTTGCAGCGGTCAAAACCACCACCGTATCTTTACCGCCGACGGTTCCACCGCCGTCTCCGACATAAAAAGTCACCGGATGTTGGCCAATCGCATTGCCGCGAATATCGGCCACCTTGACCGTAGCTTGGATTTGCGAGTGCACGGCGGCGGTCCAGGTCGAATCGCCTGCAAAGAGGATTTGATCGGCAACGTCTGCAGTAGCAGTGGCGCGGAATTCGATCGACGCCACTTTGGGGTAATCGCTGGCCACCGCTTCGACCACGTTGTTCAAGACTCCGGCCACCGGTCCCAGTGTGAGATAGACACGGGCTTTGCCGTCTTGATCGGTCTGGCTGTCGAAATACTGGGTGTGACCGATGCTGCCATCGCCGCTTTTCACCCGGAAATGAATGTCGATGCCTTCACCGCTGGGCAAATCATAACTGTCCACCACCTGGACGACAAACGGCGAATCCAGAGTGGTGGAAACCGTACCCACGAAACCATCGCCTGATGCGCGAATCAGCCGCGCCGGATCACCGGGAATGAAGGTGCCGGTCAGGATCAGAGGACTTCCTTGCAGGTGAATGCCGGAATTCGCTGTGCGATAGGATTTGACTTCGATCCGTTCGGGACGCAACGGGTTGGTGCCCATGGTAAAATTGACGACCGCATTGCCGTTGGCGTCGGTCTGAACACGGCGATAGCCGGCGTTATTTTCGAAAGTTCCGGCTTCCAGCGAATAAAAGTCAACATCGTGATTCGGTTTCGGATTGTTATAGGCGTCCCGCACCTTGACGCTGATCGGTATGTGACCTTCACCCGCTTTAGCGGAAAACTCGGTTTCTCCTGGCGGATCGGTATCGATTTGATAGGCCGTTGCCGCCGTTGCGGAGTGGATGAAAACCAACGCTTCGAGTTTGGGGTCTTCGCTGTAAACACGGACTTTATGCGAGCGATCACCTGCCAGAGTGCCAAGCGTGAAGACAGCAGAAGCCTGTCCATCGCCGCTGGAAAGACTCGAGGTCGAATCCTGGCCGTTGAAATGGCCGCCGCCCTCGATTGTTTTGAACCATATCCTCTCATTCTCGATAGGGCTATCGAAGGGGTCGGTCACGCGCACGACCAGCGGCTGCGGCAATGCCGAGCCGGCCGTACCCGTCTGGTTTTGACCAGAGACGACCACAATTTTTGCAGCTTCTGTTTTGGTGATGGTCAGGTTGCCAAAGACGACTCCACCGGAAGACAAGAGCGGAACGGCAACGGCTGAAACCTGTACCGCGCCGATTTGCCGCCCTGCACTCAATTGCACAGCGGCGATGCCGCTGGCGTTGGTGGTGTCATCGCGAGTGCTCTGCTGCAGAAAATGGGCGTCGCCGCTGGTGACGGTGAAACGAACCGCATAGCCGGAAACGCCGTTTTGGAATTGATCAACCACTTGCACTTGCAGCGAATCTGCAAAGACAAACCCCGCTGGCGTTTGTTGATTGTCGCCGCTGACTTTTTTCAGTTGTATCGGTACATCCGGTGTGGCGGAGGCGAAAAAGTCGATCGTGGCCGGGCTAAACGGTGCACTGGCGCGCACCTGCTGGTTCGATACCCCGGCTTGTTGTCCGAGCGTCCAACTGATCGATGCGATGCCCAAAGCATCGGTGGTGTCGATCGCGGCGGACTGACCATCGACTTTGCCCTCACCTTGCAGAACGGTGAAACGAATCGGAGCTCCCTCGAAAGGTTGACCTTTGGTGTCGAGGACACGGACTTGCAGCGAAATCGGTAACGGCCGATTCACTGTGCCGATCTGTCCGTTGCCGGTGACATACTCCAGCGATGCCGGGCCGTTGTCTTTACGGGCGACGAATTCCAATGGCTGCAGAGCCGGAATATCTGGACAACGTGCAGTCACCTTGACGGGATCGAGATTATAACCCAACGTTGGCGTGGCGTGTGCAAGACCGTTCTCATCGGAAGAGACCACGATACGGAAATCCTGGCCAAACAACCCATCGCCTTCGGTCACAGCAAATTCGACCTGCACACCAATACAATTGTTGCCATATGGATCGGTCAAATGCACGGCAAACGGGGTCTGCAGCGGCATTCCCGCCACGCCGGCGACGACGATCGGCGAGGCATATTCCATGTTCGAAGGATCTTGTGCCTGGGCAAACAGGTCAAAGATGATCTCATTGTTGGTGCTGATGGATGGCGCCACAGCCTTGATTCGGATCGGACCGGCTTGATCGTCGAAAGTGACCAGAGTAAAGGCGGCACCGCTGTTGGAGGAAACGTTGGAAAAGATTTCGCTCTGGTTTTCGTCTCCCATCCCTGAGGGCGAGTAAGTCGATGATCGTGCCAACAGCAACCGGTCAATGCGGGCATCCGGTTCGCGGTTTTTGATCTCGATGTGATTGAGACCTTTGGTCAAACTGAATCGCATATTCAAGAGTTTATACCAGTTCCATTTGCCGTCGTCGCCAAAGTTCCATTGGGTGAAAGCTGAGCCGTTGACCGAGACATAACACGAATTGCTCGAACTGTTTGGCGGCAGCGCACGCGCCCATAAAGTGTATTGCCCGCTCTGCGGCACATACACATCGTAAGCGATCAAACCCTCGCCGTAATTTCCGGATAACAGAGGAACGTAAACATATTTGGCACCAGAGGCTCCGAGATCACCGGCGGTGAGGTAACGGTCGAGAGATTTTCCGTGTTCCGCCTCGATCCAGATGTTGCCGTTGAATTTGCTCTCGATGGAATCGGTGCTGAGGAAGGCCTGACCGGAAACGACACTGAAATCGACAAAGACATTGCTGACACCGATGTTGTTGATGTCTTTTGCGTAGACGATCAACGGCGAGGCCAGTTGGGTGCCGATTTTACCCGACTCAGGCTCCCCTCCACTGACCAGGCGGGTTGCCTCCAGCGGTGACAATTCGATGCAGAAATAGTCGACATTGTTGTTGATGTTGCCGTACAGCATGATGCCAGAATAGAGCTCGGATGCATTGCCCAACAATTTTTTATCATCGTTTACCTGGCCGAGATAGATATTGTCGACATAGACGGAAAACGCATGGCCTTTGGTTTGGCTGTAATTGTAGATGACTTTGAATTCTGAACCCGGCGCCGGGTCGAAAGTGGCCGGCATTGGCGATCGCATCAGCTCAGTCAGCTGACCGTAGATATAGGAGTTCAGATAGATGTTGTCCGGACGCACGCGAATAATGTAGCCGTTGGCGTTGCGATAATCCGGGCTGTCGAGCATCATCGCCAGACCGGTTGCATACATACCGCCTGACTCTTCCGTCACGGTATCTGACCATTTCAGTTTAGCGGTCAAGGCACCGATATTGCCGCTGTAAGAAACAGAATCAAACACCGCCAGATAATTGCCCCACGTGGGTATGGTGCTGGTATTGACCAGCTCACACTGGCCTTCGTCGATCATAAAACTCGCGGGTGCAGACCAGCTGATGCCCAGCGTGTTTTCACAAAAGTCGTCGCAGAACTCGTTGTTGCTCTCCTGCGGCATATTGACAAAGCCCAGGCTCAATGGACCGCGGTTGTTTCTCTCGTCCCAGGCGCGGATGCCAAAGTAATAGGTGAGCCCGGGGAGAAGATTGCTCAGAATTGCGCTTTCGGTCTGGCCAGCGGCGGCGGGCTTGCCTTGTGAAACGAGTTTGCCGCTGGAAAAATTGCTGCCGTCGGCAAAAAATTCATACATCGCATAACGGAGTTCTGTGAGATTGGTTTGACCGCTGCTGCCATCGTCTCCGGTTGCCTGCCATCGCAAACCCACGCTCCCATCATCGATCGGCGCCAACGACAACCACTGGATAATGCCTGGATTTCCGGTGTCGGATTGGTTGAATTGATCGATCAGCCGTCCAAATTCTTGTGCCATTTTGGCATAGCCGGCCGGATCGGGGTGAATACCATCGATCCTGACGTCTGTGGTGGTCAGCACGGTGTTGGCTATGGTGATTTTGCTGGTGATGAACCCCGGCGGGCTGTTGAAAAACATGCGATCGATTTCTGCATTGTAGTCGGTGGTAAATGCGATTGCATCCAGGCGCGGGGGAATTTTGCTGACGATGATGCGCTGCAGAAAGGTGCCGCGCGGGCCATTGGCATACTCGCACAGGTATTTAATCAATTGTCCGAGCAGACCGGCTGCAGTGTCGTTAAACGATGTGCCGCCATCCGAAGAATAGGGGCCGGTGGGCAGCCCTTGGTCGTTGGTGCCAAGATGCAGAATAACCACATTGGGCTGATAGAGATTCATGATATCAGGCGAGAGATATTTTTCCCCAGCTGTCAACAGATCCCTGATATGCGCTCCCCGTTGAAAAAATCCTTGATAGGGCGCCTCGCCGTCGGGACCGACAAAAGCAAAATTAATCCCTTTGTTCTGCAAATATTGATAGAGATTATCCCGATAGCCGATTTCCGGTGTATCGCCGACCCCTTGTGTGATCGAATCGCCGATCGGCATAATCCGCCATACTTGCGCTGCAGCCGGTGTTAAATGGGCTAGACAAAAGATGAGAAGATACCCCGTCGTCTGATAAAGTCTTTTAAACAATTGCGTTCCTCCCGCTAGAAACTTGCTGGCTGGATTGCGGTTTACCATTTTTATCCGCACTTAAAAAGCAAAAAGTGTACCTCGGTTGCGGATGTAATCGCGGCGCATAATGAGACGTAAATGTATTGATAATATTATAATTAAGAAAAAGGTCTCTGTGGCGACCAGGGAACGGCCTGCAAAAAAGGCGGCAGGGCTGTTTCATGTCGAAACAATCCGCACCAGCAGCATACAATTTGACGCCATTCTTTGGTTTTGCAGGAAAATTTTGTTGAGCACGGATGATCGATTGTTTTGGCAAAAGGAGATCGGAATATTGCCATTGGCCGGCAACAGCGGATTCCCGGCGGGATAGATGAAAAACGACTGCCACAAGTCGGGCGACAAATCTGGTGATGTTGGAGAGAGCAAAATCCGTGCGATTAAAATGTGTAGGCCAGTCTGAGGATAAAACTGGAACCGCTAAAATCATCGGTGGCGGCAATAACCTCATCGAATTTGACGTAGAGATAGAGGTATTCGACTGCAATGCTCAGATGCGGGAGGAGGAGGGCATCGATACCGGTGCCGACATCGATGCCGTTGGTGCTGACGTTGCTGGCAGCGGCTTTGTTGTTTTCCTCGCAGCGGCTATAGACCTTGGTGCCGCCGAAGATGACATAGGGACTGATCGGCGAGGTGCTGATGATTTGTTGTTTGACTTCCAAAGCAAAATGGTGCAAAGTGATTTGATCGTCCAGCCCTTGTCGCTGCGGATCGCTGAGCGACCATCGAAAAGCCTGCAGACGCAAGGCGATACCGTTCCAGGAAGGCGATACGATAAAGAGTCCCGGCGCATAGTCAGATCCCGCAACAGGCTTCAGCAGTGCACCTGTGTTCGTCTCCAACGAGGTCGGGTTCCACAAGAGAACCTGGATACCTATCGCCCCACGGTTGAAAGTTTGCTCGTCAGCTGATCTGCCAGCCACTGCCCCCATCAGCAGCATTGCAGTGAGTAGGGTTAAGCGCAATTTTTTCCTCAAGGGTTGATTCTCATCCGCGTTCGGTGCAAAGCACCGGATCTTTAAGCAAAGCCATTGGATCGGGATCATCCAAGGGTGGATCCCGGGTTCGATGCGAAGCATCGAAACCTACAGAAAATCAATCTGATAGCAATACACAGGGGGTTAAAACTGCCATTTGTGCAACCGCATAAGGAATAAGCGATTGAATGATTTTTGATTCGGTTGACACTGAATCTGGATTTCAAACAGAGAGCAGTTTTAGATTGTTATTTATCGTGTTACGGATTAAGCTTCTTCCTGAGGCGGCTCCTGTACTTGCG
This sequence comes from bacterium, assembly GCA_029565675.1. Lineage (GTDB taxonomy): Bacteria > Zhuqueibacterota > Zhuqueibacteria > Residuimicrobiales > Oceaniaggregativiventaceae > Sulfursilanivivens. The sequence goes on from JAKQNP010000037.1 coordinate 24,592, forward strand.
GCTGAAAACCAATCTGTTTCTCCGCTTTGTTCTGATCCAGGGTGATCTTGATTTCACCGAATTGACTTTCGTACTTGCTGATGTTGTCGGTCAGGGCCTTGAGCAGCGATTTTGCGTGTTGCGGGGTCATGATGATACGGGCATAGATTCGTGTTTTGGGCACGCCTGGCAGTACCCGGGTAAAGTCAAAGATGAATTCCGCACCAGAGTGGGTGATCAATGCCAGATTCGAATAAATCCCTTCGGCTTCTTTTTCACCTAACTGGATGTTGATTTGCTGCGGATTCTGCAGGGTATTGCTCATCGGAAAATCTCCTTTTCAAGATCAAACGCCGTTATCCAGCGCTCTGTTTGCAGACGGCGACAATCGAAGCTGTTTACGAAAAAATCAGCAAAAAGATACATTCCGTGGTGCCCTGACGGGGGATTCCATTGATAAAATATCGAACTTTCGTTTAATTACCAACTAAAATTTTCAGCAACACACTGGCGTTTTTAAGGTTAGGGTCTATCCGGATGAATGCGGTGCTGACCCTGAATGCCAATCCTTTTAGAGAATATGGATTTATCCATTGCATACTTTTCTCAATTGTATTACATTAAACTCCCTGGATTGCGCGGATACGACCTCTTCATCCAGATCGATGTCAAAGGTCGTTCGGGCCTGGATCCACCTCTGCACAGACCACACACATCACTGCCGAACGGCAAAAAGGAACAAGGCGGTTAAATGGCGGACAAAGAACGATTGTTTTTAATCGATGGCTCAGCCCTGGCATACCGCGCTTTCTATGCATTCGTGCGAAATCCTCTGGTCAATTCGCGTGGCGAGAATATTTCAGCAGTTTTTGGTTTTAGCAAAACGGTGTTGAAGATCATCGATGAGCAAAAACCAGACTATCTGGCAGTGGTCTTTGATACGCCGGAACCGACCTTTCGCCATCAGATCTATAAAGAGTACAAAGCCCAACGGGCGCAAATGCCCGCTGAAATGGTTGAGCAACTGCCGCGGATCCATGAGCTGTGCCGCGTTCTGCAAATTCCTCTGCTCACCTTGTCCGGCTATGAGGCCGATGACTTAATCGGCACCCTGGTCCGGATGGCAGAGGCGGAAAATCTCTTTACTGTTGTGGTTTCAGGCGACAAAGATCTGCTGCAGTTGGTCTCGCCGTCGACTGTGGTTCTCAATCCCCGCCGTTCAGGCGAAGAGCCCGAATGGCTGGATGATAAAGCGGTGCAGGAAAAACTGGGGCTCAAGCCGCAACAGGTTGTCGATTATTTGGCATTGATGGGTGATTCTTCTGACAATATTCCAGGTGTTGCCGGTGTCGGGCCCAAGGGAGCCAGCACTTTGCTGCAAAAGTATGGGACATTGGAAGAGATCTTTCGCCATCTCGATGAGATCGGCAACAAACGGTTGCAATCCAGTTTAGCCGGCCAGCTTGAATCCGCTCGTTTTTCCCGCACGTTGGCGCAGATCAAGTGCGACCTGGAGCTGCAATGGCGGCCGTCGCAACTGCGTCTCAGAGAGCCGGATCCGGAAGAGGCCGCAGCTTTTTTTCAAAAACTGGAGATCCAATCGCTCGTCGATCGGTTTTCCATCGGACAAACAGAACAGCAGCGCAATTATCTCTGCCTGCAAACACTGGCGCAGGTCAGCCAATTGGCAGAGGATCTCAAGGCCGCAGGTGAATTTGCCTTTGACACCGAGACCACCGATCTGGCGCCCATGAGTGCGGATCTGGTCGGCTTGTCATTCGCCTATCAGGAAGGGCAGGCGTACTATATCCCCTTGCGCGGTCCAAACGACTTGACCGCCGGGTTTCATCCTCTCGACCAGCGGCAGGTGCTGGATCTGTTGCGGCCGATTCTGCAGGACCGCACGATCGGCAAGATGGGCCACAACGCCAAATACGATATGCTTGTCTTGAGCCAACACGGGGTAGGGGTCGAAGGTCTGGTTTCTGATACCATGGTGGCCAGCTATTTGATCAACCCCTCGGCCAGGCAACACAATCTCGATGCCGTCACTCTATCCGAGCTGAATATCAAAAAAATCCCCATCACTTCTCTGATCGGCAGCGGGAAAAAACAGCTGCGCATGGATGAGGTGGCTATCGAACGGATTTGCGAATATGCATGCGAAGATGCGGATATGACCTGGCGGTTATCGCGTTTGTTTCGGCAAAGACTGCAAGATCTTCAGCTGATGGACCTTTTTGCTCAGGTCGAGATTCCCCTGACCGCGGTGCTCATGCAGATGGAAAAAAACGGCGTGGTGATCGATACCCCTTTTCTGCAGCAGATGTCGCGCGAACTGGCAAAAGAACTGCAAAAATTGGAAGCCGAGATCTATGAATTGGCCGGCGAATCCTTTAACATCAACTCGCCAAAGCAACTCGGCGCCATTCTGTTTGAAAAACTGCGTTTGCCTTCCATGCGCAAGACCAAAACCGGTTATTCAACCGATGTTACGGTTTTGGAAAAGCTCGCCAACCACCATTTGTTGCCGCAGACCATTTTGCAGTATCGGCAGTTGGCCAAATTGCAGTCAACCTATGTGGAAACATTGCCGAGTTTGGTCAACCACAAAACCGGGCGGGTTCATACCTCTTTCAATCAGACCGTCGCCGCAACCGGCCGCCTATCATCCAGTGAGCCGAATCTGCAAAATATACCAATCCGCACAGATATCGGACGGCGAATTCGGCGGGCATTCATCCCGCGCAGCAAAGAAAACATCATCGTCGACGCCGACTATTCGCAGATTGAATTGCGGATCATGGCCCATCTGTCTCATGATAAGATGCTGTGCGATTCGTTTGCCAAGGATGAAGACGTGCATGCTCGGACGGCGGCATTGGTCTTTGGCGTAACCAACGATCAGGTCACTGCCGATCAGCGGCGCAAGGCCAAGGAAGTGAATTTCGGAATCATGTACGGTATGGGAATCTATGGTTTGGCACAACGGCTGAATATTTCGAGCGAAGAAGCGGACGATTTTATCAAGAGCTATTTCGCTGTCTATCCCGGGGTGCAGAAATATATGGTCGATATTGTCGATAAAACACGACGGCTCGGCTATGTGACAACTTTGCTGGATCGTCGGCGATATATTCCGGAAATCAGCAGCGAAAACCGTCAGATTCGCGAATTTGCCGAGCGCACCGCGATCAACACCCCGATTCAGGGGAGCGCTGCGGATCTGATCAAGTTGGCGATGATCCGCATCCAGGAACGGCTGCAAAAAGCCAAGATGCGTTCCTGCATGATTTTGCAGGTGCACGATGAGCTGGTTTTTGATGTCTTTCAACCAGAACGTGAAGAGCTGAAGGAGATGATCCGCCGCGAAATGGAACAGGCGATCGCTCTGTCGGTACCGATAAAAGTGGAGATAGGGGAGGGGCCGAGTTGGTTTGATGCTCATTGACCTGCCGGTGTTGCCTCGATTGGTCGACGGGTGCGGCTGATTCGGCGTTGGGTCAGCGCAGAAATTTGCGCGCCGATGAACAAAGGTGTTTTCTATGGCTCAGGTGTTTGAATTGCAGATTACCAGCGATCCCCGGTTGTTGCGCACGGTGCGACTGACGGTTGAACAGATCTGCCAAATCGCCGGTTTTCCCAGACTCGAAGCCAGCAAAATCGTTTTGGCGGTGGATGAAGCCTGCTCGAACGTGATCCGCCATGCATATAAAAACAGGGAAGATCAGCCCATTCTCATCACTTTTCGCATTTTTTCCACCAAGCTGAAAATCGATTTGGTCGATTTTGGTGAACATTCAAACATCCGCCTGATCAAACCGCGCCCCTTACACGAATTGCGACCAGGAGGTCTGGGTGTTCATCTGATCAGGAGCGTTATGGACAGAGTCGAGTATAAAAATCTTGAGCGAATCGGTAATCGCCTGGTGATGGAAAAGAAACTGCCAAAGAGGTCATGAATTGAATCTCGAAATCCAAACTGTGAAATTGGACAGGATCACGTTGGTCGAGGTCGCCGGTGAAGTCGATCTCTATTCTTCCCCACAACTGCGCAATATTTTGGTCGACTTGGCCGAAAAAAAAACAACCCCCTTGTTGGTGGATTTACAAGCGGTGCGCTATATGGACAGCTCCGGCGTCGCCACTCTCATCGAAGGATTGAAGCAGAGTCAACGGTTTAACGGCCGCTTTCTGTTGAGCGGGATATCTGATGAGGTCAAACAGGTATTCGAATTGACCCGTCTGTTCAAAGTATTTGAAATTTACGATTCGAAAGCAGCGGCAATGGAGAATTTATCCGCTTGAACTCCGGGATAAAAACATTCGGTGCCGTCGGCCGCAGTGCAGGCGAGTTCTTTGCCCAGGTCGCCAGGGTTGCTGACCTTGCCCGTCAGACTTTGTACTGGAGCACCGTGGGGGCGTTTCGCTATGAACGCATCCGATGGAACGAGACTTTTACCCAGATGGTCCGCATCGGCGTCAATTCATTGCCGATTGTGGGAATGATATCTTTTTTTGTCGGCTTGATCATTGCCATGCAGTCCGCTTACCAATTGGAGCGCTTCGGGGCTGTGGTCTATGTCGCTGATCTGGTGGGTGTATCCATAACCCGTGAGCTCGGCCCTCTGATCACCGCAATCATCATCACCGGCCGCAGCGGTTCGGCAATCGCCGCTGAACTCGGGACCATGAAAGTATCGGAAGAGATCGATGCTCTGCAGACCATGGCCATCAACCCGGTTTCATTTCTGGTTGTGCCGCGAACTCTGGCCATGCTGATCATGTTGCCCTGCCTGACCATCATGGCTGATTTTCTCGGACTTCTCGGCGGTTTTGTCCTTGGAGTGGTGCAACTGCAAATCCCTTATTCTGCCTATTTTTCCCATACCGCCGACGCCATCCTGTTCAAAGATTTTTTCACCGGCTTGAGCAAGAGTGTTTTGTTTGCATTTATTATTGCTCTGATCGGCGCCTATCAGGGGCTCCATGTCCGCGGCGGCGCCGAAGGTGTTGGCAAGTCCACTACCGACTCGGTGGTGACTTCGATATTTTTGGTCATTTTGAGCGATGTGCTCTTTACCGCCCTGTTTTTCTCGACTTTTTAACTCACAAAACCGAATGCCGATTTGCCGGACGATCGTTGCCTGATGGCAATCAAAACCAAAGCGAACAGCACAGTGACTGTGGATCCGATTATCAAAATTCGCAACCTCAACACCTCCTACGGCAAACACCAGGTGTTGCAGGGAATCGACCTGGATATCTACCCGGAGGAAACCTTTGTCATACTCGGCCGCTCAGGCTGCGGCAAGAGCACTCTGTTGCGCCACTTGATGGGCCTGGAAAAACCAACCAGCGGCACCATCTCTATTAAAAACATGGACCTCTTGCACACCAATCAGCCGGGGCGGGCGGAGCTGATGAAAAAAATGGGCGTCCTCTTTCAAAGCGGCGCTTTGTTCAATTCCATGACAGTCGGCGAAAATGTGGCTCTGCCTTTGCGTGAACACACGCCGCTGGATCCCGCGACCATCCAGATCATGACCCGCATGAAACTGGAATTGGTGGGGCTTTCCGGATTTTTCGACCATTTGCCGGCCCAGTTGTCCGGCGGCATGCGCAAACGCGCCGCCCTGGCCAGAGCATTGGCCATGGATCCGGAAATTTTGCTCTGCGACGAGCCTTCCGCCGGTCTGGATCCAATAGTCGCCGTCGGCATCGATCATCTTATTCTTAAACTCAAAGCCGCCTTCAAGATGTGCATCATCGTGGTCACGCACGAACTTGCCTCGGTTTTTCTTATCGCTGATCGGATCGCCTTGCTGGATGGCGGCGTTTTTCGCTTCATCGGCACCCGCGAAGAATTTACCAACAGTCAAGACCCCCGGGTCAGACAATTCCTCGAGCGTCGGCCGGATGATGAAAAAATCGATCCTGATTCCTATGTCAATTTGTTGTTGGAAAACCAATAGATTCATGATACCAATCGCGCATCCGAATCTCGGTGGAGGAATATGGAATATCGAGAGAGCGAAATCAAAGCAGGTCTCTTTATTTTCATCAGCTTGTTGCTGTTGCTGGCCTTTTTGTTTGTAATCAGCGGTGCCGGTTCCTGGGGGCAAAAGGCAACCTATCGGGTTCGTTTCCCATCTGTCAGCGGTGTGGAACAAGGTTCACTGGTGCGTTTTGCCGGATTGCAGGTCGGCCGCGTCAAAAATATGGCGATTCCAGCTGATGACGATTTTTGCGTCGAACTGCTGCTCGAGGTGGAACAAAACACCCCCATTCGCAACAACAGCCAGGCCAAATTGACCACCATCGGCATCATGGGTGCCTATTATGTGGAAATCTCCCAGGGGACACCCGATTCGCCGCGCTTGGCACCGGGTTCGCTGATTCCGACAAAGACCGTCTCCACCATCGCTCAACTTTCAGAACCCGGCGGCGAAGCGTTGTCGGAATTCAAGGAAATGGTTATCCGCCTCAACCTCCTGCTCAGCCAGGAAAATCGGGACAATTTCGCCTCTCTGCTGCAAAATCTCAACGATATTACCGCTGCCAATGCAGAACAGACCAGTCGGGTGATGGGCAATCTCGATCGAGCCACCGCGCAACTGGATGAGACCCTGCAATTGATCAACCAGATCCTCGCGCGCAACGATACCACGTTGCACACCAGTTTAACCCATATGGATCAAATGCTGGTCAAGACGGTTGCGGCAGTCGAACAGATCAATCGCCTGACCCTGACCGTCGATACAACAATCGGACAAAATCAGGAAGAGTTGCAGCGACTGACGGAAAATCTGGGTCAATTGGCTGAAAATCTCAACCATTTCAGCCAACAGATCAAACAAGAACCCTGGAGTTTGGTTCGCAAAAACTACGTCCCGGAACGCAAGCTGCCTGAATAGCGGGAACTCATGGTTTTGCTGTTTACCGGGTGCCAGCTGATCGGCAATCGCCCTTGTCGGGATGTCGCGAGCGATTTGGCAAAAAACAGCTGCATTGATCGTTTGTTTTGGGAATATTTGCTTTATGTGGTGTCCCCTGGCGGGACGCCGCTGACACCGGATCTAGATTATTTTGCACTGTGAGGATGGGTAGCGAATATGAGAATTTGCCAAGCGATTGCACTTTTCTTCTTTTTGGGCCTGGCTTGCAGTCAGGCTCCGACGACTCGATATTACACCCTGAATCCAACCTGTCCGGAAGAGCTCGGCACGGGCGGACAGGTTGTTCTCTATATACAGCCGTTTCGCGCGGTTTCTCCCTATGAGCAAGATCGCTTTATCTACCGGATTTCGCCTTATGAGATCAAGTTCGACACCTATCGCCGATGGGTTGCCTCGCCGGCGCAAATTCTGGAGGAAGCGGCGGTGCGTTTTTTTCGCGCGCAGGATTTGTTTGCAAGAGTGGTCACGGTTATGCCCGCCGCGCCACATGTGCGCATGAGCGTTCTGGTGGAAGGATTTGAAGAGATTGCGATAGGAGACAAGCATGCGGCGCAGATCAAACTGTGGCTGGAGTTGACCGATTCCAGCGGCCGGATTTTGCTGCAGCGCCAATTTTTGCGTCAGCAACCTATCGCACAAAACAGTGTCCAGGCCATTCTCGATGCGCTCAATCAGAGTGCGACGAATCTTTATCAAGATCTTTATCAAGAGATGCAGACTGCCATTCCTTGATCTCGTTTTCATGTCTGCAGAGGATAGCTGTCGGCGGTCATCTGCAGACTGCGCTGTTGAAGAGAGCCGGCAAGGGAGCAAATCACCGCTCAAGGGCTAAAGGCGATGGTGTCGGCCAGTCGCCTCATCCTGCATAGACAGAGCTTGGACAGAAAAAAACAGAAAAACACTTGACATTTTCTCGCCAAGTTTGTATACTTTAGCTGAAATTGGAAGCGCTTCCGAAGGAAGTGTTTTTTTTTCAGTTCATGGAAGGGCTTCCATGAACAAAGTTGATGGGGATGGCACATGCCTGCCATTTCCTGCAGATCGTAACATTAGGGCGGGGGCTGCTTTGGCAGTTACCATCTATGATGTTGCACTCAAAGCCGGCGTCGGAATAGGGACCGTCTCCAGAGCCATCAACAACCATCCCAATGTCCACCCGGAAACCAAAGCGCGAATCCTGCGAATCGCTCAGGAACTCAACTATCTTCCCCACGCCTTGGCACAAAGCCTGGCCCGCAAAAAGACGCAATCCGTCGGCTGTATCGTACCGTTCTTAACCAGCTATTTCACCTCCGAACTTCTCAAACACATCCAACGCGCATTGACCGAACTCAATTATGATTTGATTCTCTTCAGCCTGGACTGCATGGAACGTCTCAGCAAAATGGTGGACCGCGTTCTAAGCGAGCGCCGAGTTGATGGCATTCTGTCGATCTCCGTCGGTTTGACCCAGAAGCATATCGATCGGCTTGTCCATCAGGGCCTGCCTGTGGTCATGGTCGACGGCTTGTCGCAAAAAGTCGATTATGTCTCGGTCGACAATCTGCGCGGTGCCCAACAGGCAACGGAACACCTGATCCGTCTGGGCCATCACCGCATCGGGCTGATCAATGGCAGTTTGCAGAGTTCCCCGGCCCGTCTGCGGCAACAGGGTTTTGTCAAAGCTCTGAACGAAAGCGGAAGGCCGGTCGACCCGACTCTCTGGGTGGCCGACAAATCCAACCGCCGTGAAAACGGTTTCACTGAAGAGACGGGCTATGCCGCTATGCTGCGGCTGCTCAATCTGGGCAAAAATCGGCCGACGGCTCTCTTCGCCGCCGATGATGTGTTGGCGCTCGGCGCCATGCATGCGGCTCAGGAAAAAGGTGTGCGCATTCCTGATGATCTGGCCATGGTCGGTTTCGACGATATCGAATTCGCCAAATTCCTCGGTTTGACCACCATGCGTCAACCAGCGGTCGAAATGGCCAACCGTGCCGTCAAGCATCTGGTCGACCGCATGCAGGTCACTCCATCGGCCAGGATCGCCCTCGAATTGATGCCTGAACTGATTGTAAGGGAAAGCTGCGGCTGCCGCCGTCATTTTTGTCTCGCTGAACAACTCAGCTGATGGTGGCCGGGTTTCAGTGCCGCAGGGAAAAATCGCTCTCAATAAAAAACAGGGGCCGGATTTGGCTGTAACCATCTATGATGTTGCCAGAGCAGCGGGTGTGGGAATCGGTACGGTCTCCCGCGCAATGAACAACGCCAACCATATCCATCCGGATACGCGAAAGCGAATCATGGAAATCGCCAGCCAACTCAATTATCAACCCAATGGTGTTGCCCAGCGGCTCGCCCGACGCAAGACCTTCACCATTGCCAGCGTGGTTCCCTTCTTCTTCAACTATTTCTATCTCGACCTGCTTAAATACATTCAGAACGAGCTCGGTCATTGCCACTACGACCTCTTTGTCTACAGCATCGATCGATTCGACAACATGAATCAGGTTTTTGACCGGGTGTTGGCTGAGCGGAAAACCGATGGCATTTTGATCCTGTCGCTTGAGCTGGGGGCAGACTATGCAGAAAAATTCCGCCACGCCAAGGTGCCGGTGGTGTTGGTGGACGCCACCCATGCGCAGCTCGATTCGATTGTGATCGCCAATCGCAAAGGTGCCCTGGTCGCCACCGAACATCTCATTCACCTCGGTCACCGCCGCATCGGAATGATCAACGGCGATCTCAACAGCTTTCCGGCGCGTTCCCGTTTGCAGGGATTTCATGAAGCCATGCAACACCATGGCCTTGAACTCGATCCGATCGTCATGCGCATGTGCGACGCACAAACCGGCGCACATGGATTTAACGAACAAGCCGGCTATCTGGCGATGCAGGAGTTGTTGGCTCTCAAATCGGCCTTGCCAACAGCGCTTTTTATCGCAGCGGATGTGCAGGCCGTTGGTGCAATGCGGGCGATTCACGAAGCGAGGCTTCGCATCCCCGATGATATCGCGATTGTTGGTTTTGATGATATTGATTTTTCAAAATATATCGGTCTGACAACCATGAAACAACCGCTGCAGGAAATGGCCCGCCTGGCGGTGCAACGGCTCCTGCTCTGCATGGAGTGTCGACCAGATGGCGATTTTCATCTTGAACTCAATCCCAAACTGGTGGTGCGCCAGACATGCGGCGCCAAAAAACAACCTGTTATCGTCTCGGTGTGAACCTCGTGACCGTAAAACCGGCTGAGGTTACCCACAAACTCAACAAGAGAACTGTATGGAGCTGATTATGAGAAAGCGGCAAGTGTTACTCCTCATCTGTGCAAGCGTTGTGCTTGGCCTGCTGCCTGCTCAGGCCGGCACAACCGGCAAGATTGCCGGAAAAGTGGTGGATAAAGCGACCAACGACCCGCTGCCCGGCGCCAATGTCATCGTGGAAAATACGACCATGGGAGCGGCAAGCGACCTCGACGGCAACTTTACGATTCTCAACGTATCCCCCGGCACCTATACCGTTCGGGCCAGAATGATCGGCTACACAGACATGCGCGTGCAGGGCGTGGTGGTACGGATCGATTTGACCAGCAGCATCGATTTCGCCTTGTCGGAAACGGTTCTGGAAATCGGCGAAGCGGTGACCGTGGTGGCCGAGCGGCCGATGATTATCAAAGATTTGACCGCCACCACCGCGGTGGTCGGCGCCGAAGATATGAAGGCTTTGCCAGTCGCGGAGGTCAACGATGCCGTCGAGCTGCAGGCTGGTCTGATCAAGGATGCCAATGGCGGCTTGCACGTGCGCGGCGGGCGCAGCGGCGAGCTCAGCTACTGGATCGACGGCATGCCGATAACCGACGTCTATGACGGCGGCGCTGTTGTCGATGTCAACAAGAATATGGTGCAAGAACTGCAGGTGGTCAGCGGCGCTTTCAACGCCGAATATGGACAGGCCATGTCCGGAATCGTCAATATCGCCACCAAGGATGGCAACAACGACTTTGGCGCTTCCGCGACTGTGTATTTCGGTGACCACCTCAGCAGCCATGATCATATCTTTACCCATATCGACGATATCAATCCGGCAGCGATCTACAACTTTGAAGGCAGCCTGCAAGGGCCGGTGATCAAGGACAAGTTTTTCTTTTATTTGAACGGCCGTTACATCAATTTCGATGGCTATCATTACGGTCAGCGGCAATACAATCCATGGGCGGTTACCACCAATGCTGCTGTACCACGCGAGCTGGTCGAGCAGGTGGCGCCGGAATATCTCGACCGCGGTCGCATGCTGGACGATGGACTTTTTGGCTTCGCCTATGTGCTCGGCACCAATTCGTACATCGATTCCATCATCGTAAGCCAAAACTTGCCGCAAAACACGACTTTCGAAGAAGCGATGGCGCGCTATATGGCGGCGCATGCTCCAGACGGCCGCGGCGATGGCAAATATTTGCCGATGAACTGGAACGACAAGATTTACGGCCAGGCCAAGCTGATTTACAAGTTCAATCCTGCGTTGAAATTTGCTTACAACATCATTTCCGACAATGTCGATTACCAGGATTATGACCGCAACTATTCGCTCAATCCGGATGGCAATCTGCTGCGTTTCCGCCGCGGCCTGACTCAGATTGGCCAGGTCACCCATCTGTTGAACGATCGCACTTTCTATCAGGTCGGCGTCTCCTATTTCAGCAAAAAATACAACCATTATTTAAACAAGGATCTGCGAAGCGGTCAGTTTGTCCATCCATTTCTGGATGTCCAGGAACCCTACAGCTTCAAGACCGCCGGCACCAACAATTCCTATTTTGAACGGCAGACCAACACCCTGTTGACCAAAGCCGACATCACCAGCCAGCTCAATCAATTGCACCAGGTCAAGGCCGGCCTTGAATTCCGGCAGCACAAAGTCTTTCAGGAAGACATCACGGTGCGGCCGGATTCTTTGCAGGTCAACATCGATCCTCTCTTCGACAGTCCATTCATTATCAATCCGACAGTCGAAGGAGCCTATTCACCTTACTACAGCACCTACACCTACAACCCGATGGAATTTTCCGTCTATTTGCAAGACAAGATGGAATTCGAGAACATGATCGTCAATGTCGGTGTGCGATACGATTACTTTAACTCCGACGGTGTGGTGCTTGCAGATCCGAATGATCCGGAGGTTCTCAACCCGCGCGAGTTGAGCAATATTTTCAAGGATTACGGATCGGACGGCAATCCGAACACTTTTGACGCCAACGGCAGCGAGGGGAACAATCTTCTGGACGACGGGGAAGCTCTGGTAACTCTGGCTGAACGAAAGGCTTATTGGTATAAGAAGGTGGGAGCCAAAACCAAGGTCAGTCCACGCATCGGCGTTTCATTCCCGATCACCGAAACCGGCGTGATCCATTTCAGTTATGGCCATTTCTTTCAGGTGCCGCGTTTCGAACGGCTTTATCAGAACCCTGATTTTGAAGTTGCAGCCGGCACCAATATCGCCATTATCGGCAATGCTGACCTCCAACCCGAACAAACCGTCAATGGTGAGATCGGTCTGCAGCAGCAGCTCGGAGACGATATTTCCGTCGGTGCAACCGGCTTTTTCCGCGATATTCGCAATTTGGCCGGTTCGCGTGCCGAGGTGCGGATCCTCAAGGACAACACCCGTTATATCCGTTTTATCAACAGCGATTTTGGATTTATCAAAGGTCTGACTCTTTCCTTCAACAAGCGTTTTTCCGGCGGGTTCTCCGCTTCGCTCGATTACACCCTGCAAGAAGCCAAGGGCACCAATTCAGATCCCGAACAGGCGCGCAATGCGCTGAACGGCGGTGCCCTGCCGGAAATCCAGTTGTCTTCCCTGAATTGGGATCAGAAACACACGGTAAATGGCAGTTTTTCCTATGCTGCCAAGAGTTGGGGTTTGAGCATGATCGGCCAGTGGGGGAGCGGGCTTCCCTATACACCGCGCAACTCGCAGGATATCACCTCGCTGTTGACCAACAGCCAGCGCAAAAAAGCTGCCTACAACATCGATCTGCGTGCCTATCGCGATTTTCGCTTTGGACGCGGCATGGTAACGGTTTTTACCCGGGTATTCAACCTTCTCGATACGCTGAATGAGGTCAACGTTTACGACGATTCAGGTCAGGCTTCTTTTACCATCGATCGATCGATTGCCGAGAGCCAGAATCCTCAGCAGTTGATCAATTCACTCGAACAATGGTTCACCAACGCCACGCATTATTCCGAACCGCGGCGAATCGAATTTGGCGTGACTTATAGTTTCTGAACCCAGGCAAAATAAATATCGGAGTTTTCAGATGAACAAAACTTTTCGATACCTGACGCTTTGCCTTGTCGCTGTGCTGGTCAGCGGTTTTGGCGCGGCGGTTGGACAAACCTCCAGCGGTGCCAATTTTCACCGGTATGCCATCATGCGCGGCAACCTGGTCAAAACTGTGTTCGGCAATTGGGGGGTGATCGGCCAGCCTGCGGAAAAAGGTTCCCGCGGCGCCTGGATCTACGACAACAACGGCTATGTCGGCGATGTCAGTCTGCTGGTCGGTGCTGAAGTGGAGAACAGCGGCAAGACCTTTCATTCGGTGGTGATCTGCCCGGTTGACCGCCCGACCTTGGAGCACGAGAACAGAAAAGGCAAATTCTGGGCTTTCGAACCGGTTTCCGGTTTTTTTAACCCCAACGCCGGCGGTCTGCCCCTTTACAGCGACCCGAAAAGCTGGCCCGACTTTTGGCCGGACAAACTCAACGACCCGCTCGATCCGGGGTGGCGGGGCTCCTGGAACGGTTTCTTCGGCAAAACCACTACCGCCGATGAAGAGTGTTATTTCGTTATGGATGACAACAACGACGAAGAGTTCAATTGGACGGCAAACAATGCTCTGGGAGTGGAGTTCAAACCGAACTCCAACAATCCCAGCCGCAACGGCCTGGGACTTGAAGTCAAGGTGCGCGGCATGCAGTGGGGTGATTTTCTCGCGCAGGACTGCATTTTCTGGCTGTACGAAATCACCAACACCAGCACCACCGATTACAGCAAGGTCACCTTTGGCATGCTCGTCGGCACGTATGTGGGTTGCACTTCCACCGAAGATTACGGCGAATACGATGATGACTATTCGTTCTTCGATGTCGAGCGCGATTTGACCTACACCGCTGACTTTGATGACAATGCCCGCCGCAATCCGCTGTGGACCGGGCCGGTGGGTGTGGTCGGTTATGCTTTTCTCGAGAGTCCCGGCAATCCGGTGGACGGCATCGACAACGACGGCGATGCCAACGAGTATTTCAATGTGGTGGCCACGGCACCGCTTTTCGTTGCGACAGATTTTGATCCTCAAGTCATTAATGTCGGTGACCACCTCGTTTTGATCGACCGCGACTACAACCGCACGGTGGTTGAGGTACCGGCAAACAATACGGTCTTTGAAACCCGGCGCACCCAGGATTCCATGGCGCAGATCGAAGTCATCCCCGGCGTCACCTCTCTGGCAGAGGGCAACATCATCCTCAGAGACGGCCGGGAAACCGTCAATCCCAACGCTTATGACGGGATCGATAACGACCTCGACGGCCTGATCGATGAAAACTATTATTTGCATTACCGCCAGGTGCGCAAGGACAGCAAGGGCAATATCCTGATCGACAAACTCCGGCCGGTGCGCTACAAAGATTATCTCAACGGCCTCGGCCTGGACGACCAGCTGGTCGATGAGGCTCGCGACGACGGCATCGATAACGACGGAGACTGGAATATCGAATTCGACGATGTCGGCGCCGATGGAGTTGCCAATACCAACGATGCGGGTGAAGGAGACGGGGTGCCCACTCGCGGAGAGCCGAATTTCGACCAGACCGATGTCGATGAGTCTGATCAGATCGGTTTGACCAGTTTTCAATACTTTACCCCGTCCAATGATTTTAAATTCAGCGATGACGAAGATCTCTGGCAACGTCTTTCGCCGGGCTTCTTTGAAGTGCCAACATCGATCGTCAACAACAAACCGCAGCGCGGTGAAGACGGCGATTTTATCTATGGATCGGGTTACTTTCCCCTGCGCGCCGGCGAAACCCAGCGCTTCTCTTTGGCCCTGGTCTATGGTGACGGCGGTGGCCCACAAGTGGATATCGTCGATCTGCTGAAAAACCGCGAAACCGTCCAGAACATCTACAACAACGATTATCGGTTCCCGCCGGCACCAAATCTGCCGACCGTCTGGGCTGAAGCGGGCGACGGCAAAGTGACCCTCTATTGGGACCGCAAAGCCGAATATTCATACGATCCGGTGCTGAAAGAATACGATTTCGAAGGCTACAAGATCTACAAAGCCACCGATCACAATTTCAACGATGTTTTCGGGGTTACTGATGCGGACGGCAATGTCATCGCCTATAAACCGCTTGCCCAATTCGACCTGAAAAATGAAATCTCGGGGTACTTTGTTCCAAGCCGGGATCTCATGCAGACCGTCAGCGGCGCTTCCTTCTACCTGGGCAACAACAGCGGCTTGATGCACAGCTTTGTCGATGAAGATGTCGAGAACGGCCGCCGCTACTACTATGCCGTGGTTGCTTATGACCGCGGTTCCGAATTCAATGAAATTATGCCCAAAGAAACCAGCAAACGCATCACCATCGATACGGACGGCAAGATCACCACATTTAGAAATACGGTGATGGTCATTCCCAACGCGGAAGTCGCTGGTTATGTGCCGCCTGAAGGCAGTGTTCAGTTGACCGCTGAGCAGGTGGTTGGAACGGGGTCGCTCTATTATAAAGTCATCGATGAATCCATCCAGACCTCGCATACGTACGAAGTCGAGTTCCATGACACCTCAAACGATGGCAATGACAACAACGACAATGACTTGATCGACGATCAGGATCCGGCGGAATATTTTGTGCCGGTGACCACTTCCTACTCGATTCGCGATTTGGATCCGATAAACGAAAATTTCATCGCTCAGGATACCTTTTATGTCGCCCTTGGGAACCCGCATCTGATCGCCGAAACCGTACAAGTCTACGACCATACCGGCAACCTGATCGCACCGGAACGCTATCGGCTCGACCCCACCTATGGCAAAATACGCGGGCACAACCACGCCGACTTTCTCTATGGGGCCACCTATAGCATTCGCTACAATTATTATCCGGTCTTTCGCAGTCCTTACATCGCCGGCACTCCCTATGCCGGGGAAAGCAAAGACTCGGATAATTTTGACGGGGTGCAGTTGGTGTTCAACAACAACTGGCGAATCGAAGTCGATCGGCTGGCCAGTCGCTGGTCAAATCCCAACAAAGCCCTGTCGTTTACCATGAACATCATCGACACGCAGTTCGGCTCGCAAAAGTTAATCGGTTTGCGCCATCCGAGCGATTATCGCATCGAGTTCTATGATGAGATCGTCGATACGTCGATGAGCATTCCGGCGATGTATGTTTTTGGCCTGCCGGTGAATTTTAGAATATTCAACATCACTGACCAGCGTTATATCGAGTTTGTCTACAACGACTTTGATTTCAACCAAAAACTGTCCAAAAACGACGAATTGATTTTCAGCGAACCCGGCCGGCAAGGGCAAGATCTCTATACCTGGGATCTGCTGTTTACCCTGACCAAAGATACCGTTTATACCTATGGAAGAAGCGATACCTTGACCCTTGTGCTCACAAAACCTTTCCGGCGCGGCGACACTTTCCGTTTCACCACACAAACCGCCGTTGTGGATCCACAGCTGGCCAAGGCCGAACTGGAAAAGATCAAAGTGGTGCCGAATCCCTACATCTCGGCCACTTCGCACGAAACACCCCTGCCGCCGGCAATCAATGTCGGCCGCGGCGATCGCAAAATCGATTTCATCCACGTGCCCAGTGGTGCGCAGATCCACATTTTTACGATTCGCGGGGAACACGTGATCACTCTGGAACACACTGCCGATCTGTTCGACGGCACGGTTTCCTGGAATCTCAAGAGCAAAGAAAATCTGGACATCGCCGCCGGAGTCTATCTCTATGTGGTGCAATCCTCGGTCGGCGAAAAAACGGGCAAGATCGCGATTATCAAATAACCGAGTTGTCCGGTCGTCAGCCCCGACAACTCGCACCGGCTCACTGCGATCTGGCCATTGCCGGATCAGAGAGTATGCATGAAGCGAATCATCCAAAATAACCGAATGATTGAAATGATGGGTAGCGATGTTTCCCTGTGGGAAACCCGCTGATCAAACAATTATAAATTGGAGTTGGCAATGTTGAGACCTTATCGATTTCTGCGCGTGCTGATTCCCCTTGTGTTGGTTGGCTCGATTTTTACGGGTCAAGCTTGGGCGCAAAACAAGGTTGGAACCACGGCTGGTACTTTTCTCGGGATCAGCATAGGTCCGCGCGCGACAGCCATGGGCGGTGCATTTGCCGCTGTTGGCAGCGATCCAACGGCATTGTATTACAATCCTGGAGCGGTCGCACAAGGCGAAATGTCGCAATTGAGCGTCGTGCACACCAATTGGCTTCTCGATACCCATTTTAACTGGGTGGGCTTTGTCTTTAAACTGGACAATGCCAATGCCATCGGCTTGTCCTACACCCAGCTCAATTACGGCGAAGAGGAGATCACCACCGTGCTCAAACCCGAAGGCACCGGTGAACGCTGGTCGGCCAACGATCTGGCTGTTGGCCTGAGCTATGGCCGCAGCCTCACCGATCGTTTTAGCCTCGGCGGCACGGTCAAGTTTATTCAACAGAAAATCTATAACGAGTCGGCTTCTGCGGTGTCTGTCGATGTCGGTTTGTTGTTCATCACCGGTTTCAACAACATGCGTCTGGGCATGAGCATCGCCAACTTCGGCACGGACATGCGATTCGAGGGCCGTGATCTGATCCAGCGGGTTGATCTCGACCCTGAAAGTCTTGGCAACAATGACAAGATTGTCGGTTTTCTCAAAACTGATCATTGGCCGCTGCCGCTTTTCTTCCGCGTCGGCGTCGCCATGGATGTGGTCAAAATGCCGTTCGCCGTCATGACCGTGGCGGTCGATGCCTTGCGGCCGAGCGATAACGATGAAATCGTGAACGTCGGCACCGAGATTGTTCTGCAAAATGCGCTTTTCCTGCGCGCCGGCTACAAATCTCTTTTTCGCGAAAACAGCGAAGAAGGCTTGACCTTCGGCGCTGGTGTGCAGTTTTTGCAGCCCGGCGGCCCGCGCTGGTCTTTCGATTATGCCTATGCCGATTTCGGCATGATGGATTATGTTCAAATGTTCTCATTGGGAATCGCTTTTTAATTCGCATAACAGGAATGAAAGGAGGTGATCTGTACCTCTCCGGTTCGCCCGGAAGAGAAAAAGTCTATTGCTCAAGTATGCAGTGAACATGTATTCCGACCTAAACAAGTGGAGGAAAAAAATGAAAAAGTTGTCTTGCTTTATAGCACTCTTTATCTTGCTCGCCGGTTTTACTGTGGAAGTCTCGGCGGTGCAAGTCACTTTTCGCGCGAACACGGCGACGGTACCTGACACGCTTGGTGCGGCGTCACTGGTACAGCTTCGTGGTGCCGGCGGCCAATTGACCTGGGGCGGCGATTCGCCCTATTTTCTGACGAACGTTGGCGGCGATTACTGGGAAGGGACATTTGAGTTCGATCCAGGGACCGAGCTGCAGTACAAGTTTTACACGAACTCGATGCACGACACGGTGTATTCGGGAGCAGAGTGGGAGCACCAGGGCTGGGAAGCGGACGTATCGACGGGCAACCGGTTGTTGACGGTAGGTTCGACGGATGAGGTGCTGGACCTGCAGTTTGTCAACGGCTGGAAAGGCGGCGCGGGACAGTACGAGACGCCGTACACGAGCGTTGCGGAGACGTTTGTGGTTTGGATCCGAGTGAACATGCAGGGCTATGAGGATTTGAGCCCTGATGCAGACATCGTGGGTTTGCGCGGTTCGAACATGTCGGACTGGGGTCAGACGGGCGAGCTGTCGTGGGGCGAGACGTATCCGTTGACCCGCGAGCAGAACCATCCGAACAATGATAGCCAGCAATATCCGGGCGGAAATTTTTACAGTGGT
>JAKQNP010000016.1 GCA_029565675.1 bacterium
TAATCGCCATCAGCGTTCAGGATAAGGATGATCGATTTCGCTTATCTTTTGTATTCGATGATCCCAGTCCGATATCTTCCAGCCTTTTTCTCCCTTTGCCAGCAGGCCGAGTTTTTCAGCGTGCGCATGCGCAATATCGCATAAATACTCAACCGGGGTATCCATGGTTCCGTGTTCCATCCAGGATTGTGCCGGACATTGATTGCACAAACCCCGCAAAACGCATCGTGCACAGCGGCGCAAGAAATCGGCATCGGTCGCTTTGCAGGCAGCCAATGCCGGGAAAAACGTTTTCCAGGCCTGTTCCAGTGTGCCGTTGTGCAGGTTGTAGAGGAAATTCGGGTGGCGCATCAGTTGGCAGCCCATGGCAAACCCATAGGCATCCACAGAAAGTGATTCTCCAAAGCCGCAGATAAAACAAGAGTCATCCGTCTTTCCGGTAAAACGCCGGCAGTATTGCGTCAATTCGTTGCGATAGTTTTTGGAGCGCGTCAGAATGTCAACGGATTCCTGTGGCGGCAAACGCAGGCTTTGAATCCTTCGATCCTTCTGCGGGTCATCACGCCTGGCACGTTGATAGAGAGTGGTGATAAAGACGGGTTCCTGTTCACCGTTGAACAGAGCCCGGTGCCAGTTTTCAAAAGCTGGAATATCTTGGCGGTTTTGCGGCAGCATTGCCATACTGAGACAGAATTCGATGTGGTTGTCTGCAAGCCTTTGCACTCCTTGCCGGAATTCATCGAATGAGCCCTGAACGCCGGATACCCGTTCATAAGATTCTTTTTGCATGCCATAAACCGTAATATTGATAGGGCGTCTTGGCGGCAGCGTTTTGAAGAGTTCGATTCTTTCCGGCGTCAGAAGCCGGGCATTGGTCGAGAGCGATACGAAAAATCCATTTTTGCGTGTAAAGGTATAGATCTCGTCAAAGTCATCGCGCAAAAGCGGTTCGCCGCCGGTAAAACGGACGGACAAGCATCCGAGATCGCTGGCCTGATGAATCAGGTTTTTGATCATACCGGTTTTCATTTCATTTTTTGAGGCCAGGGTATCATTTGCAGGTCGGTTGATATAGCAGTGTTGGCATCGGTTGTTGCAGCGTTCGGTCAATTCTATGGTCAACTGGCCAAGAGTTGCAACGCGATTCGGTTTAAAGAAAGAATCAGAGGTGTAAACCACGCGTGCATAGCGTTGCCCATTGGATGTTTCACAAGACATGAGAGCCCCCCTGAGAAGCCACAGCTGTAATGACCGGAGTGGATCGCAGCAGTTCCTGGATGATAGGAACGATTTTTCCGCTCTTGTCAAATCGCATGATGTAGGCCGGGACGCTTGCTGCCAGGTCGAATGCAAGCGGCAAGATTCTTTCCCACCATGCTGTGGTGATATAGGGCCGGACCAGGCGGGGGATCAAGTGTTTGTAAATTTCTTGCTTGTCGTTCAGGGGGATTAGCCGGTTTTCTGGAGCCTGCTGCAAAAAAAAGAGTCCAGCCAGTGAAGCAGAAGCAGAAGAGACCCGGTCGAGTTCGCCATGACTCCAGGTGCCATGCACTCGCCATTGGCGGTCCGGCCAGAGCCTTACGATATTGCGGTCGTCGCACAGCAGCTCTGCCTGATGTCCGAACAATTTGGCAGTCGTGGATTTGCCCGCCCCTGATTGGCCGACAAAGAGCAAACCGCGGTTATCGACAATCAACCCGCAGGAATGCAGATAGAATGCCTGAAAGGGCAGAAGCGCCTGAGCCAACCAGACTTGGTCGGTGGCGAACAAAGTCAAGGCATGCAAATGCCCCTGCTGAAAAGCCAGATCTGAGCTGTTGTATACCCGGCCTTTTGAATAATCGTTGTTAAAAATTGCAACTTTGTGTATTCGTCTCTGTTTGCCCTTTCCTACGAATCCGGCATAGACCCAGGATTTGCCTTTGCGGTAGATCATCCAGGGGGGGTATTGGTAGACGAGTTCTCCCAACGATTCAGCAGTTGTTTGCGGCAGAGAAAAAAAATGTTCGATTTGGATCCGCTCGGCAGTTGGCTGGTCCAGAAAAAACGGCTGTAAAGCGGGACCGAAGGTGTCTGGTTTGATGGGTTTTTCGCTGTTGAATTCAATGGTCAGACCGGCGATCTGGAAAAATCGTTGATGATGTCGTTTCCACTCCCGGCGATATTCTTCTTTTTTAATTTCGATCTGGCAGAAATAATCGGGCTTGGCGGTGGAGTCCAGGTTTTCCAGTTCCTGAACAGCTGGACAGATCGGACAATGATCAGACAGCGCACATGTCCCGCAGGCCGACAAGATTTGATTCTGGACAAGCGTTGCTTGGGCCAATGCTGGTATAAATTGCTCCCATCCATGCGCAAATGTGCCGAGTTTAATATCATAGCGGAGGTTTTTGTTTTTGACCATGATGCAAAAACTCAGCCCGCCCTGTGCATCGATATGAAATTCGTTGCGATTGCGGATACAGTTGAGATACGCATTTGATGAATCGATAAATCCACAAATTTGTTTGGACCTATCGCGATTTTCATAGGGAATATTGGGTGGGTCCAAAAGGACCACCTGATCGGGCGTCAGGCGTTGTGCACGGATTTCCGCATTTTTTTGGGAGTCGCCTGATGCGGAAAGCGTCAGAGCGGCTGCACCCATTCGCACATGCGGGCTCAGCCGTCGTGCCAGGTTGAGCATCTCCTGCCACTGGTGGAAATTGTCCTGCATGGGTACCAGCTGCACCGTAAATGTCACACCGGCTTCCTGTAGATAGGCGATGCCCTGCATAGCGAGTTCAAAACTGCCTGCATGTCGAGTGATATGGTCGTTGACTTCGGGGGTGGCGCCATATAATGCAACCATGATATCGCCGGGGTTTTTCAATTTTCGGGCAATCTCAGGCGTGATCAAGGTACCATTGGTGTTCAGAGAATAAAAAGAGGATTGCTTTGTAATTGCATCGAACAAATCGATAAAGTCTTCACGCAACATCGGTTCGCCGCCTGAAATGGCCCATTCACGTGTACCCAGGGCGCGCGCTTGCTCGATCACACTGATCCATTCTGATGTGGACATCTCCGTTTTACGAGTAGCCTGGGTATCTGGCTGAAATAGCCAGCAATGCCGGCAATTGTTGTTGCAGCGATAGGTGAGATCGATGCCACCTTTTAGTGGCAAGCGGGGCATCTGTCTGGATTTGTCAAAACTGCAATAAAACTTATTTTCCATAGGCTTGGCCTGTTTTACAATTCCCATACTCGGGTGTAAAGGGTCGGCAACCAAAAGTTTTTCATTCACCGATCGGTTCCAGCTCAAAGTTTATTGCCGAAAATATGGCGCAGCCAATTCAATTCGACGATGTAGCATTTTGGATTCAGACGAAATGCGGTTTTTATTGCGCGCCGAATTGTACCTGGATAAAAATAGAAGAAATTGAGGATGTCTTATCAGAAGAAGCCCCACTTTTCAACAATAACTTAGATAGAAACGAGGTAGAAAGCAAGTTTTTTATTTCGACATTTATAACGAATGTCACAGTATAATATCTATATCTATTTGTTAATTTTCTTGCATTTTCTCACTTGAACAATTACATTTTAAAAATTCCAGTTCTCGACTGATTCAGCAACTCCTGCGCGGCGGGAAGGCTCGCCTTGCAAAGCGATTCACCACAACATGTAAAGTAAGCATAGATGCCCTTTCGCTCAAAACGCCTGCACAAACTCGATCCCCGCGCGTGGCGTCGCGACATTTTACCCAATATCCGCAAATCGATCCTGCTGGTCTGGCAAAGCTCGCCTCTGTTGTTTGTTCTCGGCGTCGTGCTGCTGGCGCTGCAGAGCGTCCTGCCGCTCGGCGTGCTCTACACCGGCAAATTGATCCTCGATG
>JAKQNP010000013.1 GCA_029565675.1 bacterium
TGGGGCTTTGCCCACGTCGCGTTCTGGCTGCCAATCCCTATCCCGCGGAGTTAAACCCTGTGGGATGAAATGAGAATCACAAAAAAATTCAGCGGAGCGCGATCGCCGAGTCCGCCGTTTTTGCGGACGAGGCAGCGCGCGTAGCCCGCGCAGGCTCTGCCCCGCGCAAGGGGAGCGGCGGCGCCGAACCGATTGACCCATACGTTGATTTTACGGCAAGGCTCTTGCGCGGGGCAGAGCCGGAGCGGAAGCAGATTAAAAATTGCTGCAAAATGATTATCCGATTCGTCTTCGGCTCCATATTTCGTCCCTAACGGGAATCGGAGGGTTTGTCTGTTTCGGTGCTATAAATATTTTGTCCCTGACGGGACACAAAAAGCGGCGAACGAGACAGAATCAGCAGACTCGGGATGAATGGCATGTCATTACAGATCTATTTGCCGCCATTCCGCGCGATTGATTTTCCTGACCGGTTAATCCATCCCGTCAGGGATGGGATATTTATAGAAAATCCTCGGAACCCGATTCCCTCGTCACGTCAGGGACTCCAGGGACGCTCATAGCCATGATCTATCGCCCGCTGCGCGGGCTGGATTATTTTCGCCCCCGCGGGGCTTGTCCCCGCGGAGCGGTGATTGATAGCCAGAAAAGGAGGCCCTAAATTATCCTTTTTTTTGGGGGGGTGGGCAGTGGTGCGGCAATTTTCTGGCTTTCAATCATCATCCCGCAGGGACAAGCCCTGCGGTGATGGGGCTTTGCCGGCGTCGCGGCCTGGCTTTCAATCATCATCCCGCAGGGACAAGCCCTGCGGTGATGGGGCTTTGCCGGCGTCGCGGTCTGGCTTTCAATCATCATCCCGCAGGGACAAGCCCTGCGGTGATGGGGCTTTGCCGGCGGCGCGTTCTGGCTTTCAATCATCATCCCGCAGGGACAAGCCCTGCGGTGATGGGGCTTTGCCCACGTCGCGTTCTGGCTGCCAATCCCTGTCCCGCGGAGGCAAACCCTGTGGGATGAAATGCGAATCACAAAAAAATTCAGCGGAGCGAGATCGCCGAGTCCGCCGTTTTTGCGGACGAGGCAGCGCGCGTAGCCCGCGCAGGCTCCTGCCCCGCGCAAGGGGAATGGCGGCGCCGAACCGATTGACCCATACGTTGATTTTACGGCAAGGCTCTTACGCGGGGCAGAGCCGGAGCGGCCCCAAAAAAGTAAAAGCCAATATACCCTGTATGAGCACAGTCAACCTTTTCACAAGAGATCCCATAAAGATATCGCGCGAAGCGGCCGCAAAAAGCGAATGCAGGTGCTCTCTGGATGAGTGCAATCGCCTGCATCAGGATTATCAATCTCAAGAAATGGCCCGGCGTTCCATAGAACAAATCCAATTCTGGGAAAAATACCGGGATTTGCCGGGAAAGACCTCAGAGAATAACAGCCTGGCAACGGCAAGAACTTGTTGAATTGGACGCAAAAGTTGTGCATATTGTTGAATCTTTGCTTCGTTTTGCAATAGCGCAGCTCGACCGCAGTCGGGATATAGAGGTGCAGACCTTTGATCAAACCGTTCCCGCCGGCGCGGCGGCGCGGGTGCTCTATCGCCGGCTGGGTTTTATCGATGCTCGCCCGGCCGGAGCAAATCCGGCCGGTATTGCGACCGTCATCATGCGGCTTCCGGCGCTGGAGAGATAGAGCCGATAGGATCTGCCTATGTGTCTTGCCGAGCCAAGGTGTGGCACCGCCCTGTATGCAGGAGTGCATCAAACGGCCGGGGCGGAAGAGGAGAAAATTTGTCTCTAAAAAGAAGGATGCAGTTATGCGTTATTTTTATGGTTTTTTCTTGATCCTGGCGATCGCCTGGTTTGCCTGTGATGGCGGCCATCATTCCCATCGCATCCGGCCGCTGGCGCAGGATCACATCGTTATCGATCGCTCGTCAGATCCTGAACAGATCTATCTCGGCACGCCGGGAATCGCCAGACTGAACGATGGGCGATTGGTAGCGACGCTTGACCAATTCGGCCCGGGTGTCAAAAACCTGACTAGAGAAGACGGTTCGACCGGGTTTGCGATGCTCGGCAAGATCTTTACTTCGGATGACGGCGGCCGAACCTGGACGTTTCGCTCTACCTTTCCATTTTGTCATGCCCGGCCGTTTATTGCCGGCGATCGGCTCTATCTGCTCGGCCACTCCGGCGATTTGATGATTTCGGTTTCAGACGATCGCGGTGAGACCTGGTCAGAGGCGCGAAAATTGACCGAGGGACAATCGTGGCATGGCTCCAGCGACAACGTCTGGTATGCAGGCGGGCAAGTCTATCTGGTCATGGAAAAGCACTTTGAACGCGGATTGCGCGAGTGCTGGCGCATCGGCGACACTGCCCCGATTTTGCTGCGAGCGCCGGAAAGCGCGGATCTCACCCGTGCGGAAAGCTGGACTTTTGCATCACCGCTGGTTTTCGAAGATGTGGTCAGTGCCGATCAGCTCGATTTTTTCGGGGTGCCGTTCTACCCGGTGGCCCGAGACAGCGCGATCTGGCTAACCCCGGATCGTCCCATGTCGCCCATGGGCTGGCTGGAGACCCATGTGGTGCAGTTTTCCGATCCCCGTCATTTTTGGACCGACAGCACCGGCCACACCTTTCATCTGTTTATGCGCGCCCACACCGGCCGCACCGGCTATGCAGCGATTGCCAGGGTGGTGGAACAGCCAGATGGCAACATGATCACCGGCCTGGAAAGCGCACCGTCCGGCAAAAAAATCCTTTACACGCCCTTCCCCGGCGGGCAGATGAAATTCTTTGTCTTGTGGGACGAGCCGTCGCAGCTCTTCTGGATGGTCGGCACCCAGGCGACCGACAGCATGACGCGGCTGGAGTGTCTGCCGGCGGATCGCTACAATCTGCCCGACAATGAACGGCGCCGTCTGGTGCTGCATTTCAGCAAGAACATGATCGACTGGTGTTTTGCCGGCCTGGTGGCGATCGGGCCGGTCGAGAGCGCTTCGCGCCATTATTGCGCCATGACAGTCGACGGCGATGATCTGTTGATCGTCAGCCGTTCCGGCGACGAGCAGGCGCTCAACGCCCATAACGGCAACCTGATCACCTTTCATCGCATCGAGAATTTTCGCGGCCTGGTCTACTGAAAACGAACAGCCGCAGTCCTGTTCAACCGGAAATCCACAAGGAGCCCGAGATGCCCTCTATTGTCGAATGGGAAGAAAGAATGGATTCACCCGCTTTTCGCGCCGTTTTCGATCGGCTTTACGGCAGCGAGGTTTCGTCGCAAGAACAGCAAATCGACAGATATCGCCGTTTGTTGTCGCGGTTTGGCGGGCGATTCGGAGCTGCGGAGGTGCAGTTGATCAGCGTGCCGGGCCGCACCGAGATCGGCGGCAACCACACCGACCACAACCATGGCCGGGTGCTGGCAGCGGCCATTCATCTGGACGCCATCGCTGCAGTGGCTGCAGCAGATGATCATCAGGTGGTGCTGGACTCGATCGGTTATGCGGAGGACATTCGGGTTAATCTCGACGATCTGCATCTGCGCCCGTCGGAACGCGGCACAACCGCGGCTTTGGTGCGCGGCATTGCGGCGCGCTTCCAGGCGCTCGGCCATCAGATCGGCGGATTCCGCGCCTGTCTGCACAGCCACGTGGGTATCGGATCGGGTCTGAGCTCTTCGGCGGCGATCGAAGTGCTGATCGCGGCGATCTTCAATATTCTCTACAACCAGAGCCGCATTGCCGCCGAAGAATTGGCCAAAATCGGTCAGCTTGCGGAAAACAACTATTTCGGCAAACCATGCGGTCTCATGGACCAGATGACCTGTGCCGTCGGCGGTGTGGTGGCGATCGATTTTCGCAATCCGCAGCAGCCGGAGATTACACGGGTGGAAGCGGATTTGGCAGCTGCCGGTTTCAGCCTGGTCGTGGTGGACAGCGGCGGGCATCACGCCGATCTGACCGAAGATTATGCGGCGATTCCACGCGAAATGCGTACCGTGGCTGAAGCGTTGGGTGGGAAGAACCTCCGCGATATCGAACCTGCGCATTTTGATGCGCACCTGGCCGGACTGCGCAGTCGAGTCGGCGACCGGGCCCTGTTGCGCGCCTTGCACTTTTTCGGCGACAATCAGCGGGTTCTCGACCAGATCATCGCCTTGCGCGAAGGGCGGTTGGACGATTTTATTCGAATGGTCGGCGAATCGGGTTTGAGCTCGGGGCGCTGGTTGCAGAACAGCTTTTCGCCGAGCGAGCCCAGGGAACAGGGGATCAATCTTGCTCTGGCTCTGACCGAGGAATTCATACGGAAAAACGGCTGTCGCGGTGGTTGTCGGGTGCACGGCGGCGGTTTTGCCGGCACCATTCTGGCGATTTTGCCTTCTGCTTTGCTGCCGGTTTACGCAAAAGAGATGCAAGTCCTGTTTGGCGACAAGTGTTTGACGGTTTTGCGTATACGGTCGGTCGGGGTGTTTGTCTGGCTATGATATCGGGTGGCTTTGCCAAAAAATTGTTTTGGGAGGCGCGCGCTCTGCATTTTTGGGCCAGGAAATGAGCAGCCGCACGTGGCAATAAATTGATACGCCCCGGGGTGCCAACTCGGGGCGTATTTGCTTTTACCTGTTGATGCAGAAGATGCAATGAACCTGCCTTTAGATCGCTTGCCGACGGCGATTAGCGTTTTTTCGCGCCGGGGCTGAGGGTAAGGCGATCTTCCCAGTAGCGCCATTTGGCGCGGCCGGGACGGGGCGGCATGCCATCCAGCTGCAAGGCAAACGACATCTCCAGACTCTCCTGCAGAATCTTTTCTCCGTACTTGACTCGCACCATATTCGAAGCCGCCCAATAGAGCTCGTTGCCGGTTTGGTTGGCGACAAAGACATGCGCATCGGTTTGGAACGGGCCGTAGTCAACCTTGCCGAGTTCATAATCGTAGCGCGGCCGATAATCCTGCGGTTTGTAGTCCATGCGCGGATCGGTCTTGACGCCAAAGGTGACGGTCTTGTTCGCGTTTTTGTAGGCCAGTCCTACCGCCTGGGGGAAAATACCAGTATCCAGCCAGGTAAATTTTTTGACCAACTCGGCCGGATCCTGCTTCGGTCCATGCGGGATAAGCAGGGTGATGAACACTTCCCGATTGCCGGCATAATAGTGGTCGGACAGGGTTTGATAGATCGCTGTCTCGGGCTGCCAGTGGCGTTCGATGGGGAAGGTGCCGGTTTCACGGCCGGGCTCGGGCAACAGATAAGCGATCAACAGATTCGTGGATCCCGGGTTTTTATACGCATTGATCGAGTCGATGCGGGTGTCGAACCAGTTGTCGCCGCGCGCCAGAATTTTTTGTGTATGCCAGAGAACGGTATGGGTAAAAAAGTCGTCGCGCAGGGCTTCGACGGCATCGACGACGATAAAGAAAGAGTCGGGTTTGTAGTAGAGAACCGTGCGGTCGTGCTGCACACCCAGTTCGGTGTCGAGCAAACGGGTGGTGGAAAAGTCGAGTTCTTCAAACGTCAAGAAATTGAGCAGCTGGGTGCGCACCGGCCGATAGGCGCCGGAATTGCGCAGGAATTCAAAGATCGGTTGAGACAACGGGTCGCCCTGGATCTGTACCCAGCGCTTGTTTTTGCGGGTGACCAGCCGGTTGTGGTAAAAATCGGAGCGATACTGGCCATAGGCGCCGCTGGGCAGGTTGTCGCGATAGCCGCCGTCGTGCAGCAGAATCGAGCCGTTGTGGAACAGCGAAACGATCGAATTTTCATCCGAGTGGCCGTGGTGAGTCTTTTCCTCTTCGGCGGTGATGCTGGTGCGCAGGAACTCGCGGCCGGCATAGGCGCCGTCCCCTTCGTCGCGATAGTTGAGCAAGAGAAAGGTGGACTTGCGATCGGTGCCGTTGCGGAATACCACTTTTTTGCCGACGATATCTTCCATCACCAGCCGGCTGTGCGGCGCCGGAGGTTCGGCGGCCAGATCCGGGTCCATCCAGCGATAGGCATCGACGAATGCGAGCGCGGTATAGGCGCCGGTCAGATCGACCTCATTCTCCTGAATATAGTTCCAGGCGCGCTCCACCGCCCATTTGTAAATGGGCTCATGATAGACGGCCGCTCCTTTTTCGAAAATCGGGATAAAGCGGTACCAGTCCATAGGCCAGCGGGCATCGCCAAAGTCGACCATCAGCCCGGCCGGGGTGATCAGATGGCAAAAATAATCGAGATAATAGCGCGGAATGGACGAGCGATAAAAGTCCGCATCGTCGGTGGCATCGACCATGCGCATCAGCGACAGCATCCAGACCGGATGATAGCCGGCGGCGTCTTCCTCTTCCCAACGCTGATAGCTGTCGCTGCTCAGAACCTGAGCCATTCGCCGCCAGGCCGGGGCGTCCGGGTGGTCCGGCAAGGCCAGGGCGGCATTGAAAAAGGTTTCCGCCCGCAAGATGGCGCGGTTCATCGGTCCCCATTCCGGGTAGTTCATGAGAAAGTTGGCGCAGTCGGCCACCCCGCGTTCGATCGTACGGCGGTCCTGGGCATTCAATGAAGAACTGGACTGAATGGCGCGATAGGCTTTGGGATAGGAGGACATGCTGAAAAAATCAGAGATCGGCGGCAGCCCTTTGGCATACTCGATGCGGTCGGCATAGAATTCTTTCGGAAAGAGCTCTTTGAGCTCTTCGTAAACGAGCAGCATTTCAGCCGCTTTCTTTGCATAGCCTTCCTCACCGGTCTCCTCATACATGAAGCCGAGCAATTCGGCAAAGTTGGCGGGATAGCTGGTGGTGGAGTAGCCAAAGAGATCGCTTCTCTCGATATTCGATTTCCATTTGTCGATGATCGACTCGCTGGTCTGCAGATTCTGCTCGACCGCTTTTTGGATGATTTGCAGATAATCGCTGCGTTTTGGCAACGCCGCTTTTGCCTGCCCCCCAAGAAGAAGATAACCAAAGAGAAAGAAAACGAAAAATTTCATCATCGTGGCCTCCGGAATGGGTCATTTGCGGGATTAAAGCGCATGATTCGGGGAGTGTTGAAAAGAATCCGGCTTTTTTGATAAAAGTCGAGAGCAATATAGCCACTCGGGGAGCGAATGTCAAGGCTTCAATTCTTCTTGTTGTTTGAAATGTGGGTTTTCTCTTTTATCACACAGGATTTTTGCCTAGATTGTTAAAGACGCTTTCAACAGATCAAAACCGCGGAGCAGCAGAGAGATGCATCTGCAAGCAATCGCGTTTTTCCTGGTTTTGATTTGCATTTAACAGACAGAGAGAAGGATGGTGAGCGAAGTTAAAATCGAAGGTCCCTTTTTCGGCCAAAGTGCGGTATGTGAGCCAATCTTGCGTTCGCTTCCCGAATGGTTTGCGATCGAGGATGCTGTGCAGAATTATCTGCAACAGATCGATATTTTGCCGACCTGGTTGGCCTTGACATCCGAACGAGCGGTTGGCTTTTTCACCGTCAAACTGCATTTTGAACGGGCTGCGGAATTGATCGTTCTGGCAGTCCGGCCTGAATGGCATCGCCAGGGAATCGGACGGACTCTTTTAGCGGCGGTTGAAACCTATCTGCGCGACCGAAGTGTTGAGTTTCTGCAGGTTAAAACTCTGAGCGAAGGGCATCCGGATCCAGGCTACGCCAAAACCCGGGCGTTCTACACCCATGCCGGTTTTGCGCCGTTGGAGGAATTCCCGACTCTGTGGTCAGAAGATCAACCCTGTTTGCAGATGATCAAATATCTCGGTTGCCCAGACATTTTTTGATCAATGCCTGCAGAGGTCGATCCGAATGGCCGTTTGCATGCGAATGGCCGCAAATCTTTGCTGATTCTCGACCATTTCCGGCTTGCGTTTGCGCAAAAACCCTGTATATTTAATGGAACACAGTGTTCTGGAGGGTTGCGATGCAAAAACAGCTTGTCTCGAGTGCGTTGCTCATGGTTTTGCTGTTCGTCGTTTTTGTCGGTGCGGTTTGGGCCGACAAGAGCTACGAACTGGTTTCTGCGGCCATCGAGGCGCAGATACTGGCGGACGGCGGCATGCAGGTGCACGAATCGCGCACGTATCGATTCAACGGCTCGTTCTCCTATGCTTTTCGCACTTTGCCGCTCCGCAAGGGAGTGCACTACAGCGAGTTTCGTCTTGAAGAAACGGACCGCCGATATCTCCAGGAGAGCTCGGAAAGGCCTGGCACGTTTACCGTTGAAGATGACAGTGATTATCTGACTGTGCGCTGGTACTACCGCGCCAGCGATGAATTGCGCACTTTTGATTTCAGCTACCGCATCGACGGGGCGATCGAGCGCTTTCGCGATGCGGCGGTGCTCTATTTCAAGTTCATCGGCGATGATTGGGATTTGCCGCATCAGCAAGTCAATCTGCGCGTTCGGCCGCCGGCCAGTCTGGCAGCAGATGAGGTGCGCCAATGGCTGCATGGACCGCCGTGGGCTTTTTCGAGCACCGAACCGGATGGTTCGATATTGGCCAAATGCCAGAACCTGCCGGCAAACCAATACCTCGAACTGCGCGCGCTTTATCCGGTCAGGTTATTCAGCAGAATGCCGATGATCAATCGCGAGATCGGCGCGCAAGTGATTGAAGAGGAGCGAAACTGGGCCGAGACGACCAACCGACAACGGCAGGAGAGGATCAGCAAGGATCAGGCGCGCGAAGCGCGCCACCGATTCGGACAGCCGTTGGCTCTCGGCGCCGGTCTGGCCGGTCTGTTGGGCTGGATGGGGATTCGGCGCAAGCACCGCAAACCGAATTTGGTCAAATCGCCGATCCGGCTGAATTCAGACATCCCGGCCGAATTGCCGCCGGCCTGGGCGAGCTATCTGCTCAACAGCCGCAATGTCACGAACAACGCGCTCACCGCAACCATTTTCGATCTGGCCCAACGCGGTTATCTGCGCCTGAGCGAAGACAAGATCCGTAAAAAATATCCTTTTTTCGGCGAGCATGAAAAATCGGTCTACACTCTGACTGTCGATCGCGCGGTTTGGCAGAATCGATCAGGCGAACTGCGCCCTTTTGAAGCCCAGGTGCTCGAATTTCTTTTCGATCAATTGGCGAATGGCGGCGATCACATCGATCTCGACGAATTGCAGGCGAAGCGCAGCAAAATGATCTCCTTTTTTACCAAATGGCAAAAAACAGTCAAGGAGAGCGCCCGGCAGCAGCTCTATTTCGAGCCGGAGAGCGCACGAGGCATGACGCGTGGCATCTTCTGGAGTATCGGGCTGATCGCAGCGGGCATTGCGCTCTTTATTCTTTTTGGGCCATGGCTCCTGGTTGTCAGTTTCCTCGGATTTGTCCTGATTTTTGCCTCTCTGGCGATCGTCCAGCGCACGGCCGAAGGCGAGCGGCTGTTTGGTCAGCTCAAAGGTCTGCAGCGCTATCTCAGCCAATACCATTTTCGCGAAGCCGACAGAAGCTCACTGCTCTCCGGCATCGATCGCTATTTCGTCTATGGCATTGTGTTGGGATTGAGCCGCAAGGTTTTCGAGGAATTGGCACTCCTGATTCCGGCCGAACAGGTCCATCGTTATATCCCCTGGTACAGCGGGCATGGCGGGTCCTTCACGCCGGCGTC
>JAKQNP010000043.1 GCA_029565675.1 bacterium
TCGAACGATGCGGCCGTGCAGGCCGGCTGCTGGCATTTCACATCTGCGACTGGCACTTGCCGGTGGAAGATCTGCTCAACGATCGCGGGTTGATGGGTGAAGGGTGCATCAATATTCGGGAAATCCGCGGTTGGGTGGAGCAAACCGGGTTCACCGGTTTCAACGAAGTGGAAATTTTTTCCAACCGCTGGTGGAAAACGGACATGGACGATTTTCTTGCGGCCATTCTGGCGGCGTATCGCCGGCACAGTTGAGCGAATTTCATGCCGTCGATCGCTGCATTATTCGCCTGTTAACCCATTGTATTTATTACACGATTGATCAATCCATCCGATTGCAAATTGCCAATTGAGATAAAAGGTATGGCCGGACTGCGACAAAAAGAATTGATCACTGATGAAATCTCTCTGCAATTGTTGTCTGACCTCCGCAAAGCAGCCCACAAGCAATCTCGTGCCCACGAGATCAGCTGGTCTCGCCATTGGTTGGAAATTGTCGAGAAATTTCAAGGCTTTTATTCCGAGCTGTTGCACAAGCTCCAGAAGATTTCTGATCGCCGTGAAAAGTATGTTTTGCTGGAAGAATCTCTGCAGCAGCTCGAACAATTTATCAACCAAATCAATATCGAACCAGCCGAATTGGAGATCGAGGCAACTCTCGAGCGTTTGCAAGCGATTTTTGCTCGCAGACTCTCGCGTGAGAACAGCGAGCCGTGGGTGGTTCTGGAGCCTAAAGAATGTTCAGCTGTTTCGGGTGACAAAATTTGCGAGCGTTTCCATCGACTGTGTTGGCGCTTTCGCCTGCACTTGAATAATGGGCGAATCAAACTTTTCAACCTATGGCGCATTCTCCTGCATAGAACGCCCTTGCCTCCGGAGCCATTGTTCCAGCGGATAAGTTTGCCGGATCGGGTTGATCATCTGGTTTACTTCCCCTTTGCGCAGAAATTGACCTGTGATTGGTGCGTACAGTTGCAGACGGGCGACGAGGTGCTGGAAAATCTGCATCGAATCTGCGAAAACGTCAAGCGCAGTTGGCTGCAACTTGTCCAAGAAGATGAAGATGATCCTTTTGCCGGCGATTATTCTTCCTATATGGATTCGCTGCAAAAGATGCGCAGTCCGTTGCTCAAGAGGACAACCTCTGGCAGGACTGCTCGCGACGAGTCGTTTGCAGCGCAATGGCAAGAAATCGAGACAAATTGGAAAGAGCGATGGAAAATTCCAGTTCAGCCAAACTGCCGTTTGAGTGAGATCATAAGACCGAGTGCGGATCGCTTGAAACTGCGGTTAAAGAGGTGTCGCCAGAGATGGTTGCCACGAATGAACGGTGAAATTTCAGATTGGCAGAAAGATATCGAATTGGCTTTGTTTCAAACTCGCTTGATCCAGGCGGCATTGCTTGCAGGCTCAACTATGGGTTCTTATTGGCGGGACGAGGTGCTGCCGGCTTTTCGAAATGCAGAGGCCATTCTGGCTGAATCCACCCACAGGCTGGAGAAAGTCGGAGAAAAAAATGCTGACTTGAAAGAATCGATTGCCAGAGAAAACCGCATTCTTTTGAACAAATTGCGAAAAGAAACCCTGCCGGTTTTGGAGAGCGTTTTGCGGCAGGCAGAATTCACGGATATCGATGAGCGGATACGTGAAACTGTTCGAGAGCTGTTGTACAGGTTGCCCGAGGAACAAACAGTGGTTCGCAAGCGACCTCGCCAATCGTTCTTGCCTGGTGTAAAAATCGACCGAGCTCCCCTGCGATCTTTGATCGATTCCGTCTATATAAGGCAGTTCAATGAGCAGGTCATGGTGCATCAAAATGAACTCGAGAATCGCAGCGCACAACTTTTGCAGGAACTTTCTGAACTGGATCAGATCGTCGAATTCAATCTCGAAACCGGTCTCAGCATTTTAGAAAAAGGCCGCAGGCGTGAACATATCGAGCAGGCACAGGAATCTGTTCTGGATGGTATGCAACGCTCGGCACGGGTATTGAAAAATCTGCAGAAAAAGTCTGATTCACTTTTCCGGAAAGCAATCTCCGGCCTGCATGCGGAAATCGGTTCATTGATTCAGTTGGTTCACGGTTTATCGGACAATGACCAGTTGATCGATCTAAAGGTCAGATTGGCACATGCCAGGACTCGCAAATCTGTCCTTGTGGTCTGGAAGCGAGCGCTGGAAATCCTTCGCATGGGAGCGCTCTATTGCTGGCGCGCGTTGAAGAGAGCTTTTTCTTCTCTGATGAGTTGGCGGCAAAACATCCGGAAGATGACCGGGTTGGCGCCAGCGCCGATTCAGATCAGCAAGGACGTATCTCACTATTTGATCGATGCTGAGCACGCCATAGATAAATTGCCGATTATCTATCAAAGATTATTTTTCTCTGATGCGCTGCAGGATATGCGCTTTTTTGTCGGTCACACGTCGATAATCGATTCCCTCAGACAACAGCTGGAGTTATGGAAAAACAACGAGTTTTCGGCGACGGTCCTCATTGGCGATGTAGGCAGCGGCGTTACCAGCATATTGAATATCGCACGCCAGCAGCTGTATACAGATCGTACGGTGCGCAGCTGCACCATTCAAAATATCCTCACCACGGAAGATGAGTTGACAAATTTTTTCCAGCAAGCACTCGATCGCCCCGGCGCCACCCTGGCTGAAATGGCAGATGAACTCAACACAGGTGACTCCCAGATCATCATTTTGGAAAAATTGCATCGGCTTTTTCTGCGCACCGTAGACGGTTTTTCCGCTCTTGAGCGTTTCTTGCTTTTCCTGACCCAAACCAGCAAGAATGTGCATTGGGTTGTTACGTGTAATACCATTTCCTGGTTGTATCTCGATCGAATTTTCTCCATAAGCCGGTATTACAATCTGATCGTTGAGTTGAAGGGATTGGATGCGACAAATCTTCAGAATTTTGTGCTTAAACGCCATCGGATGAGCGGCTTTGCACTCGATTTTTTGCCGTCTGAACTCCTGCGCCGCAACCGTTCCTATCGCCGATTGCGCAAACGCTCGGACAGACAACAATTCCTTCGGACTCGCTATTTTAGCCAGTTGGAAGAACAAAGCGGCGGCAATTTGTCAATCGCGCTTTTATATTGGCTCAGCAGTATCGAACGCGTCAGCGATGAAAAGTTTTCGATAGCACCGCTGAATTTATTGGATCATTCTTTTCTCTACCAATTTCCACTCGAGGAATTGATGACTCTGGCAGCAGTTTTGCTGAGTGACTCCTTGACAGCTGCACAACATGCGTTGATCTTCAGACAGTCTCAACGGCTGAGCGAACTGATTCTCCACCGCCTGTGCAACTCCGGAATTTTGCTCTGTAACGAAGGCGCTTATCGGGTGCACCCGTTTCTCTATCGCCCTGTTGTTCGCGCGCTGATGAATAAAAATATTCTACAGATGTAGAGGGGCAGCAATGCTGAAACAGATGCTCAAAATATTTCTTGTCTTCATCCTCCTTTTCGGATTTGATCTGCACGCGCAAGGTCCAAAAGCCGCAGAGGTGATGGATTCGGACTCGACTGCTGCCGCCATTTCCGGCAGCCAGGTTTTTAGCAATGCCCAAAAGTCCGATAGGTTGGAAAGAGCTTTTTCTGAATCGAAACCACAGATCGTCTGGTCGGTTTCGGCAGCCAAAGTGTTCTGGGCAGTGTTGATTATGGTCATTGCCTATTTGGTGATCAGATATACGAGTCTGCTTCTCGAGGGATTTGCCGAAAGGTGGACCCACACCCGTATGGCGATCAAAAGCCTGATTCCGATTATCAGGATTTTCGGGTGGAGTTTGGTTCTCTATTTTGTTATAGCTGAAATATTTGAGCCGCCGATTGAAACCCTGGTGGCGGTCACAGCATCGGCAGGTATTGCGATTGGTTTTGCATCTCAGGATATTTTAAAAAACATCTTTGGCGGCATCTTGATTTTGTTTGATCGACCGTTCCAGGTTGGCGACAAGATCCAGGTCGGTTCGTATTACGGTGAGGTCAAAAGCATCGGACTGCGAACGGTTCGCATCGTTACACCTGATGATTCTTTGGTCTCGATACCCAACAGTGAAATCGTCAATCAGTCGGTGTCGAATGCCAATTCCGGCGAGTCCAACTGCCAGGTGGTGGCGCAAGTCTATCTGCCGATCGATTTGCCGATGGAACGGGTCAAGAAAATCGCCTATATGTCTGCTGCGGTTTCACGCTATGTTTATCTCAAAAAACCCATCGCGATTGTTATAAAAAATGAAATCAACGAAGGTCGCCTGGTCTATTTGTTGCGCCTCAAAGCCTATGTTTTTGACATTCGCTGTGAATTTGCCTTTATGAGCGATCTCACCGAAACGGTGATCAGCGAGCT
The DNA here is from genome assembly GCA_029565675.1 of bacterium. Classification (GTDB taxonomy): domain Bacteria; phylum Zhuqueibacterota; class Zhuqueibacteria; order Residuimicrobiales; family Oceaniaggregativiventaceae; genus Sulfursilanivivens. The sequence continues at coordinate 4,365 of JAKQNP010000043.1, forward strand.
CCTCAAAGAAAAAATCCTTTCACTTGCGGAAATCAAGGAACTGAATCCCGGTCTGAAGGGAAAGTGATTTTTTACCGTCACGATGTTTTTTTCTTTCTGCGCGTCTTCTGGGCAGGCAATTTATGGGTTGCC
>JAKQNP010000046.1 GCA_029565675.1 bacterium
ATTTCGCCAAGCCAGGTTAAGACATCTGTTTCACTCAGACTTAAAAATGTCCGAATCTTTAGTGAAACACTGTCCGAAAGTTTAGTGAAACGCTGTCCGAATCTTTAATGAAATGGTGTCCGAAAATTTTTGAATTTACCATATTAAGTCGAAGGATAAGAAGCATATAGATATAAATGAGTTGGATGCATCCATCGCTCCACACTTTTGTTCTATTGCTTGTGCTGCGAAATTATTAAAACTCGGGGGTATGATAATTAATACAAAAACATTAGTTTTGGTAAATAATTTGATAGTAAATAACAACTTAAATCTGGATGCCAATGAAATCGGGCTAAGAATATTCATGGATGCAGCTTATGATGAAGCAGATTTTGATTTTTATGTTGAGCACTATGCTAAACTTGTCAACTATGAATATAACCGGTGTGCATACTTAATAACAATGCTGATTTCTTTTGCCAATGTGGATGGTGATTACAGTCCTCCGGAAAGAGATGCAATAGATAGAGCAATTAACATCCTTCGTCTTCCATCGGATTTGCATGATCAGATTCTGTATTGTGAGGTTATCGCACAGAAAATTAATGAACTGCCTGGACCTATGTTTGGGTCAGGGTTTTTTATCAATGATAAAGGATTTATCATTACCAATGATCACGTCATTGGTTACCGCAAAAATATAAAAGTCAGGGCTTATGACAAATTCAAAAACGCCGATGTTATTATGAGAGATAAGGAGTCTGACCTTTGTCTACTGCACATCGATGTTGGTAGCGTCAGTACTCCGTTTTGTACCAAACCTATTCTTGAGGGACAGGCTATTTTTACTTACGGATACCCCGAGCCAAGATCTATGGGGTACTCCCCAAAATTGACGAAAGGAGTAATCAGTTCCAAGTTTGGAGCAAAAGACGATGCACATCGAATGCAAATTGATGCAGCGATTCAACCGGGTAATTCAGGTGGGCCTGTAATAGACTGTGATAGCGGTGCTATTGTTGGTTTGGTTTCCTCGCGGTTAAAAAAGGCACAGAAAGCAAACTATGCGATAAAAGCAGATCGGATATTATCATTTCTTGGAAAGATGGAAGTATTACGGAAATCAGTTGATATCAGTGATAACTCACCGAGGGATTTTACACAAATTGTAGAGGATGTGAATAAATCCACGGTTCAGGTAATTTCCTGCAAATAATCAATGTTTTTTGGCAAAAATTGGAAATCACGAGTATATAATTGTAGGAGCCTTGTCATGTCACGAAACGAAAGTCCACTTTTAAATGTGATGACTGAACTAAATGGCAGGTTATATGGAGTTGCAAGAAAAAGTGGTCTCGATGTTGAAGATGCGAAAGACATCGTTCAGGAGGTGATGCTTAGCGTATTGGAGCAGATGGATAATAACCCAAAATTGCAGAATGACTTTGAAAAAGATATCAACTACTTTAAAAACTATCTTTTTCGAACACTTTTCAATAAAATTATTGATTTTAAAAAAAGCAATAAGAAGGGTATAACTGAGGCACCACCTAATAAGCGATCGAATGACCCAAATCTGAAACCAGGCCAACAGCCCATTATCTTTATACCGCTTGAGAAAAACCCATCATTACCAGATTTCCAAGATCCAGTTCAAAAACAGCAGAGGGATGAAACTTTGAAAAAAGTATTACAGGAATTTAAAGAGAAAGCGTTGAGTGACCAGGAGCGTTCCTTTTTGGAATTATTTCTGGAGCTTGCTGATTTATCTGAAGGCATCAACATTTCAGAAATTGCCCGACTCATGGGAATCGCACCTGATCAAGGGCATAATATTTGGAAGCGGATCAGGAGAAAGTTTAATGATTTTAATGCTAAAGATGGAAGACTGGAAAATGTCGCCGATGGTGCAGCTATCCTAGATATCGGAATCGGGTCATTGGTTAAGGATATTATTAGCCCTTCAGAGGAACTGGATGAGGAATATTTGTCTGCAGGCAGAGAGATAACAAACAATGTGTTTGCAAAATTGGGTGTAGATGCCTTAATAAAATTCTCCCGAATATTGAAATAGCATACGAAGCCCGATCATTGATCGGGCTTTTTTTTGCCCTCGAGTTTCCCACCAAAAAAAATCAAAAATTTTCCAACTAAAATGGCAAACAACATCACCTCATGAGTATTAGTATATGAAGAGCAAGGGACAGCGTTTGATGTTGGGATGCTAACGAAGGCTGACCTTCCGCTAAATCGTAGATGTCAGAACACAATAGAATTATGGAGGAATAGTATGAAAATGCTACCAACTTTTAGAGCACCGCCAGGGTTCCACAATGCAGTACAGATTATTATTATTTGACGTTTTTTAACTTTTATTAAAAGGAGAAAACACAATGTCTACACAAAGCAAGTCTCTGATTTTGGATTCTCTGAATTCAAATGGTCAGAAACGAATAAGAAAATCGAGCGTGAAAACTCTCGATCTGGGCCAGTTGGCTTTTAGCAAATCCGACTACGAGATGCTGGAAAAATTGTGGCATGATTATCATCATGATTGCGTGTCTTTGGAAGAAGCAGTGAAAAAGATAGTCATGGCGGATCTCAAGAAGCTAATCGGAATCATGAAGATTTACAATATTTACAAAAAACGAAGAGCTTCAGAGAAGCTTGACGACATCTTGAATGATTGCAGAAACAAGGGGCTTCCTATTGCTGATGTGGAGCCTAGTGTAAGACAAATGCAAAATGAATGGCTTAATCGAAAGCGAGCACTTGTAGAGCAATTAAAGAAAGGTCAGCACGAAGGTACCTTTTCAGAAGATAACCTCGAGTTGAATATTGCATAATGATCAGACCACTGGTAAAATAATTCACCCGGCAGGTCTGAGAAAGGCCTGCCGGCAGTCTATAACTCAATGGAAGGGAACGATGGAACAAAGACTGTTACAGATCATTGATGCTGCTGTCTATCTCGGAATGTCGAAGGGTGCTTTATACCAGCTCGTCCACCGCAAGCATATTCCTGTTGTTCGCATCGGCCGGGCGCTAAGATTTGACAAAGAGTCTTTAAACCGATGGATAGCCGAACATCAGAACTGACCAGGCCCCCTGTGAGTATCGCAGGGGGCTTTTTTGATTCGGTATAAGAATGATATAGAATTAACAAATGATGGAGGAGATCAACATGGCAAAGATTTACGAAAGAGACTACAAGAACCGGATCACCTATTACGCGCACTTTTCAGTACGTGGGAAACGATACCGGATTCGTCTGGATGCGCAGAATCGTGCTCAGGCCAAGAAATTAGCCGCTGACGCTGAGTATCAGATTCTTACCGAGCACTTTGAAATTCTCAAGAAAACCAAAAAAATGAAATTATGTGAGGTGGCGGATCAGTATATTGAGTTCGCAAAATCAAACAAACGATCCTGGGACCGTGACATCGTATCGCTTAGGAATATATTACACATGGAGATCGATGGCAGAAAACTTGGGCAATGTGACATCGATTCCATCAAAGTCAGCGATATACAAAAGTATCAGATTAGGCGAAAGAGAGAGCTTGATGAAAAATTCGATCGCAAAGGCATCGCTGAGGAAGATCGCAACTATGCCACAATCAACCGGGAGCTCGCTTGCCTGAAACACATTTATTACCTGGCCATCGAATGGGAGTTTACTCTCAAGAATCCGGTAGTCAGCAAAGCAATCAAGTTCTATAAAGAAAGGGAACGAAAGCGAACCTTGAGCGATGCTGAATATTCGATGCTGGTATCATCAGCTACGGGTCATCTGCGATTGATACTTCTTATTGCCTTGAATACAGGGATGCGCCTTGGCGAAATCCTGAGTCTTGGCTGGAATGACATTGATTTTACCGGACGAAAGTTTTATATTACACATACCAAGACTGACGAGGATCGGGAAGTGCCGATTAATAGCTTCTTATTTGATATTCTGATAAATGTTAATAAAGATTCAGAATTTCTTTTTATTAACCGGGATGGCAAGCCTATTAAATCCATAAAGACAACCTGGCACTCGCTGCTTCGTAGATTGGCAATTGATAATTTACATTTTCATGATCTGCGGCATACGGCTGCTACCCGCATGGCCAGGGCAAAAGTAACCGAGTCGGTGATTGCGATGATATTAGGTCATAAACGCGCATCGATCACCAGCCGGTACATCAATCCTCATTGGGAGGAGATGGTCGATGCAGCTGAGATATTGGGAAGGATTTGTCACGAATTTGTCACGAAGGCTGAGTATGAGGGCATTGGACCTGGTCATAGTGCATTGTTTAATAATAAAATAAAGGATGTTATTTAAGCCGCAGACCTTTATGCTCATAATCCGCAGGTTGTAGGTTCGAATCCTACCGGGCCCACGAAAAGAGCCCCTGATTTCAATGAAATTGGGGGCTTTTTTATTGGTTTTGTACTGATCATTCCATCGCCATCGGAGTATTACGAGGCAATGCGATGAAAGAAGATTACCCAAGGATGATATTACCGGGGGACATCGACTATGAGTAATAAAACGATTACATTGTTTAATAAGCTGAAAAAAAGCCAATGATCCTATCTTTGACCCGCGGTTAAAGAATGAGTGCAACGATTCACCTAATTTTGAACAATTGAATCGGGATGCAGTTAAATCCTTGCATATTTTGCCTGAGGTATTAAACACTATTATGATAATCGAATTAGTAAGAACTCCTGTTGTTAGGGATTCATGTTCGGAGTTCTTATGCCAAGAAAATATATAAGATATTTCTTGCTTTTAATTTGATGGGTAATTATACTGAATAAAATATTAGGGTCAATACCAGAGAGGTAATGGCTTTTAACAGAGAAGGCTCAAATTGGTTTATTAGAACTGATTTGAGCCTTTTTTTTGAGAGGTTAATTGGCGGGATGTGTATGAGGAGGGTATGAAGATGGAAGATGCCACTAAATCCGAATTTTTAAAAGCCGAGTCCCTATTTAATGAAGGTGTAAAGCTGTATGAAAAAGAAGACTATCAACTGGCAGAATTAAAATTAACCGAAGCGCTGACAATCTTGCCAAAATCAGAGGATATTGTCTATAATTTATTATTAGTATATATAAAAAAAGAAGAATATAATAAAGCCTGGCAATTTGTGGAAAAGATAAAACCAAAGCATAGAAAAGAACTCATTGCGTATCTAGAAAAAATGGGTTATCGGCATGATAACCCCGACAGTGATCCACATGATATTGTAGACAATCATACACTTTCTTATGAAGAAATGTCACCAAAAGATGCTGAGGTCGAAGCTTTCAAAACAACCAACGAATGGTTTGTTGTAGTCCAGACTGCAGACGGACAACGACGGCTCTGCAATAAGAAACAGTTCAAGGACATGTTTAGAAACGACATCCTCGATGGACTATTAAACTCCGAGAGCACAGTGGATGTCCACGTTAAAACCAAGGAGGGGCAGTGGAACAAAACATCCTCGCCCCTTGGACAGTTTGCAAGGGGGTATTTCAAGCTGAGAGTTTTGTATGAGCCGGTGTGGAGTCACGCGATGGCTGGCCTGAAATGGGGAGCATTAATTGGAATTGGTTTGAAGTTTCTCGACACACTGATTTTGCTCGGATCGGCAGATCCCACCTTTGCCATTCTGTTCCTTGTTGTCGCAGGTGTGTGTGCCATCCCTCGAATAGGTATTGTGGCGGTGGTTGTTGTTTCAACTGCGATGTATAAGTTCACGAACGCGAATCTTTTCATAACGCTTCTTTCAGTCATTCTCACCGGTTCAATACTTGGCTGTTTGCCTGGAATGGCGATTGGTGGAGTTGTCGGCCTTGCTCGTAAAAAGAGTCTACCACACGCTAGGGATGCCAAATCAGAGCGAGATGCTTCTGTACTGAAAGCGGTTGTTCTCCCCTTGTTGGGAGGAGCAGGTCTGTGGGCATTATACCTTTTCGTTTTCAATCCTTGGTTGATGGGTGTAATGAGCAAGTAATTACGCCTAACAACCGCATCAACTCGGACTGGCAATTCCGCTGCACTCCATTGCCAGCTGGTTATGCAGGGCGTTAGTGCGTAATAATTACTGAAGGAGAGCTAAAATGAGAACCTGCTTAAATTGTGGAAAACCAGTATTTGATGCAAAGGAGTTTATTTCAGAGTGTCGAAAAAATAATCTTTCGGTAAACGAAAACACTTTGGAAATCACATTAAGTCCTGGTGGAATGTATGTTGGAAATTTTAGTGACTATGCGCAAAGGCTACAAGAAAAAGAAAGAATGAGAGAAAGAGCAATTCAAATTCAAAATAAAATGGCGATGTTCTGTGAAGATTGCAAAAAAGTTTATTGCTTAAGTTGTGTGAGCTCTTTTGGCAAAATACGTGGAAATATGCGTGGATGTATTGCTTGTGGTGGCAAAATGACTGAAATAAGAGAACAATATGTAACATTAAAATATGGAGAACCTAAAATCACCAGCCAAGGCATAGAGGCCAATATGGAAGTGCAAGGCGAGGAAAACATCGGTCCAAAGCTCAATCAATTTTGCTTCATGTGTAAGAAGGAATGGGGTCCTTCAGCCGATCATTGTTTTGACTGCAATACGTCTGATACATTGGTTAGAATAAAAAAACATGGTTTTTTCAAAAAGAGAATCGAATATTTTGATCAAAATGGAGAGGTGATTTCTTCTGACGAATTGCTGAAAATGCATGATAAATACGCTGCGACCAATAAAAACGATTAAGTTTGTGCGCTGCCATAGAAAAATTGCAGAACCGGTTCTATTCGTTTTGTTACCTAAAGGTAGCAAATATGCGACAATTGTATTGTTCTAACTGTAAAAAATGGATTGATGAACCAGATTGCTCAATGGGTGGTAGAAAACGAGATGCGTGGGATTCTTTTAACCATAAAGTATGCCCGATATGTTCTCACTCACTCTCTAAGGATAAGCCATTCCATCCAGAGTCCTCTAAAATTGTAAAGCGAGATATTCCATATTCTACTTGGTACTCTGCATACCTTAATTCCCCGAAGATGGAGCAAATAGTGATCGATCCTGGTCCAGTCCTCTTTGAAGAATCAGGACGTCGACTCATTTTCTCTCAAAGGTATGTCCGAATTTACCAAAATCGCTGGATAGTCATACTCAACAAGTTCGATGACGATGATACGCCCGCATTGGTCATTAAAGCAAATGAATCGACTGATTTTTTAAAAGACCATTATTTCCAGATTGGATTCTCTTTAATAAAAGGGAGGCATGGCAATCTCTTTGCCTTATTCGTTGAATTTGAAGGGCCTTATCCTTATAATTGCCCCACAAAACCTCTCATTGTTTTTGAAGATGTTTTGGGTTTGGACTGTGAGGAAATGAGGAACGAAATTTTAAAATGTATCGATACAGATTGTTACCATGTTTTTCTCGTAGAGGGCGGAAGCGCGACGGTAGAAGGTGATCGCATGGTAGCCAAACCTGTTGAGGTGAAATACCAAGCCTTGATTAAAATTAGAAGGGATTGTCGTGATAAGCTTATGGCGATGACCCGCCAGCATTTCACAGAACATTTAAACATCGGAGAGCGCAATTGGGATTTTCAAAAATCTATTAATGAGTTCGTTTTGAAGATGCCCATACAAAAGCAGCCCTTACTGCCTAAACCTGGTACTAATTTATTTTGTTTCAGGTCAAATACGAATCCCAAAGTTAGATCATTAACCAAGAACTTTCTTGATCCCAATGGGGAGATTGAGGCAGATCATGTTGTGATCTTTGTTCGGGGAGATCCAAATTGGAGAGAGCTACCCCAACCAATCAAATCTTATCTAGATGAACAGGCTAAAGAATGTGGCATTGTGATAACCGATAAAACAACTTTCCAGTCATATCGAAAATCTGAAAAAATTGTTGATGATGCACAGCAGGGTCAAAACATCGAATTGATAGCTGTCATGGAGCTTGCAGGAAAGCTTGGCACGAAAATGCAGATGGTTGATGATTATCATCATAAAAAACTTTTAGCCAAGGAATTGTATTGTCCTCGGTCTGGATCCTTTCTTAATAGGTCACCTGATTGTGCCATAGTTATAATTTGCACATCTGGCACAACTGCACAAAAAAATGATATCCCTGATTATTTTAAAAATGCGATCGCCCTGGAATATTCCTATAATAACGATTCTACTGCATCGAAAGATATAGAGGTTATATGTAAGAAAATTAGTGCACTGAAGCAGCTACATTCTACACTGCAGCAGTCAAATCTGAATGTTTTACTTGTTCGATTTCCAATGCGAGAGTCTAAAGTATATGCAATTGCGAATAAAACTGGAGATCCTTTGTTGTATAACCTGTCTATATCGGAAAAGTTTGGAGTAAACACAGAGCAGATTGAATTATTTTTTGATCAAGTATCAATGGAAAATCTTTTAAAGAATGTCTCAGGCAATGTCATAAAGAACTTGGAGTGTTAATAAAATATTTTTGTCAGCAAATATTCGTGTTTTAAGGTGTGCTTAAATTTGCCTGTGTGAATTAAAAAATAATGTTCAACCATCGGCTGGTAGGGAGGGCCGCTGGTTCGATTTAATTTTAGAAATTATTCTTAATATGTCGTGACTTCCGAACAGCCGTAGCGTTGTCAATTATCCAAATTGACTACTCTCAAGTTAATGAGTCCAACCAGGCATAACCTAACCTTACCCTCTATTGTGGTCATACTAGACTGTACCGAGTTTGACAATTTTGTTCTTGAGCAAACCTAAAAATCGGGAGTAGAGTCGGAACTAATTGATCATCGGAGAGAATTATGCAAATAAATTCAGGAATAATGTCGCCAGGTAAGATTCTATTTTCCTTTGAAGGTAGGATTAATCGTGCCAAATTTTGGCTTTATTCACTCCTACTTATCCCAATTTGGCTTATAGGGTTGATAATCGATATTTCGGTATCTGGTGAACCAGGCGTCTTTTACTGGCTTGCTGTTATACTCTGCTTTTGGCCTTCTTTAGCACTTAATGTTAAACGATGCCATGACCGCGATAAATTGGGTTGGTTCTATTTAGTTACCTTTGTCCCAATCGTTAGTCTTTGGTATTTGGTAGAAATTGGATTTCTGAAAGGTACAGATGGCGATAACAGATTTGGGCCTGATCCTTTAGGTCAAGCTAGTGAATACAATGAAACATTAAAATGTGGCGATGATTCTGTATCCTACGTTTGTTCTGATTGTGGTGCCGAGGTTTCCATTGATGATAAAACTTGTCCGAAATGTGGTTCTGACATAAGTGAAATCGAAGATGATGAAGATGAGGTTTAATCAATTCCGATGGAGAAAGAAAAGAAGAAAAAAGGTTTGAGGCATTTGTTGAGACTTTAATACTAAACGCAAACGCTATTCACAAGAGCAAAATAACCTTACCTTCCTCTGCGAGTTTTATCGAAATCAATACGATGTGCTAAATAAATACGAACCTATACATGTTTATGTAACTCAAAATAGCACAAAGTGCATACAAGGAGATTAATAATGAAAAGACTTGTTGTATTGACAGTTTTATTTCTTGCTTTTTTACTGATGAATTGCGCCTCAGTAAACAGCGAATGGAAAAAGGCTTTGAAAGCTGACACAATAGAAGCATACGAAACCTTTTTGGTGAAATACCCAGAAAGCGAACATAGCGATTATGCAAAAAAATTCGTTGATAGATTGCAGTGGAAAAAGTGCCAGGAACAAAACACAGTTAAGTCTTATCAATACTACATCTCTCGCTTTCCCAAAGGCGAAAAAATCACAGAGGCCGAAGAAGCGTTGGATAAATTGCAATGGAGTAGATACCAGGAACAAAATACAATTGAAGCTTATCAGGAATATTTATCACTAAATCCCGAAGGACGATTCTTTGGGCAAGCAATTAAGAACATAGACAATATACAATGGCAAAAAGCCCAACAAATAAATACAATAGAAGCATACCAAGACTATCTGAGTTTGGGGCAATGGCAAAAAGCCCAACAAATAAATACAATAGAAGCATACCAAGACCTTCTGAATTTCAGATATCAAATTCATTACGAAGAAGCAAGAGCCGCGCTGGGAAATCTGATTTGGAAAAAGACGGTCTCAATCGATACAAAAGAAGAATATACAAGGTTTGCTCAAACATACCCGAATTCTAACTATGCCACAGAGGCAGCAATAAGAGCAAGCCTATCGATTAAAGCAAAGACAACAAATAAACGACAAATACTTGCTCATGGTATGCACTTTTTGGGACAACTTATTCCTGACCAAGAAATTTCAGTAAAACCTGGAAATTCTTTTCTCGTTGTCGAATTTGCTTTTTCCCCTGTTGCAGATTTCATTTTAAAGGCTGAAGATATTGTATTAATAGATGCGGAGAATAAAGTAATCCAAGGAGCGAAGGAATTAGGAGAGGATAAGTGGGAGATGAATCAGCTTATGATGGAGCAAGCAGCATCGCTCTCGAATATAAGTTTTACTGGGAATGTTAATAGTACGTTGTTTTTTTATAAAGAAACTGAAGTAACAATTCGATATCTTTTTGAAATACCAAGCAAAAATCTTCCCGGCTCATTATTGTCGGTTAAAAACATCACTTTTTCACTTGATGGTAGAATCTATTAATTGTGAGTTAATTTAGCGATGTTTACAGTGTTGGGAGAGCGGCATTGCAAAGGTTGTAGGTTATAATTATAAATTATTGACCAACAACTGTCCCAAATTTTTATAAACCTGCAGTGTACAGCCAACCAGCATGTTTGACAAAAACAGAGCCTGATGATTATTCTTGTATTTACTCTCTATTGTGATAGATTAAGTCTGGAGGCAAAATGGCCCATGATGTTTTCATTTGTCATTCACACGAAGATAGAAATATTGCCTTTGAACTCTGTGAAAAACTGGAGAAAGAGAATTTTCAGTGTTGGATAGCACCTCGTAATATTCCCCCGGGTGAAGACTGGCCAAGCGCTATTATGAAAGCGATCGAATCGAGCAAAATCCTTATTTTGATCTTGTCATCCCATTCCAAAGCTTCACCACAAGTCCTGCGCGAGCTGGAGCGTGCCATCACGAGGCGTATTTTCATTCTTCCATTGCGATTTGAAAATATGCAACTGGATGGTGCCTTTGAATATTTATTGGGTCCCTGTCAAATTTTTGATGCTTTCCCGTTAGCGATCGATAAATATCTTGATCAAATTATTTCAACACTAAAATCGCGCTTGAGCAGATCGGATTCTATAGGTTTACCGGATCACGCAGAGCAAACCAGTTACAAAACTTTTCCAGTCCACACAGGTACACCACCCCCGTATGTCTATACCCCGACCGGTCCACAAATCCGGCCATGGGTTCGCTATTGGGCACGTACACTTGATTTGCTCTTTACAGCCATTATCCTTTCGATTATCGTTTTGATCCTATATGAACCTGTTTTAGAAAAAACTCCAGATATCGTCCTCACCATTGCCTCAGTGCTTTTGTTGATTGGCGCGGAAACCTTCATGCTCTCTTCTTGGGGTACCACTCCTGGAAAAACCTTGCTGAACGTTCGAGTCAGAACCAGCGAGGGAACCAAATTGACTCTGAAGGAATCCTTCAAGCGCTCGCTCGGTGCCGCCTTGCAAGGCTATGGCCTGGGCATCCCCATTGTGTCCCTGATCACGCAAATTACCTCTTATTCCCGTTTAAAGGAAAGAGGCCGGACGGCTTGGGATGAAAAAGGAAATTTCGTTGTTTCTCATCGCATCGTGGGAATCGGCAGAATTCTGGTCATTGTCCTGATTTTTGTAGTTTTTCTCTTTTTTATGTTCCTTGGTTTGATGCAAGAAGGTCAGATTTGACCGTTATTGATTGGTCTCCTGCATCTGTTATCCTGTTCGACATGACAAAATATTTTTCGGCCTGCACGCAAATCGTTTTATTTCCCGACCGAGTTTTGTTGTAGGCCAGGCGTCTTTGCAAGGACGAGAATGGGTGATGATCTTATGATGAAAATCAGAAGACAAGCAACATCAGCGTGCTGCCTGCTCGCGTTGGCAGCCATGGTAATTGCACAAGACCAAACAGCGGATCCGCGAAATTTCCTGGGAGGTGAAAGTGCCATGTCCAAAAATTTATTAAATTCGATGGTCGGTGCGTGGGAGGGGACGTGCCGCACCTGGTTTGAACCTGGCAAGCTTGCGGACGAGTCAAAAATCAGTGGGAAGATTCGTCCGATTCTCCACGGACGGTTTTTTCGTCACGAATACGAGTCCACACTTCAAGGACGACAGCGCAAGGGAGAGGAAACTCTTGCCTTTAATACGATTACCAATAAATTCCAATCGGTTTGGATTGATGATTTCCATATGAATTATGCGATGATGTTTTCTGAAGGTGATGCAGCCGATTCCGGATTCGTCGTAATAGGCCACTACGACGTCAGCCCGACTGATCCGCCATGGGGCTGGAAAACGGTCTTCAGGCTAATCGATGATGACCATCTCACCATTACCGCCTATAATATTCTCCCGGATGGACAGGAAGCCAAGGCGATAGAAATACAATACACTCGACAGAAGCGATAAGCGCTGCAGTAGAGAAGGGCAGAGCGTTCTTTGTCCAACACCGAGGATCCTTGCTCTCGGCGCGTTTCCCCTGATGTTTTTCTCAGGTACCGCAACAGCTGAAATCGCTTGCTGCGAGCCCTATATTCCTTCACCTATCCGATTCGCGGAGCAAATGTAGCCGGTGCAGATCGATGGATCATATCCTTGTACAGGAAATCAAATCCATGCACAGAGTCAGGCTGACTGTCGCTCTCTTCGCGCTGTTTATCTGCTGTGAAGATGACGATTCAATCACCGGACCGAGCGGCCCGGTTTCTTTTGATGTGTCACCGGTCGCCTACAGCGCTATTGCGCTTGCCACGCCGCTGGGCAACCTGAATCCGCCCGGGCACACCTTTCCGAGCGATCACATGGGATTTTATCTTGCCGGGGATGGGGCGCATCTGGTCCGGGCTTATGCAGAGGGAACGATAGAGACTGTTTACTCCAATTCCGGTTTTGATGATTACCGGATCGAGTTCAAGCACACCAATACCCTGTTTTCCTACCTCGATCATGTTGAAAATCCCTTCAGCTCCATCAAGGCAGGGACCCGGGTGCATCCCGGCGATTCAATTGGCTGGGCGACCAGCTACCTCGATATCGGGGTGACCGATTATGATACCACACGGTACTTTGTCGTCCCCGGGAGATATCATGAAAAGACGCTTCACGCAGGAGATGTCTATCTCTACTTTACAAGCGAAGTGAGGGAGAACCTTCTCGCCAAAAACACTCGGACTGCAGAACCTCGAGGCGGCAAGATCGATTTCGACATCGACGGCGCCCTGGCGGGGAACTGGTTTTTGCTGGGAACGCCGGTCACCTGGGAGGCGTCGAGTTTTCTTTATGCCGAAGCACAGCTGGCGTTTGTCTATGACATGTGGGATCCGTCAAAAATCCGCATTGTTTGCGGGGGCGGATGGAGTGCAGCGCCCTTTTGCTGCCTGGTCGATGGCAATGCCCCGGATCCGGCCGCCGTCACCCAGGGCAGCGGCTTTATCAAATACCAGACCATCCATGCCGGCAGCAGCGACGTGGTTGCCGTTCAGCTGCTTGAACCGCGGAAACTGAAAGTTGAGGTTTTTGCCAGTAAAACCAGCAATTCAGTATCCGGCTTTACAGAAAATGCCAAGTATTATGTACACTGAATAAAATGCATTTGTCGATCGGCAAGCCTGAAAAATCAGCTTATTGTTTGTTTTGCTTGTTTGTGAATGAATCAGGTTTGATGACTGTTCATCAGAATGATTTCAATTGACAAGCTATGCAAAATTCTTTATACTAATAGTAGAGTTGGTTCCAAGATCATTCTTATCATCTCCCTTCAGCGCCCCTCAATCAAAAAAACACTCTGACCTGGACAGATTCAATCATTCTCTTTCAATGACGGTATTGGCAGGCTGATGGCGTCAAGTCCCTATCGACCTGCTGCTATATTTTCACTATCTGGTTTCTATCTTGCCTTTACCGGCAAGGAGGAGGGTACGTGAAATCGTGCAGCATTTCTTTCCGCTTGCTCTTTTTCCTGGCCCTTGTAGGATCGGGATGGGGGCAGATTCCCAGAATCATCAGCTTCCAGGGAGTACTTGCTGATGCCGATAACGTGGCGTCAACGGATACGATGCGTGTCTTTACCTTCAAACTGTTCACTTCTCCGGATGCATCGACAGCTTTATGGAGTGAGACACAAACAGTCCGGCTCTATCAAGGCGTTTTTACGGTCTATCTGGGTGAAGCTCAACCGCTTGATGCTATCCACCTAACCGGTTCCTGCTATTTGGGGATTTTCCTGGAAAGCGGTGAGGAGCTTTTACCCAGGATAAAATTATCGTCAGTTCCCTATGCGATCAGCGCGGTCTATGCAGACAGTTTGCGTTTCGGTGGGTTCGAGGCGAAACACATTAAAGATGGCGTGCTGGTACGATCGTTGAACGGCTTGACGGATCATGTTATGCTGACTGCGGGTGAAAACATCCACGTGGAAAAATTGGAGAACACGCTGACCATCTCAGCAGTTGCAGGAGCAGGCGGCGATATCACCGCCGTGCTTGCCGGAGAGGGACTAGTCGGTGGCGGCGACAGCGGCGATGTCGTGCTGGCTTTGGCGGATAGCGCGGTTACGCCGGCAAAGATACGCGATCGAGCGGTGACCAGTGAAAAAATCGCATTGGCTGCCATTACCAGTGCACAGATCAAGGACAGCACCATCACAACGAGTGATCTCGGCTTTTCTTTTCCATCAGGCCACTCCCTTGCCGCCCTGGATGGCGTGCCAGGGCAGGCCGTTTACGTGGATGCCGACGGAAAAGTGGGAATCGGGACCACCAATCCGAATGAGCAATTGCACGTCTTTAGCAACAGCGGCAACGCGCTGATGCAGGTCGAACGATCCGCAGCGGCGAACGGCTGGGTGGGGGTCGGATTGCGAGGCGGGAATCAAGACTGGTATATGTATATTCCGAAAAATGCCGCTGCCCTGGTATGGGGGACAGGCAGTGGGGCATCGATGACACTCGACGATTCGGGCAAGCTCGGTATCGGCACTGTGAACCCGGAGTATCAGTTGGATCTGGCAGGTACGGCGCAGGTGACAGGTTTTAAAATGCCTACTGGTGCAGCTCAGGGCTATGTATTGACTTCTGATGCGGCTGGTCACGGAACCTGGAAAACCATTTCTCCCTTTGGACTTCCTTATGCTGGTGTCGCCAGCAGCAGCGATTATCTCTTTTCCATTACCAATCAGGGAACCGGAGGAGTCGGATCTTTTAAACTCGATAACACCTCCAGTTCGTTTCCGACGATAAGGACGGAGCACAAGGGCGCAGGTCGCGCGCTGCATGTAGTGAACAGCGGCACGGGTCCTGGTGGCTTTTTCGAAATCACAAATCTTGGCTCCTCTGCAACCACCCTCGAAGCGATCAACGATGCGCTGGGAAAGGCAGGCTCCTTTTCCATTGCCAATGCCAGCAACAACAGCGTTGCCCTGGAATGCCGCACCGGAGGAGGCGGCCCGGCTCTTGTCGCCCATCAGGAAGGCCCCACCAATAACATCGCGCTTTTCCAGAGCGATCACAACACTGTTGTGACCATCGAAAAAGGTGGCAATATTAAAATCAAGGGCCGTCTCAATTTTGTCGATATTCCCGAAATCTACCTTTCCGGAGCGGCCGGCATTCCCCTTCAGATTGTCAATCCCGGCGCTGGCGAGGCAAGTGTGCACATCGAGGGCAATTTGGGTATCGGTGTTTCAAATCCGACCGAACGGCTGCAGGTTAAAGGCCTGGTTCATTCGACGAGCGGCGGTTTTCGTTTTCCCGACGGTACGACGCAGACGACCGCCGCTGCCGGCGGCGAGGGCGACATCACTTCGGTGACGGCGAGCAGCGGCTTGACCGGCGGCGGCCTGCAGGGCGATGTCACATTGGCAGTGGGCAATCTGGGCATCACCACGGCGATGCTGGCGAATGATGCCGTCACCAGCGGCAAAATCGATGATGGGACGATTCTGCATCAAGACTTGTCTTTCACGATTCCGAACAGCTACAGTCTCAGCGCGGCGGATGGAACTCCTGCGCAAGCGGTCTATGTCGACAATGACGGTCGGCTGGGCATTGGCACCTCATCACCCATCGAGATGCTGCATGTGCAGGGCAACGCGTATGCGTCGGGCAATCTATACAGCACAAATCTGATGTTGACAGGCAATGTTTCATTGGCCTCCATGACACCCACGATCAACACAGGCAGTTCCGGCAGCGACATCACTCTGGCGATCAATAATCCGGGCTCCGGAAAGTCGCATTTGCAGGTGAAAGGTCTGGTTCATTCGACCAGCGGCGGTTTTCGTTTTCCCGACGGAACAACCCAGACGACGGCCGCTGCCGGCGGTGAGGGCGACATCACTTCGGTGACGGCGGGCAGCGGCTTGACCGGCGGCGGCCTGCAGGGCGATGTCACATTGGCAGTGAACAATCTGGGCATCACCACGGCGATGCTGGCGAATGATGCCGTCACCAGCGGCAAAATCGATGATGGGACGATTCTGCATCAAGACCTGTCTTTCACGATTCCGAACGGCTACAGTCTCAGCGCGGCGGATGGAACTCCTGCGCAAGCGGTCTATGTCGACAATGACGGCCGGCTGGGCATTGGCACCTCATCACCCATCGAGATGCTGCATGTGCAGGGCAACGCGTATGCGTCGGGTAATATGCGCGGCACGAACCTGATGTTGACAGGTAGCGTTTCGTTGACCTCCATGACGCCCATGATCAACACAGGCAGTTCCGGCAGCGACAACACCGTAATGATCAATAATCCGGGTTCTGGCAAAGCCAATATCCAAGTTGAGGGCAATCTTGGATTGGGCGGTGCTGGAGTCGGCAATATCCTGACTGTACAGCAGTTCTCCACCACCGATCCCATTGCAGATGGATGGACCACCTATAGTTCCATTCGCTGGAAAGAAAATGTCGTACAACTACAGAATGCCCTGGACAAAGTAAATCGGCTGCGCGGTGTTGGCTTCACCTGGAAGGAGAATGGCAAGCAGGATATCGGCCTCATCGCTGAAGAGGTCGGCCAGGTGGTGCCGGAGGTTGTGGACTGGGAAGAGAACGGTGTCGATGCCAAGTCGATCGACTATGCCCGCCTGGTTCCGTTGCTTTTGGAGGCTATCAAGGAACAGCAAGAGCAAATCGAGGCACTGAAAAAAGCGATATCCCAATAGTGCCACCGAGCAGCTTTTTGGACCTATTCGGCGAATTGGAGTGCGATTATGCGAATTTTTATGCATTTTTTAATTCTATCGATGTTGTGGATGTTTACATCTGCTATAGCACTAGAAGCGGATGAGCATATCAGCCGAGGGGTCGTATCAGCTGGTGCAGGCCTGGTGGTGGATAGCAACAACAGGATTTCAGCGCTGCTGGGCCAATCTGTTGTCGGCAGTGCATCTGCTCGAGGTGAATATTTGCATCTGGGTTTCTATTCCAGAGCCAAATGGCTGCCGGTGCTGGTCCATCGGGGAACGGACAGTGTGCCTGCGCGATTTTTTCTCGCGCAGAATTATCCCAATCCATTCAATGCCACGACTGTGATCGAATATTCAATTGAACAGACAGGGCCCGTCCGCTTGAAAATTTTCGATGTGCTGGGACGGGAAGTGGCGACATGTGTCGATGCAGTCCTGACAGCTGGACCTCATCGCTTGCTGATCACAACAGATCATTTGCCGACAGGGGTCTATTACTTTGTCCTGGAATCGGCTTCTTCCGTCGCCAAACGCAAGGGCCTTTTACTTAAATAGTCGACCATAATCAGCAGATCACGTCATTGGGGATTTGAAACTTCATCTGGAGCCCGGGTGAGCAATTCGACAAATCCGCGATAGTGGATGTCCTGGTACTTGGCCAGCAGCTCTCGATCGGTTGCATCAATGGCACACTGTGCAAGATCCTTTGGATCAAATGGCTCCTCCATATCAAATGCCGGTATGCCCAATTCTCTGTAGCACCACTCCGGCAAGCTGCCGCTGGTGCACAAGGGCACGATTTTTTGCTTTTCCGCAAAGGGCGATGCTACCCCTTGCCAGTACAGATCGGCAAAGGTGGAACATCGATTTACATACTCTTGACTTTCTGCGCCGGCTTTCGAAATTCCCAGGGTTTCACCGGCAATGCTCGCCAAACAATGAAACGAAAAGACCGCCACAGGCTTGTTTTTCCGCAAATAATCCATAACCGCGATGGTTTCCGGCTCGCTTGCCGCATACGGCCCGCGAAAAGTCTGCGCATCCGGATCTGAGGTCATGTAACCGTACGTCTGATCGACATGATCCCAATCCGCCGGGAAATTTCTGTTGAGATCGACGTTGTTGGCATTTCTGCGCAAATACCAGGGATTGCCGGCTGCCAATTTGTCGCGTCTGTCGCAATTGACCGAGGGAATGACGACGAGTGAAATCCGGCGAAAGAGGTCCGAGTTTTGCTCGAGCAACTTTTGTACAACCGGAATGATTAATTCCGGTCCGGATTCGCCGGCGTGGATCGCTCCGATCAGGGCAACGGCCTTCTTTTCATGACCGATTCTGACGGCCAGCAGTGGCTTGCGGTTGACGCTTTTGCCGATTTCTTCCACCTTGACCAGGCGGGGATATTGATTCTGCAGTTCCTCTAATCGTTCCATGACGCGATGATACGGCCACCACACCTGCTCATCTCTGATCTTCACCGGCAGCGGTCCCGTCGGTTTGCCTGCAGAAGCGGCGATCCAGTAGGCATAAACCGCCCCTGTTTCTGTGGCATCGTCCACGAAACGGTATTTGCTGCCGAGGATGGGCTCCAGCGATCCCTGAAAAATGCATTCGCCGTCTTTAAAATCCAGATCGGAAAAATATTCTTCATAGTCCTTTCCGAAAACAAAGTCAGGACAGGAGAGTCGGTAGATCCTGATCTCCCGATAGAGATCGCGGTGTTCTTCTCCCCAATAGTGCATTGATTTGAAGGCGGTTATGACAACCTTGCCCTTTTCAGAATACGCATTTGCTGATCGCAGCAGTTTGAGGCTGTTCTCGCTGCGCGGGGAACAAGAGAAAATGAAGAGCAACAATAATAAACCTGCGACGAGATTGTCCTTGGGGAAGGATTGGGAAAGTCGCTGACAACGTTGACCTGCATTTCGAATGGATTTGTTCATGTGCTGTTCATTCTCCTGCAGTTTTTAAGGATGGGGGATCGCCTGGTTGTTTTTCTATTCCACGCAAAAGTACACGAAAGTCCCCCGCTTTGATTGCCGTCATGACAGGATTCGATCACTGCTTTCACGAAACCGGCCACATGGATTGGATTGCGACCCCGGCTGCTTTTGGTGCGGAACCCACAGCCGGTCGTTGTTGTGGCCGCTGCTGGCTGGCCGGAAAATGAGCCATTTGAGTTGCTTCGGCCCAGTATTTTCTCGCCCTAGCGTTCTCTTGCGGATTTAAGTTCCGAAAGCCTTTGCAGCATTTTGCGGATGTCGCGCACGCCCTTTATGGCCACGTAGATGGTGATCGTGCTGTACCAGAGCAGAGATACCAGCACAAGCGCGCCCCAGAAGGCGTGATCGGAAAGCATGTGGAACAGGATCGTCATCATCTTTCACTCCCGCAGCGTTTGAACTTTGGCCTTGAGCAGAGAACCTGCGACCATGGCCAGAGCCACGAGCACAAAAGCGGCGATACCGCAGCTGGTATCATAGCGTTGGAACCACAAAGTCCAGGGACCGATTTTTTGCAGCACCAGGGTCAGCACCGGCACCAGCGCCCCGACTGCGATGGCTGCCCCGGCTCCCCAATTGTTGGCTTTTTCCCAATAACAGCAGGCGATCAGCAGAACAGAAATGCTGGATAAATAGATGGTGCCGGTGATGCCGAGATAGGTCCACAGATCGCCTTCGATCCGATACCAGAGCCCGTAAACCAGCAGAAACAGGCCGATCAGGGCGATAATGGTGCGATTCCAAAACAGCCCTTTTTTCTCGTTCCAATTTTTTTTGCGAAAGGGTGCCACAATGTCATTGTAGATGATGCTGCCCCAGGTCAGCATATAGGAAGCATCGGTGCTCATGTCTGCTGCCAGCATGGCAGCGATGAGCAAACCCATGAGTCCGGCCGGGATCATCATGCCGAGCATGGTGGGCATGGCCAGCAGCGTGTTGCTGCCGATCTGATCCGGAGTGAGCACGGCCAGGGCAGCGATTCCCCAGATGCCCGGTATCAGAAAGCGGGCGACAAAAAAGAACGAGGTGCGTGTATATATTTTGCGGCCAATGGCTGAATTTTTGGCCGAAAGAACGCGCGCGATCATGGTCTGCCAGGTCAGCACCGCCGCGGTATTCAAAAGCAGATTAAAAATGACATAAGACCAGCCCATTTCCTGATGAAGGAAGGGATTGAATCCGCCGGCACCGTGCTCAATCTCGACGGCTGCAACGAGGGTTTCCCAACCGATTCGATAGAGGAGCAAAACGGTAGTGACCAATAGCCCGAGGCTCATGACCACAAATTGAAGAAAATCGGTCACGAGAACCGACAACATGCCGCCCAGGATCGTGTACAGGGCGACACCGACCAGCAGGGCGGTCATCATGGATTGCAGATAATCCGGATTTAAACCGCTGACGGTGATCAAGAATTCACCGCCGGTGCGCAAAAAGACCCCCATATTCAGCAATCCGCCCAGCACGATGACCACTCCGGCGGCGCGGCGGATGCGCGAACCGAATTTTCGTTCAAACAATTCCGGGATGGTGATCACCCCGGCATCGCGCAAGGGCTTGATGCAAAATCCGGTTCTGCCGACCACAAACATGGCCGCAAAGAAAAGCAGTCCCGGTACCGCACCGCTAAAACCCTTGTCATAGCCATTCTGTGCAGCATACATGCAGGTTACGATGCCAAATTCAGTGGCCGCCAGCGACGCGATGCCGAGATAGACATCCATCTCGCGTCCGGCGACCAGGAAATCTTCAACTTTGCCGACATATTTGCGCACCCAAATGCCGGCGGCCATCACCAGAAAGAGATACAAACCGATGATGCCGCCGTCGATCCAGGAAAGTCCTTGCACGGTCCGCTCACTATGATTTAAACTGATGCATGGCGTTCTGGTCAAATGTTGTGAATTAAGAGGTGTGTCAGAAATCGAATCCTTGGATTTGACCAGAATTTTCAAGATCACTTGAAATCGTTCAGGATTCGTTTATTGAAAAAGATAACACCAATTGAATAATTCGCAAGTCGAAACTGATCAATTTGGTCCGGCCCCGAAGTACATGACCCTGACTCCTGTCGGCGCTGCCGGCGGGGCCAGGTCCACAATCGTGGATGTCTGCGCCTCGAACAGAATCACATACATGCTCGCCGAACTCGCCTGGCCGTTGCCACCCAGGGTCACCCAACCCTGTTCGATCGATTTTTCATACATCTTGAACGACGTGTCATCGGTCGTGATGGTCTCCCCGGTCGCTTGCGAGCCCTGAAGCCAGCCTGGCAGGATCTCGACGCGAGTATCATAGCCGATCACCAGAGTCAGCGGTTGGGCAGCATAAAAAGAGAGAAAATCATCCATGATCAGGGCCTTGTCGTCGTTGGCGGTCAACACAAAGCTCCAATCGGCAAAGCGCGCGGGAATCGCGGTATAGACATAGTCGCGATCGCTGTAGACCGAATCCCCGACACTTCGGGTCGTCAGCTGGTAATTGGATCGCGAGATCGCCGTGATCGGCAGATCCACAAATAGATAGCTCGATCCGGCCGATGCGAGTGTGTTGGGCGGCTCCTCAGTGTCGCTGATATTTTGGACGCTGAGCTCATACAACACCTCTTCCTGATGGGGAGTGGTGGTCAAGATGACTGAGCGTTCGTCTGTCTGGTGTTCAACGTCGAGAATGGTCACGGCAGGGGAAATGCCATAATTGGCCGGATTTCCTGCAGATGCGGCATCAACCTCCTGGTCAAAAACAACCCAGACCCGGTTGCGGGCCAGCGCAACAACCCGCTCGAGTGCCGGTGGGTTTTCATCGGGAATGGGAGCGCCAGGTCCATAGAGACGCAGGTCTGAAAAAATCGGCCCCGGCTGGGCGGTATAACCATAGATGAGATTGTCCTTGCCGAGAAAGATGTATTTGAACGGCTCGACCTGTCCCGCAAAGGGCAGGGTCAGGCGCTCGATTCCGTCCACCAGAAAGGTCAGGGTGGTGCCGCTCCAGACAAAGGCGAACTCGTAGGTTCTCGACGGATCCCAGGTGGCGTCGTTCATCACCCGGTCTTCATCCTTGCTGTCGACACCGCGCGGCGCCGCCCAGAGTTTGAATCCCGCCTGGCCCGGCACACCGCTCTCGTACCCCGTGCCGCTGATCAGATGAAACCAGGCGCCGTCGGTTTCATAGATCTCCTTGTTGCCGCAGGGCTGCGAATAGAGATCGATGATCGGCTGTTTCTGATTGATGTTCTGGTTGTAGGGATCGAAATTGCTCACCTTGACCCGAAAGGTGCCCTCGAACGGCAATCCCTCGGGCAAGGTGATCATCAACTGGCTGGTGGCCGAAATGGATTGCCACCCCTGTGCCGTGAACAGGCCGTCGGTGCTTTTCAGGTTCATGCCCTGTAAAGCCTCCGCAGACGTCAACGGGTGTTGATAGAGCAAGCGTTCGTGAACGGTCTCTGCCTTTCCTGCCAGCGTTGTCAGCAAAACCAGCACCACCGCGCTCATCGCCTTTTTTTTCATAAGCCTCCGCTGTCCCATTCAGGATACAAATGTGAACTTCGCCACAATGTTGTAATATTTCCAAATAATTGTTATTAAATAACTAATAAAATTATGCTGTTTTTACACCCAAATCGCGCTCATCACATGCAAAATGCGGGCCAAGTCGGTTGCAGAGGTAACCTCCAAAGCAAATAATTGCCGAATAACGATACCAATATCTGATCCAGTCCACTTTCGCTGCAAAACAGTTGCGAATTCCTGCTGCAAAGCAGCAATCAGATCGACTGTTTTTGGAATTGCGATGGAAAGGCTTGGAAAGAAGATTTGGGGTTGCTTGCAGCGAGAACGCTTATACCCGGGACGGTACTTGTGATGTGGATTTCAACAGTGGTGAGGTTGTTTGGGTGTTTTTATTTTTCAGGTTTCGGTGGCCTGTCCGGGGGAGGGGGATGAATGAAAGCAGATATTTCAAATCGCCAGCACTCTCTTTCCGGACGCCTTTAACCTGACCGTACAGAACCCCATAGCTGTTCTCTCGGAAAGGGGAATCCGCGGCTTATTCATTATCATGCAATAGCCAAAAGAAACAGGCCAGGTTGGAGTCTATGGCATCGCCTGGACGAGCATCGCTGCCTCCAAACAGCGTAACTGTATTGCTCGGTTGAAAGATTCGCTCACTCCTCTCCCTGCAATATCGACAGCACTTTGTCGGCACTCCTTGCTGCAGCCAGTTCTTCGATCAGCCCCTGGTACTGGGTCAGATGCGCGATTTCGGACAACAGCGCGACATGTGTTCCGGATTGATCGGGGGGTGCGATGATCAGAAAGATCAATTTGGCGGGCTTGCCGTCCATGGAGTCGAATTCAATCCCGTTCGGTGCGATGCCGATCGCCGCAGCGATCTTTTTCACCGCAGTGGTCCTGGCGTGCGGCACGGCATTGCCTTTTTCCAGGCCGGTACTGCCTTTGGCCTCTCGTATCATCACAGCATCATACACCTGATCCTCATCGGATACTTGACCGCTCTTTTTCAAAAGCTGCACCAGTTCTCTGATCGCGCTGATTTTATCGCAAGACGCCAATGGTACCGCAATGACTTCTTTTGTCAATATGTCGAGCAGATTCATCGCCAACTCCTGTCACAATCCGATGTCACCAGCCATTTGGTATTAGTCCAGATGATCGTAAATGGGGTAAACACGATCACCATCTTTGACGATGAGAACCGAGCAGGGAACGCTACACATCGCACGTTCGGTTTCATCATAAAACTGATCTCGGCGTGACTGTATTTTGGAAAGCTCGACGATGATCAGCAAATCGATATTTTTTTCTTTGATACATTTCTTTATCTCAACACTCACCGATCCGCTGATGTTGATCAGATCGATGGGAACATTCTTCGCCTTCCCGATCGAGTGCACATGGCGGAGGTACCGTTCGGCATCTGCTCTCAGGTCGGTTCGATATTCCATCTCTTCATCCTCGAGAAAAATGCGCGATTTGACCAGAGCGCCAAGTGCTTGCGTGTTAACGACGAACAAAGCAGACAGATGCGCTCCAAGCGTTTTTGCCAGGCAGACGGCATAGTGAGCGGCCACCATCGCATGCTCGGTTCCGTCGATATAGACCAGTATTCTACGGACAATTTCGCTCATGCGCTTCTCCTTGACTGCTTTTGGTTTCGAGCCGTTCTTTGATTTTTTTGAGCAAGATGACCGCATCGCGCTCATTTTCTTCGAGCCGGTCTTCGATCAACTTCACTGCCCGCTGGTATTCGGGAATCGCGATCTTTTCAAGCGCATTGACTTTTCGTATGGTCTTTTTCACCTCTCTGGCAAGACGCATGACGGACAGTTTGAGCTCGGCAAAGCGCCCCATCTGATTGAGGGCCTCTTTGAAATGCTCGATGGAATTGTCGATATAAAAATGGGTATCCAACGGGCTGAAATAGGGTGAGCGTTCCTTAAAATCTGTTTGCACCGTGGGTAAAGAGACGCCCATGATTTTCCTGGCGCCCAGTGTGATGTTTGCATCGATATGCACGGCGCTTGCCAGATAAAAGACTTTCATTTTCCCCATTTTGAGAACCGCTTCTTCCAGGGACGCGTATGCCGTTTTGAGCGCCTCTTCAACCAAATGCTGATAATCGACTGTCTGGTCGACAAGATTCAACAGTTCCATGACCAGAATGTTCCGCTTTTGATCCAACAGATCATAGCCCAGGCGGGCAAAAGAGAGATCCTGCTTGAGCTTGAGCAGAGTGGTTCGCGTCGGCGTGTACGTGCTAGATAGCATAATAGGTATCGATTTCTTCTTCGGTCAACCGTGTCAACTCTTCGGCCGGGAGCAAACGCAAGGTTTCCCAGCCCAGGGTGAGAGTCTGCTCGATCGTGCGCTCTTCGTCCATTCTTTGGGTGATGAATTTCTCCTCAAAAGCCCTGCCGAATTCAAGATAGTGGTTGTCCAACGGCGTCAGCTCCTCTTCGCCGATCACCGAGGCGAGGTTGCGCACGTCCTTGACATAGCTGTAGGCGGCAAAGAGCTGGCTTGCCAGATGCGGATGATCTTCGCGGGTCATCTCTTTGCCGATTCCGTCTTTCATCAAACGCGACAGCGACGGAAGCCCGGCCACCGGCGGATAGATGCCCCGCGAGTGCATCTCGCGCTCAAAGACGATCTGACCTTCGGTGATGTAGCCGGTGAGATCCGGAATCGGATGCGAAATGTCGTCGTTGGGCATGGTCAGAATGGGAAGCTGGGTGATCGATCCGGAGGAGCTCTTCAGCATGCCGGAACGTTCGTACAGTTCCGCCAGATCCGAGTAAAGGTAACCGGGATATCCCTTGCGGGAAGGGATTTCGCCGCGGATGGTGGACACCTCTCTTAACGATTCGCAGTAATTTGACATATCGGTCAGAATCACAAGCACATGCATGTTCTTTTCGAATGCGAGAAATTCCGCCAGGGTCAGGGCGCTCCGCGGCGTGATGAGCCTCTCGATTGAAGGGTCATCAGCGAGAGAGAGAAAGAGTGCCACTTTGTGCATGACGCCTGATTCTTCGAATGAGCGAATGAAAAAATTGGCGACGTCATGCTTGACGCCCATGGCGGCAAAAATGACGGCGAACTCGGATTCTGCACCGTGTATCTTCGACTGCCGGGCGATTTGGGCGGCGAGTTCATTGTGCGGCAGCCCGTTGCCGGAAAAGATCGGCAGCTTTTGACCGCGTATCAAGGTGTTCATGCCGTCGATGACCGAGATGCCCGTCTGGATAAAGTCGCGCGGATAAGCCCGTGCTGTCGGGTTGATCGGTTTTCCATTGACGTTGAGCTCATGTTCCGGACGCGGCGCCGGTCCGCCGTCGCGGGGCTGCCCCAGTCCATTGAAGACCCGCCCCAGCATCCTTTCAGAAACCCCGAGTTTATGCGGCTCACCGCTAAAACGAAGCCGTGTCTCCGGCAAGGTCAAAGAGGCGGTTCCTTCAAAAACCTGCACCACCACGATATCAGCCGAAGTTTCGAGGACCATGCCGAGCCGAACGTTACCTGAACCATCAACGCATTCCACCAGCTCTCGATATCCGACATTATGGGTCTTTTTGATAAAGAGAAGCGGCCCATCGATTTTATCGATGCCGATGTATTCTCTGGCGCTTTTCAGCTCATCGATGCGGGCAGGTAACAGCAAAGTGTGTTGCGCATTCTTTTTTGGGGTGCTTGCCGCTGCGACTGGCGTTGACTTGACACTTGTTCTTTGATCAACCAAAAATAGCCTCCAACTGGTCAAAAGCGCGTTCAAGACGATTCATTATTTTATCGAATTCTGCCAAATCGTCATTGGCGATAGAGAACTTCATCTTGACAAGATCCTGGTAGGTTTTCATCTGTCTGATCTTGACGAGAGTGACGCCGTTTTTAATGGCTTTGTGACCGCGTTGATAGTACTGGACAATGAGTTCGAGCATCTTGTATTGCTTGTTGACCGTCGAATAACGATCGTTCTCATCAAAGGCATTCTGTTGCAGAAAAGCATTCTTGAAAAGCGTGCAGGTGTCGATGATGAAACGCTGGGAATTGGGCAGCGCATCGGGCCCCACCAGTTTGACTACCTGATTGAGACGCACTTCTTTTTGCAGCAGGTCCATGATGATGCTGCGGTTTTGGCTCCAGTCGGCGCCGGCGTTCTGTTCCCACCATGGCGCGATGTCGGACAAATATTCGCTGTAGCTGTCGAGCCAGGAGATCGCCGGATAGTGGCGCGCATTGGCGAGTTGCCGATCCAGGCTCCAGAAGCAGCGGACGAATCGCTTGGTGTGTTGGGTTACCGGTTCGGAAAAATCACCGCCAGGTGGGGAAACCGCGCCGATGAGCGTGACAGAACCGTTCTTGCCGCACAGGGTCTCCATGAATCCCGCCCGCTCGTAAAATTCGGCGATGCGGGTGGGCAGATAGGCGGGAAAACCCTCTTCCGCCGGCATCTCTTCCATGCGTCCCGACAATTCCCTGAGCGCCTCAGCCCAGCGAGAGGTGGAATCCGCCATGACCGCCACATGATATCCCTGGTCGCGAAAATATTCCGCCAGCGTCACACCAGTATAGATGCTTGCCTCGCGGGCTGAGACCGGCACATTGGATGTGTTGGCGATGAGGATCGTGCGCTCCATAAGATTGCGGCCCGTGCGCGGATCGATGAGATTGGGCAATTCATTGAGCACGCCGGTCATTTCATTGCCGCGCTCACCGCAGCCGATGTAGACGATGATATCGGCGTCGCACCATTTGGCCACAGCGTGTTGGGTCATGGTCTTGCCGGTGCCAAAGCCTCCCGGTATGGCGACAGTGCCGCCTTTGGCAATCGGAAAAAGCGTGTCGATCACCCGTTGTCCGGTGATCAGCGGTGTATCCAGTGCCGCGCGTCCTTTAACCGGACGCGGACGGCGCAGTGGCCATTTTTGCGACATACAGATGGGATAAATCGCCTTGTCTTTCTCGATTTCGCCGATGGCCTCCTTGACGGTATAATCCCCTTCAGGAGCGATCGATACCAGGGTTCCATGCAGGGTGGGGGGGATGAGAATCCGATGGTAAAAGAATTCGGTCTCTTTCACCCTGCCGATGATCATGCCGCCATCAACAGCCGTGCCTGCGTCGAGCAGGGGCTCAAAGTGCCATTTTTTCTCCTGATCGATGGGGGGTGCCGTGATGCCCCGGTCCAGGAAATCGCCGCTGATTTGCAGCAGCGACGACAAGGGCCGTAAAATACCGTCATAGATGGTGCCGATCAGGCCGGGCCCGAGTTCAGCGGACAACAATGCGCCGCTCCCAAACACAGGCTCTCCCGGCTTGACGCCGGTGGTGTCTTCATAAACCTGAATGACTGCCTTGTTTTTTTCCAGTTTGACCAATTCACCGATCAGTCTGTTGCCGCCGACTGCGACCATTTCGAACATCATCGCATCGGTGATGCCGGTCGCCTCGACGACCGGGCCGTTCACCCGATAGACCGATCCGATGATGCGTTCTGTTTTTTCGCCGCCCGGCATGAGATTACTCATCGAAAATGTCCTTCAGCACAATGGCCTGTATCATCGCTTGATATCTGTCAAGCCGGTTTTCTAACAGATTGTTGTAGGCTGTCCTGCCGTTTTTCGCTTCCAGAACAACACCGCAGCCTGTCGATATTTTTTCCGGCGCAAGGGTAAAAACAACATCTTTAGCGGCGAGCTCTTTGTGCCGGCGCGCCGCTTCGTCGAGAAAAGCCGCATCGATGAGGTGGTTGCATGAGGCAGTGACGTGCAGAATTGGGTCCTGCTCCGCCAGTCCCAGCGCCGCCTCCACGGTCCAATCCATCAGCGTCTCTTTGAACTCGGGTTGCAGCACGAGTGCACCGAATTTTTCTCTCACCCGTTCGAGGACAAGATCGATCACCTTGGTCTTGAGCGCGAGGAGTTGTTTTTGCTCGAGAGAGGCGATTTTCTGCTCGGCCTCCCGGGCAATGGCGTTTACCTGCTGTCCCTCTCGCTCCTGGTTGTCCTTGCGGATTCTGGCGATTTGCTCCTCTGTGCTTTTTTTCCGATCCTCAGCGTAGCGGCGGGCGTCCTCCAGAATCTTGCTGGCTTCTTCATGCGCTTCTTTCTTGATGCTGTCGATAAGCGCGTTTTCCTGTGGATTGGTGTTCATCATGATCGCTCGTCATTCTCAAAGTTTTACGCCGATGGCCTCATTGACCATCTGGCGAATGCCGGGTCTTCCTTCCATCGGCCCGCTGCGGTCCGGAATCTCGACGATGAGCGGGAAAGTGGTGGAGAAAAGGTAGGAATCGACAAACTGCCGAATCCATTCAGCAACCCGTTCGGTGATGATGATGATGCCGATTTGTTTATCCTTGAGCGCCTCTTGCAGCGTGTTGTTCGCTTCGCTCTCGTTCTTAACGGCATGCCCCTTGACGCCAACAAGGCCAAAACCGAGCACCGTGTCTTCATCACCGATGACGAAATATTTCATAAAGTGCAAGCCTTTCAAAAGACAGAGCCGTCCGGCTGTCGGAATATCGTTCCCAGACGCCGAGCTAGATCTTTCCGAGTATCATCAAGGCGGTGATAAAACCAAAGACGACGAGGCCTTCGGCAAGGGCGATAAAGATGAGCGCCTGGCCGCCGATTTCGGGTTTTTCGGCAACTGCACCCATGGCCGCGGCACCGACATGCGATATGGCAAAGCCGGCTGCCAGGGCTCCGGCTGCAAAAGCAACCGATGCGGCAATGAGCGCCATCTTGGATACATCAGCCTGTTCTCTGGTCATCGCATAGGCCGGAGTTGTTTGTTGGATTTGCTCTTCTTCACTGGTGACAACATCAGCGGAAAAAACAGCTCCTGCAATGCACAAGAGACCTGCGAGGGTGATCAAACTCGTCCTGATATTCATTTTCAATCTCATTGCTGCCGGGTTGGTATTCGTGTTCTCTTTCATCACATGCTCCTGCTAAAAGGTAAAACCCGGATTCCGTGACAACAGAATCCAATCATAACCATTGCTTATTCTTTATGCGTTTGCGAAACGGGTACTTTTCACCCTCTGGGTCTTGCTGTCAGACTGATTTTCTGTGAGAGCCGGTGTGCAGCGCCGGATCCGGGTAAAAAGCAGACGATATTCGCGCGTGCGACACATCTCAGTCTGTCGAAAAATACGAGATCGGTTTGTAGCGATAGCCCGTCTCCTGAAAGAATTTGGAAAAGAACTCGTAATAGTTGAGACGCAAAGATTGGATGCCCGCTGAAAGCCCTTCGAGCAAAACCACCAGAATATTGCCCACAAGGAGGATGAGATAGGAAAACAGGCCGAACGTCCCGTCAGACGAAGCCATCATCGCCATCTGATGAAATGCGATCATCAAGCTCACATGCGCAATCCCCAATCCGGCGACTCGCATGAACGATAAGGTGTTCGCCAGAAAACCGCTGAATATTTCCAGCATTTCGACAATCCAGTCCATGAGGATATCGACCAGGGTAAAAAATGAAAAAGAATGGCTCTTTTCCTGCTGATTGGGGGTGAGAAAAGCGAAAACCGGCTTGAGAAAAAACAACAGCGACGGCAACGCGATCATCCAAAGCATGAAACTGCTGCTCGGCAGCGATTTGTACCCGGTGCCGGCAAAATGGAAAGCGGCATAAATTCCAGAGGCGTAGAGCCAGCCGCCGAGTATTCCGGTCTTGTTAAAAACCAGGCGCAGCCATTTTTTTTTGCGCACCGCATTGATCCAGTTGAGCAGAATACCGATGCCGATGACAAAGATGCCGAAAAAGATGGTGATCTTTAAAATACCATATATATCTTTGATGTAGAGATTCCCCGAACTGTGTCCCGCCACGATGCCATGATAGTTGAACCAAATCGGTTCGATCAGCGGGTAGCCAAAGTAGGACCCAAAGAGGACGCCGAAGAGAATCGCCGAAAAACCGCAATAGATAATCAACTGACAAAGCTTGTTCCGACCCGTTTTGGCTCCGGTCAGTCGTTTGCCGATCAATCCTGCAAGAATGAGGACAAGGCCATGGCCGGCATCGGAGAACATGAGTCCAAACATCAACAGATAGGAGAAAGCGACAAAGGACGTCGGATCGATCGAGCCATAGGCCGGGATGGCGAAATTCTCCACCAGCATCTCGAACGGCGCGAGAAAACGGGGATTGTTCAATTTGACCGGCGCCGCCGGTTGCAGGACCACCGAATCCTCCCCGGGCTTGATCCATTCGAGGTAAAATTCTCCTGCGGTCGCATCGCGCATGGCTTGCTCGAAATCGGATTTGCGTTTCAGCGGCAACCACCCGGAAAACAGCAGCGCATATTCGGTGCTGTTCAAATAGGAATCGACCTTGAGACTCATTTCATGCAAACGCGCCCGGGTATAAATTTCTAGCAGCGCCTCTTTTTTCCCAGCAAGAGTGCTGTCGAACTCTGCGGCGACCTTCATCTGCTCATTCTTCAAAGCCGTTATTTTGTCATTCAATTCGATTAGAGCGGCATCTTTGATCTCTTCGTGCCTGGAAGAAAGGAGCGACTCGGTCCAGTGATATCTCTCCTTGATGGTTTTGACGGCTAGTTCATCGCGTTTCATGTTGATGAGCAGAATGAATTTATCCTTGTTCTCCTTGGCAGTGACCTCGATCACCAGCGACGGAAACGCGGCCAATTCATCCTTGAAACTCTTGACCAATTCGGGATCGATGCTTCCCGCGTGGATCTGCAGAAACGACAGGGGAGAGCTCTTGCTGATGGTGCTCCTGAAATCTCCATAGAGCTCCATCTGTCTTTTAATCTCTTGGAATTTCAGGATATTCGCCTGGATTGCACCTTGATGGTTGCGCAGCGATTCCATACGTGCTGCGAGATCGTCGAGTTCCTTTTCCGCCAACTTGCGATCGAGAACCGGTTCGATCGTGGTCGGCGGAACGAAAGAGGCATCACCGGAAAAACCTCCCATGCGCAGAAAGCTTTCAGCCCGTTTGCGGATCTCGGTGAGGGCGATGGCCTGGCTCTTTGCATTTTCACCAGCCGGCTTTCCGGTTACCCGCACCGCCTCGATTTTTTCTGTGATCGCCTGGTCAGCATAGTGAAGGTGGATAAAATGGACAAGTCCCTGCCGCAACAGCTCCTGAGTGACGCTCTTGTTGTAGCGGCGAGGAATGATACCGATGACCTGGATCATTTTTTCGGGAAACATCATAACAGTCCGCTTATCCTCTCAGGCTGGTAGTTGTAGTTCTTTGCATTCAGGATGGTCATCATCCTTTTGATTTCGTCCTGTTTCAGAATGAAATAGGCGAGGATGATGCCAATGGTGAATGGCGGTCCATAGAGGATTTTATGCGCCTCATGGAGCAAAATCTGTTCGGCTATCTTTTCGATGAACAAAAGTTTGGCATGGCGGTCGTGGGCATTGCTGTCGAAAAAGGTCTTGACCGGAGCATCGCTCCTTTCCAGCAGAGCGTCGAGAATGCCGGATAGTTCCTCATTTTCATACATCCTTTTGAAACGATCGATGTTTGCATGCACAATGCCGTGCGGGATGATCGCGCGAAATGCCTGGTCAGCTTCCATTTTATAGAAATTCTTAAAGCGCACCATGCGTCCGAGGTTTTCGACATCGACATCGAGATTAAAAATTTTGGCTGCAATGGCCTTGTCCTTGCCGCTCAGACAGGTGTTGATCCGCTCATGGAGATGGTCGTAATAGAAACGATCCAGGGCGGTTTCGATGGGAAATACCGACGCGGCTTCGACCATCTCAGCTGCTGTCGATTTTACGATTGGATGGTAGGGGGTATCTCGGAGCGATTCGATGAGCTCTTCTGCGGATTCGGCATGGATAATGCGATCGCAGCTGTATTCATTGACTATTTTATTGTGAATCAGATAGGAGATCTGCAGAGAAATATCGCGGCCGCGAAGGGTGCGGTCAAAGAACAAACGGATGCAGTTTTTGAGGTTGTTGATTTCATAGCGCAACGCCAGCGCCCGGATAGTTTCGCCGGTCGCCTCGTCGACATACTGGATCAGTTCGGTAAAGAGGAAAATCTCTTTTTGCAAGAATTCTTTTTCTGCACTCAGCAAATCGCCGGTTTCGGCGTAGACGGTGGTGATGGTATCGAATGGTGTGCCCTTGAGATGCTCGATGGCCTCGAGGAGCGATTTTGCCTTGATCATCTCATCCATGAGGCCGACGGGAATGTTCTTGCTCAGCCGCGCGTGCAGTTTGGCATTTATGAAAGCATATTTATTGAGGGAGCTGGTCATCTTTGCAAATGTACCGTGGATTCTTGATGATCTCGACGATATGATCGGTTGTACCCGCAATTTCGTGGTTTTTGGCGCTGATAAAGTCGGTCTGCAGTTTGTCTTTAGAGAGCAAGGTCTGCTGCACTTTCTCTTGCCATTTTGTTTTTGTCTCATTGATGCGAGCCAAAAGAAAAGCTGCAGCTTCCGCACGGGCGCTATTCAGACGGTCAGTGTTCTTCCTGTCTGCGCTATCTTTGATCTCGCGCGCTTGTTTTTGTGCTTCTGCAACTTGCGTTTTCGAATCGTTTTCAATCTGCAATAGGGTGTCGAGAATTTTCATCATGAAATACGGTATCTCCAACTGGAAACCGGTCGCTCCGGCGTGTTCGGTGATAACAGCGCCAGCCGCGGCAAAAACCAAAGGAAGCGGTTTTCTTTTTGCGTTCCTCTTCTCTTCACCGGTCAATTTGCCTGGTCTGTGATTTGCCAGGCGAGCCGATCGTTGAGGTTTTCAAATGCGAAATTCCATAAAATTAA
Organism: bacterium; assembly: GCA_029565675.1. Taxonomy (GTDB): domain Bacteria; phylum Zhuqueibacterota; class Zhuqueibacteria; order Residuimicrobiales; family Oceaniaggregativiventaceae; genus Sulfursilanivivens. Next base: position 33,673 of record JAKQNP010000046.1, read on the forward strand.
CCAATCTATTCCTGAAAATCAAGATAAATAAGGACAGCCATGGCACCCGGTTTGGGTCAGTCGACAACGATTAAGCCGAGCGGTGCCCCATGCCTTCTCATGAACACCATTTCGCAGGTGGCCATCTTTGCGACGGCGGTCGATTTTGCCAGGTGTTCACGCGAATTTTGCTCCTCAAGGCTTGATTTTTTATATTTTCCCATTTTTTCTCTTCCATTGTTGGGAAAATTATCTATATTCTAGGCACTGTTAGCCTGAAAGATGGGTTTGATCATGATGAGGAATTTGCCATGTCAAAAACAACCAATGTTCTGTTGACTCTCCTGTTGCCGGTTGTGCTCATGGGTGCCGGTCATCGCGATTTTAACGGCGCCTGGGAATGGGTGCCGCCAAAGAGCTCGGTCATTTCGCTCTACAATTCGTTGTTCGTGGATTTTAAGATCGACGCTGACAAGGTCACCGTGGTGCAACAATGGGGTACCCGCCCGCGCGACGCCTATAAAGATACGGTTTCCTTGCAAACCGACGGCAAGCCCTATCTGCAACCGCTGCAACATCAGGTGGCGCCGAGCAACATCTTCCTCGGCGTTGCCAACATCGACGGCAGCCGGCGCACCATGTCCGCCACCTGGAATGCCGATGGCACAGTGCTGACTGTACATGAAAAGGTGCCAATCCTGGTATCCCAGGGCAAGAGCGAAATGCAGGCGACTCATACCTATACCCTCAACATCCCGGAAAAGTTGGTCACCTATTCGGTCACACGAGCTGCACGTCGACCCGAACCGCCGCTGCAATATCTGTTGAAGCAGCGGGGCAGCCGCCAGGCTTTTTTTATGCGCATGGAAGATGATTGGGATATCAACGGCAAATTGCCGGAACAGGCGATGCTCATCTCACTGCAAGGCGTCGCCAATGTGGACGGCCCGCACCTCTATTTTATCTATGGCCCCAAATGGGATTTCAAGTACACGCCCGGCCTTTTCGATTTTCTCAAAAACGAGCGCTATTTTACCTTTCGCGAACTGCGCACCGCCGAACAAGCGCTGACGACTTTTCGCGATGCGGTCAAGGGCTATGTGGTGTGGGACAAAGCCGTGCGCACATCCCTGATCGTTGCCTATACAGTGGCCGGACTGGAACAGGCCATCGTGGTCAGCGAAGAGCTGATCCCGATGGCGGAAAAAGCGGGACTCGCGCCGGTAGCCGATTTTCGCGGCAAGTTCACCGGCTGGTCCGACGCACAGATCTACCGCTGGGCCAAAGACCAGTACTGGAGTCGCTGCAGCCGAGAGGCTATCGTCTGGTTGGGCGGCGAACACGGCACCACCATGCGCCCCGGCGTGGCAGATTGGGGAATGCACAAAAAAATGTTCTTTAACGATCTTTCCGCCAGACCGGTCGACGCCGAAGAATACGCGCTGACCCGTGAATTGCTCTCGGAAATGCAACCCTTTGGTTTCGTCTTTGGCTGGCACTCCTACAAAAAAGATCTTGAGGAAGAGTGGGTCGCACTGACCTCCAGCTATGCATTGCGGGTGGAAGGGCTGCACACCCTGCCCAACATGAGTTTCAGCTCCCAGGTGCCTGCGTCACACAACTTTGTCTTCAAAAACAATCATAAGGTTGAACCTGGCAAAAGCTACAAGCCGGAAAATAAAGTCTATATTGCCTGCATTCAAACCGACGGCATCGGCCTCGGCGCCTGGACCGAACCCGGCCGCGGCGAAATTCCCTATGCCTGGGAAATGGGCATGAATTACATCTGGCTGGCGCCTGTGATGTTGGAGTACTTTTATACCGGTGCCAAGCCAAACGACTATTTTATCGGCGGCCTGGGCGGTCCCGGCTATGTATATCCCAAAGCTGTGCCCAAGCAACACCTGCCCAAAATGGTCGATCTGGCCTATGGACTGATGAAGCAGCTCGACCTCAATGTCTTTGAAGTTATGGATTATTCAGAAGGCGTGATGGCCGAGGGGAATTCGGATCTGACCCGCGAGGTGGTCGATGCATTTTATCGTGGCATGCCCGATGCGATCGGTTTTGCCAATGGTTATGTACAGTCGCATACCTTTACCGTGCGCGACAAACGGCCGCTCCTTTCTTACGATTACTACCTGGCGCCGGATGTAACCGAAGCGTCGGCTGCTGCCGATCTGTTGGAACTGGCGGCCTACAATACCCGGCGACCCTATTTTCTGCTCATGCACGTGCGCCAGTCGAGCAACATCAAACGGGTCAAAGCCATTCTCGACAGTCTGGGCCCGGAATTCAAAGTGCTGCCGCTGGATATCTTTATAAAGATGGCCGGCGAACAACCGACGTTCCAGGAACGCTTTCGGCTTTGAGATGCCCGTGACAGCCACAGAAAATCAATCGTGGAGCAATACACCGAGGATGAAAAGTAGTTTTTTCGCAAACCTATAAAGAATAAGGGATTGAAAATTTTTTGATTCGGTTAAAACCGAATCTGGACCCGAGTTTTAATATTTGAACACGAACCGATAACCCAGCGAAAGGCTGATGCCGCTGAATCCGATCGACTTGTCGGTTTCCTTGATTTTCGTCCACACCGTGCGGTACAGGCCTTTGAAAAATAAACGGTCGGAAATCGCCGCGCGCAAGCCGACACCGATGTTGCTGGAAAAATCGGTTTCATTCACATTTTCAATTTTTACAAAAGAATCGCTGAAATTTACCGAGCCGATGCCGACTGTGACCAGAGGTGTAATCGCTCTGTTCAGGAAGGCATAGTCCAGGTTGGCATCGAAAAAGAAGAGTTTGGAGTCCATCTCCGTTATATCCACTTTAATATTTGTCGAACCAAAAAGCAAATCCATATTCAGATTGAATTTTCCCATATCGATGCCCATGCCAAATCCGCCTGCGCTGTGTTCACCGATATCCAATTGTTGCCCCAATCCGGTGGTTTGATCGCCTTTCATCTGCTGGCCGATGAGGAACAATTCCAGGCCCTGGGCAAAGCAAGTCGCGTTCACCAAAAGACAAGAGAACAGAGAAAGACAAACAACCGTTAAGCCGCGAAATCTGCATGATGTGCTCATCGTCGATCTCCCTTTTCTTTTTTGTACAAAAAAACCGACCCGGCTGAATTTTTATCAATCATCTGAATACGCTGCTGCGTAAAGTTCGTTGTGGAGCTGTCGCAGGGTTGTCTTTCGACAGGTCAACACCGGCTTTTACTCAATTATCAGAAACACTGAGCAAACTCGCAAGAAATAATTTTGATCAGCAAAAAAAAATGGCAGTTTGGTTTGAATAGACAAGGAAATGTTTAGTCAGGTATGACTGCTCCATGACTCTTGGTCGGGCGTGATTTCGGCAATGAGCAAGGGTTCAATATTTTTCTCTGTTTGCTGCGAAAATTTTGTATATTCCATCTGCTTTTGTCTCTTTTGTCTCTTTTGTCTCTTTTGTCTTTTTTGTCTTTTTTGTCTTTTTTGTCTTTTTTGTCTTTTTTGTCGATTGATCGAGTTTCCTGTTGATCTCATTTCCGGCAAAAAGTACTTTCACAAAGGAGTTATACAATGCCGACTTTTCTGCTGCTGTTCTTCAGCTTAACCATTCTCGCCTCGGCGTCCGAGCCAGTCACTTTCCCGGCGACCTGTAGCGTGGCGGCAAAAAATTCCTCGGAATCGGCTCGTGCAAACGCCAGTTTTGTCTGCGACGGCGAAGGCGACCAGCAAGAGATCAACGCCGCGATTCAAAGCTTGCCGCTGGTCGGGGGCACCGTTTTGCTGATGGAAGGAACCTATGATATTCGCAAAGTTGAGGGCACCCTGGGCGGCATCCTCATCGACCGCAGCCACGTCACCCTGGCCGGAAGCGGCGCCGCAACCCAGCTCGTTTTGGCGCCGCACCAGAACACCAACGTTATCCGCATCATCGGCCGCGGAGTCGGTGATATCACCATCCGCGATTTGCAGATCGACGCCAATCGCGCCGAAAATGCGGAAGGGAAGGGCGATCCCAAAATTTCTCACGACCGTTTCGAATATTGCGGCATCAAGGCTTTTTGCGGACGGCCAGGCCAATCCGGAGAGGAGCCGACTCATGATATCACCATTCGGAATACCACCGTGCGCAACGCCCATAAACTCGGCATCATGCTCGAAGGGCCGAACATGAAGGTCATCGACAACACCCTGGGCAACGCCGGTTCCGATGTCGTCGAAATCCTGACTGGACCGGGAGAAATCCGCGGCAATACCGTCGTGATCACAGGACAGACCCATGTCGCCGTCGGCAGCGACAACGCGGATTCAATTCTCATGAGCGACAATATCGTCCATGTCAAGGAGGGCGGCCGCCTCGATATTGCCTTTCGTTCCTGGAAAGGCTCACAGCGCCACGTCATCGCCGACAACATCGTCACCGTGGATGCAGGCGGATTTTGCTCTCGTGCCATCGATGCACGCGGTTCGCGCTCCGTCATCTCCGGCAATTGCCTGCACTCCGCAGCAACGGATTCTCTGATGCGGTTGACCATCAGCGGAGGCGATGCCATTGTCAGCGGCAATGTTTTTGAAAATATGGTCATCGAAATCAACGACAACAGCGGCGAAAACAGACCCATCATCCTGGGGCCAAATGTTTTTCACAACACGACCATCGATCTGCAATCCGGAAACCTGCAGCAGCCGGAATGAAAGTTCGAGGGTCGGCTGTCGTCAAATGATAGACAAGCATGCGGCGGGAAAACCATGCCCCGCATGTGGAACAATTCTAGAAAAGATGCAGTATCTCGGTGGGTCGTATTGCAGCTGTCCGAAATGCCAGGCATCAGACAACACAGAACCCTTTCATAGAGGAAAACCGCAATGCACTTGACTGAAATCCCTTTTGCGCAGCTGTCGCTGAAAATTTACGATTTGTGGGAAAATCGCTGGCTGCTGTTGACCGCCGGCGATTGGGGGAAAAAGCACTTTAATTCCATGACCGTCGGCTGGGGAAGCTTTGGCAGGATGTGGGGCAAGCCTTTTGCCCAGATGGTCGTTCGCCCAACTCGCTACACCTATGAATTCATGGAGCAATACGACACGTTTACTCTGTGCGCTTTTCCGCCTGCTTATCGCGCGGCATTGCAGCTCTTGGGCAGCAAATCCGGCAGGGATTGCGACAAGATCGCCGAAGCCGGCCTGACCCCCGTCGCCTCAAGGTGCGTCGCGGCGCCGTGTTATGCAGAAGCCGATCTTGTGCTCGAGTGCCGCAAAATCTATTGGAACGACCTGCAACCCGCGCATTTTTTGGCGCCGGATATCGAGAAAAACTATCCACGCAAGGACTATCACCGCGTCTACTTTGGCGAAATCATCGCTGTGCGCAGTGCAGATCCTGCAGTTGAGCTCACCTGACCAGGAAGGTCCCGTTCTCTTCGATCAGGGTTCCTTCCTGCAAGCCTGTTTCGATCATTTGTTTATAAATCCATTGATACTTTTCTAGAGCAGCTGTGCCTTGTATGACATCGTCAAGAATGCCATCTGCGTTATGATCGATCAGGATGAGCTGTTCAGGCTTGATGATGGGGCGGTTGTCCCTGACCTTGAATTCATTGAAAGCAGAGGCATCAGCTGGCCCAAACGTGATTATTTCATACTTTATTCTATTTTTTTCCATGGCATACACTCGGATGTCTCGGTTTTTCACCAGCAATTTGTTCTCCCTCATGACATCACGGATACCCTGTTGGTAAATGGCTTGCGCTTCTTGCAGGCTGATTTCACCCATTACCAAAACATCCAGCACACCATCCTGGTCATAATCCAACGCCATAAACGTTTCGCCGATCACTTCATTGTAAGAGTCCGATTTGTTCACAAAGCTTATGGAGCGGATGCGATAAATTTGGTCATTCAGGGAAAAACGGTATTGCGATATTGTAAATTCCGGCTGGTTCGCCGCGCAGGAAAAAAGTGCGAGGCTGAACAGCATCCCTACCGGCACAGAGACAAGAAATCTGATGAACCGACATGAATGGTGCTTGCTGTTTGTCATCGTCCTGTCTCCAATCTTGCATTTGAAAAGATGAAAGTTTTGAGTTGCCTGGGGTTGTCTGTCAAATTCTCGTACCTGATTAAACCTATATATTGGCAACAAAAAAGTCAAGCGATATCGTTCTACCAAATACTCATCTATTCGACCCTGCCCGTAGCTCTGATCAGTCGGCTTGCTCGACAGACAGTGTTTTTTTCGCAGATGCTCATCACAGTTCAGCTGCAATCAACCGCAACTTTCACCTGGACACAGGTTGTCTGAGGGTGGGCAAGCGCTGGCGTCAAGCGAGTGGGGTTTGCGGTCCCGGTGCGGGTGTTCAGTGTGCAGATGCTTGTTTGACCAGCGACAACAGTTCGGCCACCGAACTCTCCGCCACGCCCACCGCGCAGTCCGCAGCGCCGTAATAGATCAGCACCCGGTCGTCCGGCAAGCGCACCCAACCGTTGCTGAAGACGACGTTGGGGAAAAATCCTGCAATTTCAAAAGGCGCTTGCGGGTAAAGAATCGGTGTTTGGGTGCGATAAAGAACTCGGGACGGATCGTCACCCTCTAGCAAGGCCAAATGCAGGCTGTAGAGCGAATCGCGGTTGCAGCCGTGATAGAGAAGCAACCAGCCTTCCGGGGTCAGCATCGGTTCCGGACCGGCGCCGATTTTGTCATCCTCCCAGCCGTTCTCCCGCGGCCGCAGCAAGCAGCGGTGGTTGCCCCAGTGCACTCGATCATACGACTCGGTCAACCAGATGGAGGGTTTGCCGAGGAAATTGACTGCCGGCCGATGCAGTGCATAATAGCGATCCTGGATCCGGCCGGGAAACAGGCAGGCGTCCTTGTTTTCCGGCGGCAACATCGCACCCAGACGTTCGATTTTAATCATATCTTTTGTGCGGGCCAGACACACCGCGACGCCGTCTGCTGAAACCCCTGTATAGGTCAAGTAATAGCCATCCGAAAAGGCTGCGATCCGCACATCCTCTGCACCATAGGATTCGAGAGGAGTCTGCGGAAATAGAAATGGTTGCTCTTCGACTTTGAAATGGATGCCATCCCGGCTGCGTGCCAGGCGCAAATGGCTGAGGGAGGTCAGCAGCGTCTGTCCATGGTAGCGGATTTCACGCGGATCTTTCGCTGCGGCATATTCAGATGCTGCGATCGCGATGAATCCCAAACCGTCGGCATCGACAACCGGCAATGAAAAATATCCATCTTGCACCTGCCCGGTCTCGGCAACGCGCAACAACAATACAATTTCGTCTTGATCCAGACAGGCCCCGGGATTGAAAACACCGACAACCCGCAGTCCTGGATGGGAGGGGCGAATATCATCGATCTGAATAATCGGTTGTGGACGCAGTCGTGCGATCATCGGCAATATCCTTGCTGTTTTCATGGTTTGTTGCTCTTCACAATGGGCTTTCCAATCCTTATTCGCCGCGGTCCATCGCGTGCAAAACCTGACGCCAGGCGACCCGGGCAAATCGGCAGCTTGTGTCGGACTGCGCATAGGGAAGGATCAGCTGATTTTTCCAGATCTGGCCGCCGCAGCTGTAGACGACGTTTGGCACGTAGCCGTGGCGCTCATCTCCTTCAGCCCGCAGCAACGGTTCTCTGGTGCGGCCGATTACACGGCTTGGGTCATGCAGATCGAGCAACAGCGCGCCGATGGCATAGGTGCGCAAAAATCCCACTCCATGGGTCAAGACCAGCCAGCCTGCCTCTGTCTCGATCGGCGAACCGCAATTGCCGATCTGCAGCGCTTCCCAGGAATAACGAGGTTCGGCCAGCAGCTCTTTCTGCGGCCAATGAAACACCGAATCCGAATTCATGATGTAGAGATTTTCGCCGTCCTGGCGTGACAGCATGAAATAGCGGCCGTCGATCGACCGGGGAAAAAGTGCAAAACCCTTGTTCGCAACCGCTGCGCCTGACAGCGTATGGTTGTGAAAACGGATGAAATCGCGTGTTTCCAACATCTGAGGTTGAATTTGAAAACCGTCATAGGCGGTGGTCGTCGCGTAATAGATCGATTCCCCTGCATGACGAAACTCGACAAAACGAGCGTCCTCAATTCCCCGGCTTTCGGCCGGCGCATGGGGAAAGAGCACCCGTTCAGAAAGGTCGCTGGTTTCGGCAAAGTCCACTGCATAATTGCTGCGGATCAGGGTGTCGATTTTTTGCGCATAGTTTTCTTGCTCCGCGCGTTCGCTGAAAATGTTCGCCCAGGTCTGCGCAAGCTGTTTCCGGAACGCTGCGGCCGTGAATTCATTTGGCAAATCAGCCAGCAGGCGCTTGACTTTTACCAGGGGGAGAAAATCTGTCAGTTTGTGGGTCCATTCGGTGCGGGTGAAAGTCGGATTTGTCCTTTCTCGGGGCAACACCGCGAAAGGCGAGCGCGGCTGCAGCTGCACCTTCCCCTGGCGATCGATCAGACCACTGCGAAAAACAATCGACGAAATATGCCCTTCTCCAGTTGCCCGCAGGCTGAGAACAAATCGCATCTCATCCGCCGCTACGCCGCGCTGATCCGGGTGGCGGACCATCGATGGATTGAAAAGCGCTGCCGCCTCATTCGTGTACTCCATGCTGAAACAGGCGCCGATCAACTGCATCTGTTCGGCAGTCAACTTTATTCGCTTTCCCGCAACCCGTTCACCGCGACTTTCCAGCTCGCCGGGCAAATCGCGGTGGCGATGGCTAAAGTCGCCGAGCAGTCGCGCGAGCTCACTCTTGACCGATTCCGCATCCAGAGCCATAATCCTGTGAATGGTGCGATCCACCCGCTTGCGATCGCCGATTTCCAGCGGCCGCAAAATGGCGCGGGTTGGATCGGGCTGCAAGATTGCCAGCCGCTGTCGTTTCATATTTGCCCTTTCTTTGACCGAACTCGATCAACGCATGTACAAGACTTTTGCTGTTGCCGTTTCCTCTCCGTCGAGAACGGCCCAATAAACTCCGCTGCTGATTTTCTCGTCCGGTTGCCAAACCACCCTGTGGTTGCCCTCACTCTGCGGTCCCTGAACCAGAACAGTGACCCGTTGCCCCAACAGGTTGACGATCGCCAGCGAAACCGATATGCTCGCCTTCGGCAAGTAAAAATCAAATGTGGTGCTGCCGTTAAAAGGGTTGGGATAACTCGACAACCGCCACTTTTGGGGTTGGCTGGCAGGGTGGATTTCGACCTGGGTCGCCTGTGCCGCTGCAAAGACCAGCGGCGCTCCGCTGCCATAGATCTGCTGTCCCAGCCAACCGCTTTTCTGCCAACCGTCGCGAAGGTCTTCCAATGGAATCGCCAGCGAACGATCGTTGTACGATTCATAGATCGTTGGACCGGCGATAACCGCTCCTGCAGGCAGATGGCCCGGCAATGTATAATAGATCACTTGCGGGGTGTGGTGCAAAAAGGCCTCGGTCAAATCGACAGCCGCGTGGGGCAAAAGACCTCGCCCCAACTGAAGGTATTCTTGCAGATAGGTAAAGCTCTGATGTTGCTCCATCGGCGTGATCACTTCAGCTTCCGCCATGGGCAAGAGGCCCATGAAAGTGCGATAATCCTTGGCATAGCCGTAATCGCACTCCCACCACCAGACCAGCCGCAGCAGGTTGGCCAACGGCATGAGGCTTGCCTCGATATAGTGGTTCTCTTTGGTGTGGTGATACAGGCGGAGCAGGGCGGCACACGTCGCTGCGGTCATGTGCACCTCATAAGTATATTCGAAATCGATTGTCTCCAGCGCAGCAGCCGCTTTGATCGCCTCGTCGAGATAACCCTGATCTCCCGACAAGTCATAGGCATCGAGCATGAGATAGATATAGCCGCCGGTGGCATCGGGTTCGCGGCCCGAAATCGCCTGATGGGTTCCATAGTTGAAGAATACCGGAAAACGATAGTCGACTGCTTGCGCGAAATTCATCAATTCCGGCAATGATTTGAACAGCAGCTCTTGTACGGACTTGTGACCGAGTTTGGCCAGGGCAGCCACTCCCAGGTGAACATGGACGGCATACCAGCTGTCGCCGCTTGACACCCCTTCGTTCGGAGCATCATTGACCAGGGTTTGCAATGCGGTGTTGAAAAAGAGCTGCAAGATGCGAAGCGGATCGTCATTCGCCGGGTCGGTTTCGCCCACGGCGTTCTCATAGCGGCTCAGGGCGACCAACAGGTCGAGCTGGGTGATGGCCTCGGCACAATCCAGGCGCGAAACATCGACATAGGAGCGCAACAGGCTTTGGCCATTGACTTGTGCCCGGCAACGGGGATCGAGCAGATCAGCGAGCATCTTTTGCGCCAACGGCTGCCAGTCGATATCCATCTCCTCGGGATGGGGAATCAGGGAATAAATTGCTGCCAGTGAGTTCAGGAATCCGTCAGCAATTTCGGCTTGAGTTTCGCGACGGCCCGGGCTGAGGAACAGGAAAGAATCGAGCACCAGCGATTGATCGGTCAATGCCCGATTGCCGGTCGGCCGATAAAAACCCAGGTTGGTTGATTCAATTGCGATGCAGTTTTTCGCTGCCAGCTGCTGGCTGGCAAAATAACTGTTCAAGGTCGTCAGATTGACAAAGTAAAAAAGCGTACCCTCGATGACCTGGTCGTCATGCAAATAGAACAGACTGTTGGCATACGGCGCCGACCTGGCATAGATCTCATCGGGTGTTGGCAGGGATTTTTGGCTGGTTAAATCAAAAAATTGGAGTTCAGGTCCTCCGGCTGCCAGCTTTTGCCCATTTGCTTTGCCGACCGCACAGCGACAGCGGATCAACCCGGGAAAGCGGCGGTAAAGGGTGAGCGATGGAGTAAAAACGGTGCGAGTGTGAAATATCACATCGATGCTGTCCTCGCCCGTGTGAACTGCGATGGAATCGATATGCTGTGGCAACAACAGTCGGTCTGTCCAGCCGGTAAGCATTTGTGTGCGCAGGGCGCGCTCGCCGCCGTAGAACGGACGGATCTGGATCCAGCCGTCGGTGGAATCGGCGTCATAACGAATGGCAAACGAGCCGCTTTGCAACAAGAAGGAGCGCCGATCCGCGAACAGCACCGCGACCTCGCCGCTGTCCGGAGAAGAGGTTATGGCCAGGGTTTGTTCCGCTTGCCCGCTTACACCATCGGGATCGTTGATCTGTGCCCGGATCTCCCCGGATGGGATGCTGCTGTAGGTGTATTCGTAGTGTTCATTTTCACGATTCATGGCCATTGGCGTGCTCCAATCGCCGCCTGCAGGACGGCAGCTGATAAAAACCGAGCTGTTGCGGTTCAAGTCATGCTCGAAAGGCAAAATTGCGCGCAAACGCCCACCGCTCAACCTCTCAGCAGCCAAAGCTCCGGCCTGCAGCCAATCTGCCGACACCGCCGCAGCCGAACTGGTCTGCACACTCGATCCGAATACTCCATCCGGGTCTGCCGCCCGGATGCGCACAAAGTAGGTGGCAGGAACCAGATCGCTGAAAACATGACAAAAGCCGTCGCCCCGGCTTTGCATGGCCACAGGCGTGCCGAATTGCGGTTGTCCGGTGCGCGCGATGGCCGCTTCCGCTGAGGCATTGCCGTTGCTGTCGCCGCTTGCCGGCAAGCGGACGAGCAGGCTTTCCGCCCCCGCGACAACCTGCAGAGAGCCGACGAACAGAGCATCATCGGCTCCTGCCGCGATCGACAGAACGGGGCGCATTACTGCATTGCGGTTTTCACTGGCGTAGAAATTGAGAATCCCGTTGGCCGGCGAAATCAAAGTTTCGCGCAACAACCAGCCGCAATTGCTCTCCGGTTCGGTCAGCCACTTTTTAACACTGGCAGTGGCATCAAAAGAGATCCAGACACCGTTCGACATGCCGGGATCGATGGTGACCGAATCCTGTGCTTCTGCCGCATAGTCGCTGGCGAGGCCGCCGGCGCCGGCAACCGCCCACGTATCGGCGGGATAACGCGCAAATTGCCAGTTGCACTCGCCTGCAACCGCCGGTCGACCGTCGTAACCCTCAGGCGAAGCGCCGCTGCCTTCGTTCCAGGAACGCAGCAATTCATAAGCGCCGATGGTTTTTGCCGCTTTTTGCTCGGTGCGGCGGAATTGCAATGCAATGGACAGCCAGGCTGAATCCACTTTAAGTGTCGGTGACAGATGGGAGAGATCGAAACGGACCAGTCCGTGTTTGGCGTCGCTGGCACCGCCATTGCCGGTGAGTTCCAGGCCTTCGGCCGCGCCGGTGTTGTGGGTTGGTTTGTCAATCAGGATGTGAGCGTCCTCGCAGCCAACGTAACCCTGCATACCCTGTTGCAGGATGATTTGGCTTTGCGCACGCAAGCGGGCACAGAAACCTGCAAGCAGCACAAGCACCGTCAACAAGACCAGGTCGGACAAACGCTTCGATTCGCTTTTCATCTTGCTCCTCCGCAGCAGTCGCCATCGACCCTGATCGCCTTGTTCATCGGATCCCAGGTCAAGGTCACCCTTTGCCGGCCGCGGCGATAGGATTTTTGCCAGTTGTTTGCCGTCGTGGAATCCGCCTGTGCCCCCAGCCAACGGACGGCTGCAGGAACTTTTTGCACGGCTGCCAGCGTGTACAAACCTTCGATCGTCGATTCGGCGCCGCTGTTGCGGTTGATGCCGGTCGCATCGATGCCGTCATAGACACGGCCGCTCTGTGGATCGTACAGCGGTTCGCCGCCAGAATTGGCGCCGGTCAGGGATGCTGCCGCCAGGCCGGCCATGACCGCGTATTTTTCATCGGCGGTCGCGCGGTAGAGCTCCAGAAAACCAAGGGCGCCGGTGCGAATATCATAGGCAATCAGCGGGTAAGACTTTGTCTCCCCACTTGCAAGATCGATATGGCTGATCGGGCCGCTGATGAGTTGTTTGGCGCGAAACTGAGCCGCATTTTTTGCTGCATCCAGCAATAGGGTATCCTGAAGAATCGGGTAAAGCAGAGTCAATGCCTGGATTTGAGAGTTTCCCCAGGCATGCCAGGTACCGGGCCAGGAGAGAAAAGCGTTGTGCAGCAAGGGATGTTCCTGTACCTGCATGGCGAGCACGCCCTCGCACAACCTCCGGACATGGTGCAACAGCTGCAGATCCGGATCGACAGCGAGTACCTGCGCGGCGCCGAGAAGAAACTCGGAAGTGGCATCGGCGGCAGTGCCGTGGATCAGCCATTGCGGATAAAGGCGGCCGTCGATTTCGACGGTGTGGGGGTAGAGCGTATCCAGTTCGGCCAAAGGAATGAGGCAGAGGTCGAATGCCCGGCGCAACTTTTGCGCGAATTCCGGATCGCGCTGTCGATAATAGCGGTATCCGCTGCCCAACGCCCAATAGCCGCGCGCCGCCCAGAAAGAAAAACTCTTTTTGCTTGTTATGCCGCCGCTGTTGATGGCATGATCTGCGGTGATGAAATTGTAAAATTCTCCGTCCGGTGCCTGCATGGCCAGGACAAATTGCAAAAGCCGGCGCAGCTGAGTCTCGTCCACTGAGCCCTGTACATCGGCTGCTTCAATCAACAAAACCACTGCGCGCGCCACATCGTCTACGCAAGCGATGCCTTCTCCCGGCGCTTCTTGCCATTGATAATCCGGTGCGTTGCTGTAGATGCGCACCACCGTCATCGGCAGGCCGTCGATTTCGATCTCCTCGCACAAATGGTGCAGATGAGCGAGATTGACCGGCCATTGGGGCGGCTTTGCTGTGCACGCCAATCCCACCAGCAGGGATGCCAACAGAGTGGATGTCTTCATTTTCATCCTTTCAAACCCGAAGTGGCCATGCTCTCGATGAAATAGCGCTGAAAGAAACTGTAAGCCAACACGATCGGGACAGCCAACAGGGTCGCTGCCGCAAGCTTGATGCCCAACTGCGCTTCAGCCATTCCGCCCACCGCAAAGATGGTGACGATTTGCGGCATGGTCATCAATTCGCTTTTGCGCACCACGATCAACGGCCACAACACTTCGTTCCAGGAATTCATAAAGGTCAGAATCCCGACGGTGATCAGAACCGGCCGCGACAGCGGCCAGATCACCCGGAAAAGGATTTGCAGATCGCTCAAGCCATCGACCCGGGCGGCGTCGAGAAGCGCCTGTGGAATGGTCTGGAAAAATTGGCGAAACAGCAGGATACCGAAACCGCTCATCATGCCGGGAACGATAAGCGCCAAATAGGTGTCTGTCCAGTGCAGCTTGACCATGAGCACGTACAGGGGAATCAAGGTGAGTTGAAAAGGGATCATCATGGTAAACAGGATCAGCATGAACATCAGATTTTTACCGGGAAAACGAAGCCGCGAAAGCGCATAGCCAACCATCGATGAAAAGAGCAAAACCGAGGCGGTTATTGCACCTGCGACCACGATGCTGTTGACAAAGGCGCGGCCGATCGGAATCTTGGCAAACACCTGTTCATAATGCTGCAAGGTGAATCGGCTCGGCCACAATCCGAAGGTTGGAATTTCCATCTCGGGCTTCAAGGTGGCAAAAACCATCCACACAAAGGGATAGATAAAAACCACGGTTCCTGCCAACAGCACGGCATAGAGCGCTGCCTTTTTGGCCATCATTCCGGTTCCTGTTCAATAATCTTGCGTTGCACCAACACCACGCTGAGGATGAGCAGAGCAAAAAAGAATCCCAGTGTTGCGGCGTATCCCATGCGGTTGAAATAGAAAGCTTGTTTATAGATATAGAGCATTGCCGACAAAGTGCGGTTCATCGGCCCGCCGCCGGTGAGCATATAAGGCTCGATGAACAGACTGAATCCGCCGATGGTGGAGAGAATCATGACCAGCAAGACGGTCGGATTGAGCATCGGCAGGGTGATCGAGCGGAATTTTTGCCAGACACTGGCGCCGTCGATATCCGCAGCTTCATACAAATAGGAGGGGATCGTCTGCAGGCCGGCGAGAAACAGGACGATATAGAGCCCGACGTTTTTCCAGGTTGCCATGATCGCGATCGACGGCATGGCCCATTCCGGGCTGATCAGCCATGGGATTTTGGGCAGACCGATATGGGCAAGCAACAGGTTGAGCACACCGTTTTCCTGCGAATAGAGCTGTTGCCAGAGCAGCGAAATCACCACCCCGGAGATGACCACGGGCATAAAGTAGGCGGCACGAAAAAAACCGCGTGCACGAATTTTTTCGTTTAGCAACACGCTGAACAACAGGGCTGCAACGATTTGCAGCGGGATGTGGATCAGCAGAAACAGCAGGGTGTTCAGCAGCGACTGCAGAAAGAGGTCGTCCTGAAAGAGACGGACAAAATTCCGCAATCCCACAAATTGCATCGGGGTGTAGACGTCCCATTTGTGGAAAACCAGAATCAAGGAAAAAATCAGGGGATAGGCCATAAAGATCGAAAAGTGAATCCAGTAGGGAGCAACCAGCCCATAGGCGACCAGATTTTTATGCTTGATTCGCGTCAATCTCTTCGAGTTCCCTTTGTTTACAGGGAACACCCTCCATTTTGGGTCGATTGCCTTTAGCCGAGCAGCGGTCTTTCGCTGCAAGCGGCTGTTGTCTGTCTATTGCAAGATTTCTCTGGACCTTTCAGCCGCCCGGCGAACGGCTTCTTCAGGTGTGCGGCGGCCGAGGATGCAGCACGCTTCGAATTCCTGTGCCAACGCGTCAAAGATCTCGCGCAATTCGGGTACCGTATCGACTCCGCGGGTGTGCGGCGCTTGTTGGGCAAAACGCGCCATGCGTGGATGGGCGGCATAGTAAGGCACAAACAGCGAATCGCTGAGCAGATTCTTGCGAATCGGCAATTGCGTCGCTGTTTGCAGCAGCGCCAAATCCCGCTCCCGGGACAGCAGAAATTTGACAAACTCCCAGGCGCGTTCCGGTTGACGGCAGGTGGTAAAAATAACCATGTTCTTCGGATCACCATAGGTGATGACCGGCCCATGGTGGTCATCAGGAACCGGAATCGGCGCATAGTCCCATGCAAATCCATCGGATTTGAACTTTTCCAGATGTGCGATATTCCATGGACCGGTGATGTGCACAGCAACCTGTTGCGACAGAAAGGTGTCGCCCTGAAAACTGGCGTGCGGGAAAATACCCTCGCTGAATCCCTGCTGAAAAAACCGAAAAACCTCCACTGCGGCAGGGTTGTCGAAAATGACCTGGTGATCTCTGACCAATGTTTCGCCTTGCGACGCTGCGATGTAAAAGGTGTAGAAATCGAAATAACGCAGCCACCACTTCATCTGAATGTCGACAAACATCATCCACCGGTCGCGATGCCCATCGCCGGTCAAATCGCGGCTGATTGCCCGTCCCATGGCAAAAAATTCTGCATAGGTGCGCGGCGGATGATCAAAACCGGCCTCGCGCAACCGGTTGATGTTGTATTCCAACATGATGGGATTCGTCTTCCAGGGAAACTGGTAGACATGCCCGTCGTCGAATCGATAGGACTCGAGCTGGCCATCGGGCAAGCGCGCGGTTGCCAGCGAGTCGAAATCCGGAAAACGATCAAGAGGCACCAGACTGCGGGCGCGCACAAACTGACCGACCACTCCTGGCCAGATGTTCGAACAGATATCGGGCGTGGTTTTGCCCACCACTGCGGCGAGCAACACCTCTTCGGTGGACTGACTTTCCGGAATCGGTTGGACAAGAACCGGTGTCTCAGGATGTTGTTCGTTCCACAGTTGGGCGCTCTCCTTGGCCAGCAGGATCTCCTGGGCGTTGGCTGCCGGCCAATAGGTCAGGTGATTTACACCGCTCTTGTCTGCACCGTCGCGATCGCATGAAACCCACCCCGCCAGGGCCGCCAGCCCGATCACGGCCGCAATGAGCAATTTTGCATATCTCCTGAGATTCTGTGACAAGAGCTGATCCCTTCGCATGGGGGTCAATGGCTTGCCCGGCGATCAAAAGCAATTTTCAGGGTGATGCGATCTGACGGCATCTCCAAACGGATAGACTCGTGCGGCAGTTGACCGATGACCTGATATCGATCGGTTTCTGATCGAATGATCGGCCAGGGCGAAGCGATTTGCAGTTCGACTGTTTGACCGCTCCATCCCCGCAAGTCGATTTGCAGGGCAGGGGTGGCCGGTTCATACTTAACCGCTTCAATCTTGCAGGTCGATTGCATCAATATCGGCGTGCTTACCGATCCCCTTATCGCTTTGACGCGTCGTGTTCCCGGCAGCAGGACAGCTGAATGGCCTTCCTGGCCGTTAACCTGCAACTCTGCAAAAGCATCGCCGTCGCCGCTGATGTCAACAGCAACCCGGTTGCCACGGATCCAGGTCTCGGTGTGCAGTTCATGCCATTCTGCCGGCAATGCCGGCGAAAGTGCGATCGCGCCCTCGGTTTCGCGAAATCCGCAGAGATGAAACAGGGTTTCCAAAAACCACCCGCCGGTCCACAGAAAAGTCGGTTTGTCGATGGCGCCGTAATCCGATCGCTGGTCATCGGCCATTCGATACTCGAAAAATGAAGGCTGACCCATCGGACTCTTGCGAATACCTGCCAAAGTCAGATATTTTTTAACGGTTTGCAGCGCCGAATCGGGCTGATCCTGCTCGATTTGCGCCAGCGCATACCAGGCAATGCCTTGTGGCCAGATCCCGCCGTTGATATAGGTGTAGGGCTCGCCCGCCTCCATACCGATGAAGCCATAGAGATCGATCAGTTCATGAAAGTCGGCCGGCATAACGATGCGCAGACCGAGCTGTCGGTCGACAAGTCGGTCGGTGGCGGTTTGCAACAGTTTCGCTTGTTTTTGCGGTTCGAGTAGATTCCAGACCACCGCCAGGAGCGAACCGGCGTACAGATGGCGATCGACGCAGCCGTTTTCCAGTTCGTTGAGCAGATAGTCCTCTTGCTCGTCCCACAGCCTTTTCTCGAGATTCTCCTCCAGCTGATCGGCCAGCTGCAGAGAAATGACTTGCTCTTCTGGGCGCAATTCAAGCTCTGCGGCCAGGAAAGCGCGCCGGCGCAATGCACGGATTATCATCAGGGTCAAATAAGCGCGTGCTCCGGTATTCGAGCCGATATCCCACCAATCGGGTTGCTGACTGATGATCAGGCCATCCGCAAGTCGTTCGCGCAGAATCAGGTCTACCCCTGCGCTCATCAGAGGATAGAGCCGGCTGACAGTAGCGAGATCTCCGGACCGTTGCAGGTATTTGCCCAGCAATTCCGCCAACCACAGCGGATTCCAGTTGTCTGAACCGCAAGTTTCCCTGGCAAAGCGCCCATCTTTCCAGTAATAGGCATGCAGCAACAGCGGCTCCGGTTGCGAGAGATCAGCCAATGCCAGCAGATCGCCAGCCACCATTTGCGGATCGACCCAAACAACACCGAGATGGGTCAACAGGAGATCGTGGGTGAAGAAAAAATTGTATTCCGCCGGACACGGCATGGGCAGACGCTTGCCGTCGATATGGTGCCGGTTGGCTTCCAGAACCGCGAGCGACCAACGCGCGGTTTGCTGCAGGGCTGAATCAGCAGGCGAGAAAGCAGCGGCACGTGCTGCCGCTCGCTCCAGTCGGTTGGTATACCGTCGACAATCCTTTTGCCATTGACTGCGGCTTATGGCGGCTTGCTGTTCTGCCTCTCGCATCGATGCGTGACCGATCAACAGACTCTGTTTTTTCTGGCTGCGAGCGGCTAGGGCAAAGGCATTGCTGAAACGAGTGTGCGGCACCGCATCGGCCAACTCGGTGGCCAGCGTATCGATTGCGATCGCTTCGGGAAAACCGTCGAGTTGGGTGATCCACAGCGATGCCGAATCGGTTTCTGCATCCGCAAAACAGGCCAGCGTCAAGTTACCCGTCTTGGTGATGCAGGTCGGAAATTTAACCGCAAAAGTATGGCAGGTGCGCAACAACAAGGCGATTTTTTGGTCGATTCGAATTTGGCGCGGCCTGTCTGTGCGATTGTGAAAGACCAGTTCCCATTCCACAGCGCTGATCGTTTCCGCAAAGCGGTAAGTGCAACTCAGATCAACGCTGTCAACCACCGCTTCGAAGCGAACGAATCCCGGTGTCTGTGTGTAGATCCAGGCTGAGTCTTGCAGATCGATAGCGTGATCGTCGATTGCCAAAACGGCGACAAGCGGCCGCGAACGGTCGCGTTCCCAATACCCGATGCTGAGATCCAGACTGTTGGCCACCGGCTCGTAGAAACTGATGCGAACCGGCAAAGGTGAACTGTGGTGGCATTCGATGCCGGCCAGGGGGCCGCCGACTTCCACCTGGCCCGTTCTTCCGGCAAAATTTACCGCCCATCCGGGAACTCGGCAATGGCGATCACAGCCGATGTTGCCGGCCGCGATTGCGATGAGGAGCAAAACGGTGAAAATCACTGCCGCTTGCTTGATTGTATTGTTCATTTTATCTTCTTTTTGAAAAAATCAGAACAGACAACCTGCACTTTGCCCAATCTTTCACCGGCGGCCAGGCGATGCAAAAAATCGGGCAGCTCGGGAAGACCGATGCGGTGATCGACAAGCGCAGCGCCACGTATCGATCCCGATTCGAGCAGTGCGACGGCGCGTGAAAATTCATAGCGATAGGTGACAGACCCGACGATTTTCCAATCATTCAGGAATATTTGAAACGGCGAAATGGAAAGCTCCTTGTTCTGTGGATAGACACCGAACAACAGCGCTTGCCCGCCCCGCCGCAGGTGGCTGAACAACTGCTTGACAGCAGCGATATTGCCGGTGGCGTCGATACCGATTTCGAAACCCTGCGGACAAAGTTCACGCAGGGTTTTGTCCGCATGACTGTCGTTCAGAACCGCCTTTTCCGGATGCAACTTGCGAGCTTTTACGAGACATACGGGATCGCTTTCGATCAACGTGACACGGCAACCGAGCAGTCGGCTGCATACTTGCAGGTGCAGCAGCCCAATGCTGCCGCCGCCCCAGATCGCCACCCGTGTGTCAGGCTGAATTTCGAGCCGGTGCAGACCATAGAGGACACAGGCAAGCGGTTCGGCGAAAGCGCCGTCCTGTGGATCACCATGAAAGCGATGCGCTTGCGCTGCCGGTACACAGACCCTGTCCGCAAAGGCGCCGGGCCGCGTCACACCGATAGCCTCATAACGCTCGCACAGGTTTATCCGGCCTTCCCGGCACCTGGAGCAAACACCGCAGCGGATATTCGGATCGATTGCCACCATGTCGCCGGGCCGCAGATTTTGCACAGATGGCCCTGTTGCTTCGATGCGCCCGCAGAATTCATGACCTGGAATGACGGGATAAGAACCGATAAAATCGCCCTGCAGAATATGCACGTCGGTCCCGCATATTCCGGCGCTGAGCGGTTGGACGCGAATTTCGTTGTCCGCAGCCACCGGCAGCGCTTCCTGGATCAGTTCGACTTCACCCGCTGTTTTTATTTGCACCGCATTCATGACAATCTTTGTGCCGGTTTAAAAACCTAGAGTCAGAGAAAAGCGCTGAACATTGTCCAAACGGCCGAAATCCGCATACGCATAATCAATACGCAAATCGAAAGCATTGACCAGCCGATTGGCAATGCCGGCGCCGAATGTCAGACTCTGCTCACCGTCGCGCAAAAACAGATCTCGATAGCCCAGCCGCAAAAAAAGCAGTTCGCGAAAGGCATATTCCATGCCGAGATTGATCGATTCGGTGTTGTCATAGGGATGGATGGCATCCGCCGCCAGCGTCAGGCGGTTTAGCGGGGTCTGCCAGGCTTCCATGGCCAGGCCAAACTGAAAGAGCAGCGGCAGCGGCCACGATTCGGTCTGCAGATGCGCCGGAACGCGGTCGTTGTTGCCGAGGATAAAGGGATCGATGTCATGAAAGACGAGGATGTCTTTGCCTTGCATGCACATATCGGTGCCAAAATTGGTCAGCGCAGCGCCGAGGCGCAGACCGCGAAAACCGGTGATGAACAGCGTTCCCAGATCGACGGCAAAACCGCTGGCGCTTTCATGCCAGATTTTCTGTTGGATATATTTGCCGCTGAAACCGATAGAGAATCGATCGGTGAGGCTGATGGCATAAGAAAGAGCCACCGCCAGGTCCGCAGCGCTAAAGATCTCGCCGGTGCCGTCCGGCTGCGTCTCGGTTCGCACCATCATGTCGCCGCTGTTCAGGACAGTCAAGGACATGCCCAAAGCTCCGCTTGCCCCCAGTGGAATCACCGCAGCGGCGTGATCGAAATCGATCTCCGCCAACCACTCGGCATGCATGAACAACAATTCTCGCGACGGTATGCGCGCGATGCCTGCCGGATTCCAGAACAGCGCACTGGCATCGCTCGCTGTGCCCACAAACGCTCCGCCCATGCCGACGGCACGAGCGCCGACTCCGATTTCCAGAAAGGGGGCAGCGGTGATCCCGACTTTGGATACATCCCGATCTTGCGCAGGAGCCCAGGCAACGATAGACAGCAAAAGGGTAAAAATAGGTATTCTTTTCATAATTTCACCCATTCCAGGTTGATCTGCAGATGTGAACCGGTTGTCAATCTTGATTTACCGGATCTTATTTGATCACGGCGAATTTGCCGATATGTTCACCGATTCCCGGTGCGTCGACCTGATAGATGTAGACGCCGTAGGAAATATCCATGCCGTCTTTGGAGACCAGATCCCAGGGTTCCGAACCGTTGTCAGCCGGCATGTCGTGCTCGATGGTGTCCACCAGATATCCGCGTACGGTGTAGATGCGGATGGTGCACATTTGCGGCAAATTGTTGAAATAGATTCGTCGCTCGCCGCGACCGAATCCAAAGACGCTGCGCGGTTCCCACGAGGCCGCAGCAGTATAGGGATTGGGAACCACACAGATCTGCTCCAATTGATTCTTGGCGGCCTGCTGATCGATGGCAGCACCGTTGATGCTGAAAGAAAAGGATTCACCGTCGCGGAAAGGTTTGCGCGTGGTCAACTTGAAGATATCGCCGGCTGCCGGCAAGTGCGCGATTTCTTGCATTTCCGGATCGAAAAAGAAAGCCCAGGCGGTTTTGAATTTGCTGCGCGGCGTGGGAAGCGGTTCGCCGAGCGCGGTACCGATAGCCAAAGTGATATAGTCGCCGGGAGTAAAAGCGCCGTCTTCATTTTTATCCCGGAACAGAAAATCCATTTGTCGGCCTTCAGTGGTGTTGTAGATCATAAAGTTCACCGGTATAGCTTTTTGTCCAAACAGCAGCGCCTGTGATGTGTCGACAATGTTGGCGTGAAATGACAGTTCGAAATCTGCCGGATAAGGGACAAATCGGCCCAACAAACTGCTGTCGATCGCGGCCATCAGCAGATAATCGTGGTTCCCGGCAAGCCAGCCGGTTGCCGCATTGTCAACGGTCACCGCGGTGTCATTGCGCACCGTAAAGACGAACCCGTCGATCACCGGCGATACTGCATGGCCGTCTCTCAGAGGTTGCCGGACCAGCAGCGTTTCGGCGCCATCGCTCACGTCCAGCAACGAGTAATCGGGATTGACCGCAAGTGCGAAATCGCTGGTGTCGTGGAAAACCAGACGGTAGAGATGACCGTCCTGCAGTTGACCGGCATCGAGCAAGTCAATATCCAGCTTTCCGGTGCCAGGCCCCTGATGGCTGAAATCGTCGGCTACTTGCGGGCCGCGGTACCCGGCTGCTGGCGCTTGCGGCGTGACCCGGGCGGTGTTGATGTCGAGGTATTCCAGCACTCCAGCTTCGTTCACCTTGATGATGCTCGGGGCTTCTGACGGACTGATACCGCCGATTTCGCCGGTCGTTGTTATCGAAACCAGCCCGCGGTCATAGGGCACCAGTGCATAATAATAAGTCTGGCCGTTGCGCACATCTGTATCGATATAATGATGGCGCAGACCGGTGTCGTTGCCGAGATCGAACTTGATGCCGTCCACATCGATTGGGTGCAAACCGGAAATGCCGTTTTTGAGATCAAATTGCGCAATCGGTTTGCGATAGATCGGTTTGCCATAGGCATCGGTGATGACCCGAGCCTCGAGAAATTCTGCGTCGGTGGCGCGATAGATGCGATAACCTTCAAAATCATATTCTTGCAGAAAAGGATCCCACGACTTCTCGGCCAGGTCGTCCCAATAGAGAACCACCTGACGGTCGCCGGATACTGCGGTCAGTCGTGATTTTTCCGGCGGTTTGGCGAAGCGATAGGAAGCGTTGTAAATCTGCTGGATGGTTTTTTTGGTGCGCGACAGCTGGCGCTGATCCTCGCCGAACAACAAAGCCATCGAATAAAACTGCGTTTCACCGGCGGCCAGGGAAAAAGGTCCGGAACTGAAGAACATGCCCAGGTTGGTGTTCTGCACGAGTTTGTCGCGAGGCGGCGGAGCGGAACGCAAACCGTTCCAATACGCTTCGTCGTTCTCCATCTTGTATTCGTGCAGCACAAAGACGTTGAACCCGGTCAGACCGATCTGATCGGATTCATCCTTGTCGGTGAAATCGAAATCCGGTTCACCGGCAGTTGGCATCCCATCGCCTTCGCCTTCATCTGGCCCCGGGTAGTTGAGATCGTTGGGGCCCAGACCGTCTTCGCCGACATCGTCGTTCACCGGTTCATTGCCGTCCCACATGCCGTTTTCATTGAGATCCATGAATGAATCCCAGTTGATGTTTTCATCGCCGCTCCAATGGGGGCGGATTTCCGTGGTGGGATAGAAATCGCGAAAACGGTTGAGATCGGCGATGCCGTAGGGCGGATTGGTCAAAAGGGTCCCTGCCTGGCTGTCGCGGCGTTCGTCGATTAAACCGTCGCGGTCATTGTCGCGGTTGTCGCGAAAGATACCCGGGCTTTCCAGAAAGGCAAAACCTGCCACGCCCACGGGTGACCAGTTATACGGGCTGCCGTAACCGTTGCCGTCAAAAGCCCAGGCGATGTCGAGGTCCAGATCGTAATTGCCGCCGTCATCGGCAGAGTCATCATGGCCGCCGATTCCCCAGTCAATATGGAAAGCGAAATAAGTGCTGTCGTAATTGGCTGCGCCTTCATTGGTGATGAAATAGATGGCGAAGATCACATCCTGGGCCAGAACCTGATTCCACTGAAAAAGGCGGGAAGCGACCTCGATGCCCAGCCCGCGGCGTTCCGGGTCAGTTGGGTCAGGGTAGAAAAGCCACTCCTCATCCGGATCGTCGTCGAAGACCATATAGGCTTCCAGATCCGCATTGGTCTTGCCAAGACCGAAAAAACCGTTCCACAAACCTGCCCAGTCGAGAGGTTTATCCGGCCAAAATGCCGGCCAGGTGCGCTGGTCGTTGCTGATCGCCGGCGAGTTGTTGAGATTGGTTTTGGGATCCGGATTGAAATAGCCGGGCAATGGCGCAAATCCCCACGGGATGCCGTCCGGCGAGACATCCATGTCTTCGCGGTAGCGGGTGACCACAGAATGGCGGCGCACGCCATTGGCGTCGGTAATCGGCGCCGCGACGATCAGCGCCACGCCATCGACATAGGTGTGTCCGCTGCCTTTGGGCCATTCGCCATTAGGCCAGGCTTGTTCATCCCAATTGGAAATCTCCCCGTGGTTGGCAAATACGGTGCGAACGAGATTGCCGTCCATTGTACCCCAACGCGTGTTTTCCAGATCGCCGACATTGGGATCGGGTTCCCGCTGCGCCCACAAGGCACCTGCCAGGGCCAACAGGATCAGTGCGCTGTCAAGAGTTCGCATAGCTCCTCTCACCGTCAATTGATCGCCAAGTTCGGCAACAGATCAAAATTCAAACCTGAATCCAAGCATGACCTGTCGCGGTTGTGAATAAAAATCAGGACGTTTGATCCATTCGTCCAGATTGTTGACGCCAAAGATTGTGCCTGAGCGCTCCGCAGCAATCGAGTAATTGGCGCGGCCGGTGTCGCTATAGACATCGTTTTCATTCATCCGATCGAACAGATTGTAAACCCGCACATAGACGGTCGCTCGCAGCGGGTCGATCGGCAGGACACGATAGGCGTAAAGATCGACATTGTAGTAAGCCGGTCTGCGTTCGCTGTTTTCAACGGCAGTGCGCACGTTCTGTTGCGTCGGCGTGTAGGGAAGTCCGCTGCCCAGCCGGCCGATGAGGCTGAGAGCCATGCGCTCCGGATCTCCGAGCGTCAGGGAGGCGTTGAGGCTGTGGGTGCGGTCCCAGTTCAGAGGCACCAGCTGTTTTTGTGGTTCACGGCCGGCCTCGACGTCGAGAAAGGCGGCAGCTGGATCCGAAGCGTTGCCTTTGGCGATCTGATAGGTATAGTCTACAGTAGCGCCGATGCCGCCGCTCAGGCGTTTTTCCAAAGCAATGGTCAAGCCTTTGACATTGCCGTAATCGCGGTTGATGAAACGGGCATAGCGAATGCCGGTGGTGGTGTGCAGGATCTCGGTGCCGAGCAGATTGCGAATATCCTTGAAATAGGCGGTGACATCGAGGGAAAGGTCGGCGCCGAGCTGCTGCTGCAAACCGATTTCGTAGATGGTGGTCTTTTGCGGTTTGATATCGGCATTGCCGATCGTGTTGGGTTGCCGTTCCGGCGGACTTGTGCTGCCTGTATTGCTGGTGGCATAGAGTTCGAATTCCGGATTGCTGAACAGGTATTCAAAGCTCGGTATCTGAAAGAAATGGCCATAAGAGACATGGATCGCGCCGCGATCGGTGATCGGATAGGAGAGACCGAAGCGCGGGCTGATCTGGTAGTCGGTTTGCGCGGCACGGATCGGCGATCGGCTTGGGTCTAAAAAATCGAGCGGAATTTTGCCGTCTGAGTCGAAATGGTCGATCCGCACTCCGGCATTGACCACCATATAGTCGAGTTCGATTTTATCCTGAAGGTAGGCTGAAATTTCGCGCGGATGGTAGAGATATTCGTCGTTGTTTTGGATGTTCTGTGTTTGTGCCGGGATAAAGGGCTGCCAGCCGGTTTCGCGGTTCAGACGGATTTCAAAGGCGCGCAGCCACAGACGGTGTTGCCTAAATTCGATACCCGATTTTATCTGATGGGTCTGATTGACCTGAGAGGTCAGGTCGATTTTAGCGATGGTCGTGGTGGTGTTGCGCAAAAAATGCCACATCTCATGGCCACCGGTCAAAAAGGCGCTGCCGCTGGCCGCATCCAGAAGATCGGGATTGGCATAGCGCGAATCGTAGGGATCGCTGTAGACATATTGTTTATAGTCGGTATAAAACCGCGCCGCTTTGGTGGTCATAAAGGTTCGGCGATTAAAGACCCGCGTCCAGGTCAGGGTGTTGTTCCACCCCAATTGGTGCCGCCAAAAATCGCCGTCAGGATTGAGGCGGAATGTGTGATTGTATTCTTTGTATTTGCGCCACTGCACCAATCCTTCATAATCGACCTTGTCGGCATCGGTCAATTTGGCGGTCAACTTGAGCTGACCCGATCCATGCTGGCTCGGATTCATTGCAACATACTCGGAGGTCTGGCGCAGGCTGTCGGTGAACCGGGTAAAAGCCAGATCTGAGGAAAAACGATGCGACACGCCATGCGACGTAATCATCCAATCGCGGATGTCGGTGCTGGGAAAGTTCGATGAATCGCTCGGCAAAAAGCTCTTTCTGCCATACAGAGCTCCATCGCTCAGTGCGTAGCGGCCGGCGAGGAAAAAAGTCACTTTGTTTTTCGCTCGAGGCAGGGGACCGCTCAAGGTACCTTCCAGGTTGGCGATCGGGTTGAATTTATCGATGTTCCAAAAAACATCGCTGTGGTTGCTGACAAAGTCGCCGAAATAGCCCTGCACTTGCCCGTGATAGACCTCCCCGCCTTCTTTGGTCACCACATTCACCACACCAGACATGGCCTGCCCATATTCGGCATTGAAGGTGCCGCTGATCACTTGCAGCTCCTGCACCGACTGGTTTTCTACCTGCAGGGAAAAATCGCCGTTGTAGACGTCGTTGATGGAGACTCCATCGATGAGGTAAGCGACTTCACCGCTGCGGCCGCCGCGGAAATGGCCGTCCACCACGCCGGCCTGCAAATTGATCACCTCCTGAATCGAAGTGACCGGCAAGCGTTGAATGACCTCTGCATCGACAGTCACAGAAGTCGAGGTCAAATCGCGTTCGACGATCGGTTTTTGCGCCACCACCGTGACCGATTCTCCCAACTGCAGGACCGTCGGCACCAGGAAAAAGTTCACTTCCGTGGTCTTGTCCATAGAGACACGAACCTGTTCATAGCGCAACTCGCTGTAACCGATCATGCTCGCGCGCACGCTATAGGTGCCTGGTGCAATGCGGAGGATAAAAAACTCGCCTTTGACATCTGTCGCCGCTCCCAGTTGAGTCCCCTCAATGATGACATTCACCCCGGGCATGGCTTCACCGGTCTCCCGGTCTGTCACTTTGCCGACAATCTTGCCGGTGGTGCCGGTGTACGCAGCTGTCGCAAAAACCAGGATGACGGCAACCAGGATCGGGAGCATCCCTTGCTTTGCCTGCATGTGAGGCTCCTTTTTCTGCATCCGTGAACTCTACCGCAAACAAAACAACCGGGCGACAGCACAGCCGCCCGGTTGTCAATACGGTTTATTTGATAAAGGTCATTTTTCGTACCAATTTCGCCTGTGGTGTGGTCAGGGTGTAGAAATAGATACCGCTGGAAGCGGCAAGACCGTTGTCATCGCGACCATCCCAGGTGACCGTGTGTTCACCGGCTTCGCGCATACCGTCGGCGAGAGTGCGGACGGTTTTGCCGAGAAGATCATAGACTACCAGGCTGACTTGCTGAGCCTGCGGCAAGTTGAAGCATATTGTCGTAGTCGGGTTAAACGGATTGGGATAGTTTTGCTCCAGCGCAAAGATCTGCGGCATGGCAGGGATATCCTGGCCGTCAACTCTCGTGACATTGCCTTCGACGACCGCGAAATCATCCCAATAGACCTTGCCAGTGGCCTGATGTTGCAGCCGAGCGCGAATCGACATGCGCTTCGCGTCTGCCGGAGCGGTCAATGTAAAGACATACAGCGACCAGTCTTTGCTGGCAACGGTTTGATCAACAACGAAAAAGTCTTCGCCGGCAAATTCAGCCCAACCCTCGTCGTCGGTGTGGTAGGTGGTGGTGAAAAAGACCGACTTTTCCACATCGTTTTCAGGATTGAGAATAACCTCTTCGGTTTTAACCCAGGCCTGAACCGTATAGACCTTGTTGCCCTCGATCGGATTGCGATCGCTGATCGCCACCACTTCAGCCGGATTGTCGGCAGTATCGGAAATGAGCAGCGAGTGGTCACCGGTAAAGGCCTCGTCGCGGGTGATGGTGACGACACCGTAATCCTCGTCGCCCAGGCTCATCCGATCTTTCCAGAAGAACCAACCTTCAGGAACGCCGAAATTGGCGTTGTACAGGTCGCCGATCCACCCCTCTGCACCCTCTGCCAGACGCATAAAAATATCATCCAGCCAAACGGTGCCGACGGCATTGGCGCCAAAGTGGAATTTGATTGCCAGGGAATCGGCTGTGACCGGCAAGACGATCGGCACGTCGTTCTTGATTTCGGTCCACTCGATCGTTCCCTGGTTCTGCGGCACTTCAAGCACAATCGGTTCGCCAAAGATCAAGGCGCCTTCCGCATCATAGAATTCCCAGGTCAACACGACTTTTTCGGCATCGGAAGCAGGAGCGGTGTTGAGATTCTCGGTCTTTACCCAACCGCCCACCTCGATTTCGATGTCGGGCGGCACGCCATCGACCGGATTCCACTGCAGCTTGGCCATGTTGGCATGGGTGACCCACATCGGGTCATCGTCGCCGGCGCTTTCCTGGATCATCAGCGACCGCTGCGGTGAGCGGAATTGCTGACCGTCCCAGCTCAGCGTGGCATCGCCTTCATTGGCTTTGGTCCAGTAAGCCGGCATTTCGGCGTTTTCGAAACCATTGCCGGCCATGGTTTGGGCAATGGGCACGACAAAAAAGTCGTCCCAATAGACATCGCCGGTCGCCCAGTGCTGCATGCGAGCGCGGATCGATATGCGGCGGTCATTCTCTTCGGTGCGCAGTCGGAAGGTGTAGAGCGCCCAGTCGCGGTCGGCTTCTGTCTGGTTGACGACGAAAAAGTCGGCGCCGTGTGTTTCCGCCCAGCCTTCGGCATCGGAGTGAAAAGTGACAGTGAAAAAGATGGCTTTTTCCACATCGAAAACCGGCAGCGGATTGACACCATCGAGTTTGACCCAGGCGCCGATCAGATATTCGGTGTTTGGCTCAACCTGGGTGCGGTCTGACATGGCCACCACTTCGTCGCCATTGGTGTCATCGTCGGCGACGCGCAGCGAATACTTGCCGCTGTGCGCATAGGTCTCGGTGATCGAAACCACGCCCTTGCCGGCGACTCCCTCGCTCATCTGGCTCTTCCAATAGGACCAACCTGCGGGAGTACCAAAATTGGCATTGAAGAGATCGCCGATCCAGCCGCTGGCTCCGGGCGCCGGATACATGAAAATATCATCCAACCAGGCCGTGCCGGTGGCGTTGGCACCAAAGGAGAACATGACCACCAACGAATCGGCCTCAACCGGCAAAACGATGGGGACATCGTTTTTGATTTCTGTCCAGTCGACCGACGCCTGGGTTTGCGGGACCTTGAGCACCACGGGCTCGCCGAAAATCAGATTTTGTTCGGCATCAAAGAAAGAAAAGGTGAGGCGGATTTCGTTCGCGGCATCGGCAGGGCTGGTGTTGACGTTTTCGGTTTTTACCCAACCGCCGACAAGCATCTCGATATTTTTGCCCAGGCCGGTTGGGCTGTTCCAGTTCAGCTTGGCCAGATTGCCCGAGACCCAGCAGGGATCATCATCGCCATCGCTGTCATAAATCTTGAGCGAGCGTTCAGCAGAGCGATATTGATCGCTTGCCCATTCGACCAATGCGTCGCCGTTGGGATACGGATTCCAATAGGCCGGATTGAGCGATTCGTCAAACGTATAGTTCTGTTTCGCCACCTCAACCGGATAGATGCGAAAATCGTCCCAATAGGTGTCGCCAACCGTTTGGTGTTGCATGCGAGCGCGCACCGAAATACGAGTCGCTTCGGCCGGTGGAGTGAAGGTGAATTGATAGAGACGCCAGTCACAATCGCTGCTGGACTGATCGACGACAAAGAAATCCTCACCGCCGACTTCAGCCCAATCCGCCGCATCCGTATGATAGGTGACCGTGAAAAAGACGGCGGTTTCGACTTCGCGTTTGGGATTGACGTTTACACCCGCCAGCTTGACCCAGGCCGACAACCCATAGGAACGTCCGGGCTCGATAGGCTGACGATTGGAGATCGCCACCACTTCAGCGGGATTGTCGGCTGTATCGCCGATGCGCAATGAATAGTTGCCGCTGTGTGCAGCGTTGCTGGTGATGGAGACCACACCGTAATCCTGGTCGCCCAGGCTCATCCGGTCTTTCCAGAAAAACCAGCCTTCCGGCACACCAAAATTGGCGTTGTAGAGATCGCCGATCCACCCCTCGGCACCTTCGGCCAGCCGCATGAAGATGTCGTCCAGCCAGGCGGTTCCGGTGGCATTGGCGCCGAAAGCAAAACTGATGATCAGCTCGGCAGCTGGAACCGGCAGAACAATCGGCACATCATTTTTGATCTCCACCCAGTCGGTGCCTGCCTGATCTTG
This sequence comes from bacterium, assembly GCA_029565675.1. Taxonomy (GTDB): domain Bacteria; phylum Zhuqueibacterota; class Zhuqueibacteria; order Residuimicrobiales; family Oceaniaggregativiventaceae; genus Sulfursilanivivens. Next base: position 64,242 of record JAKQNP010000046.1, read on the forward strand.
CGGGATTTTGAGCACCATGGGTTCATTGAAAATAATCCCGCCAGCTGCATCTTTGAAGGTGAAAACCAGATGAATTTCCGCGTCGGCGTTGGCCGGATTGGTGTTGACGTTTTCCGTCTTGACCCAGCCGCCGACTTCGATCTCGATGTTCTCAGTGACGCCAGAGGTCGGATTCCAATTCAAAGTGGCCAGGTTGCTCGATTGCCAGGCAGGGGCGTCCGCGCCGCTGGATTCAGAAATCTTGAGCGAACGCTCGGGCGAGCGGTAAACATGTTCGTCCCAGATAACCTCTGCGTCTGCAGCATCGATCTTTTGCCAGTGACCCGGCACCTCGGCGCTCTCGAAACCGCCGTTGGTCAGGGTGTTGATCTGGGAATAGACGGTGGAAACTCCCAGCAACACCAAAGCTGCAGCGAAAATCGCTGTCAAAGATTTGCTCACACTCATGATGATCCTCTCTTGTTGATTGGGATGGTGAATGTTGCAAACGGATTGAGCTGTTTCTACAAACTTGACTCGCCAAGATGGGGGAGGGCGAACAGAACAGATGCTTTTGTTCCCTTTCCACCCTCGACCAGCACAGACCTCACCTCCTTTCATCTCTATCGATTAACATTCGGACACGCAAAATCAGCAATGCCCAGGCGGTTCGTTCTTTTCGCGCGTCGAAACAAGTCAATGCCATTGAAAGGGGAATGACTATCATTGTCTGTCGACAGCGGAGCGAGTTCAGCGAACGGTTTGCCCTCTGCGATTGAGGGAAGGGATAAATCTGTCGAGCGTTTGATACTGTCAAAGATCGATGCGGCGGTGGCAGTCGTCCGATGACATGGGACGGCGGCAATCAACTGCGTGGCTGGTTGGAGGATTCGCGGATGATCAGTCGGACTGGAATCGTAATCTTTGTGCCGTATTCAGCGGTGTTTTTGATCATATCGACCAGTTGGCGCAAAGCGATGGCACCCATTTTTTCTTTGGGCACATGAACAGTCGTCAGTGCAGGGTGCAAGTTTTGCGCCGATTCGACGTCATCGAATCCGGTAATCGAAAAATCGTTTGGCACATGAAAACCATTCCCCTGACAGGCGCGTACCGCACCGACGGCCATCGCGTCGTTGGCAGCGACCACGGCGGTGAATTTGTTGTGATGCGGCAGCAGTTTTTGCATAAGGGTATAGCCGGTTTCGATGCCGCTCATCTCCTCTTCTGCTGCCACACAATCGTTATCGACACACAGGCCGGCGTCGGCTAGCGTTTGTTGAAAGGCGTTGAAACGTTGGCTCATGCCAGGGTGCTTCATGTCGCCGCCGATAAAGGCAAACCGGCAATGGCCGAGCTTGATGAGGTGATGGACGATCGCGCGAATCCCGCCGACGTTGTCGATTAAAACCGCAGAGTGCTTCGTGTCTGGCAAGTCATAATCGACAAGGACGATGGGCAAATCACGCATGGCGATATAATCGACAATTTTGTGCGGCACAGTGCCGACGAGAATCACGCCATCGACGTTGCGCTCGAGGAGAAATCGCGGCGCCCGATCGGCGTTGAAATGTTTGTCGATGGTGGTAAGAAGGATATAGTAGTCAAAGGAACGGGCTTCGAATTCGGTGCCGAGGAAGATTTTGGTGTAAAAGGGTTCTGCCTGGGAAAAGTGGTCGGTGGAGAGAATAAAGCCAAAATTGCCGCTGCGCTGGGTGACCAGACCGCGAGCTGAGCGTTGGGGATGGTAGTCGAGCTGCTCCACCGCTTGTTTGACTTTGGCTTCGGTTTTTTTGCTGACGCGGCCTTTGTTGTTGACCACCAGCGATACGGTTGACACCGCCACCCCGGCCAAACGAGCCACATCGCGTATGGTTGCTGTCATCGAAACGTTTTTACTTCTGTTTGACAAGGAAACGATCCCTTATGATCAGCGCACTGACCGATCGTGATTTTTTCTCTTGCCTTCACCCTGGTTTCGCGCCAAAAAAATGGTTAAATAGGGCAATCCGGCAGCCGATAATCGCGATCTGCAGCAGAAAATCCACGGAGTGAAGATCGATATCTAGTTTGTGTCAGCAGAATTCCACGGCGTGTTCAGGAAGAGCAAAAGTGTAAGACAAGTCGTTGTCGAAACGTTTCGATTTAAATATAAACCGTTTGCCTATCCATGTCAAGAGAAAAATTGTATAAGCAAAAAAAAGCCGCAAACCCGGCGGCTCGCGGCTGCTGTGCAAAATCATCGCCAGCGCAGCACCATCTCCACCCCGTCCAAAACTTCGGCAGAACCGCTGATCTCGATCAACGCTCTTTTACCCCCGGGTAAATCGAAATAATTGTCGCTTAAAAGCAGCTTCGCGTCGTTGAATGCCAAATGAACATTAAGCGCATATCCGTCGCTCTGCAGCTCAATTTCCAGCTGATCTGCCGCCAAACGTTTCCTCTTCATCCTGACTTGCGCCCCCAGCCTCTGCAATTCCTTGATCGGAACAAAAAAATGGCGGTTGACCGGGATCAAATTGTTCTTTTCCTCAACCCAAAGATAGTGCCCGGCATCCGCCTCCAGTTGTTCTCCTGTCCAGCGGGCGATGCATTGGCTTGCCTGCGCCGCGATCTGCGCGTGAACGTCTGTTTGCATCGCGACAGCCCCGCTGAACGACGCGTTTTCTACCATCCAGTCGCCTTCGAGCGGCTGATTGCGGTCATTCGTCACCCACAATTCGATGCTGCCATCCGGACACGGTTTGAAGGACGCCAAAACTGGCGCATATGAACGCTTGGCTGCGTAGTAGCCGGCCTTGCCGAAACCATTATAATCGACCACGCTCCAGCTCAATACCGGCCAACAATCGTTGAACTGCCAGAACAATGCTCCTGAACAGTGCGGTTTGCGACGCCTAAAGTGCTCGATGCCGCATTTCAGACCTTCTGCTTGCGCAATCATGCTGAAATCGATGTATTCATCCAGGTCGTTGGGCAATCCGGTCACGGACTGCATCAAGTTGTCGCCCTTGTTCTTGGGAAAGTCCTTGTTGTGGTGGTCCATCGCAGGGCTGTGGTGATAGAGCTGCTCAGCGGGAATGACACGGCGCAGCGTCTCGAAAACGGGAGAAGCGTGCATACCGAATTCACTGATAAAACGGCCCTGGTCTTGCAGATAATGCAAAAACGAGACCCCTGCCGGTGTCTGAACGGTCTGTGGTTTGTCTCCAAATCGGCGCGGCTGGTCGCCGTGCCAGACGGTCCAGTTGTGCCGATCGCCGTCTTCCATGCTGTTGTGGTCGTTGCCGCCATAAGGGCTGCCCGGCCAATAGGGAATGCGGCCATCCAGCTCGGCGACAATACGGGGCAAGAGATGGTGGTACAAAAACGAACCCGGGACCGGCTCGTTGCCGCCTTTTTCCCACACTTCTTTATCGTGGTTCCACTGGTTCTCATTGTTGCCGCACCACAGAGCCAAACAGGGATGGTTGCGCAGGCGTCGGACCTGGTAGCGAGCTTCATTTTCGACCTCGCGCCTGAAAGCCGGATCGTGATCGGGGTACATGGCACAGGCAAACATGAAATCCTGCCAGATCAGGATGCCATAGCGGTCGCATAGATCATAAAACGCGTCATGCTCGTAAATTCCGCCGCCCCAAATCCGCAACATGGTCATGTTGGCCTGGCGCGCTCCGGTCAGCAAACGCTGGTAACGTTCGTCCGGTATGGCGGCGACAAAGGAATCGGCCGGGATCCAGTCTGCGCCCTTGGCGAAAATAGGCACGCCATTCAGAATGAAGCGGAAAAACCGGGTGCCGGGTTCGTCAGTATCAACCGATTGATCGAGTTCGATGGTTCGAATGCCTGCTTCTTGCAACTGTTCGTCGACCACCTGGTTGCCGGCGATGAGCTTGACCCGCAAGGCATAGAGATCCGGGCTGCCCAGTTCATGTGTCCACCACAGTTTGGGCTGATCGATGACCAGATAAGCGGTTGCCCGGCGGTCTTTGCCGCTGCCAGCCAATTGGAGTTTCGTCCGCATTGCAGCCGTGCTTTTGACGTGATCCTGGCCTGGCTCGAAGAGTTCAATCTCAGCATGCAGAGCGTCGGCGGCGGCAAAGGCCTCGGCCTCGACGCGGATACCGATCACCGCCTGTTTGTCTTCGATGGAGAGGGTGTAGAAATGCACGCCGCTCAAGGCCGCTTGTTTTTGCAGCATCAGGTGGACCGGCCGCCAGATGCCGATGCCAGGCAAACGCGGACCCCAGTCCCAGCCATAGCAGAATTGCGCCTTGCGCATGGCAACGCGCTCAGGATTCGGCCCCCAGGAAGCAAACGGTCCGCAATCCTGTGCATGGGCAAGCGGTGGATCAAAACAGACGGTCAAGACGTTTTGGCGGCCGACAAGCAATCGGTCGCTCACATCATAAACCGCTTCGCAGAACATGTTGCGATGCGAACCGATCGCTTCGCCGTTCAGCCAGATCGATGCAAACGTATCGAGGCCGTCGAATACCAGCAACCAGCGTTCATCATCGCCGGGCTTTGCCTCGGGGCCTTTGAATGCACAGCGAAACCACCACTCCCGCTCCTCCATCCAGAGGCATTCGTCCTCATTGCGATCGATAAATGGATCCGGAATGCGGCCATTATCGATCAAGACACGATGCACATCGCCCGGCACCTGGATGGAAAACCAGTCGGAATCTTCTGTATCGGGTGCAAACAGAGATTTTTTTATGCCCTCTCCCGGCGCCGAATCAAAAAATTTCCATGAGTTGAGCAAGTAATGCCTTTGCGATTTGTCCATCCACACGCCTCCGGCTGTTTTGGTGCTGTGCATTTTCACAATCCATTCATGTTTTGGCTGTAACAGCCATCCCGCCGGGCTTGGCGGAAAAAATTAAAACTACACATTTTCATAGCAAAATCAACAGGTTTTGTTGCTGTTGGCTTTCACCCAGATTCGGTGTTAACCGAATCAAAAATCATTCAATCACTTATTCCTTATGCGGTTGGACAAATGGCAGTTTTCACCCTCTGTGTAGTGCTATCAGATTGATTTTCTGTGAAATTCGGTGCTCTGCACCGAATCCGGGTTTCAGTTTTTATGCTTTTCCGGCGTGGCAGAAAACCCCCGCTGTTTGTCTGCATGCGCAGGCGGTCGTTTGCCGACCGCCAGTCGCAAGCGCACTGTGCGATCGAGACGTGTAGGGCAAGGCGGAGCCGGGATGGAATTTTCTCAGGCAAACCCGGCAAAATTCCGACTGCGGGACAAAGCCCCGGACGCCAGTGTGCGATTTTGCGTCGAAAGACTCCGAGCGGGCAATCTGGCTGAATTTAAGTGTGATTTCAGGACGGCAATCCAATCAGAAGGCGAGGCGACGAAACAGATGCCGGACCCAGCGGGTTGCCGCAATACTGGCAATCACCTCCGAAATGACAATGCCGGCAATCACCCCGGGAAAACCAAACACGCGCGCTCCGAGCAACGCCATGGGAACCTGCAGAACAACGAGTCGAACAATGGTCCATGCTGAGCTGTCCAGCGGCCGATTGATAGCGTTCATCGCCTGGTTGGCGCACATGATTAAACCGCGAAAGCCGATGGCGATTGGAATGATGCGCAGGTAGAGCACCAGCTGTTCGATGACTCGAGGCTCTTTGCTGAAGTGGGTGGCAATGACCGGGGCCAGGATGCCGAAAAAAACCACACAGATTCCACCCCAGATCGCGGCGACCGAGATACTCAGGCGACGGGCTTTTTCGACGCGATCGCGTGCGCCGGCGCCCCAATTCTGGCCGACAAAGGGCAAAAGGGATGCGCCAAAGGCGATGATCGGAATGGCAGAGATCTGCTCAAGACGGGTGCCGGCACTCAGGGCCGCCACGCTGGCGGTGCCGAACCCGCTGACTATCCTGGTGACAAGGCCGGCTGTCAGAGGTGTCAGCAGGTTGGTGGCTCCGGCAGGCAGACCGATATAAAGAATGCGCTTCCAGGATGCCCAAATCGATTTTAAACGGAAATCAGGCCGGGTCAGCAATCCCTTGCGATTGAGAATGTAAAGCGAGGCAAACAGCGCCAGCATGCGGCTGAGGACGGTGGCCAAAGCCGCACCACGCATGCGCATGGCCGGGATGGGTCCCCAACCAAAAATAAAGATCGGATCGAGGATGATATTGAGCAAGACGTCACATCCCATGACCAGACTGGGGGAGAGGGTGTCGCCGGTGGCGCGGATGATATTGTTGCCGACCATCGGAATGATCAAAAAGAGCATTCCCGCAAACCAGATGGAGAGGTATTCAACCGAGAGCGGCAAAATGTCTGGTGCCGCGCCGAGCAGGCGGATCATCGGCCGCATCGTCAAATAGCCGAGAGAGACAAAAAAGATCACCCAGCCGATACCGAGCAGCAAGGCGTGCATGGTCAGATGCTGTACCCGATGATGATCGCCTTCACCGATAGCGCGTGAGATCACCGATGCCGCGCCCATGCCGATACCCATGATCAGGCCATGGATGATCATTTCCAATGGAAAAACATAACCCATGGCCGCAAGTTCGCGCGTACCCAGGCGGGCTACAAAATAAGTGTCCACCAGGTTGAATGCGGCGTTGAACAGAAAACCGAGCAGCATCGAAACGCTCATGCTCAAAAGTGTGGTGGTCACGTTGCCGCGCACCAGCCGGGCTTGCGATGGCAGCGAGCTTGCACGAGTTTTCATGGTTTGCTTTCGCGATTGAGATTTGTCTCAGCAGGCGGGAGATCCCGGGTCAGCTGAGCATCGACCTGCAACAGCACTGCAAGCCAGTTGTGCAATGTTTTTTCACCAAGATTCTCAGCCAAATGCTGCAGCTCGATCACCCTCGCTTGATGCAGAGCGTCGAAATGTTCATTCAACAAAGGAGTCAGGCGAATCCGCACCGCCCGACGGTCATCGACAGAGATCGAACGCTCGAGAAATCCGCGTTTGACAAGGGTGTCGACCATCACCGATGCCGATGGCGGTGTGACACCGATGCGCTCCGCCAGGTCGCGCAACAGCAGCCCCTCGGGTTTGTCCTGCAAATACTGGCGAACCGCGTGGATCAGGCGGATCTGTTTGCCCGACAAGGTGTCGAGAATCAGCGGGCCATGCTTGCAAATCACTGCTGCATGCGAACGTTCCCGCAATCGACTCTCAATTTTGCTGTTGATTTCTCGAATTTGCTCGAGAATTTCGCCAAAGGGTGTGTCGTTCATTTGATGATTTCAATTTGATTGTTAAAATAATTAGAAAGATCGAATCTAGTATAATTTTCATCAACTGCAAGAGAAATTTCCATCAACAGGCTGAAAAAACAACGAAAAAAGGGGGCAGTGAAAAAACAAGCGAATCGGCAACGGATCTTTTTCTTGCATTATTGGGCTGCAGGATATAAATTGATAAAAACGGAGCAGTTGTTATGCCAACCTATGAGTATCGTTGCCGCAGTTGCGGTCACCATTTTGAAGTATTTCAGACCATCACGGCTGAGCCCCTAAGCGATTGCCCACAATGTGCCGGGCCGGTGGAACGGCAGATCAGCACTGGCGGCGGTTTTATCATAGGCTCTTCGGCCAAATTTTCCGATCGAGCTCCTTGCTGCGGCCGCGATGAGCGCTGCCACGAGGCTCCGTCAAACTGTGGTGGTTGTTGCGACCATGAACATTGAAAGAAGGAAGCGAACGCAGAAAAGTCGACCTCTTTGGCGATCGAAGAGATCAGAGGATCTGATGAATCGTGTAATCGAGTTGATTTCTGTTCTCGTCCTTCTGCTGCAAACCCATACAGCAACTGCAGCATCGTTGTCCGATGTCGCAAATGCAGTTGACGATTCAGGGAGGTGGAGCCTCTACTGGGTCGAACCCGGTGAAAGCGATGCCCGGATCGCCCAAATTCCTGTGACTTTATCTGAGCCTCAAACTCTGCAAACTCAGATCCGCAATCTCGATTTTTTAATTACACTCTTGCCGGATTCAGCGTTTATCGTCATAAAAGCGGCAGTCAGCAGTGAGCGCATTTCCCGCATCGGTTACTTTTCTCTGCGTTTCTCCCAATCGGGTGCTGCATTGTTCAACTATGATGGTTTGGTGGACTCGACCGAAATATTTCGCCAGAGTCCTCACAATCCGATGAACTATTTCCCGGATATGGCTGGCCAGGCTGTTCCCATGGTTGCGATCCAAACCGATTCGGGTTTCGCTGCTGCAGTGTCAAACGCGCCGCTCTTTTTCGACAATTTTTGTACACAAGCTTTTTACCCTGACAGGGGGCAGGTTCATCTCAATTCGGGAGATAACGGCCTGCAACCCGGAAAACAAGCCCTGAAGGCGGTTGTCAAACCGCATTATTTTTGTGTAACTCCCTATGCTCCACACCGTTTCGATGCGCTGACCCTGCAACTCCCCGCCTTGGAATTATCCCGTCTTCGACTGGCCGTCCTGTCGGCGGTTGCCGCTCATTGGGGTGGGATAAAGGATCGCTATGGTGCCATCGCATTTGCAAGCAATTATCTGCATTTGCGCTCCGATGAACTGGGCTTCAGCCGTGCGGTAGTTGTGCCGGGAATTCACTACTCCAATTATCAGTATTCGCGCGATGCATTTTGGCAATCCATGATCCTGCCCCCTGAGCTTGCGGCCGAGTGTTATCGCCATGTTGGAATGCGGCGAGAGCTGCGCGCTGAAATTCCTTTGCTGTTCTTGATCTGGTCCTGGCGCAGCGTGATGAGCGGCGTTGAAATCGATTCAGATCTCTTGCAGCCTTATCTCGAATATATTGAATCTCATACTGTGGACGGCGCCTATCGAGCGGCAAACGATTCGATAAATAAAAATATGCAATCCTGGTTCGATCTTTGTGCTTTTGCCGACGACGATGTGATCACCTACAATCAGGGACTGCTTGCCTGTTCATTGCTGGCCGCTGAGAAACTGGGACTTGCGAGCGGGCTGTCCGCTGATCAGGCCATTGCGGTTTATCAGGGGCTGTTTTTGCCGGAAGCAGGGTATTTCCCGTTGAGCCGGAAAAAGAACGCCGTAACTGTGGATGCGCTGGTCGGGGACCTCCTGGCTCAGGTACTGTTTGGCTACCCGCTGCTCTCAACTGCTGCAGTCGAACAGCATTTCAATACTCTCATGCGTGTTTCCCATACCCCCTTTGGATTCAAATGTGTTTGCGATCCGCAAGGCGGCTATTTGCCAGCTGATTTTTACGATCTGCCGACATTTAAAGCCTGGTTGCCGGATTTCGAATATGGTTATTACTGCTATGGCGGTTCCTACTTTCTCTATGACTTGCTGGCATCGATCGACGCCTATCTGCACGGAGTGCCAGGCGCAGAGAAGGAAATCATCCGTCGCACACAGATCGATTTTTCTGCAGGCGGCACCTATTATGAACACCTGCACACCGTGACCGGCAAGCCTGGAAAAGCCAATCAGGGCTGGAATGCAGCAATCTATGCACTGTGGCGGGAATTGCTCGTTCAGGGCAAAACGGATTCAGACTATTTTCAGCGAATTGACGCGCTGTTGAGGTTTTAGGGTATTTTGTTTAGAAACTCTTTTGCCTTTTCAATTGTCTGGTAACTTTGCAGCCGCATGTTTTACGAGTCGTATTCATTCGTGCCTATCCGATCATTTGACAGGGAGTAACTGTGTCGCGTCATCTGCTCTATGCGATTTTGCTCAACCTGTTGGTGACTCTTGTGTTTCCGGCCTTTGGCCAGAACCGCTCTTTCGAATTGTCACCCTGCCTCAAGTTCGACCATCTATCCCTGGAACACGGGCTGTCCCAGAGTATCGTCGAAGATATCGTCCAGGATCATCAGGGTTTTCTCTGGTTTGCCACCGAAGATGGCCTGAATCGTTTTGATGGATATACGTTTCGCACCTGGCATCACGATCCGGACGATTTGAACAGTCTGAGTTACAGCCACGTTCAATCCCTGCTGGTCGATGCCGACAGCACCCTGTGGATTGGTACTTTCGACGCTGGTTTAAATCATTACTGTCCTCTCAAAGGTACGTTTATCCATTACCGGTGCAACCCAAACGATAGCCTGTCCCTCAGCAACGAAATGATCAACACGCTGTATCAGGATTCGGGCGGGGCGTTGTGGATCGGTACGGATGGCGGACTCAATCGACTCTCACCCGATCGCCTTCGCATTGAAGCCTTTGGCCACAATCCACAAGACCCATTGAGTCTCAGTGACAACAGCATACAGGCGATTTGCCCGGACGGCAACGGGAATTTGTGGGTCGGTACCGCAAATGGTGTCAATCGCTTCGACCCGCGGCGTGGAACGGCCAGTCGATTTTATTTTCCCGCCGATGCGCGAGATGCCGCCGGCGCCAATTTTGTCCAAACTCTTTGCTTCGACCGCCAGGGTGCATTGTGGATCGGCACGCGAAATGGCCTTTTCTGCATGCAAAATCCACTCACTGAATCTCGCAATCTGCTGACGTTTCGCCGACGTGCAGACGATCCACACAGCCTGGCTCATAATGATATTCAACATATCCTGCAAGACCGATCAGGGACATTGTGGATCGCCAGCAATGGCGGCGGCTTGCATCGTTTCGATCCGAACAGTTCGTCATTTGTTCGCTATCAGCACGATCCGCGTGACGATAAAAGTTTGAGTTTTGATTACCTCAAATGTTTGTTTCAGGACCGCGGCGGAGTTCTCTGGCTCGGGACCTATGGCGATGGGTTGAACAAACTCAATCGGCATGAAGATCAGTTCGCACACTATCGACAAACCGCAGACGATCCGATCAGTGTAGCGCAAAATATCGTCTGGTGTTTTCACGAGGCTAAAGATGGCGTTCTGTGGGTTGGAACTCATGGCGGCGGTTTGATGGCCATCGACCGCCATGCCGGCACAAAACGCACCTATCGCCATGACGATTCCGATCCATACAGCCTCAATTGCGATGCCGTACGGGCGATCTGCGTGGATCGTGCAGGCCGCTTTTGGGTGGGAACAGATGGAGGGGGGATCTCCCGTTTCGACCCCCATACCGGTCGTTTCACTCCCTTTACACACGATCCGCGCAATGACCGCAGCCTGAGCCACAATGAGATCCGCGATCTGTATGAAGACCATGATGGACGATTCTGGATCGGTACCTATGGCGGCGGGCTCGATCGGTTCGATCGGGAACGGGGTGAATTTACCCACTATCGATTCGATCCAAATGATTCCACCAGCCTGAGCAACGATTACGTGCGCGATACCTATCACGACAGCCGCGGCAATTTGTGGGTGGGTACCCAGGGAGGGGGCCTGGATCGAATGGATCCGATCAACGGCCGGTTCGAGCGGTGTTTGTCGCAATCCGGTGCCTTTTCAGGACTTGGACGGGATCATATCTTTTGTATACACGAAGGCAGCGACGGTTTGTTGTGGCTGGGCAGTTGGGGAGGAGGATTGCTGGCTTTTAATCGAGACAGCGGCACCACCCGATACTATGATAAAGATGAAGGCCTGGCGAGCAATGCGGTTTATGGCATTCTCGAGGATGATCAGGGTTATTTATGGATCAGCTCCAACAACGGTTTGTCCCGGTTCGATCCGCGCAGGGCAGTTTTTACCAATTATGGCGTGGATGACGGACTGCAAAGCACGGAATTTAACGGTGGATCCTATTTTAAAAGTGCAAGCGGTGAACTGTTCTTCGGCGGCATCAATGGTTTTAACGCCTTTTTTCCGGAAAAGATAACGGAAAATACCTTTGTTCCCCCGGTCGTGATTACCGCCATTCGGCGCTTTAACGAATCGCTGGTGCCATCTGAATCCCTGGATGTTCTCGAACAATGGACTGTACCCCACCGCCAGGCGTATTTTGCCATTGAATTCGCTGCTCTGGACTATACCGCTCCCCACAAAAACAATTATGCTTTTCGGCTTGAAGGCCTGGATCGAGAGTGGATTTATACCGATTCGCAGAATCGTCTGGCCAGCTATACTTTTTTGCCGTCGGGATCCTACCGATTTCATGTCCGCGGATCGAATAACGATGGCATCTGGAACGAAGCCGGGAGGACACTTTTGATTGTGGTGCAGCCGCCTTTTTATCAGACCTGGTGGTTCCGGTTGCTGGTGATCGGTGTTTTGGTTTTCAGTGCCAGTGCATTTTATAACTGGAGAGTAAAAAAACTGGAGCGCAAACGCCGGCAATTGGAGGCGAGTCTGCAGGAGCGAATTATCAACGCCCAGGCTTTGCAGAATGCTCTGGACGAAGTGGAACGTCTCAACAACCGCCTGGAGGCAGAGAACACCTATCTGCAGAACGAAATGAACGTGGTGACCAATTTCGAAAACATCATCACCCACAGCGACAAGATGGCCGCTGTTTTGCGCCAGGCGGCTCAGGTGGCTGAAACCGATGCGACGGTTCTTATCCTTGGAGAATCGGGTACCGGCAAAGAACTGGTGGCCCAGGCAATTCATCGCTTGAGTCACCGCAGCGAACGGCTGCTGGTCAAAGTCAATTGTTCGGCCCTGCCACCGCAGCTCATCGAGAGCGAACTGTTCGGCCATGAAAAAGGGGCCTTTACAGGTGCCTTACAACAAAAATGCGGGCGCTTTGAACTGGCAAACGGTGGAACACTTTTTCTCGACGAAATCGGAGATCTGCCGTTTGAATTGCAGGCCAAGCTCCTGCGGGTTTTACAGGAGGGCGAATTCGAGCGTGTGGGTGGAACCCGAACCCTTAAAGTGGATGTCCGCGTCGTTGCTGCCACCAACCGCGACCTGGCGCAGGCCATCAAAAAGGATCAGTTTCGCCAGGATCTCTATTTCAGACTCAATGTCTTTCCTCTGCATCTTCCACCCTTGCGTGACCGCAAAGAAGATATTCCGCTGTTGGTGCACTTTTTCATCGACAAATATGGTCAAAAACTCGGACGTACGGTCCAGGCCATTCCCCAAAGCGTGATCGATGACCTGACTTTATATCACTGGCCGGGAAATGTCCGAGAATTGGAAAACGTCATTGAACGCGCCTTGATTACCAGCCCGACGGGAAAACTGCAGCTGAGCGGTTGGCTGCCGGGAAACGACAGGCAGGTCAACGATTCCCATGTATCGTCGCTGGAAGAGAATGAGCGGCGACATATCCTGCGCGCTTTGGAGCAAACCTCCTGGCGGGTGAGTGGCAAAGACGGCGCGGCTTCTCTTCTTCACATCAATCCGAAAACGCTGGAATCGCGCATGCGAAAACTCGGAATAGTCCGTCCCACTGCTGCCAACCACCCCTCCCTGCGTTAATTCCTGATATATCAGGAAATCCTGAAATGACGGCAGGAAAATGAGAGGTTGTCCTGCCACCTTTTCCGATTTAAAGAGAATAACTGCAATAAAAACAACCTATCTTTTCGAGACAAAACGATCGATGTTTTCTTGGCACTGTTTTTGAACTATCCTGCAGCGGAAAGTCACTCAAAACTTGCGGAGGGTGTCATGAAAACAACCCTGATCGTTATCGGATTGATCGCGTTGAGCCTGGTTGGCTCTGGCAGTGCGATGGTGCAAAACAAGGTATACAGTCCTGAAACCTGGAAGCTGTTCTGCACGCAGTTGGCAGCGAATCTCGAACACTCGAATCCGGGAGTGCGTGTCTCGACCATGCAGCACATCGTCCACTATAGCATGTTCCCCGAGTTCAATTTGTGCGACAAAGGAGTAAAAAAACTGATAGCTATAGTGGGCAACAGCAAAGAGTCGCCCAAGGTCCGCACCCTGGCTCTGTCGGCTTTATACAACATCGGCAGCGCCCGAGGAATGGAGTTCATCGAAAAACAGATCGCCCTCGAGAAGGATCCTCGTATTCAACACATGTGCAGCGTGGCGCTGTACAAATATCGTCAGGAACGTGAAAAGCTGGAACTGGGCGAAACTCTGATTGCCGATTTGCAAAAATGAGGAATGGAAATGACGGTGCAGGCAACAAGAAGCCAAAAGAGCGACGGGTTAGCGATTAACCCGCCGCTCTTTTTAATTTAAAAGGATTTGTCGATGATTTTCGTCAGAATTGCCCGCAACATATTCTTCAGCGGTTGGATGAAGATCGTCAGTAAAATCTTTTCCATGCCGACGCGCGCCGTGAATGTTGGTCTCCGGCGTCACCAGGTGGGGTGCAAGCTGGTAAAAATCGACTTCAATCGAATCGGCATAAACTGCCCAGCGCGAAAAATGGCAGGGATAGGAGGCAAAGCCCGAGGTTACCACATGGGTGATCCGGTTTTGCTGCACGGCTCCGCTTAAATGCAGATGACCGCTCAACACCGCCTTGATGTTTTGCTGAGCTTCCAGCAGTGCGACAAGTTCATCTCCCAGCATTTTGTAAGAGAAGAATCCAAAACTTTGACGCAACACTTCTTCCTCTCTGATGGAGATCAGGGGAATATGGCAAGCGACAATTTTCTGCGCCGACGCCGTGTCGCGCAATACCTCTTGCAGCCAGCTATTGCGTTTTTCGATCGCCGCCGGCAACCAGTCGCCTCCATGACGATTCAAGTGATCGATAATATCGGCTTTGTCAGGCCGTTCGATTCGATCGATATTCACGGTCGGACTGGCAAGTCCGCTGGATGAGTTCAACAGAATAAAGACCAATCCGCTGCGCTCGAATGCATAATTGACACGATCGGCGCCGAAAACTTGTTCATAAGCCGCCTGATATTGCGGATGCCCTTCGCGCTGGATGACTTCGTGGTTGCCAACGACCGGATGCCAGGGACAGGCGAGACGATCCAAAGTTTGCTTCGCAAAAAGGCACTCCGGCAACAGGCGCTCGAGTTTTTCTCCATGGATCATGTCGCCGGTGTGCAGAACAAAATCCGGCAGCGGAAAATCCTGCTCGCTGTTTACCGCATCGATAAAGGCATCAACCTTTTCGCGTACCAGCGCATAGGCTGGTATTCCTTCCTGCAAATGTGTATCGCTGATGTGCAAAAATGTCAAGCGCGGTCGTTCTTTTCGCCGGCGACAGCTGTTTTGTTGAAAAATGAGTGATCCGCCGATCAATGACATCGCCGCCTTTTTGATAAATGAACGTCTGTTCATCAGAATTGCATCCTCGCTGTGAATCCTTTTGCTTTATGGTACATCCAACTTTTGATTTTCGAACAGTTCGACCAGAAACCGAATTGCACACAAAGAGCAAAACAGGAGACAGCATGGCAACCATCAGTTTAAATCAGGAAAACTTTCAGGACACTTTGAACAACAACGCTATTCTGCTGATCGATTTTTGGGCGGATTGGTGCGGTCCGTGCAAGATGTTCGGTCCGGTCTTTGAAAAAGTTTCGGAAAAGCATCAGGACATTGCCTTTGCCAAGGTCGATACGCAAGAGCAGCAAGAGCTGGCTGCCGCTTTTGGCATTCAATCCATACCAACCCTGGCGATTTTTCGCGATCAGATTCTTCTCTACAAGAATCCGGGAGCTCTGCCGGAAAATGCCCTGGACGATTTGATCCAGCAAGTGCGCGATCTGAATATGGACGATATTCGCCGCGAGATCGAAAAGCAGGAAGCCGAAAACGGGCACGGTCATCAACATGATCATGATCACGATCATGGTCACGACCATGATCATGATCACGAACACCACCATGGCCATGATCACGAACATGATCATGATCATGACCACCACGATCACTCCCATTGATCGCCAACCCGAGAGTGGATGGGTCTTGTGCACAAACAGAGACAAGGCGTAACCAACCCGGATCCGGTGTGCAGCACCGGATCTATTATAAAATCAATCTGATAGCAATACAGAAAGGTTGAAAAGTACCCT
The DNA here is from genome assembly GCA_029565675.1 of bacterium. Classification (GTDB taxonomy): domain Bacteria; phylum Zhuqueibacterota; class Zhuqueibacteria; order Residuimicrobiales; family Oceaniaggregativiventaceae; genus Sulfursilanivivens. Next base: position 80,045 of record JAKQNP010000046.1, read on the forward strand.
TTTCGTAACCGCATAATGAATAAGAGATTGAATATTTATTGATTCGGTTAACACCGAATCTAAAACCAACTCTTGCGATTTTCAGGGATTCTCTTTGCTGAATCTGTTTTTCTGGTCAACGTTCCTTTTACGGGCTTTAACCGCCGGGTGAGCTTTCCACCTGGCTTTTGGTGCCGCTGCCTCCAGTCTAGCGATCGCCTGGTCGTAGAGCAGCTGATTCGGGCAATGCAGACGCAAAACCGGCCGCCAGCAATTGGACAGCGTGATGACCCGATAGCGCGGAAACGGGCTGATTTTGCATACGTTACACCAGGATAAAAACACCATATTGCGCGAGCGGGCAAGCATTCCCGCTCCCGCAGCTACCGGGGCACTGCGCAACAGCCCCAAAATAATGGCACCGCTGCCCAGTGCACGGCTGACCGTCCGACTGCCACGAGCGGACTCGTACAGGACGCCGTCGCCGTCTAAAGTGAATCGCGCCCAGTAACGGTTGAAAAACACCAGGATATTGACCAACAGCGATAACAGAAAGAGGCCACCGGAAACCAGCAGCGGAATCAGCCAGCAAGCTTGCCAAAATCCCGGCGCCGGGCTGAGGAGTTGAATCAAAGCGAGAAGCAACCCCATGACCAATGCGGTGATGCCGAACAATTTTAACATATCCCAAATGAAAAACGGGCTGGTGACCAGGGGAATGGCCGCCTCCCAGGTCAATTGCTGTTTTTTCTGCTCCGACCGAGTCATCTTCGCTTGCCTGCACGAGTTCTTCCATTCATAAACCTTTTCCACTGATTTTACACATTGAACTGACCAAAAGCAAGCGGATCTCAGCTGCGGCGGAGCACTTGGCCTGCCAGACAACCGGTGTGTTCACCTCTGAATACGGCAATCCTGCCGTTGACGATAACAGCCTCAATGCCGTCCGGATACTGGTGCGGATCGGTGAAGGTCGCGCGGTCGATGATTCGCTGTGGATCGAAAATTGCCAGATCGGCCCATTTGCCCTGCGCAATCTCGCCGCGATCCGCCAAACCAAATATTCGCGCCGGCAGGGAAGTGACGCGCTGGATGGCTTCGCTGAGCGACAGAATTTGTTTTTCGCGCACATAATGACCAAGGTAACGCGGAAAAGTGCCGTAAAAGCGCGGATGCGGATTGTCGCGGCCGAGCAAACCATTTGGCGAGATCGCCCTGCCATCCGAGCCCACGACGGTAAGCGGAAAAGCGAGCACAGCGGCGGTGTTTTCTTCGCTCATGGCAAATCCGCACATGGAGACATCGCCGTTGCTGTCGATCAACAATTGGCGCACCAGCTCGTAAGGATCGATATCCTTGTCAACAGCGATCTGTTGTACCGTGCAGCCCTGCATGTCGGAATTTTTGGGAGAGACCCGGGTGATCAGAACGCTGTCCCACGAACCCAATGCCTCCACTTTATCGCGCACGAAAGCGCGCATGCGTTGCCAGGTCGCGCTAGACTGCAAAAGCTCGACAAATTGCGCATCTGTGCCTTCTCGGCTCCAGGGCGGAAAGAGCAATTTCAGGCTGGTTCCATAGGCGTGGTAAGGATACCGGTCGGCGTGCACATCCACGCCCTCCTGGTCAGCACGCCGAATTTTCTCGAGCAATCCGGCTAATTTGTGCCAGTTGCGCTTCTGACAGACTTTGAGATGCGAAATCTGCAAGCGAACCCCGCTCTTGCGGGCAATCTGCAGCGCTTCCTCGACCGCTTCTTCAACCCGCACGTCCTCGTTGCGCATGTGGGTGGCATAGATGCCATTGGTTCTGGATACCACCTGACACAGCTCGACCAGCTCTTCAGTGGTGGCGAAAGAAGAGGGTTCGTACTCCAAACCGGTCGATAGGCCGAATGCGCCCTGTTCAAGCGCAGCAGCCAAATGGCTTTTCATCTTCGCCATTTCTTCTGTGGTTGGCGGACGGTTGGCTTTTCCCATCACTGCGCAGCGCAAATCTCCATGACCGATCAGGGTCAGATAGTTGAGGCCAATTCTTTGCTGTTCCAGCCGGTTGAGAAATCCTGCCGCATCGTCCCAGTCGATCGCGACTTGATAGCGTTCCTGCAGTTTTTGCCGGCGGTCATTGGCAAAGGGAGTGCCGATCGGAAAGACCGAATCGCCGCAGTTGCCCCCGATCTCGGTGGTCACACCTTGTTGGATCTTGCTCTGTCCGCGCGGATCGACCAGCAAATCGATATCGGTGTGGGTGTGGACATCGATAAATCCCGGTGTTACCGCCATCCCCAGGGCATCCAGCGTTTGTTGCGCCGATTGGGCGGACAAATCTCCCACAGCCGCGATGCGGCCATTTTTCACCCCGACATCGGCACGCAGAGGTTCGTCGTTGCGGCCTGAATAGACAAGTCCATTTCTGATTATCAGCTCAAAACTGCGTTCGCTACAGGAAACAGCGCCGATGGCCAATCCCATTGCCGCGGTGCTGCTGGCCTGCATGAAATGCCGGCGGTCCATTTTGCGCATGGCTATCCCTCTTTTGTCGATTTAATAAACAGTCATTTTAAAATAAACAAACCTCTGCTGCAAATTCAAGACATTTTTCGATTGTCGAGCAGAATTTACCAGCGGATTTTAAGTCGCAATTTTCTTGCGAGTTTATCTTTAACTCACTATACTGGTAATGTGGTGTCCCGCCTGACGATGGGACGCCATTGCAACTGCTGGTCAGCTGCGCCGCTCTCTGTTCCGATTCGATGCAGCGCACCTCGCAGCAATCGGCGCAGCCAACGCGGCCGACTGCACAAACCAATCGATGCGGTCTGGCACATGACACGCTGGTAACAAAAAGGAGAGTGCAATGGATATCGAATTGATCGCTCCATTGGCCCGGGGATGGGAACGAATGAAGCGCGGATTGTTCAAGCCTTTTGATCTGGGTACCTGGTTCACAGTCGGCTTCACCGCATTTCTCGCTGATCTTGCCAAAGGCGGAGGTGGGGGAGGTGGAAACCGCGGATCGTTTGATGATTTTCGGAATATCGGGTGGCGAGAAATTCTCGATTTTCCCTATCTCGCTTGGGAGTGGTTGATCGAAAATCCGTTATGGCTGGTCTTGGCGGGGTTCGGTTTGATTTTAATCATCGCCTTGATGGTGGTGCTGTTGTATGTCAGTTCGCGCGGTCAATTCATGTTTCTGGACAATGTCGTGCACGTGCGCGCCCAGGTGACAAGGCCCTGGCGTGAATTTCGCCGTGAAAGCCATTCCCTCTTCAGATGGCGATTGGGGTTTATCACCGTGGTGCTGCTGCCCATCAGCTACACCTTCCGCGCTTTCAGCGTCGAGTTCCTCGCCCAGTTCGGTGACGAGTTTGCCTTGATTGGGCTCGACGGCCAACCGGCTCTCGAAGCGAAATAAACCCTCTCAGATCTTATCGCCGGCCTTGCCTCCCTGGCTTTCGGCAGGGCCGGCGCTTGGTTGAGAACTCGGTCCAATTCTAGCGGATATAGACCATTTTGCGGATCAGTTGTTCCTGACCGGCGTCGAGTTGGTAGAGATAGATCCCGCTTGGCGCCTGGACGCCAGCGTGGGTCATGCCATTCCAGACCACGCTGTGTTCTCCCGCACGCTGCACCTCGTTCACCAGAACCGCCATTTCTTGCCCGAGCAGATTCACGATGCGCAAACTGACGGCTGTCCGTTCTCCCAACTGGTAGCGGATCCTGGTCACCGCATTGAAAGGATTGGGATAGTTCTGCGCCATTGCGAAACCGGTGGGCAGGGGAGGTGCAGCTGCGCTCTGTTCCGCCGATGTCGTGCGGTCAGCAAAGATTTCGATATCATCGATCAACACACCCAACCCCAGCCCAACACCGCTTTCATCTGAGATGAAATGAAACCGAATCCACAATTTTGCACTTGTTTCGCCGAGCAGATGAGTGAGATCGACGGCTCGCTGTGTCCAGGATCGTGGACCATTGCCGGAAACCGAATCGACAGCGCTCCAGTTCAGGCTGTCCGGGCTGACCTCCAGATAACAGACGTCGTGCCCTGTTTCGGTTCCCCAGCGTGCCCAATAGCTCAGGGTCAGCGCTTGCGCGGTTTGGATATAAAACGGCCGGCGGTAATGCATCATGCCGTTCATGTTGGCGCTGTAGGGCATCTGGCCGTTGTCCACATGCGCCATATAGGAACCGCTGTGACGGTTGAGCTTGTCGGTGATCCCCCAGCCGCCCTGACACTCCCAGGGCTGGTATGCATCCTCGAAATCCGTGACCAGATTGGTGGCGACAAAACTGAGGGTGTCGGAGTCGTTGTAAGTGTTGTATTCCACTGCCGACCCATTTTGCAGCTGCAGCAGGCATTGGTGGGTTTCCGAGGAAAGGATGATAAAGGGTTTGAAAAATCCGATCGCCGATGAATCCGACTCGATCCGCTGCAGTCGCAAGGTGTCCTGTACAAGCAGTCTCTGGTCCAAGGTCACTATCGAAGATATTACCTCAATGTCCTCTTCAGCCGAAAGACCGCAATTGTCGATTTGCACTCCGATCTGCGATTTGCCGTAAAGATGACAATTGCCTTCCGAAAAGTGAATATCGCCGATAGCCAGATCGTGGGTGGGCTTTTGCAGGTTCAATTCGAGTCGAAATGGAGTGATCGCCTGCGAGGTATGGTTGGAGATAAACCGGATTTCTGCACGATAAGCGTTTGGCTCCAGATCTCGCGTATCGATGTCGATGATGACCCGGCTTGAATCCTCCGGCGCGATCACTCCCGCACCGTTCCTGAGCTTGATCCAACTGGTGGTTGTGGTTCCTTTGCTTGAATTCGAAACTTGCATCTCATCGCCGCGGCGGCTATCATCGAATAAAAAGGTGCTGCCATCGAATATCTGGATATCCTTTATGCAAGTACCAAAAAGTTGCCGATCGTCAAGTGTGCAATATCCCATATCCGAGGCGAAACAGAAACGGAATTTGGCCCGCTCCACGCGATACTCTTCGAGATCGACCATGACCATTTGCCAGCAATTGCTGGTGCCTGCCCACCCCGCAATGCCCGCTCCCATTCCCCAGCCTTCATCCGCCTCACCAAAAGAATAAAGCGATGAACAGGTATAGGGAAGATTGATGGGATGCAGAACAGTGTAGGTTTGTCCGCCATCGACCGATCCCCAGATATTGCAGCCATCCCAACCGTCGTAGGGCGCTGACGCTCCCGCCGGATTCTCCATGGCATAATTCAGCCAGAAGGTGAGGTTTGGAGCCGCGGCCGATGACAGATCGAGCACCGGAGTATCCAGATTTTGCAGCCACCCGTTGCCATATCCGCCGGTCTCTTCATCGCCGTTCCACCAGCTCGAATCGCCTGAAACCAAAAAATCGCTTCGGTGAAAATTGGCGATTTCATCAATTTCAAAGGAAAAGGCAGCGTACTGCAACGGATTGGCGGTTGGATTGCCAAGCATAAAATCGGTTTGGATGCGATCGCCGATTGTCGCTGCCACTTGCCGTGATGCGGGAAAAATTGATGACGCCGGGCCATCGGTCAGATTGTCATAGATCATAATGACACCCTGGTCCATGGAACATTGTCCCCAGCGGATTTGGAAATAGCCGTCTTCGCCCCAATTGGTGTTCCAGCTGTTCTTGCAGATCCAGCTGCGGGTGGCATCGTCCCAACCGATGATGACGATTGCATGTCCGCCTTGTTCGGTTCCATAGACATGCTCGTAAACACCTCTGGAATAGGAAAAAAAGTCTTCATAAACAACGAAAGCAGCGATCACCGGAGCCAGATACACGGCGTTTTTGATGTTTTCGACATTGCCGTCGGTCCATGTCACATAGCCCCATCCAGGGATGCGGGTGGAGCTGTCTTGCCAATCCTCACACGCTGCCGAACATTCAGTTGCATCAGAAGCGGTGTAAGGCAGGCAGGATTCCGGCGGCAAGCCGATTTCGGTGAGAAAGTCAAAAGCCAGGTCAGTGCGCCATCCCTCGTTGCAGGTCATATCCGAACACGAGAGCATGAATTGTTCGGAAAGATCGGGAACCGAATCGAGATCGGCATGATGAATACGCCACCAGGCCTCCAATCCGCCGGCGGCAGCAAAGGCCACACAGCTGCCGCATTGCCCCTGGTCTTTAACCGGCGTGATCCAGTTGCCATGGTGATCGCGCCAGTCGAAATGGGATGGCAGATCCTCGCGCGCCTGCAACTGGAGCACGGGTTGCCTGGGAACCGCGGGAAGATGGTATTCTGCGCCGCAAAGCAACCGCCGCTCTTCAGGTGCGAGTCGAGTGATCCAATTTTCCGCTGCCGCCCAGCCGGCACCCTGTTTTTCGATGGTTTGTTGGATCGTTTCCACTTCGCCTGGTGTGGCCGCCAGAAGCAGTAAAGGTGAGAAAAGCCAAATCCAAACAATTTGTCTGATTTTCATGTGACCCTCTTGCAGGTAGCAGGTGAAATTGTTCAAAACCCGGCATTTATATCGATATCACCGACCATCGGGCACGGTGAAAGAAACAACCCTTAAAGTGATGCTGGTTTATCACAACGATCTTTTTCTACGAAGTAAAACTCGCATGGGTAGAAAAGCCGCCGATCGTTCCGTTTTTCGGCAAGCTGGAGCCGGGTGCTGCAGACATTAAAATCAAAACGATTATCCCTAGAGCTCCGCCAGCCGGTCGCAGAGCCGGTCGAAATCCGGATCTATGGCGCACCGTGCGGGGTCGGCGTCATACCAGGCGATGATTTCCTCGGCACCTCGGCAAAAGGGGATTGTTGCACAGAATCCGGGCACCAATTTTTTGACTTTCGCATTGTCGAAGATCATCGAATGCGCCTTGTCGCCCAGCAATCCCGCCCCCCATTCGCGATCGTGCCTGGCGATAACTGTCGATGGTACATGGAATTTTTCCGCTGTTGTACCCGCAGCACGAGCGATGATATCGAATATCTGGTTCCAGGTCAGCACTTCATCTGAAGTGATATGCACGGTTTCGCCGATTGCCTGTGGCAAGCCGAGCAGTGGCACGAATCCGCGCGCAAAATCGCGGTGATGGGTGACCGTCCACAAGGAAGTCCCGTCGCCGTGCACGATCACCGGTTTGCCGCGGCGCATGCGGTCCAGAGTCGTGGCGCCGCCGGGCACGATCAGCATGGTGCAATCATAGGTATGCGAGGGCCGCACGATGGTGAGTGGAAATCCGGTTTCACGGTAAGCCCGCTGCAGCCGTTCCTCACAGGCGATTTTGTTGCGGCTGTATTCCCAGTAGGGATTGCGGCAAGGTGTGGATTCGGTAATCGGCAGGCGATTGGGCGGCTTCTGATAAACCGATGCGGAGCTGATAAAGATATACTGCTCGACTCGCTCTTGGAACAACTCGAGATCGAGTTCGATGTGCTCCGGAGTGTATGCGATCCAGTCGACCACCGCATCAAATCTGTGCTTCCTGAGCAGGTTTTTGATCGATTGTTTGTCGCGGATGTCGCCGTGCAAGACAGTCGCGCCTCTCGGGATCGGCCGTTCGCTCTGACCGCGATTCAACAAATAGAGGTCGATCCCGGATTCAATGGCTTGCTGTGAACAGGCCGAACTGATCTTGCCCGTGCCGCCGATAAAAAGCGTTCGCATGGCGATTCCTCAAATTTCGATCGCTATTTTTGTTTGAACAAAAACTGTACCTGCGCCTTTTTGGCTTCCTGCTCCCCGCCAAAACTCCGATAATCGACCGGCTGCAATTGCATGGATCCGTCGGCCAGGCAATAGGTGGCGTCGCCTTGGTGCCGCCATTGTGGCTGCGCCGGGATAAAGCGTTCTGTTTCCGTTCTGCAACCCAGCATCAACGGGCCGTGGAAAAAAGTCTGCCATCCGCTTTCACCGCCGGTCTGATCGGCATGGGTTCGGCGCAGCCCGATCGCAAAAGTGAGGGTAATCTGATCGCCTGTTTGAAAACGTTTATCGAGTGTGAGGAACCCGGAATCCACTTTTGTCGCAATTGAACGGCCGTTCACAGCCAGGCGAATCGACGAGCAATCTACCCACTCTGGAATAAAAAAGGCGATTATTTTCCGCTTTTGCACGTCGCTTTGTCGCACCGTCAACACTGTTTTGCCGCTGTAGGGATAAAGAGTTTCTTGTTCGACCGCCATATGGCCGTCCGGAAAAACAAGCTGCAATCGATTGGCGAAGAAAAAGGGGATGACAATCATTTCATCGGCGACAAAGGTGCTGCAACGCGCCGCCCAGGTCAAGCCTTCAGCTCCACGCATGGTGCAGCACCAGGTGGCCTCCTCACCATAGCGCAGAAAGGGATTGCCGTCAGCTCCAAGACAAGTGGTGGTGCCGTATCCGCCGTTCGGCCATTGATTGTGCCGCAAACCATTCCAATAGATGCGATGGGCGTCTTGCAGTTCTGCAACATCGCCGGTCAATTGCCAGAGTTGCGTGGCAAGCATGAACGAATCGATCACTGCGCAGCCTTCGGTCCAGACTGGCCGGCTGAACCAATTCCAGTTTTGATAGTCCGCTGTCCAGGCTCGCTGTTTGTAGATGGCAAAGCGTTCTTTTGCCAATTCAAGGTAACGGTCTTTTCCGAGCGCTTCATACAGCCGCAGCAAACCCCGACAGGCTGACAGATAGGAGTGGGTGTGCATTTTGAGTTCCACACCATCCAGCAGGGCGAAGCGGTCGACCAGGCTGGCTGCTGTTTCTTCTATTTCCTGACCCGGCATCAATCGCAGCACATGCGACAAACCATCGAGACTGAAAAATAGCGATCCGGTGTCGGTGCTGACCCTCCAGCGGCCGACTATGCCTTCCTCCATACCCACCAACGCTTCTCGCCTCTGAATGAATCGGCGATCGCAGTGGTCAGGATAGCTCGCAATGGTTTGGCGCAACGGCAGGTAGAGGCGCCTGGCTATCGCCTCAATGATCGGTATAACCGAACGGTCTTTGCTCCATTCGGTGTATTCGCACAAGCCGCGGACCAGAAAATTGTGGCTGGTCAGCCGTGTCTCATCGGTTTCGATATCGGAATGAAGGGCGCCGAAATAACCCTCGCTGTTGATGTGCTCCGGCAAACGCTCGATCAGGGTCTGCAAATGCGGATTTGGCTTCTTCAACGCCTGTGCCAACAAGACCCAGGCCAGCAGGGTGCGGCCATATGCGTCGCCGGGACAGCTTTCGTGGGTGAACCAGGTGATCAGGCTGTCATGGTGAAAATAGGGATCCCGCAATCGCTTGTCAAGAACATTGAGCATCTCTGCGAGCTCACCGCCAATGGCAATGTCGGCCAGGGGAATCGGGTAAAATTTTGTCTTGCCGAGACCGGATGGTTGGCTCACGGGATGCCCTTTTTGATCGATTGTTTTCTTTGTACAAAATACATTTTTTTATGGCTGGATGCAAGGATGTAAATGATCGGAGTGACGGACGATTGTCGCTCTGCGGGAAACACCGGCTTGCCTGACCAGTGGCACCGCGTTGCAACCATCGTCCGTCGAAAGGATGAAAGAGGATGAGAGACTAGACTGTGAATTCCGCTCCGGCGCGCACAGTGAGAAAGTTTTTGCCGAATTTTTGTGCGAAACTCTTTTGCGCTGTTTGGCCGGTGCAGTGGGTCGGGCCGATGCGTTCGACTCCGAGTTTTTGCAGGGTCTCGATGATCGAATCGATATCCTTCTGATCCATAGCCTTCATGTGAAAACCGCCCAACACGATTCTGATCTTTTCTTTCGGCAGCTGGTGTCGGACAGTTTTTACCACCTGAATGATTCCGGGATGCGAACAGCCGGTGATGAGCGCCAGGCCCAGGGCGGTCTTTACCATGAGCGCCTGTTCAGGCAAGGGAGCGCTTTTGTATTCACCCATGATCTCACCGCTCACCGCGATGTTTGGTTCGATTTCGGTATAACCTGCACATTCGATCAAACGGCCTCCGAGCAAGGCAACCTTGTTCTTGAAACCTCTGCTGAATCCCGGACAGCCATAGACTGGCAAACCAGGCCGTTTTTGCAGCAGCTTCCATAGACCACCGGTGTGATCCCAGTGATCGTGCGAGATCACCACTGCCTCGATGCGGGTGGGCTCCAATCCCAAACGGGCCAGATTGTCGAGAAGCGATTTCGGTTCTTCGCCGGTGTCAAAAAGAATGCGCTCGTCCACCAAACAGGCAAAACCCCAACCGCTCTTAAAGTCTTTTTCGGCCTGATTGTCGTAGACAATTTGCAGTTTCACCTGTTCTTTCCTTTGTGCATGCCGAAATGGCTGGTGACATTGGCCGTTGAAGACGATTTGAACTCGCCGGCTTTATAGCGCTCAACCGCAGTGCGAATTGGCCCGCTTATGCCGGTGATAACCTGAATGCCGGCTGCAGAAAAGACCTGAAAGGCATTGGGACCGCAGTTGCCGGTCAACACGGCAGCAACATTTTTCGACGCCAACAACTGCGCCGACTGAATACCGGCGCCGCCGCCCACGGCGATATTGGGGTTTTCGATGGCTTCGATCTCGAGCGTTTCGCTGTCAACGATCAAAAACCAGGGACAACGCCCAAAACGCGCTTCTACGTTGTGGTCCAGAGTTGGACCCTCGGCTGTAAAGGCAATTTTCATCTCGATTTTTCTCCATTGAGGTAAAATTTATCGATTCTTTCCCAACTTTCCCGAATGGCCTCGGCTGCAGCGCCGCCACCGAATTCGATAACGGTCTTGCCGGCCATCAGCGCATCGTTGACAGCGCGGTCAAAGGGGATTCGGGCAATCACCTCTGCACCATACTCTTGCGCCAATCGATCGATACGGCTGGCTTGTTCCTTGTTCAGATCGGCTTTGTTGATGATCACGCCGGCAGGAACACCAAAGTGGCGGCTGAGCTGCAGCACGCGTTCCAGATCGTGAACACCGGAAACAGTGGGCTCAGTGACAATGACCGCCAGATCGACTCCGCTCAGTGAAGCGATTACCGGGCAACCGGTTCCCGGCGGACCGTCGGCGAGAATGACGGCCAGTTTGAGCTCCCGAGCCAGTTCCGCAGCCCGTTTTCTGACCTGAGTGACCAATTTGCCCGAGTTTTCCTCGGCAATGCCAAGTCGGGCGTGGACCAATGGTCCATATTCGGTGGCTGAAACGAACCACTGACCATTGATGACCTGAATATCGGAGATGGCGTTTTCAGGACAAACCCTGGCACACAAACCGCAGCCTTCACAGGCAATCGGATCGATCCGGTAGGTAACGGAATGGTGTGAGTTTGCCATGCCATCGAAACGGATGGCATCGAAACGGCACACCTCGGCACAACGGCCGCAGGCAGTGCATTTTTTTACGTCGATCAGGGCGCGGGTGCCGCCGGAAAAGTCATGTTTTTCCAAAACCATCGGCTGCAGGAGCAGGTGCAGATCGGCTGCATCCACATCGGTATCTGCGATCACCTTGGACCGGGCCAATTGCGCGAATGCTGCCGTAACCGTGGTTTTTCCGGTACCGCCTTTGCCGCTGATCACTGCAATTTCACGGTAGTGCGCAGCGTTGCCGACGGCGAAGGTTTGCGGCGGGGGAGAGCCAATGGCGATTTCTTCTTCTTGCGACAGCGGCGGAATAGGGCTGCCAGGCAATCGGCACAAATTGTCGTAGATCGCGAGCAGGTTCTGTCTGAACTCGGGAAATTCCAGGGCCGGCAAACCACCGCCTGAATAGACTTCCGCATACTCCCGTTTGAACGGGATGCGCCCGATGATCGGCAACCCTATCGCCTCGGCATAATCGGCGATGATTGCATCTTTCCCATCGGAACGGTTGATCAATATTCCGGTGGGAACGCCCTGTTTCAGAGTCAAGCCGACAGCCAGTTTCAGATCATTGAGACCAAAAGGAGTCGGTTCAGTGACCAAGACTGCAGCATCCGCTCCGCGCACCGCTTCGACCACCGGGCATGCGGTGCCGGGTGCTGCATCGATCAGGGTCAGGGCTTGCGGATCGGCGTGTTTTTTAACCGCTCGCACCACACTGGGTGCCAATGCCTCGCCGATGTTCAGCTCACCATGGGCGAAAAAAAATGGTTTTTGCTCAGCAATTCGCACCATGCCGATGGGATGAGGTGTATCGATCAGGGCATATTCGGGACAGACAAACGAACAGACGCCACAAGAATGGCAAAGCTCGTTAAAGATCAAAACCCTGCCTTTGACCACCGCTATGGCGTTGAATTTGCATGCTTCGGCGCACAAACCGCAGCCGGTGCAGCGATTTTCGTACCAGATCGGTTTCAGCGCCGTCACCGGCGTTTCGGCGCTGAACTCGGGCTGTATAAACAGATGGTCATTCGGTTCTTCGACATCGCAGTCGAGCAGTCTGACTGGTTTGCCCTCGTCGTGCAGAATGGCAGCGAGATTTACGGCAAAAGTGGTCTTGCCGGTACCGCCTTTGCCGCTGGCTATGGTTATGACCATAAAAATAGGATTCTCATTTTTTTTAAAGACACGGCGTCGGCATTGCCGATGCCACCTCTGCGGCAGTCCGAATTATTTCGCTTCCAGTTCAGCGATGCGTTGGTTGATCTGTTCCATAGTTTGATTCATCTGCTCGGCTTGCTGGCGAAGCAGATCCAGCTCTTGCTGGGGCGTCATTTCAGCCGGATAAGGTGCAGTCATCGGCATGGCGGGGTAGGGAAAACCATAGGGGGCTCCCCACCACCGTCCTCGTCCCCAGCCGCCTCGTCGGCCGAATCCCATGCCGCGACCAAAACCAAAACCGCGGCCTCCCATTGGGTTGGCGTAGCCCGGAACGGCATAACCGGCACAGTAACCGGCTCCTCTGCCAGTCATCGGACCCGCACCAAGCGGACCAGTTCGATCACCTCTTGGCATAATTGACCTCCATTTGTCGGTTAGTACAATTGAACTAAAAATATTCTCGTGTGTTGCTTATCTGTTTTGACCTCGACCTTGACCACGACCTTGACCCTGACCGCCGCCCCTGCCCTGGCCTGCGCCGCGCTGTCCCTGGCGTCGGCGGAAAAAATTGCCGATTTGCGAGATCAAACCTTCGTTCTCGTTGGGATTCTCTTTGTTCTGCTCCGGCTCTTCGCTGTTGCTGCCGCAAGGTCCCAAACCTCGGCCGGTTCCCGGACCTTGACCTTGTGGACCTGTTCCGTCTCCTCTTGGCATAGCTGACTCCTTTCTATCTCATAAGGATTGATGGTAGATACCGACACTGCCTCTGCCCCGATGCCGGCGGCGCCGGTGTTTGCAGCCAGGCATAAAAAACGGGGTGGAGAAAATTTGCTTCTGCAAATACGAGAAAATGACCGACTGCACCTCGCCGGCAATGAATGGCAAAATGCGGATACCCAACGATTCCAGAGCCAAAGAATAGGGTCGCGAAATCGCACCGCAGATCAGCACCTCAACACCATAACCAGCGAGTTCTCGCGCGCGCATCAGCGGCAGCTGCGACTGCAGTTGCACCTCTTGTCGGCTTACCTCATGGTCACCCTCGATCTGTAAAATCAACACGACTTGTGAGGCATCGAACAACGGTGAAACGCGATCGCGAAAGACCGGGATTGCCAAAGTTTGTCGCATCATTTCTCCTGCTCAGCAATTGATTGCACCTGGTTTAATGCAAAACACATGCCATGAAACTGGAATAAATCAATTCTCTAGTTAAGAATAGATAAAACAATCGGAAAGAGCATAAGAAAAGCTCTATGTACTTCTTTAAAAACTTCGGCAGGGTAGTAGGTATGCGACTGTAGGACAAGATAAAAATGCAGAAACGCGACACTATTTGGGGCCGGATGGTTTGCAGCGGCCATCGATCTCGGGCAATACGATGCCAAGGGATTTGATTTTGCGGAATAGGGTGCTCTTGTCGATGCCGAGCTCGCGGCTGGCGGCAAGCCGATTGTAATTGTTGTTGCGCAGGGCATCGAGAATGGTCTGCGCCTCGGCGGTTTGCCGGCGGGCGGCGATGCGGTTGGCGGGTGACCGTCTTTTCGCCGGCTGCAGGTTTTCCGGCAGACACTCGCTATCGATCTCCTCTTTGTTGCAAAGAATAAACGAGTGTTCGATGATGTTTTCCAGTTCCCGGATGTTGCCTGGATAATCGAAGGCGAGCAGAATATCGAGCGCTTCGGGGGTGATGCGGCTGACAGATCGGTTTTTCAACTGATTGAATTTATGGATAAAGTGGTCGACCAGGATCGGAATATCGATTTTTCGCTCGCGAAGCGGCGGCAAATCGACTTTGATCACGTTGATCCGATAATAGAGGTCCTCGCGAAATTTGCCCTCCTGCACCAGTTTGTGCAGATCTTTGTTGGCTGCGGCCAGAATGCGCACATCTGTGTGCACGGCCGCAGTGGCGCCCAACGGGGTATAGGTGCGTTCCTGCAACACCCGTAGCAGCCTGACCTGAAAGGCCGGACTGACGTTGCCGATCTCGTCCAAAAAAATGGTGCCACCCTCGGCTGCGGCAAAAAGACCTGGTTTGTCTCTTTTCGCATCGGTAAAAGCGCCGGCTTTGTAGCCAAACAACTCTGCTTCCAGCAGGGTGTCGGGCAAGGCACCGCAATTGATGGCGATGAAAGGCTTCTCATTCCGCGGGCTTGCATCGTGGATGGCCCGGGCGATGAGTTCCTTGCCGGTGCCGGTCTCGCCCTGGATCAGCACGGTGCTGTCGCTTTCGGCGATGCGCGGCAACAGCTGCAGAATTTTTTCCATCTCTGCACTGCGGCTGACGATATCGCCGATGCGATAGCGACCGTCCAGCTCGCGCCGAAGTTCCTCGATCAAACTCATATCGCGAAAGGTTTCGACGCCGCCGATGATCTGGCCTTTTTCATCTCTGAGGATGGAAGTGCAGACGATCACGGGAATGCGTTTTTGCTCGCTGTTGACGATATAGGTGGCCGTGTCGACGAAAGAAATGCCTTGTTGCATCGTGCGGCGCAGGGCACAGTCTGTTTCGCACATATTGGCGCGAAAGACTTCACAACATTGTTTGCCGATCGCTTCCCGGCGCGGGATGCCGGTGATTCGTTCGGCCGCCCGATTGAATGAAGTGATGCACCACTGGTGATCGACGGTAAAGACGCCGTCGGAAATGCTTTCCAGTATGACATTGGCGAAATCAGGCAGTTTGATCGGTTTGTCTCTCATGACCCGTTCTTTCTTGCCCGGCGCCAGGCACTGTGTCGGTGTTCGATGCGGGGTAATCGCATTGGTTGAAACGAAAACAGCGACCTGCGAACAATGCAGGGCGCTGTTTTCCCGGTAGCGGCGCAGGGATTCGAACCCCGGACACGTGGATTATGATTCCACTGCTCTAACCAGCTGAGCTACGCCGCCCAAAAGTAGTCATATAATGTAAAATAAATTAGAGCAAGTTGCAAGAAAAAAATTAGCGTTTGCTGCTCTCGATCAGCGTGCGCAGCGGCTCCAGGCTGATGGACGACCAGGTCTCCACAGAGAGCTGTGGATCGGCACAGATCTCTTCCAGCTCAGCAAGCGACTTGAAGCCACCCCACGACATTTCACGGTCATTGGGCCGCACCTGCTCATCATCGGTCCACAACAAGAACAGCACTCCAAAGTGCACCTGTCCTACCGTGTTCTCATCATCGTTGATGTAACCAACCACTTGTGGCTGCTCAAATCCGGCGATATGGATTTCTTCCTGCACTTCGCGCAGCATGCTGGACTGAATGGGATCTTTTCCCCCTGCATCGATCTGGTCAATATGACCGCCGATCCCCCAGGACCACTTGCCCATCAGCCTTTTTTCACTGTAATCGCCTTGTTTGCTCGACCGCTGGTAGGCAAAGATTTTTCTGCTTGCCCGATGCGCGATCAAACAATAAGCGATCGGTTGTTTGAGATCCGGTCTATTTTCTGCTTCGCCGCGCACATGGTAGCGGTAATGCTCGCGAATGCGGCTGTAATAATCGACACCATCTGCCGGGGCAAATCCTTGAAAAGAGTCGGAGCAAAACAGCTTTTCCCGTTCAACCACCATTATTTTTTTTTGCATTTTATTCACAAAAGGTCCTCGGTTTGCCAGTTCAATCGGTCAAAATCATCAGCTCTCCACATGCGCACCTTATTTCTGGTTGAGCAACTTTTTCATGTTGTTCTTGTAGGTTGTCACTCCGGGTTGATCGAACGGATTGACGCCGAGCATCAGGGCGCTGATTGCCACCGCATATTCAAAAAAGTAAAACAGCTGTCCGAGCGCGTATTCACTCCGCTCTTGCAAACGCAGGATCACCACGGGAACATCGCCATCGCTGTGCGCCTTTGCCGTACCTTGAAAAGCCGCTTCGTTGATCTCTTGCAGTGTTTTGCCTGCCAGATCGTTCAAGTGATCGCTGTTGTCGGTCGATTCGGGTATGGCGATCGACCTGCGCGTCTTTTCCAGCCACAAGATGGTCTCGAACAGCGTCCGGCTGCCATCCTGGATATATTGGCCGAGCGAATGGAGGTCGGTGGTGAAATCGACGGATGCGGGAAACAGTCCCTTACCGTCTTTACCTTCGCTTTCGCCGAACAGTTGTTTCCACCACTCCATAACCGAATGAAGCGCTGGATGAAAAGCGGCCATCAATTCGATGCGCTTGCCGCTTTCGTAGAACAGGGTTCGCAAAGCTGCATAGAGCAGGGCATGATTGCTTTCCATGTCCTGTGAGGCGCGGCAAATTTTCGCCATATCGCGCGCCCCCTCCAGCAGAGCATCGATCTTGAGCCCGGCAACCGCGATCGGCAGGAGCCCGACGGAAGTCAGCACGGAGAATCTGCCGCCCACATTCGGCGGGATATGAAAAGTTGTCCATTTTTCATTTTTCGCCATCTCGCAAAGCAGACCAGAGTCCGGGTCGGTGGTGGCGATGATGCGATTCTGCATCGTTGCGGAATCGAGAACGCGGCTGAGGCGATCGCGCAAGAGACGAAAAGCAACCGCCGGCTCAAGGGTGCCGCCGGATTTGGAGATCACATTGATGAAAACTTTGTGCGGATCGAACTGTTCGAGGATGTCGGCGGCATAATCGCTGTCCAGATTGTGGCCAAAGTAGAGAATGCGCGGTTTGGTGACACTCAATGCCGGCGTCAGAAAGTCGATGGCCGCACGCGTTCCCAAATAGCTGCCGCCGATGCCGACCACGATCAACGCATCGGCCTCTTCGCGGATCGTCTTGGCAGTTTTTTGCAACCGTGCCAGTTCCTGGACATCCGGATGCAACGGAAGGTCGCGCCAACCGAGAAACTCGCTGCCCGGACAAGTGCCCTCTGCAAGCTGGCGTTGTGCTTGCGCCAGGCGCGGTTGCAGCGAAGCCAATTTTTTCGGTTCCACCACTTCGCGGAGGAATGCATTATCGATGTGAATCATGCGCGTGCCCATAGTTTTCACTCAGATTGGTGCTGATTTGCCGTCGATGGCGCCGGTTCTTGTCGGCGACCGAAAACTTTGCGGCTGCCCTGAATTGCGAGCAAAACAGCGACGACCACCAGAAAGATGCCGAGAATCGTCAACAGGTAATTGCCCTTTGCCATATTCTGCCGGATCAAGGTGATCAGCGCAGTCAAGGTGACCAGGTACATGAACACCATCGGAATCTTGACAAACCAGGCCGGCTTTTTCAGGCAAGTCAACCAGGCAGAAACCGCCAAAAGCGCCAAAGAGGCCAGCAATTGGTTGGCTGAACCAAAAATTGGCCAGATCGCCTGCGAAGAGCCGGAAAAAATCAGGAAGGCGCTGATCAGCACGGTAAACGCAGTGCCGATAAAACGATTGGTGGTCAACAGAGATTTTTGGGCCGATTCCTTCTTGTCGAAGAATTCCTGGAACGCAAAGCGCGCCAGACGGGTGCAGGTATCGAGTGAAGTCAGCGCAAAGGCTGAAACTGCCAACCCGGAGAAGGTGATTGCGGCAGCCGGCGAGATGTTGAGCAGCGGGATTTTGGCCATAAAGGACCCCACGCCTTCAGAAAAGATCTGCACGATTTGACCTGCAGAATAGAGAGCGATCAAGCGATCGTGGACGATTGCGCCGGCCGCCAGCAATGCCAGAATGGCAAGCACGGATTCGATCAACATACCGCCGTAACCCACAGGCTTGGCATCTGTTTCGCGATTGATTTGTTTGGACGTGGTGCCCGAGGCGACCATGGAGTGAAAACCCGAAATGGCGCCACACGCCACAGTGACGAATAAAACCGGAAAGAGCATGCCGAGATCGGTATGGAATTGGGTGAAATGCGGCAGATTCATGGCCGGTCTGGCAAAAAAGATTCCGATCACCCCGCCCAGCAGCAAGGCGTAGAGCAGAAAAGAATTGAGATAGTCGCGCGGTTGCAGCAACACCCAAACCGGTGCGGTAGCCGCGATAAAAATATAGATCAACAAAATGACAACCCAAAAGTTATAGGTCTTTTTTGCCGCCAGTTTGACCCATTCGGCATCGCTGCTCAAATTTTTGCTGTTGAGCAAATTGGCCACCGCAGTCGGGTTTGTGCTGTCCGGCAGATCATCTGACTCTGTACTTTGCTCGATCTGCTGCCGAGTGCTTTCCGGTGTAAAGAATTGGTAGACGGTCAACGGATATTGGGTGCCGATATGGATCGACAAAAAGAGCAAAATGACCCCGACCATCGTTGTGGGTGCCAGGGGCAATTTAAGGCGATAGATCGCCAGCCCAAACAAGATCGCCAGGGCGATAAAGAGAAGGGAGGAGGTGGCGACAGCCGGGACGTCGACAAAGGTTTTGGCGACGATACCGCAAAACACGGCGATGACGAGTATCATGGTCAGGTAGGCAAAGATGAGAAAGAGGATTTTTCCCCGATGTCCCAGGTAATCCTCGATGATCTGTCCGATTGTTCGACCGGAATGGCGTATTGAGGCGATGATCGATCCCATATCATGTACACCACCGATGAAAATTCCGCCGATAACAATCCATAGGTAAACGGGCAGCCAGCCAAAGATGGTCGCAAAGATTGGACCGAGGATCGGTCCAGCTCCGGCTATGGAAGCGAAATGATGGCCGAGCAGAATGGGCATCTTGGTCGGCACATAATCCACTCCATCATTCAGGGTGTTGGCCGGAGTGGCTCGATTGCGGTCGATATTGAAGCGGCGCTGCAAAAAGGCACCGTAAATGAGATAGGCGACAATGAACAAGACGATTGCGATGAGAATCAAAGCCACGGGACTCATTGCGTTCCTCCACAAATTCAGGATATGGGGTGGTCAGGTCTGCACTGCATATCGAAGAAAACCTTTCAAACAATCGCAGAGTTGAGCAAAGTTAGCATTTTTATGCAAAGAAGCAAAAAATAATTGTGCAAAAGATGGGGGAGACGCGAAAATGGGGGGAATCGCTTATGGATATTCGCAGAAATCGGTGCCGTTCCGATCACGGCTAGGCAGGGGAAGGTTGGGCAGCAATCAGCGCAGCAATTTCGCGAGAATGATCCCGAGCACCAGCCACAGTGGAATCGAAACCAACAGTGCCCAGTTCAATCCGCGCAGAAGCGGAAGAACTTTGAGATGCTCGACCCGTTCGATGCCGCGTTCGATGCGCAGTTTGAGCTCATCCAGATTGACCGGTTTGACCAGATAGTCAT
This sequence comes from bacterium, assembly GCA_029565675.1. GTDB lineage: Bacteria > Zhuqueibacterota > Zhuqueibacteria > Residuimicrobiales > Oceaniaggregativiventaceae > Sulfursilanivivens. Next base: position 99,654 of record JAKQNP010000046.1, read on the forward strand.
AGGCTCCGGCGCGCATGGCGTTGATGGCTGAATCCAGGGATGGATAGCCGGTCAGAAAGATCACCATCGACTTTTTGTCGATTTCCTGAATCTTGCTCAACAGCTCCAGTCCATCCATCTCGGGCATCTTGATGTCGCTGATGACAAAGTCGATCGGGCGCGATTTGTAGATTTTTAAACCTTCGATACCGTTGCGGGCGATGAATGTGGTGTGACCCCAACGCTGCAAGACATCAGGAAGTGTCTCGAGAATGTCTTCCTCGTCATCGACGACAAGAATGTGAGCCATACTAAATCCTTTATCTTTTGGATTTGTTCATCTAGCACGCACAGATCGTCGATCAAACCTTTAACCACAGGAATCGGTCTTTTGATGGCGGCAGTCACTTCGCCGACCTGCCTGCCATGCCGTTGAAGGTCGGCAATTTGAGAAAACGACTGGTTCTGCTTGCGATAGCCGCCAGGCGGCAATCCGGCCGCTCGGATGCTCAAGGCCCGCGCGATCAGCAGTGCAATTGGCTCATTCACCGAACACGAAATCTTGACGGTAGACCTGAATAATCGGCTGCTCTATGGCTCCAAAATCTTGCCACTGCTTGACGGCAAGACAGAGTTGCCTGAGAAATACCGAGTCGCTGACAGTCGATTGCACGATTTCGACATCCTGTACACTTCCGACCGGGTCGACCAGAATGCGCATCGAAACTGTGCCATTCAAAGCGGGATTCAGTTTCAGAACTCTGTGGTAAATCGTGCTGATATCCTGGCTGTGGTTGCGGATGACCTGTGAAACATCGGCCGTGCTTCGCTGTGCGGGTACACCGTTCTTCTGGTTCTCAGGGGTCGATGTTCTTTTTTGCAGTCGATCCAGCTCAGCCAACCACGACGGCATCTCTGTCCGTTTCGCCTCGTTCGCTGCGGTCGCCGGGCAGCGGAGTGAATGCACCTGCTTCTCAGAGCTGTCGCTCTCGTCGCCTGATGAGGTGCCGGCGATCGCCCAGCTGACCCTTTGGATAGGATTTTCTACAGTTGTATCTGTTTCAGCAATCTTTGATGAGCAGTTTTGCTGCTGGCATTTCTGGTCTGTGGTATTTGGCGATGATTTCTCGTCAGCAAACAGTCGGTTGGTTAAAAACAGGATGCCGACCACCAAAACCCATACACCAACCCCTTTGCATCCTGGTCGCATTGCCATTTCCCTCCATCATCCCCCCATCACATCTCTGCGCTTAAGATCCCGAGTTGTGCCCGCGAATCAGGTTGCAATTAAATTATTGCTTTGTTGGCAAAAAAACAAGGCAATTTTTTAAAAAATACATTGCCGCGAATTGATGCGAGAGCTTGTATCACACAATCGTTGCTTTTTGCTCTTTTTTTACTTAACCTTTCTCGGCTGCTGTTCGCCAAACACAATCGAGTCATCTGTCCCAATGGAGAGAAACGCATGAGCCGCCGGATTGCCCTTGATTGCATCCATTTAAAGCATACCCCTCGATGGGCGCATACCCAATACAGCCTTGAATATCATCGACAATTTCTTGCCGAGACTGCTGGAATACCGACCGGAGATGAACATCTCCTGTCCCGTGCCATGGACGATTTGCAGATCGATCTGCTTTGGCACACCAACGATGGTTTGATCGACTGGACGGCGGCAGGCCGAACCACCAATATGGGACATGCAGCCTATGCGGCCGATGGCAGCGACCAGCTCTCTTCATTAAAAAGTCCGTTCGATTCTGCAGCCGAGGTATATGCTTTCGATGCGGTGCGCGAATATGGCCTGCCTGATTTTCCCGAGCAGGTTCAGGCCTATGAACACTTGCTCAACCAGGCTCACAGCAATTATCCCGAGCAGTTGACGACTGGTGGCTATTACAAAACCCTGGTTTCCGGTGCTATCGCTGCGTTTGGATGGGAGGCTTTTCTCCTGGCCGGAACAGATCCGCAGCGCCTCGCATCGGTTCTCGACACCTTTTTCCAACGCACGCTTTTTTTTATGCGAGCCTGGGCTGCGACTTCGGTAGACGTGGTCATCCAGCACGATGATTTTGTCTGGACAAGCGGACCCTTTTTGCACCCGGAATTCTATCGGCAAGAGATCATTCCGCGATATGCGGAATTGTGGAAACCGCTGCATGCAGCGGGCAAAAAAGTGCTTTTTTGTTCAGATGGCTGTTTTGTCGATTTTGCCTCTGATATTGTCGCTGCCGGTGCCGACGGCCTGATTTTTGAGCCTTGCAACGATTTTAACTGGATGGCCAGCGAGTTCGGCGGCACCACCTGTTTGGTGGGGAGCGCCATCGATTGTCGTGATCTTGCCGCCGGCGACTGGGCGAAAGTCGACTTTGACATCGCGAGAACCATGACCGCCTTGGCGAATGTGCGCGGTGCGGTTGTGGCGGTCGGCAACCACCTGCCGCCCGATCTCTCACCGCAGACCATGCGAACTTTTTTTCAACGCCTTCTGCCGCAATTGGAACGCAAATAGAGCAGTGCAATGATGCAACCCGGTTTTGCAACGCGTGGATTTTACCTTCATCGCGGTTGGCAATATCGCTATCCCTTTGCCGTGCGATCGTGGAATGCTGAAGATTTTCACAATTTTTTCCTCTTGTTGCGCCTGCTGGCCTTTGATCGTGTGATGATTTGGCCAATGACGGAAATGGCGCCGCCGCCGTTGTCCGCTCAAGACGAACACGCCTTGCGAGATTTTTCGGCTGTCATCGACGATGCGCGTCTCTGTGGTTTGCGCTGCTGGTTGGTCTTTTGCCCCAATCTCACCAGCCATGCCGAAATCGGTCAACAACCCTTCCATGACCGGATATTCTATCCCTTCCTCCGCCGATTGCGCTTCGATCGCAGTGAAGACTCGGCGCTTCTGATTTCCCACCATGAACAGATTCTCCGCTGCTTGCCCAACGCCGACGGCTATGTCTATATCGATGGCGATCCTGGCGGCTATCCCGGCGCCAAACCCGACGACTATTTTTCTTTTTTGGCTGCCGCTCACGCGATTTTGCGCCAATGGCACTGCGGACCCGAACCCGCCAGTCTGATTCCCTGGATTTGGGCAGGCTGGGGCAGCAATTGGGAAACCTTGCCTGCCTGGCACGATGATCTGCAGCGGTTTGTCGTGCCCTTTTTGCGCTATTTGCTCGAGCATCCGCCTGCTGAACCGTGGGAAATCTTGCCCGGCAGAAGCATTCGCGAAGGCTGGGCCAACGGACGCATCATTTTCGATTTGGTCGAAAAAGCCGGTTTGTTGGCTCGCTCTACATTGCTGACCTATGAAATCGTCGAATTTGAACCCACTCCGCCGGCGGTGGTGCTGCAGTTCGACGACATCCGCAGAGTGTTGCGCCAGGAATATCGCTACCGTTCCCAGGTACGCGGAATCATGGCGAATGCGCAGCAACCCGTGATGGCGCTGCCCAACTTGTATTGTTGGGCTTTGTGCACTGCGGATCCTGTTTGGCTCGAGCGACGCGATGAAGAGATTCTCAGCCATTTTGCTTCTTTCCTGGGTGGCGATGCTCAGGTTCTGATTCCGGCCTGGTCTGTTGCCTCCCGGCAGGTCGTCGATTTGCCGGCTGATTTGCCCAGTCGCCTGCGAGATCTGCATCTCTCCGCCGAGCCGTCTCGATATTTGCCCGGGGGCAGTGAAAAGTATTTGCAAATTCTTGCCGAATTTGCGGCAGTGAGAATGGCCATTCTGCAAAAGACCAACGCCGCTGCGCGCAACCGCCGCGATTTTGCGAAAGGTGTCGTTGGAGCGATGCAAGCTTTGATCCGCTGGTGGATACAGCATGGCTATGTTTTTACCGGCGAAAAAGGAGAGGGATTTCGGCTCGAATATTGTCATGCCGTCCTGCTCTCTCCTCTGCAGCAATGGATCAAAAGTTGCCGCTGTTCTCTCGACCACACCACCCTGCAGGCGATGGCTCGGGAATTGTCCGGACCTGCAGCCGATGCGGATCAAGTACTGCTTGTGCTCGAGGATCTTTTGGCGAACGGATATCAGCGCAAAAGTTCTTGCATTTAGCGGCAATCTTCGTTAATATTAATCTTTGAATGGATCGATGCGGAAAACCTGACCTTGGAATCGGAAATCGATCCCTCGCAAACGGTCGACAGTGTCAAGACGCCGTTTGCACGCTACATCGAACGTCAAATCGATCGGGTGGATGATCGCTATCCCAGAGGTGGTTGTTAATCCCAGGCAGGCTGTATGGTTTGCCTTGTGACGGTTTATCTAATATCTGACGGCCAGTGGCTATGAAAAAGTGTTATTTGCTCTACTTCGTCCTGTTGTTGTTGTGTTTCGCTGTTCTCTCTGCAATGGACGTGCCTGCGCCACGTGGAGCAGTGAATGATTTTGCCAACGTGATTTCGGCTGAGGATGAAAAACAGATCGAGGAATTGGCCAATGAGGTCTGGGAAAAAGCCGGAGTCGCGATGGTGGTTGCAACTTTTGACAGCGTGCCGGATGACGACTATAACGGATATGCCACTCTCTTATATGAGAAATGGGGTATTGGCAAGCAAGGGGAAGACAACGGCGTTTTGATCCTCAATGTGGTTCAAACCCGGCGGTTGCGGATCGAAGTTGGTTATGGATTGGAACCGGTGCTGACCGATTCACGCAGCGGCCGAATTTTTCGCGATATATTGACTCCCCATCTGCGAGCCGGCGACTATGGTGGCGGATTTCTTGCCGCCTTTCAGACGATTGCCGGACTGGTCAGTCAAGATACCGGCATTGAATTTAACGGTCAGACCACCGATTTTGCCGACTATGAAGATAATTCTGAAGAATCGGTTTTCGGCGGTTTTTGCTCTTTTCTCGCTCTGATCATCATCCTGATCATCTTGGCCCGTCTTGGTCTGTTGCCGTGGATTCTGCTGAGCGGCTCGTCGAGCGGACATCACGGCGGTTTTGGCGGTACCTTTGGTGGCGGCGGTTTTGGCGGCGGTTTTGGCAGCAGCGGCGGAGGAGGCTTTGGTGGCTTTGGCGGTGGCATGAGCGGCGGCGGCGGCGCCGGCGGCAGCTATTGATCGTTTTTTAACTTGCGGCAATCCGCAAACCCTTTCCTATCACAGGAGATCTTGGTATGGCGAAAATTCCTCGATCGCCCAAAGAAATATTCTCCCAATTCACTGATGATCTTAAAGAGTGTTTTGGCGATCAACTCGAATCGATCATTCTCTACGGCAGCGGTGCCCGCAATGAGTATGTGCGCCGGCGATCCGATATCAACTTTCTCGTGGTCTTGTCTGAGCAGGGTATCTCGCAGCTCGCCAAGACCTTCCCGCTGCTCAAAAAGTGGGGCAAACGCAAGGTCAGCGTGCCGCTTTTCCTTACCCGGGAATATATCGATTCTTCGCTGGACTCTTTTCCGCTCGAGTTTATTTCCTTGCAGCGTTCTCATGAATTGGTATATGGCACAGACGTGCTGCAAGAACTTGTTATCGAAAAAGACGATCTCCGCCTGCAATGCGAGGAACAGATCAAAAGCAAACTCTTGCATCTGCGCGAGTGTTTTCTCCAAACACTGGGCAGAAAAAAACACTTGCAGCGGTTTTTGGCAGAGACTGTGCCGACGATGATGACGCTTTTTTCCGGATTGCTCATTCTCAGAGACGTCGAGCCACCGCGAAAAAACAATGAGCTGTTTGAACTCACAGCGCAAACATTTGATCTCCAGCAATCTGTTTTTGCACAGCTTCTCGCTCTTTATGATGAAGAAGTGAATCTCAACAGGGATGAATTGGTGCAGTTGGCTGAGCGCTACATCAGCCAGATTCGCACCCTTGCTTCGATCGTGGACAAATTGTAAAGGAGAAAGGAAATGGCAAAAAAGTTAAGCACCGGATGTTTGGTTACTGCAGGTGTGCTGATTGTTTTGGCGCTGATTTTGTTTTCGTTTTTTAAAGGCACCTATAACCGTCTGGTCGACGTTGATGAAAGCGTCAACAATGCCTGGGCGCAGGTCGAAAATCAGCTGCAGCGGCGCATGGATTTGATTCCCAATCTGGTCGAAACCGTCAAAGGCTATGCCAATTTTGAACGGGAAACCCTCGAAGCGGTGATCAATGCCCGCGCCAGCGCCACCCAGACCACCCTGAATGCCGACCAACTGGCTCAGGACCCGGCGATGATGGAACAATTCATGCAAGCGCAGAACAATCTTGGTTCGGCTCTGTCGCGGTTGATGGTCGTGGTCGAGCGCTATCCTGAACTCAAGGCCAACGAGAATTTCCGCACGTTGATGGACCAACTCGAGGGCACCGAGAATCGCATTGCCGTTGAGCGCAAACGCTATAACGACACTGTGCAGACCTATAGCAAAACCATCCGCGCTTTTCCGACCGTAGTGATAGCTGGTCTCTTGGGATTTGGACAACGGCCGTATTTCGAGGCACCAGAAGAAGCCAATCAGGCTCCCAAGGTGGATTTCGGCGCAAGTGAAAAATGACGGCATGAAATTAAACGCCGCTTTGTTTTTAGTTTTCTTTTACCTGTTTCTTGGTCAATCTCGGGGTGCCGATAAATCCGATCCTTTCGCGCTGCAGTGGGAAAATTTGCCAGAGTTGCCGCAGCGCGTCAGCGGCGCATTTATCGGCACCGTTGCGAATACCTTGATCGTTGCCGGTGGTTGCGACTGGCCGGTTTCACCGTACGCTGGCGGGAAAAAGATCTTTTTCGCCGATGTTCAAATTCTTGCGCCGGGAGGAAATCGGTGGGAGTTTTCGCTGGCTTTGCCGCAGCCCGTCGCTTATGGCGGGGCAGTTTCGCTCAATGACGGGTTGTTGATCATCGGCGGATGCGATGCGCAGAACCCAAGCGCCCGGGTTTACGAGCTTAATTTTGCTGCCGGTGCAGCGAAGATCAACGACTATCCCGACTTGCCGCAAGGTGTTGCCTATTGTGCTGCAGTTCGGGTCGGCGATTGGGTCTATGTGGCCGGCGGTCAGAGCGAGCTTGCCAAAGCACAGGCATTGAACCATTTTTATCGTCTGGATTTGTCCGAGCGCGAAAAAGGATGGGAAATCCTGCCTGCGTGGCCGGGTTGCGCAAGGATTCTGCCGGTTCTGGCAACCCTGGGCGGCGAAGTCTATTTGTTCAGCGGATGTGAGCTCCTGGCCGGGCAAAACGGGGAGATCGTTCGGCGCTATCTGACAGATGCTTTTTCATTCAACCCCCAGCAGGGATGGCAAAAACGGGCGGATTTGCCGCATGCGGTTGCCGCTGCGCCTGCTCTCCAGTATGGCAATTCCCATATCCTCATTTTCGGCGGCGATGACGGCGAAAACGTCGGCAAAATCGCCCAGCTGCAAGACAACCATCCGGGCTTTTCAGCCAATATCCTTGCCTATCACAACATCACCGACACCTGGGCAAAGGTGGGGGAATGGCCGGGGAAAACGGTCACCACTGCCGCAGTCTGGTTCAACGGCCGCGGAACAATTCCCGGCGGCGAGGATCGCCCTGGCCATCGCAGCGCTGCAGTCCACGCTTTTACCCCCAAACCGCAGACGAACCCTTTTGGCACCATCAACTCTATAGTGCTCGCCATCTATCTCTTAACCCTCGTTGCAGTAGGATTTTATTGTTCCAGGCGCGAAAAAACACTTGACGATTTTTTCCTCGCCGGCAAACGGATCCCCTGGTGGGCTGCCGGTCTCAGTATCTATGGCACTCAGCTAAGCGCCATCACCTTCATGTCCACTCCAGCCAAAACCTTTGCCACCAATTGGACCTATTTTGGCAATTCTGTGGGCATCCTGCTGGTTGCACCGGTGGTGGTCTTTTTCTATTTGCCGTTTTTTCGCCGCTTGCCGATTGTTACTGCCTACGAATATTTGGAAAAACGTTTCAGCCTGCCTGTGCGTCTCTGCGGCAGCATCTTTTTTATTTTGTTTCAGCTCGGCCGCATGGCGATTATCATCTTCCTGCCGGCCATTGCCCTTGCCGCGATGACCGGCATCCCGATAATCGGCTGCATCCTGATCATGGGGATTTTTTGCACGATCTATACCGTGCTGGGCGGGATCGAGGCGGTAATCTGGACAGATGTGCTGCAGGTCGTGGTGCTTACGGGTGGAGCTCTTCTCAGCTTGCTGCTCATCGTCCACAGCATTCAGGGCGGCTGGAGTGAAATTTATCAAATCGCCCGCCAGGATCAGAAATTGCAGTTGTTCGATTGGCGTTGGGAATACACCGTCAGTTCTGTCTGGGTGGTCTATCTCGGCGGTTTTTTCACCAATCTTATCCCCTATACTTCCGACCAGGTGGTTATTCAGCGCTACTTGACGACCGCGGATAGCAAACAGGCAGCGCGATCCATTTGGACCAATGCCGGGCTGGCAATTCCCTCGGCTGTTCTGTTTTTCAGCCTTGGTACCGCTCTCTATGTCTTTTATAAACAAAATCCAGCATCGCTCAATCCAACCTTACAAACCGACGGCATTTTCCCCTGGTTTGTCACCAGCGAATTGCCGGCAGGAATCTCCGGCCTGATTGTCGCCGGCCTGTTCGCCGCTGCGATGTCCAGCCTCGATAGCGGTATGAACAGTGTGGCAGCGGCAATCATAACCGATTGGCACCGTTTCAAGGCGGAAAAATCCTCAACTCATTCTTTGCGCTCCGCTCGTTGGTTGACTCTGGTGATCGGAGCGGTTGCCACCAGCGCCGCGATCCTGCTGGCGTCGGCAAATATCCAATCGCTTTGGGATCTTTTTATCAAACTGCTGGGGCTCCTGGGAGGCAGTTTGGCAGGCATGTTTGCTCTCGGCATCTTTACCCGCCGCTGCACCGGCAAAGGCGCCCTCACCGGTGCAGCCGCCAGCGCTTTGCTGCTTTTTTGGGTGCAGTTCACCACATCCGTCCATTTGTTCTTGTACGGGGGAATTGGCTTGTTGAGCTGCATGGTGGTCGGATACCTGACCAGTCTTCTGGAATCACCGCCCTCTCTGGCACAACAGCGGTTGTCACTGCTGGGCAATAGGAGCCGGGAATAAATCACAGGTTCTGCAAACAACGCCAACATCATTCACAAACAAGGTAATCGAAATGGAAAAACTGGTGGGTTTGGTGGTGCCGCCGTTCACGCCGATGCATGCCGACGGTAAAATCGATCTTGACCGCATCGCGGATCTGGCGCGACTCTATGCCGGTTATGAAATCAGTGGTCTCTTTGTCTGCGGCTCGACCGGGGAGAGTTTTTCACTCACTGTTGCTGAACGGATTCAGATTGTTGAACGGTGGAGCGAGAAAATCGATCACCAGATGAAATTGATGGTTCATGTCGGCCACAATTGCCTCGAATCGGCGAAAACCCTGGCCCAGCACGCCATGCAGATCGGTGCCGATTCGATAAGCGCGTGCTCGCCCAGTTTCTTCAAGCCCGCCACTCTCGATGAATTGATCGATTTTATGGTCGAAGTGACGGGCGCTGCGCCCAATCTGCCCTTTTACTATTACCATATCCCCTCTGTAACCGGCGTCCATTTTCCCATGCGCCTTTTTCTCGAAAAGGCAGCTCCGCGCATTCCAAGTTTGTGCGGCATCAAATATACGTCGGAAAACCTATACGATTTGGGAGAATGTTTGACTTTTCAAAACGGCCGTTTTGATCTTTTATTCGGTTGCGATGAGATGCTGTTGGGAGGTCTGGCGATCGGTGTTAATGGGGCAATTGGCACCTTTTACAACTTTACTTCTCCGTTGTTCTCCGCCATGTTGCATGCCTTTGCCGGTGGGCAACTGGCAGAAGCGCAGCGATTGCAGGGAGTCGCGCGAAAAATCGTGGAACTCTATTTTCGCTATGGCGGCACGCTGGGAGTAGCCAAAGAAATGATGAAGCTGACCGGCATCGATTGCGGTCCCGTTCGGCTGCCTCTGCGGACTCTGGACAAGGAAAAAGCTGCTGCTCTGCAGCGCGAAATCGACCAGGCCGACTTGTTGCAATACTGGATGCGCTTCAAGTCCTGACCGGGAAAGCAACACCCTACAAGAACATGATCCGGCAGATAAAGACTGCCGCCAAAATTCCAGCCAAATCAGCGATCAGACCTGCTGGAATGGCAAAGCGGGTTTTTTTCACCTGCACGGCGCCGAAATAGACTGCGATGACATAAAAAGTCGTCTCTGTGCAGCCATAGAGAGTCGACGCCAAACGGCCGATAAACGAATCGGCACCGTGGGTGTGGATCAATTCGGTGATGATTCCCAGAGAACCGCTCCCGGACAGCGGCCGCATCAGCGCGGCCGGCAAAAGTTCCGCCGGCATTCCGATCAGCGCAGTGACCGGTGACAACAGACGAACAAAGAAATCCATGCCCCCGCTGGCGCGAAACATACCAACCGCAACCAAAATGGCCACCAGGTAAGGGATGATGCGCACTGCCACCTGAAAGCCGTCTTTGGCGCCATCGACAAAAACTTCATATACTTTGACTTTGCGGGTGAAGCCGATTGCCGGTATCATCAGCAGCAAGGTGGGTATCGCCCAGCGCGATATAAAGCCCACGCTGCGGCGGAAAAAATCGGGCGGCAGCCAGCTTCCCATCGTCTGCAGCCAGCCGGTTTGCAGGAACAGCAGCACCGCACCGATGAACAGTGCAAAAACCGATACTCCCTTCCAGGCTCGCAATAAACCGCCAAGAGCGTGTCTCCATCCCTGTTCCAGCGCGATGAAAAATTTGACGGCCAATACCGCAGTCAGGCTGGCCGTCAGAGATGAAAATATGGTTGTGCCGATGATTTCTGCAGGATTCTGTGAGCCAACTCCTGCCCGAACGGCTATGATGGTCATGGGTATAAGGGTAATGCTGGCCGTGTTCAGTCCAAGGAACATGATCATGGCATCAGAAGCGGTCTCTTTGTCTTCGTTCAGGGTTTGCAGGCTTTCCATGGCCTTGATTCCGAGTGGGGTGGCGGCATTGCCCAGTCCAAGCCAATTGGCGGAAAGGTTGAGAATCATCGCCCCTATTGCCGGATGATCGGATGGTATGCTGGGAAAAAGAAAACGGCTGAAAGGCTGAATCCCCCTGGCCAACAGACGGACCAACCCAGCCTCCTCAGCAATCTTCATTATTCCAAGCCACAAGGTCATAATGCCGATCAGATTGATCGCAATCGTGACCGCAGCACCTGCGCTGTCAAGAGCGGCTTGGGTTACCGCTTCGACTGAGCCCGTAAACACAGCGGTGATCACCGCAACGGCGACCAGAAAAAACCAGACATAATTCATCATCTTTGCCAAACTCTCCAAACCAAATGCTGTTCTTTTATCGACCGCAACAAATCGCGTGTTTCCAATGCGAAGCGAATCGCCGGTTTGCACATGCAACCTTTTGGATCGTGACACAACAACTGGGAAAATTCAGATTCCGCCAACCGTATGATGTCCAATGATTTCTCCATTCGCCTAGCGGCGAAACGGAATCCAGAACGCAATCATCGGCCAGGTCTGGTGTTTGCAAATTAAGAATTTTGTCACCAGAAGCAAGGTTTTTATGGCTGACGAGTTTTCTTGTGCAGCGCAACAAAATACTTGAAAGATTCTTTTCTTATTTGTAAATTTGCGCCGTAACTATCGATAGAGCTGCACCTTGCTCCAAAACGATCGCCTTGGCGGCAGCAGGAGAACGGTAATCCGCTTTCTCTTACCATCGAAGAAACAAAGGTTAGTCAAACAGTCTGAATTGAGGAAACTCTCTGGCTGTTAAGTGGGAATCCAATTATGGAGGTTAGAAATGAAAGTTAAAGTTGATCCCGATCTCTGCACCGCATGTGAACTGTGTGTTGATTCTGTTCCTGATGTGTTCGAGATGGGTGACGATGTGGCACAGGTTAAGGTAAAAGTAGTGCCGAGTGATCTCGAAGACGATGTGCGCGATGCAGCGGATTCCTGTCCGGCCGAAGCGATCATTATCGAGGAGTAATTTTTTCTCTAGTTAATGCTTTTAGCCAGATAAAAAAAACGAGGGCTGATCATTTGCATCAGCCCTTTTTTTTTGCATTCCCGCCGACCGTTCTCTTTGCCGATGCAGCCATCATTTGCTGTAGACAATCTTGTGCATATAGCTCTGATTGGCGGCTGTGAGATGAATCAAATAGACCCCACTGGCAACGGGTCGATTTTGCTCATCCAATCCATTCCAGCTCACTTCGTGCTGACCGGCTTCAAGCGTTCCGTCGAACAACAGCTTGACCGTTTCCCCGGCGAGGTTTAAAACCTTGAATGTCAGGTATTTCGCCTGCAAGAGGGTGAAAGCCAACCTCATTTCGCTGTTGAACGGATTGGGATAGGGCGTCGATATTTCGATGAATTCGGGGGTGGATTGGCTGATTTCGATGGTGCTGGAAAGCGTTTCATTTCCCTGTAAATCAACCTGGCGCAATCGATACCAACTTTTTCCTTCCAACGGCGTTGGGTCGATAAAATGATAGGTCATCCCATACTGGGAGAGGCCTTTTGCTGCGACAAAGGCCTGATCCTGCCAGCTTTCCGCATCCTGACTGCGCTGAACATAGAAACCGAACAGGTTGTTTTCGAGTGCGGTTTGCCAGCCGAGTTTGACCTGGCCGTTCTCGCCGGCGGTGCCGTTGAAGTTGATCACCTCAACCGGCATGATGAAAACCGCTGACAGGGCAGAAGTGTTGCCTTTGGGATCAGTTGCAGTTGCCTGCAAAAAAAATCTGTTGATCTTGAGAATGAGAGAAAACTGCCCGCTGCTGTCCGCCACCGTGTCGCCGATATAACTGGGGCACTCTTCATGATTGGCTCCATACAACTCGATCTTTGCGTCCGGTGTGGCGACACCATGGATACCCTGTCGATCGATAAAAGTCAACACCGGCGGCTCGATGTTGCTGTTTGCTCCCTTTTCCAACAGAATCTGCGCTGTTTTGTTGTGGCGCAAGATGTTGCGCGTGATTCGATTTTGCCGGGTCGATTCACCTCGCATCCAGATGCCGGGTCGTTTGTTGTTTTGAATGCAATTGTTAGGTCCGATTGTGTTCGACATGGCACCATTTTTCAGGAAAAGTCCACCGTTATAGCGGGTGGCCAGACGACTATCCGGTGTTGAACCCAACCAATTGCCCACTACCTCGATATCCCGGCAGCCGCTCAGACATAGCGCAGAGATGGGATTTGCTTCCTGGTCATCGACATCCGCGATGACCAGGTTGTCCGGACCGATTTTAACTCTGCTCGGGCCCTCCTCGGAAAGCCCCGGATGCAGGAAAATGGCGTGCAAACCGTTTGTCACAATGTTCTTTTGCTCGGCATCGACGCCGATCCAGTTGTTGAGGATGTTTGTCCCTGCACATGGACCTTCGAGCAAAATGCCGTATTCGAGATTGCCGGATAGGCAGTTGCGGCTCGTTGCCGCCTCGCTGCCGATACAGGTGCCTTGGGGGCCGTCTTCGCCGCCGGGGTTGGCGGGTCGAACGGCGATGCCCGCCTGCCAATTTGCGGCTGCTTTCCGTCCACTGCAATCCAGGCCGATCCAGTTGCCCATAATGCGGTTGCTGTCCGTGTTGGTCGATTGCAGGCAAATGCCGTCGCCCATGTTTCCGGAAATGATGTTGCCTTGGCCGGTCAAAATGCCGCCGATTTCGTTATGTCGACTGCCGTTCAGCAAATAGACTGCCGGATGGTGCGGTCCAACATTCTGTTCACTGGATGCAGAATCCCAACCGTTGCATCGGTCGACCTGGTCATTGCTGAGTGAACCGATTCGATTCCCCTGAATCAAATTTCGGTGTGAGCCGTCAATCTTGATGGCGCTTTCAGCCAATGCTTGAAAGGTGTTGCCCTGTTGCGGTTCTGTGCCGCCGATCAGATTATCCGAAGCCCCCTCAGCAATGAGGATGCCCCCGGATTTTGCGGTTGGCTGGTCGGTTTTCCCGTCTTGCCCAACAAACGCGCAACCAACCACCTGGTTAAAGCGCGCTTGTTCACCAGTGATCGTCAAAGCATACGCCTGACAACGAATCCATCCAATCGCAACGATGCGGTTATGGGACGATCGAATTTCCAAAAGAGGTTTCCCGGGCGGCAATCGGCTGCCATCGATTTGCACAGCGGTTCTGTTTTTGTCGGAGCCAACCCAATTCGCCTCGATCACCGTACCGTCATCTGTTAATCGAGGTAAGGGAGTCTGGGGAAAAATCGTCCACGTTCCAGCAACACTGTCATGGTTTAAATCGTTTATGGGAAGATTAAAGCGGATGGTGTCCGGTCCAAAATACTCCTGGCTTTCGTGGAGAGCGCTTCTCAGACTGGCTGGTCCTTCGTCTGCGGTCGTGCCAACATGCAGAACCCGCGCATCAGATGTGGAAACAATAAAAAGATAGAAAAAGGCCGCAGCTAAATGAATCTGCAAAGATCCAGCGATTTGATTGCTGGTCGGTTTGATCAACATCTTTTGTATATACCTTTCGCTAACCGCAAGTGCTCCGGCAGAGACCCGTTTTCTGCTTTAATGAGCGTTATTATAACTCTTTTATTGCTCAGATGCAAATCAAAACGCGAAAAATTCCTGTCGCTGCAAAGCCCATGCACCCAATGGATAGAGTGCTGCAATCGAGTCCTGCAGTCGCTCTCGCGACGGCGATCCAGAACACGGCTGATCTTGGACCACAGAAGCGGTAAATTTGCATTGCAAATTTGTCTGGTGTTGAGTATAATCTTTTTTATTCATTTGAGGTTCAAGCATGGCATTGAAATCGGCACCTCGCCCGGCTCTCTTGGTCAGCGACAGCGGTGGCAAAATTTTCGAAATTCCGCAACTGCAAATGATAGGCATGCGCATGTATCACCCGGTTCTGCCTGATGATACAGAATTGATTCCGCTGCCCAATGGCAGCAATCTGTTTCATCTGCCGGAACGCATTGCCCTTGCCTATGATCCACGCAAAGATGAGATCGTGCAAATTGTGAATTACCGCGGCAATCGTGTCTATCCGGTCGCTGCCTTTCTTGCCCCGGCTTACACGCAGCTCTTTCGCGCTGCTTTTTTGCGTGAAAGCGAAACAACGGTGCGGCTGCCGCTCTATGCCTATGCCGCAGTCGGATGGCGACCACAAGGATTTTTTACGACTGCGATCCGTGTTGACGCCGATGTCCGGCAAGATCTCGATCAGTTCGATGAACAGATGATTGAAAGAGGTGCAGAGGTCGCCTTGACCCGCTACCCAAACAATCGACTGGTCAGGCATTTGGTCGAGAATTGCGTCCGCCGCTATGGATGCCCGGCAGCGCGCAATTTTGTCCTCGGCCGTTGGGAATGTCCGGCGCCGGTCAGTCCAAGCTGCAACGCCCGTTGTGTTGGTTGTATTTCTCACCAACAGACCGAAACCGGCGTTACCGCCAGCCAGGAGCGCATCGCTTTTATTCCTTCAGTCGAAGAGATCGCTGAATTCACTGTCGATCATCTGCGCAATGCACCTCAGGCAGTTGTCAGCTTTGGTCAGGGGTGCGAAGGAGAACCATTGACGCAGGGACTTTTGCTCGAAGAGAGTATCACTGCCATCCGCAAGCAGACAGATCGCGGAACGATCAACTTGAACAGCAACGCTTCAAAACCTCTGGTGATCGAAAGATTGTGCCGAGCGGGCCTGGACAGTCTGCGCGTAAGTGTCAACAGCGTGCAGCCTGAATACTATGAACGCTATTATCGTCCGCGCGACTATTCATTTGCTGATGTGATCGAGTCGATCAGAGTGGCGAGAAAACAGCGCATCTGGATTTCACTGAACTATTTCATTTTTCCGGGTTTTACCGACCGGGAAGAAGAGATCGACGCGCTCTTGCCGTTGTTGCAGAGTTTCCGCATCGATATGATTCAGATGCGCAATCTGAATATGGATCCAGACTGGATGATCGAAGCCCTGTCACTGGATAAAGATGAGTCGTCGAGTTGCGGCATTCGCAAATGGATGGAAAGAGTGCGACAGGCTGCCCCATGGATTCGATTCGGCTATTTCAACCCGGCATTACAAGCCAAATAATTCTATCGGCGAACCATAAAAAAATAAAAAAAAGGCAAAAAAACCTTTGCAGCTTTGCGCGAATTCTTTAGATTGCCTGTAATATAAAAATGCAACGCCTCAGACATGCTGCCGAAACTACTTTCCCTCGCGGGTCGTCCATTTGCCTTTAGCGAACGAAGGGGCGTTTAATCACGGCGAAAGTGTTTCACGCTTACAGATCGCGATCATTGAGGCATATAGTTCATTGGATCTGCAATAGAATTGCTGCAGGACTTCTATTGCTTGAGGGGTGCAACTCATTTAGGGTAAGGGGTTTAGCATGGAAATCACAGAGATCAGCATCAAACTGAGGAATGAAAAAAAATTAAAGGCATTTGTCAATGTGACTTTTGACAATATGTTTGCCGTTAAAGGGCTCAAAATTATCCAGAGCAAAACCGGATTGATTCTATGCATGCCATCGCGCCGTGCCGAAGATGGCAGCCAACGCGATGTTGCACATCCGATCAGCAAGGATTTTCGTTCCCGCCTTGAAAAAGAAGTCTTTTCTGAATATGAACATGTGTTGACGCGGGCCGAACGCGGTGATCACAGCGTCTATGCCGACATCGATGACGATAATTATGTGATGGAAGAGGAGAAAGATTAGAGCGCATCTTTTTTCGCATCCGATGGGAGTGCACGATGAAAGGAAATGCATCTCCATGCATCGATGACAAAATGCTGCAAACTCTCACCTTAGGTTGCAAACCTGCTGACCCCACCAATCGATACACGGACGAATTCAATGCCGAGTCGGAATCCCAAGGATTCCGACTCGATCCCTTTTTCCCCGATTCCCCACATTTTTCAAATTGTCTCCATCCGCAGATTTTTGATTCAGCGACTGTGGCCGCTGATTGTGATGCAACAATGAGTAAAAAAATGTGATGCAACTATGCGAAAAGCATTTGACTCGACACAGCCAATTGGTTTTTTTCTGGGTTTTGCTTCAATGTCGCTGCAGGTGCTTTATCTGCGCGCTTTTTTGGCAACCTTTTACGGTAACGAGTTGTCCATCGGATTGCTTCTGGCTTTGTGGTTGATATGGGGCGGTGTGGGTGCGCGCCTGGGTTCTGCACCAAATCACAAACGATTGCGGTATTCCTGGGTTGCTATTTTCGCTTTGATTTTTGCCACAGCTGCGCTCGGCCTTGCTGGTGCACGCCTCGTCCGTCACTTTTTTGCCACCTCATTGGCCCAACCACTCGATCTGGGGATGCTGCTCTTCAGCTCTGCATTTTTAACCGCTGTTCCGTGTCTGCTCTTTGGTTATCTTTTTGCTGAATTGAGCCACATGTCAAAGCGCAACAATCCATCCGGATATCTCTATTTTGCCGAAACCCTCGGCAGTCTGTTCGGCGGCCTGTTCTCCACTTTTCTCAATATCAGACTGGGCGATGATTGGCTCGCTTTTGGGCTTGTTGCGGTGCTCACACTGTCGGCGTTAGCTGGCATGCAAAAGAAGAGGGTCGCATTTTTCTTCCCGTTTGCCGCTCTGCTCTTCCTGGTGCTGTTTCGATTTTTCGCTCTGGCTGAACGCATTGAAATTCTCTATTGGCATTCTTTTGCTGCCGACCTGCGACTCGTCAAGACTGAACAAGGTCGGTACGGCAAGCTGGCGATTCTGGATTGGGGCGGAGAATTTATCCTATACAGCAATGGCGAAAAGGTTGCTGCCATACCCGATCCGGTTTCCGCCCAGGCGCAAGCAGCCCTGGTGCTGGCACAACATCCAGCTCCCAGATCGATTTGCCTCATCGGCGGAGGTTGGGGAGGGTTGCCGGTGGAGTTGCTCCGTCATCCCCATGTGAGTGTGGATTTTTGTGAATTGGATCCGCAGGCTGGCAAGCTTGTTTTTTCCTTGCTCTCTGATTCTCTGCGTTCTCTTTGGCGATCCGACCGCCTGCGAATCATCTATAGCGATGCGCGATATTGGCTTTCTCGACAGGGCAAGTATGATCTGATCGTCTGTGCCATTGCCTCTCCGGCCTCGGCGCAAGGCAATCGATTCTTTACCCGTGAATTTTTTGCCATCGTCAAATCGCATCTTGCTGAAAACGGCCGATTTTTGCTGCTCGGTTTGCCGGGAGGCGAAAATTTCCTGGGCGCTGAGTTGCTGCAATTGAATGGTTCAATCAATCGTACCTTGCAGACCGTCTTCCCTCATGTCCTTTATCTGCCCGGCGACCAGGGAATCTTTATCGCCGCATCGCAACCGGCACCGGAGCAGACCGCCGAACTGCTCAGCCGGCGTCTGCAAAATTCAGGAGTCGTCTATCCATTTTTTCATCCATCCCAGCTGCAATTTTATTATCTGCCTGATCGATTGGCCTACTTTGCAGATATCCTTAGCACCAACCGGACTGCCATCAATCGAGATGTTCAACCGATCGGCTATTATCTCGACTTTCTGGCCTGGAATAAAAACCTCGGTGGTCCGAGCGAACTCCTCTATTCGATTCAGGTGCATGCCAAATCGTGCGCCCGGTGGGTGTTCGTGGCATTAGCAGCGGCCGCAATTTTTCTCTCTATCCTGGTGCGCAAAAGCAAGACGGACTGGCACACCGGGCTGGTCTTGGCCGGCTTTTTGCTCGGTTTCATGGCGATGACGCTGCAAATTGTCCTGTTGATGGCTTTTCAGGCTGCAAGAGGATTTCTCTATACTGAAATCGGCTTTGCACTCGCCGTCTATATGTTGGGAATGGCGGTCGGTGCAGCATCTGCACTGCGTTTGCTGCGACACGGTTTCCGTTTCACTTTTCTGCTGGTCTATCTCTTGCTGGCCGCGGCAACCACGGCTGTGTTGCCCTGGATCCTCGAAATGCTCTTTGCGCTTCCCGCACTTGCGCTTTTTATGGGGCTGTTCTTTGTCTGTGGTGGGCTGGGTGGATTTTGTTTTCCGCTTTACACGGTTTTGGATGATCTCTCTCTCGGCACACCGCATTACGGCAGAATCTATGCCTATGATCTATGGGGAGGGGCTCTCGGGGCTTCTCTGGGAGCAGGCGTTGGAGTGCCCTTGTTGGGGTTTCGCGTTTCGCTTGGATTTTTGGCGGGAGTGTTGTTGATCGCTCTATTCTATTTCATGCGGACTCGATCGCTGCTACCGCGTCCGGCTCGACAAATCGACCACCTGCGCAACGCCAAAGGTTAAGGCTGTTGCGGTCGAGTTTTATCCGTTCGCCCAGCACGGAAGATTTTTCTTTTTGAATAGCAAATTTTTGATTAACTTTTTCTCCAAATAAATATGAGGTTTTGTATGACCCGAACTGAGCGATTGCCGATTTCCGGAGTCGAAGCGTTTGCGCTGCAAAAAAGCGGCAGAAAGTTTATCTACGAACCGACGGAAAAAATTCCGGTCATTGAAGTAGAAAATTATCCATTGCTTGGACGCCTGGCTGCCTTGCGTTTTATCGAATGGGTACAGAAGAACCCTGAAGGGGTCGTTTCCCTGCCGGTTGGCAAGATTCCGGAACATTTCATCAAGTATGTCACCTACTTTCTAAAAAACTGGAATTCCGATAGTGTGCGCAAGGAGTTGGAACAAAACACGATCGATGCCGGCAAACGCCCAAAAATTGAAACGCTGCAGTTTGTTCAATCTGAAGAGTTTTATCCGATCAACCCTCTGCAGAGCAACAGTTTTCACTATTTCATCCAAAAGTATTATTTTCGCGAATTCGGCATCGATAGCAAAAATGCCTTGCTGTTGGATGCCTGGAAGATCGGCATTCCGGAGAATCTGACTCCTGAAGATATTTATGCCGATGATGTTGTCGATCTCACTCTGCGCACACGTTATGGGTTAACCAAAGCAGAACGAATCCAAAAAGATGTGATCAGTCAAGTGGATCAGTACTGCACCGAATACGAGATGAAAATTCGCGCCAGAGGCGGGATTGGTTTTTATCTGGGCGGTATCGGACCGGACGGCCATATTTGTTCCAATGTGCGCGGTTCAGATCACTTTTCCACGACGCGGTTGACAGCCACCAACTATGAAACACAAGCGGCCGCCGCCACAGATCTCGGCGGCATCGAAATCGCTCGCAAACGCTTGGTCATCACCATTGGTCTGAGTACCTTGACTTACAATACAGAAACAACCGCCATCATTATTGCAGCTGGCGAATCTCATGCCCAGGTGATCAAGGACTCCATCGAGTGTCCGGCCAGCAATAGCTATCCAGCCTCAGCATTGCACAAATTGCCCAATGCCCGTTTTTATCTCACCTCTGGGGCTGCTTCCTTGCTGGTCGAAAGGTGTTATGAGAATGTAAAGGCCAAGTCTCCTTTGCCTGCTCAGGAAATCGAGCGAATCGTAGTTGATCTGGCTTTGGGGCAGAATAGAAAAATCCAAGATTTGGCCAAAGAAGACTATGATTCGGTGCGATCTTCCAAATGGGTTTTGGCCAAGGCAGGAAAAACGCTTTCTGCGATCAATCTGCAGGTGCAGAACAGTTTGATGCAAAAGATTTCTCGCGGCCTGGATTCGATCGAAGATCAAGTCTTTATGCATACAGCGCCCCATCACGACGATATCATGCTTGGCTATTGGGCTTATATCATTCATCTGGTCCGTTCTCCCAAAAATCAACACCATTTCAATTATATGACCAGCGGTTTCAATGCCGTGACCAATTCCTTCGCCACGCAAATGCTGGAGAACCTGCAAAACCATATCACCACACTGTGTTTCCGCCAGCTGTTGGATGAGGGATATTTTGCCCCGGATTATACCATCGGCCGCAACCGCGATGTTTATCAATATCTGGATGGCGTCGCCGCTCACAGCCGAACCATGAAGAATGAAGGTCAAGCACGGCGGATGCTGCGCAACCTGATGTTCATTTTTGAGGAAGACAGCGTGCCGCAGTTGCAGAACCGTATTGCTGAAATGGTTCTCTATTTCAAAAGCCAGTACCCCGGCAAGAAGGATGTCCACTATATCCAGCAGTTTAAAGGCATGATCCGCGAATGGGAAGCGGATCTGCTTTGGGGGTATCTCGGTTTCAGCAACGCCAACGTCAACCATTTGCGCCTTGGATTTTACGGTGGTGGAATTTTCGGCTCGGCGGTCAACCGCGTCCGCGACGTTGAGCCGGTTCTCAATCTCATGCAGCGAATCAAACCGACGATTATCACCTGTGCATTCGACCCCGAAGGCAGTGGTCCGGATACCCACTACAAGGTTCTGCAAACCATGGCACAGGCCACCAAGATCTACAGCGACGAGAACAACCACCCTGATCTCAAGATCTGGGGATATCGCAACGTTTGGTTTCGATTTCACCCTTCTGAAGTCAATATTATGGTGCCGGTTTCACTCAATTCGATGGCCAATCTGGAAAATTCGTTTCTCAACTGCTTTGTCTCTCAAGCTGATGCCTCTTTTCCGAGCTATGAATTCGATGGCCCGTTTTCCAGATTGTCACAGCGCATCATGGTGGAGCAATACCAAAAGATCAAAACCTGCCTGGGACGCGAATATTTCAATGAAAGCGATCACCCGCGTTTGCGCGCAACCCATGGCATGGTTTTTCTCAGAGAAATGGAAGTTGAAGAATTTTACGAACGAGCACACCAACTGCAGAAATCGACTGAAAATATCCAGCAAACGACTGCTTGAAACCAAGCGATAGTATGATTTGAATTCGGTGCAAAACACCGAATCCAGGTATGATTGATAATCCGTTTATCACCGAATCTGGATTGCACTTAAAGTGGGGATTTGAATGGGATCAACGACTCTGGATGGCGAACCCCAGGCGGGATTGCCTGAGCCTATTTTTAAGCGCGCCGTTGTGGCTGTCGGCTTTACTCCCAACTTGCAGGCGGTGCTCAATGAAGCACATGCATTGCTCAAAATTATGGGCGCAGTGCCGATTATCGTTCATGTGGGCGAGGATTCAGCCGCAGTGAGGCAAAAACTGGAAGAAAATATTCAAAAGTCCAATTTCAGGGAACATCCGCCAATCTACCTGGTGAGTGGTGGCAGCACTCCCGATGTTTTGATCAAAGTCGCCAACGAGTACGAGGCTGATTTGATCTGTGCCGGCGCTCTCAAACGGGAAAAAGCGTTTCGTTATTACTTTGAATCAGTTGCCCGCAATATCGCCCGACATGCCCCGTGCTCGGTCATGCTTTTTGCCGAACCGAGCATCGAACCGAAACCGCTCGCCAAGATACACTGTGCTGTCGAATTTGAAGAAGAAACCATCCAAGTGGTCAAAGTAGCTGCCGGAATCGCCTATTTTGCCGGCAGCAAAGAGCTCTATGTCACTCACTGTTTTCCCATGCCGCAGACCGATGATAAAAAATCATCCGCCAGCAGCCAAGCCATTGATCCATCCACGATCTATAAAGAGCGGGACGCAATGCTGACGGCTTATTTGCAGCAAGTCGATTTTTCAGGAATCAATGTGCAATTGCGCTGTATGCAGGAAAAGACGCACTCGACGACCATAGATTTTACCCGCGATATCGAAGCGGATCTGCTGGTTATTCCCACCAGCCAAAATGGCTTTGGCTTGTGGAATCAACTCATGCATTACGATGTCGAGTCGGCCCTGGTGAATCTGCCTTGTTCACTGCTGATGGTGCGGACAGGCAAGGATTGAGTCTGCCGCACAACTCAGCGATCTGTTTCCTCTGCTTTTCTTTTTCTGCTCCACAAACGCAGTTTGTTAGATCCTTCCCCGGGCATTTCCAATACGTAGAGAGAATCGCCGGTCATCGAGATGGCTATGTCGCGCGGAGCGTTCAGGGGGGGAGTGCCGCCGGAGAGATACTCGAGGACACGGCCGGTGCGATCAAAGATTGAAATGATTCCACGCGGAGTGTGAGGAACATAGATCCAGTCGTTGCTCGTTGTCACCACCTTGCCCAACCCCACGTCGACGGCAGGCAATTTGTCGGTCTGCCAATACCTCGCTCTTTTGCCCTCGACCGCTCCCTGCCAACATTGCACCGCATCATTCGATTGATCGCTGATCAGAACCTTCGACGCATTGTGCAATACGGCGATGTCATTGCCGACATGGTGGGTTCCAAAAGGACTGCCTGCCAGATCTGCACCAGTCGGATCGAGTACATGAAAACGGGTGGTGCTGTCTTCCAGTGCAAAGATGTGCCCCTTTTCATCGCAATCGATTGCCGTGGCGGTGAAATCGAGTTCGATACCCGGCAGGAGTTCGCCGTTTTTGGCTCCAAAGCGAAAGATGAGTTGTTGCACTTTGCCGGTGGCGGCCAACATGATGTTGGGCGGAAAAAACGACAGGCTGGAAATCTCCTGAAATGGCACCGGTTGACCATTGGCAGACCACCCCACCGTCAGAGG
The DNA here is from genome assembly GCA_029565675.1 of bacterium. Classification (GTDB taxonomy): domain Bacteria; phylum Zhuqueibacterota; class Zhuqueibacteria; order Residuimicrobiales; family Oceaniaggregativiventaceae; genus Sulfursilanivivens. The sequence continues at coordinate 123,047 of JAKQNP010000046.1, forward strand.
CGAAAAGTCGGCCTCCCGACCGTCTGAATGGAGCACCACAATTGTGCCTTCTTCAGTGGCAATCCAGATTTTGCCTTCTCCGTCGATTGCCAACGACTGCGGACGCCACAGCATCGGCCCCAGAGTGCCGCAGGAAATAAAAGTCTGATCGCTGGTCAAAATCGAGAGCGACCACACATCGCTGTACCCCAGATTGCGCTTCGGATGTTTTGCAGATTCGTGGTAATTGTCCCAGGCAAAGATGCGGCAGCGAAAATCGAGACCTGTATGTTGCGGCGGTATCGACCGGTCGGTCACATACCAGTCATCGCTGTTTTTCACGCGCGACATCTTGATTTCTCTCGCCTGTGTGGGAGGCCAGGTGCGGTCATAGATCAGATAGACACCGAAACCATCCGAACCCGTATCGTCGTCAAAAATACCGCTGGGATCGATAACGCGCGCAGCGATACGAAACTCGGTTTCTCCGTTTACCCGGCCAGGAACGGTCTGAACTTGCGTGATCAGGGGTCCACGATTGTCGCGGCGTGTTTCTTTCCACGGCAGCTCGCTCGGCTTGACCATGTCAGGCCAGTTCTGACGCAAACGAGCCGCCAAGGCGTTGGGTTGATGGTCGGGAAACAAGGCTTTATAAGAGAGCATGGCCATTCCTTCGCACCCCAGCCTGCGCGCGATTTCGATTTGTTCGATTGCCTGGGCGCCAAAGGGCATATAGATTCCCGGATAGATGTGCCGACCGTGGTCATTTTGGCGATGGTGCAAGAGTTGTCGGCCGAACAACTCCGGCTCATTGATGTAGATCATCGGATAGAGGACATCGATGAGGCCTTTGGCCAACCAGGCGTGGCTGTCCTGCAGATGAACCCGCAAACCTTTGAAATAATCGCCCTGCACAGCTGCACTGACGACCAGCTTGGGCTGATAGGCGACGACATCTGCTGCAAGACGTGTCAAAAAATCGCTGATGGCGTCTTGTCGCCATTGCGTCCATTTTTCCGGTACCTCATTCGGCAGCGAACCGGTCAGGAGACGAAAACGGTTGACGGAAGTCTCATCGAACGACACCTCGGGCGACGGATACCGAATATAGTCAAAATGCAGACCATCGAGATCATAGTTTTGCAGCAATTCCCGGCACAACGCGATCAGATGATCGGTGACCTGCGGGTGGGTAGGGGAGAGCCACAGATATTCAGCCCGGTGGTCAAACCGTTTGCCTTCGCAGTCGACGACAAACCAATCCGGGTGAATGTGGTAGAGCTGACCACCGTGGTCCGGCGGCTGACCTTTTTTCCATCCCGGGTAGACGTTGAGCCACGCATGTACGGCCAGGCCGTGGGCATGGCCGAGGTCGATTGCCAAACGCAGCGGATCCCAGCCGGGATCGACAAAGCCAAATTCTTCAGACCAGATTTCCAACTGCGAGGGATAATTGACCGTTCCATTGCCGCGGACTTGCAACAGGAGGGTATTAAAACCTGTTGCTGCGGCGTTGTCAACGATCATGCGAATATCATCCGGCGAGCGATATTCCCATCGGGTCACCCACAACGCCCGGGTTTCCGCAGCCTGCAGGCGACAAAAAAAAGCGAATGAAACAGCAAAAAAGAATATCCAGATGATCGGCCGACGAGCCATTCTGCTCTCCGTATTTCCTGTCTGATCAAGGGTAGGAAACTTGATGGCAACCGTGCTTCAGTCAAATGTAGAAAAGTCGACTTTCTTGTTCAAGAGAAAAAGCGCAGATGTGGCAGAAATTTTATTGCCCTTGACACTTTGACAGACAAATCGTATATTTTCTCTCCGCATCGAACCGAACCGGTCCCGATAGGGTTGCTGCGAAGTGGGGTTCTGCAACGTCAACTGATCGCCGCCTTGAGATCAAGATCTCTTTTCTGTCCTACACTTTTTTCTGCTTTTGCTCGGATTCGATGCTCAATGCCGAATCCGGCTTCACACAAGGTGCAGCACGATTAGCTTGATTTTGTTCGGTATCCGGCGCGTTGCGCTGAACGGGATTTAAACCGGTTATAACCGCTTTTTTTAGGCCATTATACGACGCTATGAACTCATTTCATTTGCACAGCGATTTTCAACTCCGCGGCGATCAGGCAACAGCTGTCGAACAGTTGGTCGATGGCCTGCAGAGAAACCAACGATGCCAGACTCTTTTGGGGGTGACCGGCAGCGGCAAAACCTTTACGATGGCCAAGGTGATCGAAACGATCGATCGACCCGCCCTGATCATTTCACACAATAAAACTCTGGCCGCACAACTGTATGGCGAATTCAAGAGTTTTTTCCCGGAGAATGCAGTCGAATATTTTATCAGCTATTACGATTATTATCAGCCTGAAGCCTATGTCCCGACCACGGACACTTATATCGAAAAAGACACCCAGATCAATGACGAGATAGACCGGTTGCGCCTCAAAGCGACCAGTTCCCTGCTTTCCCGCCGCGACGTGATCATCGTTGCCTCGGTCTCCTGCATTTACGGTTTGGGCAGGCCGGAAGACTGGCAAGAGCTGCTTCTTTTTATCGAACGCGGCCAATCGATCGATCGCGATCTGGTCATCCGCAAGTTGGTGGAGATTCATTACGAACGCAATGATATCGCCTTCGAACGCGGCATGTTTCGCGTGCGTGGCGATGTGATCGAACTGATCCCTGCCTATGAAAAAGAAGCCGTTCGCATCGAATGGTTCGGCGACGAGATCGAGACGATCTCGATCGTCGATGTGTTGACCGGCGAGATCCGCAGCGAGTTGCAGCGAATCGGCATCTATCCGGCCAAACACTTTGTGACCCCGAATGCAAGATTGCGTCAGGCCATGCGGGAAATCGAGCGCGAATTGGCTGAGCGTTTAACGGAATTGCGGCGGGCCAATAAACTTCTCGAAGCGCAACGCCTCGAAAGCCGTACCCGCTACGACCTCGAGATGATCGATGAAATCGGTTATTGCAGCGGCATCGAAAATTATTCGCGCTATCTGTCCGGCCGCCAGCCCGGTGAACGCCCCTATACGCTCATCGACTATTTTCCCGACGATTTTCTGACCATCATCGACGAATCGCATGTAACCATTCCACAAGTCCGCGGCATGTATTTCGGAGATCGTTCGCGCAAAGAAACGCTGGTGGAGCATGGCTTTCGTTTGCCATCAGCATTCGACAACCGGCCGATGAATTTTGCAGAATTCGAGGCGGTCGTCGGCCAGATGATTTTTGTTTCAGCCACTCCCTCTGTGTATGAATTGGAAAAATCGAATGGCATTGTGGTCGAACAAATTATTCGCCCCACAGGATTGATGGATCCAGAAATTCTTGTCCGACCGACAAAGGGGCAAATCGATGATCTCATAGAAGAGATATCCCATTGCGTGGCGCGCCGGGAGAGAGTCTTGATCACCACCCTGACCAAACGCATGGCAGAAGATTTAACCGAATACCTCGATCGCCACGGCATCCGGGTGCGCTACCTCCATTCGGAAATTGATGCCCTGGATCGCGTTGCGATTCTGCGCGATTTGCGGCTGGGCGAGTTCGATGTGCTGGTCGGTATCAACCTGTTGCGCGAAGGCCTGGATTTGCCTGAAGTCTCTTTGGTCGCCATTCTCGATGCCGACAAGGAAGGCTATTTGCGGTCAGAAAGATCACTGATCCAGACCGCCGGCAGGGCTGCGCGCAACGTCAACGGCCAGGTTCTTTTCTATGCAGACAAAATCACCGAATCGATGCGCAAGGCGATCGATGAAACCGCTCGCCGCCGCAAGATTCAGGCCGAATACAATGAGCGCCATGGAATCTTGCCGACGACCATCTTCAAGTCGGTTGAGGATGTACTGGGAGCCACACGGGTTGCGGATGCCAAACCACTCGACTATCCGCAGCAGGGCAAAAAAGAAGAAGATTTTCGCGCGATATTCAAAAAGCTCGACGACAGACAACAGGCAGAGATGCTTGCTGAACTCGAAAAAAAAATGATGCAGGCAGCTTCCCGGCTCGAATTCGAACAGGCGGCTGGCTTGCGCGATGAAATCGATGAATTGCGGTTGCTGAGCGATCCGACTATCGGCGCTGGGGTTGCCCAGGATGTCGGCCCGCGCCCTCGCAGGCACTATCGCAAGTAAGACAGGTCAAACACCCGGCCAGGAAACTTCGACATCGCGGGGATTGTGGATTCAAAACAGACTGTCCGCTCGAGTCGCGGACAGTGCAATGATCGCCCGAACATGAATTTGAGGGATAGAAATGAATATACTTGTGATCGGCAGCGGCGGACGCGAACACGCATTGGTTTATAAATTGAAGCAAAGCTCGCATGTCGACCGGATTTATTGTGTACCCGGCAATGCCGGAATTGCCAAAGATGCGATATGCGCACCGATCAGTCCGCTCGATACCACCGGCTTGATCGACTTTGCCAGGCGCAACCATGTCGATTTTACAGTCGTCGGCCCCGAAGCGCCTCTGGTCAACGGGGTGATCGACGCTTTCGAGAACAACGGCATGCCGGCCTTTGGTCCCACACGGCTGGCCGCAGAACTGGAAGGCAGCAAATGCTTTGCAAAAAATCTGATGCAGAAATACGGCATTCCGACTGCTGACTTTCGCATTTTTGACGATTTTAATCAGGCCAGGCGGTTCATTGCCAATCATCCCTATCCGCTGGTGATCAAAGCGGACGGTTTAGCCGCTGGCAAGGGCGCCATCGTCTGCCGCGACAAGGCAGCTGCTTTGGCGGCACTCAAAAGGTTGCTCATCGATGCGGAATTCGGTCCTGCCGGAGAAAAAGTTGTGGTGGAAGAGTTTCTGCAGGGCGAAGAACTCTCGATCCTGGCGCTTTCCGACGGTGAACATCTGGCTTGTCTGGCACCCTCTCAGGATCATAAGCAAATCTTCGACGGCGACCGTGGTCCCAATACCGGTGGAATGGGTGCCTATGCGCCTACGCCGCAGGTCACACCGGAGTTGCTCGAAGATATTCTCCATCGTATTTTGCAGCCAACGGTCAAAGGGATGGCCCTTGAAGGTCGCCCGTTCAAGGGAGTACTATATGCCGGCTTGATGATGACTGATCAGGGCCCCAAAGTCCTGGAGTACAACTGCCGATTCGGTGACCCGGAAACTCAGGTCGTTTTACCTTTGGTGGAAGGCGATTTGTTGGAAGCTCTCCTGGCTGCCCATGACGGTCAACTGCATGAGGTCAAGTGGCGGCAAAAAAATGGTGCCGCCGTGTGTGTGGTCATTGCCTCAGGCGGATATCCCGATAAATATGAAAAAGGCAAGCCCATTTTTGGTTTGGAAACACCCTTGCCGCATAACATACTCATTTTTCACGCCGGAACACGACAACAAGGCAGTCAGATCGTTACCGAAGGCGGCAGAGTGCTGGGCGTAACCGCATTGGCCGATACGCTGATCGACGCCGTCAATGCGGTTTACTCGGCAGTGGGAAAATTGACCTTTGACGGTGCCTATTATCGCCGCGACATCGCAGCCAAGGCCCTGATCCGGGGCAACCGCGGCCGCTGATCCGGCGATGTAAGGATTTATATTTTAAGGCTCGTCGCTTTGGGCTGCATCGTCAGTCTGCGAGTTTGCGCGGATTTGGCGATAAAACGACAGATCTCATGATTCTTTGCCTTTCAAGTACCAGTTGATTTGACGAAACAATCTAACAGGAGTGGAGATGAAAATACTGGTGACTGGGGGAGCCGGCTTTATCGGCTCCAATTTGGTGGACGCCTGTCTGCAGGAGGGGCATCAAGTCTATGTGGTGGACAATTTTTCGACCGGAAGGCGCGAAAACCTTCCTGCCGATGTGCCGGTTTATCCGTTCAATATTCAAGATCCAAAAATGGATGACCTGTTTCGCCAGGAAAAATTCGAGGCAGTGTTTCATGAAGCGGCGCAAATGGACGTCCGCCGGTCAGTACAAGATCCGATTTTTGACGCCCAGAACAATATTCTGGGAACGATCAATTTGCTGCAGTGTTGTGCGAAATATCATGTTGGCAAGGTTATTTTCGCTTCCTCCGGCGGTGCGATCTATGGTGAACAGGTGCAATTTCCGGCAACCGAGAGCCATCCTCTGGCGCCCTATAGTCCATATGGCATCACCAAATTGGCCGGTGAAAAATATCTCTTTTTCTATGCGCTGAACTATGGGCTGCAATATGTGGCTTTGCGCTATGCCAATGTCTATGGGCCCCGCCAGAATCCGCGCGGCGAAGCAGGAGTGGTGGCGATTTTTACCCGCATGCTGATCGATGGTGAACAACCCACCATAAACGGCGACGGCGAACAAACGCGCGATTTTGTTTTTGTCAAGGATGTGGTTGCCGCCAACCTGAAAGCGCTGAAATATGGAAAAAATGGCATGTTTAATATCGGTACCGGCAAAGAATCGACCATCAAGCAAGTTTTTCACCTCCTGGTCGATCTGGTTGGCGCCGAGGCAGCAGAGAAATATGGTCCGGCAATGAGCGGCGAACAGTTCCGCAGCCTCATCGATCCCACCCTCGCCGCAAAAGAGTTGGGTTGGCAGCCGACCACTGACTTGCAGCAGGGCTTGCGAGAAACCGTCGATTTCTTCCGTCTACAAAACGGTTGATCGAACAAGCTGTTTTATCTAATTTTAACAGCTTTAAGTTACAGCACAGATTCTGTGTCAACAGAATCCGCCAAAATCTATTATATTAATTCTATTCACCGGTATCCGGTTGCCGGACACCAGTGAATTCTGTAACATTTGCAGCAAGAGCCATTTCCATCCGCTTGGTGCAAATACCTTGCTGTGTTTATTGGGAATTCGGTGCTTCGCACCGAATCCGGCACTGTAAATTGTCATTTTCGCACCTGTAAAAAGTCTCAAGACCGTGTCTTTTTTAATTCGGTTAACACCGAATCCGGAGCACCAGATGGATCCTATACTTAATTCCAAAATCGGGGTGGAAGAGTGGGAGCGCAAGCAGCAGGAAACCGGAATCTTTGGACAATCGCATGGCATTCGCCAATTGCTCGAGACGATTGAGCAGGTTGGGCCGACTGAATTGTCGGTATTGATTACCGGCGAAAGCGGCACCGGCAAGGAACTGGTGGCCAAAGCCATCCACAACGCCAGTTCTCGGCAAAACCACACTTTGGTCAGTGTCAACTGCGGCGCCATTCCCGAAGGCATCATTGAATCGGAATTATTCGGCCATGAAAAAGGTTCCTTCACTGGCGCGGTTGGCGGCCGCAAGGGATACTTTGAACTAGCTGACCGCGGCAGCATCTTTTTGGACGAAATCGGAGAATTGCCCTTGCCGACCCAGGTTAAATTGCTGCGTGTGCTGGAAGCGCGTGAATTTATGCGTGTCGGCGGCGTCGAAACGGTGCAGGTCGATGTGCGCTTTATCGCTGCCACCAATAAAGATCTCGAAACCGAGGTGCAGAAGGGCCATTTTCGCCAAGATCTCTATTATCGCCTGAATGCCCTGCACATCCAGGTGCCGGCGCTGCGCGAACGACCTGAGGATATCCCGATTCTCGTGCAAAAGTTTGCCATCGATTTTTCCCGCAACCAACATATCGAATTTGAAGGTTTCGCGGAAAATGCCTTTGCGCTGATGCGTTCTTATCACTGGCCGGGCAATATTCGTGAATTGAAGAATCTGGTTGAAAAAGTGATCGTGCTGGAGAAAGGTCAGCGCATCAGTGCCGACCGGCTGCGTCCTCATTTGCCTATTGCCTCGGTGAGTTCCCATTTACCTTTGGTCGTCAACAAGTCTAAAGATGAAGTGGAACGCGAGTTTATTTTTCGCATCCTCCTGGAAATCAAGAGCGAGATTGCTCAGCTGCGGGATATGCTGGCTGCTTCAAATCCCCAGTATTCTGTGCCGGCGTGGCGGGAGTTGGCGCCAATCCCCTTTAACGATGCTACGGCTGAAGCCGAAATCAATGCCGGCGAAGGATCGGTGGCCGAGATGGAACGCCAGCTCATCCAGGAAACCTTGATGAAAACCAACGGCAACAAACGACGAGCTGCCCGGCTGCTGGGACTGAGTGAACGCACTCTGTATCGCAAAATCAAGCGCTACGGTCTGGGAGGTCTGAATGAGATTTAAAACCGTATTCTGCTGGGTCATTCTTTTCGGTTTATTGCTGCTCTCCAATCAATGTATGTACTATTCTTTTTCCGGATCCATGGCTCCGCATTTGCGGAGCATCGCGATTCCGATGTTCGAAAACCGTACCGCCGAGTTTGGCATTGCGGAAGAGCTGACCGATTATATTACTCAGGAGTTTACTCAGGATAACACGCTGAAAATTGCCGATGCCGGCGATGCGGATGTGTTGTTGAACGGGACAATCATCTCAGTTGAAGAGCGTGCAGGAGGTTTTACAGATACCGAACAAGTGCAGGATATGAAAGTCTATCTCACCGTCGCTGTCCGTTGCATCGATCAAGTCAAAAAACTAGATTTGTGGGAGCAACGACTGACCCAATGGGGGAGCTTTGAGCCGGGTGGAGGGGTTGAAGACCGAGCCGCCGCTGTCACCCAGGCGATCGAGAAGATCAGTCAAGAAATTCTCAATAAAACCGTATCTGGCTGGTAGAGGTCTGTCGGCAAGAAAAATGGTTTGTAAACAATAAATTGTGGATATTTTATTGGAAAAGTTGTAAATTATCTATATACTATTTCTGCAAATTGTCCTGTTTTACTGTACTATCTAGCAAGCGCCTGTGGGTGGCAGGCGTTGGGGTTGTTTCCGAGTTGTTCCGCCTGATTGGTGCATGCGCCATTCGCATCCGTTTGCCAAACAACTGATGGTTTAACTGAGCAGAGCCTGGCATCACCAAATTCTGAGTACTGACCACGCCGACTGACGCAAACGGAAGGGCGTTGTAGCTAGCTGGTAAGTGGGGCTTGAAGGAGGAACGATCGTAATGCAAGCAAATTACGACGACGATGTTGTATTTTTAGAGAGCCGCTTGAAGGATAATCCCAAATCGATTCTTTTCGCGCGGCTGGCTGATATCTATCTCAAGAGCGATCAAACCGACAAAGCGATCGCTTTGCTGGAACGCGGTTTGAGCTATCACCCCAACTACGCCAGCGCTCACTTTATTCTGGCAAAATGCTTTTTCAAAAGCGATGAATTCGATAAAACCGAACAAAAATTGAAAAAAGTGCTCAGCATCGAGCCGCGATTCCTCACTGCGCATAAGCTGTACGGCGACCTGCTGGCGAAACAGGGATGGAGAAAGAGCAGCGAAAAATGCTTTAGCCAACTCGCCGCGATAGATCCCTCCTTGGCAAGCCTGGCGCCTGCTCCGGCCAAAATCGAACCGCACGAAAGTCCAGCCGAGCGATTCTTTGAATCCGATGTCGCAAAAAAAGAACCGGAATTCGAGGTGCCGCCCCTGCCTAAAACACCGGTCGAAAAATTGACTGAAGAAATTTCGCCGCTGGATATCCCCGCTCCCGCTGAGACCGATACACTCGAGTTCGGCGAACGACAACCGGAAGATAAATCGACTGGTGTCTTGGAACTCGATATCGACGATTTCAATCTGGTCGATTCCGAGAACACAACCGATGATGATCAACACCTGGTAGACGATATCAAAACCGCACAGGATATCGATTATCACGGCGATGAGTTTGAGGATGCCGAAGAGAGGTTTTCCAACATTCTCGACGACATTTTTAGCCCTCAGATCCGCGAAGAAGAGGAGGAGAGATCCCGAGCCGCGCTTGAACGATTGGACTCCTCAAGATTTTTTGACGAAAAAGACGACACAACGGCTCAATCTTCACCGGCAGAAACCATTTTGTCCCGCCAGCCCGCCCCAGCATCGGCTCAACGCTCGGACACCGTAAAAACAGCAGACTCGACCCCTCCACCGAACCGCATGCAGCCAAACGTCGACGAGACGCTTGATCTGGATCGCGAATTCGTTCAGCGCGCCGCCCGACGTGAAGATGACGATGATTTGCTTTCATTCGACAGCTATCTCTCTGGCATGGAAGAAGAAACCGTTGAATCACCTGATCTCGAATCGGCAATGCCGCAGCTCGATCAGGATCTCACAGAGGCCGAACCCGCTCTGGAACCGCTGCAAGTCGAGGATGAACTGGGCGAGCTGGATAATCTTGTCACAAAAACAGATGCCCCAGAAGATGAACCTTTGAGCGATATCTTCAACGCCTTACAAGAGACTGATGAGATCGTTACAGCTGCTGATCGCTCACCCGCCGAAAGCTCTCCCCGGTCAACCTTTATCGAGGAAGAGCTCCAGCGCAATGCGGCACCGATATCTGAGTCGGAGTCAAAAGACCGAACCAAAGAAAAATTTGTGACTCCAACGTTGGGCGAAATCTACGCGGCCCAGGGTCAGTATGAAAAAGCAATCGATGTTTTTGAAATGCTCTCGAAACGACACCCAGAAAACGAGTGGTATCAGACCAAATTGCAGCACCTGCGCAAACGTCTCCAGGAAGAAAACGAGCATTGATCCGCGCAACAGAGGAGTTTGGCGCCATCGTTTGTCTTCACCCTCTGTGTGAGCCATGAAAAGATCCGATCCTCATTCATATCCGCAAATAGCGGTGGTGATTGTTACCTTTAACAATTTTCCGATCATCAGCAGTTGTCTCGCCGCTCTGAAATCCGCATTGCGCAATATTTCAAGTCAAGTCATTGTGGTCGATAACCTGAGCACAGATGGCACCCGGCAATCCTTGCGCAAAGCGCAGTCTGTACTGGGGGAGAACGTTCCCTTTGACTTGATCTTGAATCCAGAAAACAAAGGCTTTACCCGCGCAATCAATCAAGGACTGCAAAGAGTCAAAGCCGATTTCGTTCTGCTTCTCAATCCCGATGTTTTGTTGCAGGACGAAACCCTGCCGGTATTGTTCGCCTGTTTCGAACAAAACCGGACCGGCGTGGTCGCACCGCAAATGCGCTATCTTCAGGGAGAGGTCCAGGCCTCGTGCCGGCGCTTCCCCCGCCTCAGAGATGTCTTCTATACCGCCGTCGGCTTGAGCCGCCTGTTTCCCGCCAATGCCGAATTCAACCGATGGAAAATGGGGGATTTTGACCATCGCAGTTCCCGGGTGGTCGATCAGCCCCAGGGCGCTTTCCTGCTCTTCCCGACAGCAGTTTTGCACAAGGTCGGTCTTTGGGATGAATCGTTCTGGTTGTTTTTCAGCGACGTCGATTGGTGCAGACGGGTTATCGCCAGCGGGATGCAGATCTATTTCTGTGCCGATACTTTTGTCCTGCATAAAAAAGGCGACAGCATCTATCGCAACCGGCTCTACACTGTTGTTTCATCGCATCGCTCCTTTGTACACTATTTTGATAAAACCGTCACCACCTCGATTGAACGGTTTGGCACGAGAATTGTACATTTGTTCTTGTTAACAGTGTGTTGGTGGCGGTTGCTTTTGATTTCAATCGCCGTCGACCGAAAGCGCTGACAGCTGCCAGCAAGGACTAATTTAACTCATTATTAAATAAAGCAATAAATTGATTTTCGTAATTCCGGTGTCGATCGATTGCATAGCATAAAGCAATTGTTTTATTCAACTGGGTCATCGCCGAGACATCCTGAAACGCGGTGATGACATAAATGCACCAATTCGGAACATTCGGAAACGATCGCGATGCAGACAGGCGGATTTCCAAAAATCATTTCTTTTCTCTTGCTTTTGCTCGCCTTTGATCCCGGCGCGGCTCAACAAACGCTTCTTGTGAAATTGAAACAAAAACCGATTACTCTGCAAAAGCAAAACAGCCAGTCCACCGGGATTGCACAAATCGATTTTTACCTCGAGTCTCTTTCAGTGATCCGCCTGCAGGCAATTCACTCAACTCTGTCATCACAAACCCTTGCCCAGGCAGATGCCCATGCAGTCGATCGCTGGATCGCCGTCGTCCTGCCCGATACGGTTGATTTGATGGCCGTTTTATCGCGGTTGCGATCCCTTCCACAAGTGGAAATTGCCGCCGTCAACCGAACGTTCCGCCTGCACAGCCTCACCAATGATCCTTATCTCTCTTCACAATGGGCTTTGGCCAAAATCGGAGCTTTCGCCGCCTGGGAGGTCCAGCAAGGCAATAAAGATATCCCTGTTGCGGTAATCGACACAGGAATTGATTATCTGCATCCGGATTTGTCCGGCACCATGTGGCTCAATGAGCAAGAAGACCTGAACGGCAACGGCCGCCTCGATGCGGAGGATCTCAATGGCATCGACGATGACCAAAATGGTTTTATCGACGATGTGTTGGGATGGGATTTTACCGATGCACCCGGTTATCCGGATACCGGCGATTATCTCGGTCGCGATAATGATCCAATGGACGAACTCGGACATGGGACTGGCGTCGCCGGGATTATCGCTGCAGTTGCCGACAACGGCATCGGCATCGCCGGAGCGGCGCCAGGCTGTCGGCTGATGAATCTCCGCAGTTTCACCGCGCGCGGCTTGGGCGAGGAGGATGATACCGCAGCTGCAGTCCTTTATGCGGTGGATAACGGCGCCCGGGTGATCAATATGAGCTGGGGAGATGAAGTTGTTACGCCGCTGCTGGAGGATGTGTTGAACTATGCGGCAGCAAAAAATGTCGTGTTGGTCGCTTCAGCAGGAAATTCAGCCACAGACCGCATCCATTATCCCTCTGCCTTTGCATCAACCATCTCCGTCGGCGCTTCAACCCGCACGGATAACCGTGCCGGCTTTTCCAATTTTGGTCCGACAATTGATTTGCTCGCTCCGGGGGCTGAAATTCTTTCCACTGGCCTTGCAGCTTCCTACGACTCGACTTTGAATGGCACTTCTTTTGCCGCCCCATTTGTTTCAGCAGCCGCTGCTCTGTTGCTGTCGCAGGATGCGGACCTCAATGCCCAGGCTGTGCGCGGCATTCTGCAATCCACGGCTGATGACCTCGGAACAAAAGGCTGGGATCCCTATTTTGGCGCCGGACGGCTGAATGTTGCCCGCGCCCTCGGCGTGGCCAACGCCGCTATCGCTCAAATCAACTGGCCCGAGATTGACAGCGGCTGGATAGAGGGCCCTTTGGACATTGTTGGTTCCGCTTGGAGTCCAAATCTCGACACTTACACACTGTCCTATGGCGCCGGCGACAATCCGACCTCCTGGACCGACATTGTGCCGCCACAGCGCACGATGGTGATCGATGGAATACTGGGGCGTTGGGAAAAATTGCCCTCAGAGGAGGGATCCTATCTGCTCCGCCTGGCACTTTACAACCGCGATGGTTCTGAAGTGCAGTCGAGCGTGCGCATCTACATCGATCGAACACCACCCATTGTGAAAAATATCGATTTTTTGCCCATGATCGACGGTAATCGCCGTTCGATGCTCATCCAGGTGCAGACAGATGACCTGTGCGAAGGTGTTCTTTTATACCGCCCGGCCGGCAGCGATCTGCCTTTTCAAGAGAGAAGGTTGCCCTATCGATCAACCGATCTGAGTTTTAACTGGTCGCAGACCGAAATAACCGGCAGTTTTGATGTCAAATTGCGCCTGGTCAATCGAGTCGGGCTGGCAACTGAAGCAGACCGCGACGGGCAGCTCTATGCCATCGATCTCGACCAGCCACCGATCGATGTGGTTCGCTATACCGCCAACCCCTGGCGTTTTCCGTTTTCCTATCTCGCAAATCGGGCGGTCGATTTCGACAACAACGGATTCCCGGAAATCGTGGCCAACACCTACCTCGACGGCGCTTTCGATGCGCTGCGGTTTTATGAATTCAATGGTGTCGATGTTTTGCTCAAATCAGTGATCCCAACCAAATTGATTCCCCGCGATCTGCGGCTCGACGACCGTGGACGAGGAGCTCTGCTGGCCGGTTATGGATTCGACAGTTTTCTCTATTCTGCGGTCGCCGACGGACAATTGCCTCTGCAAGTGAATCTTCACTGGCCAGCCTCTGATGCACAGAATTTTTTGGCCAGCAGATTCATCGATGTCGATAACGACGGCCAGGACGAGTTTCTGATGCGGCTGGTTGAACCGGGTTCGACTGCCGACAGTGACCGCTTTGTCCTGCTTCGCGCCGAGCAAGCCAATCCGGCTCAAGTTATTTTTGAACTGACAAATCCAACCAGCGGTGAAAATTACAACGGCATTCCACATGCCGAGATCGCAGATTTTGATGGCGATGGAAAGCGCGAAATTCTGCTCGGCGACAGCGATGGTGATATTTATATTTTTGAACAACAATCGATCCATCAATTTGTCCCCACCTGGTCAGAACGGTTGCCGCTCAGCGATGCCATCGATTTTCTCGCCAGCGGTGATTTCGATGGGGACGGCAACATCGATTTTATCGCCGGTTGCCATTCCGAGGATGGCGAATTCAATTCTGAACACGATTACGATGCACGCCATTGGCTCTTTCGCATCTACAGTGCTGTGGGCGACAACGACTATGCACCCGTGGATGAATGGCGATTTATGGGCTATGAATCGACCCGCGATTTCCTCAGCGGCGTCTCCTGCGGTGATATCGACGGCGACGGGATAGAGGAAATACTGCTCGCCGTTTTTCCAGATTTCTATGTGATCGACTGGAATGCGTCAACGGGCTATGAAATCGTTTTTCACCACACCCCGATCCAATCCAACGGCGCTCTGGTAACCGATGTAAACCAGGATGGAATTGCCGAGTTTTGGGTGAGCAACGGTGAATCAACCTTTTCTTTCAGCGCTGTCGGCAGTCAATCCGCCCCGGCAGCACCGGTGGGACTGACCGCCAGACCTACTGGTCCCGATAGGGTAGAGCTGCGTTGGTACGACGTCCCCGGAGCGGTTGAATACCGAATCTATCGCGGTTCGGAATCCGAGCCGCTGCATTTTTATCGCGCCAGCACGGTATCCACCTGGCTCGACACAACCGTACTGGCGGATCGGCTCTACCACTACGCTGTTCAGACCGTCGATCCACTGCGTCAACCGGTTACCAGTTTGCTCTCGGACTTGGTGTTTGCGCGTCCGGGTGCGCGTCCGGTTTTGTTGTCTGCGCAGATGGAAACCAGTCATCAGGTTCGTCTGATCTTCA
Organism: bacterium; assembly: GCA_029565675.1. Lineage (GTDB taxonomy): Bacteria > Zhuqueibacterota > Zhuqueibacteria > Residuimicrobiales > Oceaniaggregativiventaceae > Sulfursilanivivens. The sequence goes on from JAKQNP010000046.1 coordinate 138,137, forward strand.
GTGAACCTTTAAACGAAAAAGCCGCCTATCCCGACCAGTACCGGATCGAACCGGAATTGGGGCCGTTCTCGTCCGCTGCACAAACGGCGTCCGGCGCTCATGTTATTTTGACCACCAGGGATGCGATCAGCGCTGGTCAACTCTATACCGTATCGGTTGCCGGGCTCGAAGACCTCGATGGCACACCCCTGGATGAGAGCCAATCTGTTGCAGAATTTTATGGGATGGAAAGCCTTTTTCCGCCCTATCTCGTCAGCGGCGAACGGATTGCGGCTGATCGGATTGAGTTGATCTTTAGTGTCGATATGGATATTGCCACTCTGTTGGACACTCGCAATTATGATATGGGGACAGAAATCGGAATTAAAACTGCGGTTGCGATCGACGGTAAAATCGATCGTGTTCGGTTGACCCTAAATGCCCCTTCGGGTTTCGGCGCTTTTGGCAAAACCTATTTTGTTCGAGTTTTCAATGTAAAAAGCGCGCATGGCATCGAAATTCAGGCGGGGCGCGGCGATTATCTCAGCCTGATCTTTGCCCGGACCGATTTGGCAGATGTTTTCACTTATCCCAATCCTTATCGCGCCGGCATCGACGGCCAAAATATTGTATTTGCAAATTTGACCCGCGAAGCCGAAATTACAGTGTTTACCCTTGATGGGCGGCCGATATGCCAATTGTTTGAAGAAGACGGCGATGGCGGTGTCGAATGGGACGTCTGCAACGAGCAGGGTGACGCAGTGGCCACGGGCATCTACCTCTATCAGGTGCGCTCGGGCGACCAGAGAAAAATGGGCAAATTGGCGATAGTGCGCTGAGGCGATGAAATGGCAAAGCGGGTCATCGGATTGACCGGTTCATTCGGCAGCGGAAAAACCGCAGTGGCGCACCTGCTGCAGGAAAAAGGGGCATTGGTCATCGATGTCGACGAGGCCGGCCGTTGGGCTGTGGATGCCAATGCATCCGTACAAGAAACGCTGCGCCTGACTTTCGGCGATGTTTATTTTCCCGACCACCGCCTCGATCGACGGCGGTTGGGAAAGTTGGTTTTTGCTGACGATGATGCCCGCAAGCGGCTCAATGCCATTGTGCATCCGGTCATGATCCTGCGAGTCGAAGAATTGTTGCAGCAGGCACAGTTGGCAAAAAATCCCTGGCCGTATATTGTTGTCGATGCCGCTCTGCTCTTTGAATTGCAGCTCAACCGTCTTTGTGATTGGGTGGTAACCGTGAGTGCCCCCGAGTCGATCCGAATCCGCCGCGCCCGCCGCCGCGATCGCATCAGCCAGCAGGATGCCATGGATCGAATCCATGCACAAATGGCAGAGCATGATAAAATTCGGCTGGCGGATTATGTGTTGGATAATTCCGATTCATTGCGCACATTATCGGGTCGCGTAGAAACACTGCACCGCTGGATTCTAAAAAAAGTCGCTGAACTGAACGCGACGGGAAGCGTCTGACACCACCTGGTTAAAATGGGGTTGGTGTAAATGGTGCATAAATTTCCGGCAGTTTTTCTGTTTCTGGCGATACTTCTCGGCGCTCTCGCCGCGGGCACACTGGAGATTGCGGCAAGCCGGCTGCTCGCCGCAACCTGGCTTCTATGGGCAGGCACTGTTCTTTGTTATTTGCGCGATCGCCGACATTTGTTTATGGCCCTCGGCGCGGTGACGGCTTTTTGCTGTGGACTGACGATCACTGCTCTGCGATTGCATGAAAACCGCGGCAATGCAGTAGAGCAATTCGCTGAGCAATCGGAACCCGTTGCTGTGGAAGGAACGATCGCCAGCAGCATCGATCATCGGCCCCAGGGTTGTGCATTTGTTCTGCAGGCTGACTCGCTCTTTTTTTACGATCATGCTCCGCTGGCCGTCAACGGCAGGATTTGGGTGCGTGTTTTGCAGAGCAGTGAACCATTGCGCTATGGCGACCGCATCGTGATGCGCGGTACTCTGCAATTGCCCTCTGCAGCGCGCAATCCGGGCGAGTTCGATTATCGCGACCATCTGGCCAAACAGCGCATCACTGCAACCATGCGGATCAGCGAACCGTTTTTAATCGCCCGCTTGCAGGGCTGGCAGGGCAGTGGATTGCAGCGCAAAATCATCGATCCGGCCCGGCTCTCCATACGCAACACTTTGGCCAGAACTCTGCAAGGCCATGAAGCTGCGTTGGTCAACGGATTGTTGCTGGGCAGCCGCGGCGAAATCGATCCCGAAATCAAAGAGGCCTTCAGTAATGTCGGAGTGATACACGTTTTGGCGGTATCCGGTCTGCATGTGGCCTTTTTTGCGGGTGCGCTGTTGGTCGGTTTGTCGCTGTTGCGCGTTCCGTATGGCGCGCGCATGATCTTGGTGCTGGCTGGACTATTTTTCTATTGCCAGCTGACCGGTGCTCATCCTCCGGTTGTGCGCGCTTCGATCATGTTGGGCATTTTGATCGGTGGATATTTCTTCCAGCGCCATTCCAACCCGATCAATTCCCTGGCGGTTGCCGCAGTGGTGGTCTGGTGGTACAATCCGCTCGAACTGTTTACCGCCAGTTTTCAGCTCAGTTTTGTCGCGGTCATTGGCATTCTGGTGCTTTACCGGCCAATGCAGCGGGTCATCAACCGGTTGAAATGGCAAAATCGCGGAGGGATGTTCTCGCTGGCGCACCAGGTGCTCGGTTTGCTGGCCGTTTCTTTGGCTGCTCAACTGGCAACCGCTCCGTTGATCGCGCTCTATTTTAATCGCATTCCGCTGTTGGCGCTGCCGATCAATTGTCTGGTGGTGCCATTGACCGGTGTGACAGTTGCGCTCGGCTATCTCGCAGCGGCTGTCAGTCCGTTATCGCTTTTTGTCGGTGATTGTTATGCCGAAGCTGCGCGCCTGACGGCAGGCGCCATGATTGAAATTGTGCAATGGGCAAATCGATTGCCCTTGGCTTATACGACTCTGGCTACACCCAGCACCTGGCTGCTGTTCACCTATGCTCTGGCTTTGTTGGCGATCTTTTCGTATCCCAACCGCCAGTGGCGCGGAAAAACCTTGATCGCCAATCTGATCGTCTGGAACCTGATCGTTTGGCGGTCGCTCTGGGGCGATCCGAGTTGCCCTTTGGTTTCTTTTCTCGATGTCGGGCAGGGCGATGCCATCGTTCTGCAGACTGCCGATCGCCAGGCCGTCCTGATCGATGCAGGCGATTGTACAGAAAATTGGGACAGCGGCCGACAGACAATCGTGCCCTTTCTCGTGCGAAACGGCATTCGACGTTTGCATACGGTGATCATCACTCATCCGCATGCCGATCATATCGGCGGTTTGCCGTATCTGTTGCAGACTATGCGCATCGATCGGTTGATTTACAATCGCCTCGATCTCGATTTGCCGTTCTGCAGCACCATCGACAGCCTGGTCAATGCCTGGGGCGTACCGGTCCAATCGGTCGTCGCCGGAGATACCCTGCGCGGCCCGGATCCGCTGATCGTTTGGGTTTTAAATCCGACCGCGCGCGATCTGCAACTGGCCAGGCAGAACCCGGCGCGAGTCAATGACGCCAGCATTGTCGTGCGCGTCATGACCGGGCGCGCCTCCATGTTGCTGCTCGGCGACGCCGAAGAGCCGAGCGAACAGCGCTTGTTGCGCTTCGGCCCGCTGATCAATTGCCAGCTGGTCAAGGTGGGGCACCATGGCAGCCCGACCGCCAGTTCTGCCGATTTTGTCGCTGCCGCCGCTCCAGAGTTCGCGGTCGTTTCAGTCGGCAAAAACAATCGATTCGGTTTACCGTCACCGCAAGCGCTGCACACCTGGCGCAGCACAGGTGCCCAGGTTTATTGTACCGATATCTGCGGTTGCCTGCAGTTTGCAGCCGACGGCGACGAATGGCGATCCATAAAATGGCGAAAGTCCATATGAGCAGATGACAACCATCAATGAAAAAAATTTGACGCCTCTGGCACACGGGTCACTCTGGACCATTTATCAAGCCGAGTCACCGGAAACCGGCGAACGCCTTTGGTTTCGCGTGCTGAAACAAAACTTGAGCAATGATCAGGTCATGGTCGATGCTTTTTTCCGTTCGTGCGAGCTCTCGCGGACCATTGCGCATCCCAATTCACTGACCCTGCGCGAGTATGGAAGCATTCAATCTACCCACTATGCGGTTTATTCGGCGTTTGATGGCATCGATTTCGAAACCTGGCTGCAAAAAACCAAAAAACTTTTGCTCGAACGCGCCCTGCAAATCATGCGACAAATCGCCGATGTCAGTTATCGCTATTCCCTCGCCGGCATCCCGCATGGTGCATTGACCGCGAAAAGCATTTTTATCAATTCCGATAGCCAGGTAAAAGTCGTTGATTTTGGTTCCACTGAACTGATCCGCCATGCCGTGCACAATTATTCACAAATGCTGTTGCCCTTGTGGCCCTATTGCGCGCCTGAATTGTTGACTGGCGAGTACAGTCCGACAAATCGGAGTGAATTATATGCGGTCGGCGTGGTCTATAAACTGCTGTTGACTGGCGCGTTGCCTTTTGCCGGCGGCAATCTCGAGACAATTCTGGAAAAGAAACAGAATCCCATTCCTTCTGCCCGGAGCGGTAAAAATGTGCAGCATGGCTGGGAACGCTTGATCAACCGGATGCTGCAACCGCAAGAAGAAGACCGATTGGCTAATTTTTTGGAGTTGCGCACCGAATTGGGAATGTCTGAATCACCCGACCTGACCGATGATGAAGCCGAAAATCATAACGATCAGCATTGGTTCAGTCCGCTGATAGAGCGGTTTAATGAGCCGATGTGGATCAAACAAGTGGTCGGCAGCAAAAGGCGGATTCTGTTTTTGTTCCTTGCGCTTTTTGTCTTCTTTGCTGTCATTGTCGGCGGATTGCTTGTCACCGAGATCAATGCACCGCGCGTGGATGAAATGACCATCTATGAAGAATTTGTTTCAAAACTCGACGATGAGCAACTGCCTGCAACCCCTGTCGGTGAAATGGCAGAAACCGATGCGACTCCGGCACCCAAGACGATGACCACCCGGGAACCTGCCCGCCAACCGAGTTCCACCCCGCGGGATGGAAGAATTGCTGCCCCTGCAGAACCGCTGGCCAACAGACAGGCAAACCAACCGCCATCGTCGGTTCCTCAATCCAGTGAGGCGATAAAACAATCCGGATCTGTGCTGGTCAAATTCAACGGTACGGTCTATGCCGATCGGATTCGTCTGCCGGGAGAATCAGAACCGCGGACACTGCCGGCAACCGCAGAATTGGAACCTGGAACCTATCGCGTCGTTTATTTTTCATCGACTGGAACGTTCCGCTGGGAGACACAGATTGCCGTCGGCACAAATTCAGTGTCAGAGATTGCATTTCCAGCCGATCAGATCAAATATGGCCAGTTGGATATCAGCGTTGAGAATGCCTTTGATTTTGGCTTTGTTTTTGTTTCCATAAATGCCGGAAAGCCTTTAACCACGCCGGCCCATGTCGAACTCCCGGTCGGCCACCATCATCTCAAATTTCAACGGCCGGGGTATCTCTGTTTTCCCAGCGATACGGTCATCGCAGTGCTCTCCGGACAGAGGAACACCATCAGCTGTCGGCTGGAACCGGTTAACGATACCGACGAATCGAACTGATCGCCCAAACAACCAGCAGCCTGCAGCTGCCTGGCGAGGAGATTCTTTTGTTCAAGCGAATCATTCAACTTTTGCTTTTGTTCACCTGGTTCGCATTGACCAGTCCGGCACTTGCTCAGGTCTGGCCGATCGAGAGAGTGACCCCTGCCAATAACAGCATCGCCGTAGATCGCTCTTCTGCAGTAAGCGTTGCCTTTAGCGAGCCGATGGATGCTGCATCGATCGATTCAGCATCATTTTTCTTGTACGGCCAGAAAAGCGGCCGAATGACTGGTCGCGTTTTTTATCAAGGCGATACTCGCACGGCGCTATTTATCCCGACAAAATCCTTCTTGCCGGGCGATCAGATCACCGCAATCCTGAGCAACAAAATCCGCAGCGCCGGCGGGACCTCCATGAGTCTCGGCTATGTCTGGAATTTTACAGCTGAAGTGATTGCCGGTACTGCCTCATTCATCCCGCAATCCTTCTCTTTCGACCTGGAGATCTATTCCCTGACCACTGCAGACGCTGACCAGGATGGCCAAACCGATCTCATACTGACCGGCTCTGACGGCACAAACAGTGTCCTGCAAATCCGTTCGTATAAACAGGGCAACTGGATGACGCTTGCGAGCATGCCGATTCCGGCTCGCACGCGTCCGGTCATTGCTGCAGATCTAAATCGCGATGGATTTCCTGATTATGTTTTGGTGCACCGCGACACCACTTTATACAACTTGCGCAAATTAAGCACCTGCCTCAGCCGGGCTGATGGCACGCACTTTATTTCCCAAACCATCGAGATCACCCAGTCATTACTTGTCGAACCCCGCTATGTCACCATCAGCGACTGGAACGGTGACGGTTGGCTCGATATTGCCGTGGTCAAACGCGTTGATCTTTCAGTGAACGAGCCTGCGGCAATGGTCTATCTCAACCAGGGAGGAGGCCGGTTTGCCGCCGATCATCAGGCTGATCGCCTGTTCTGGAACGAAAAACTTGCAGAACGGATCACTGACGGCGATTTTGACAATGACGGTCTGATCGATCTGGGCATCAGCCGCCAGGGCCGCACAAAAGCTCTGCAGCTGTTCCGCAATACAGGAAATGCACAATTCAACAACAACGCCGATTACAGCATCACCACCAATTATGGCAGCGACCTGGAAAATGTGGTCTCCGCTGATCTCAACAACGATGGCGGTCTCGATCTGCTGGTCGCAGATCGAGTCTCCAGCCGCTTGGTTTCCTATCTCAATCGCACAAAAAAAATTGGTTCAATCAGTTTTGACAGCGGTTCGATGGTGGTCGCATATGATTTGCCCACTGGACTCGATGTGGGTGATCTTGACGCCGACGACGATCTGGACGCCATCACATCCGGATATGACTCGACCGGTGTGAGCATCTTTACCAATATCGGCACCGGCCGTTTTACCTTGCAGCCCAGAATGGTTTTGTCACCCAATTCCCGCATGGTCGCGATTGCTGATCTCAACCATGACGGCGCACTCGACGCGGTCCTGGGACAAGACCATGGCAGAATAACACTGCTGGTCAACAAGTCACAGATCAATGAACCGCCGCAACCGCCGATTCCGTTGCTTCCGCTCAGCGGTTCCTTTTCTTCCCAAGCCGATGTCTCGTTGGTTTGGCGTTCCGGAGGCGATGCCCAGAGCGACTTGCTCCACTTTATCGTCACCGTGCGCGGTTTGACTTCCGGTACACCCGCAGAAATCGTTGTCGATTCTCGCCTTACTCCGGAACGTTTCACTCCGCAGTTGCCCTCCAACGACAACCAAATCGAATGGACCTTGGCTTATACTTTGCCAGCCGACGGCGACTATGTTTGGAGCGTCCGCGCTTGGGACGGCTATTTTTACAGCACCGCATCACCCTGGCACAATCTGCTGATCGATACCCGCGCTCCACGACAGATCTCTGCCAAATTGCCGCAAGCCGTCTATCTCGATCGTTGGGTCAACACCGCCGCTCAGGAGTTGCAGCTCGACGTCATCTACAGCGAAGAACATCCCGATCGAGTGCAATTGGAGATTCCATCTCGCTCTGCTATCTGGACCATTGATTCGCCGCCAGCAGGGGAATTGCAGACTGTTATCTTCAAAGTACCGGCAGGGCAATGGCCAGACGCTCGATATGACTATACCGTCACGGTCAGCGATTCCGCCGGCAACCGCACAGATTATCATTCCTGGTTCGGCAGCGATAGCCACGCCCCGACTCAGACGCTGGCGGCGGCTGTCACCGACAGTTCATCCGATCTCTTTTTTACTGTTTTCTGGCAAGGGGGCACCGATGGCAGCGGCAGCGGTTTGAGCGGTGAGACCGCAGTTCGTGTCCGCAAAAACGGCGGACCCTGGTTCGATTGGCTGGCCCGCATCGACCAGAGCAGCGCCACTTTCGAAGGCGAACAATATAGCGTTTATGACTTTGAAGCAGCCTCCTACGACCAGGTTGGCCTGCTCGAGGCGTTCACCGGCATCGCTGAAACCTCGGTTTTTGTCGATACCACCCTGGACGATTCCACGCCGCCCGCATCGCCGCTGGATCTGACAGCAAATGGCAGCAATCCCAGCCCGTGGCAGAGCGGCTCTACTTTTGCCATCAACTGGATCAATCCGGTCGACGAAAGCGGCATTGCCCGCAGTTATCGCAAATTGGGAACTGCCCCGACTTTTGATGATGATTTTGATGCCGTCGGACCTGCCAGTGGTCCATTTTCCATTGACTCTCGCATGGAGGGAGAACAACCTCTCTATCTTTGGCTTGAAGATGGCCGTGGCAACCGCGATTATAACCACAATGCCCGCGTCGGCTTGCGCCACGATAGCACTCTGCCGATAGTGGATTCTCTGGTTTTCCGCGCTTCTCCTAATTGGATTGACAAGGAAGGCTTGATGTGGATCAATCCGCTTCGCATCGCCAACCTCTTCGCCACGGTCTACTATTCCGAAAGCCATGCCAAACACGCCGAATTGCAGTCCGCTGCTTTGCCGACACCTCTGCTTATCTCAGAGCTGCCGTCCGGCTCGAATGTTCGTGTCGAATTCACCTTGCCGATTGCGGGTCTCGCTGATGGCCTCGCCGATTTTGCCGCCGTTGTCGTGGATTCTGCCGGCAACAGCAGTCAGCGCACTTCTCGGCTCGGCATCGACGCGACCCCGCCGCAAGGCTCGGTTGCTCAGGGACCTGATTTGAGCAACACTCTGCAATTCAAAATCACCTGGACCCCCGGCAGCGATGGGGAGGGAAGCGGTTTAAGCGGCGGCTACGATGTTTTTGTGCGCAAGAATCAAGACAGCTGGACGCAGTGGCTGAACAATTATCGCGGCATGCAAGCTTCTTTCACTGGTGTGCACGGCAATCGCTATTCTTTCGAAGCCCTGGCTCGCGATCAGGTGGGCAATATCGAAACCCGCCTTGCCTTAGCCGAGGCTTCTGTGCTGGTCGACACCACTGCAGGCGATACCGAGCCGCCGCCTGCCCCCATCGATCTTAGCGCCAACGGCCAAATAGGCAAAAGCAAATGGCAAAACACCAACCTGTTCACCGTTACCTGGATTGTGCCCTATGATCTCAGCGGAGTGGTGAAAAGCTATTATAAAATCGGCGCTCAACCCACCTCGGCCACCGACTATACCGACACCAACAGTGGAACAGGTCCGCTGCAAATCGAGGTCGCCCAACCCGGCGCAACCCCGCTCTATGTTTGGCTGGAAGACAAATGGGGAAACGTCGATTTTAACCGCTGGGCGCGGGTTTGGCTCCGTTTTGATCCACAGCCCCCGGTGATCCTCGAAATGCGCTATCTCAATCCGGGTTTCAGCACTTATTGGTACAACCCAAAACAGATTGCCGATGCCGTCCTGCAGGTGCGCTATCAGGAAGCCTTTTGCGACAGCGCCGTCCTTACCTGCGAAGAACTCAACATCCGGCAAAAGCTGAGCGATGTGGCCAGTGGCGATTCGGCAAAGGTTTCGTTGTCTTTTTCCATAACCGGCAAAAACGATGGCCGCTATACCGTTTGGATCGCACTGATTGACAGCGCCGGAAATCGCACCACCGGTTCGACATCCCTTTTCCTGGACAGCACTCCGCCGCAAGGAACCATCGCGAACAGCCCGGATACCAGTTCAACACTTTCCTTCAACGTCAATTGGAGTGGGGGAGGGGATGGCAACGGAGTCGGTTTATCAGGTCTTTATACCGTGCGGGTAAAAGAAAACAATGGCACCTGGCAAAACTGGCTGGATCAATACCGGGGCACTTTTGCCGACTATACCAATGCCAGCCATGGTTCGCGCTATGCCTTTGAAGTCGGCGCCTATGATCAATTGAACAATCGCGAAGTGCTGACCGGCACAGCGGAGTCGATAACCCTGGTCGATACCACAGCCGATGATCGTTCTGCACCACCGCCGCCGCTTTCACTTACCGCCAACGACAGAAATCCCAGCCCGTGGAGCAAAACGCCGCAGTTTGTCTTGCGGTGGCAGCTTCCCTATGATGAAAGCGGCATCAGTTCTGCCTACTATAAAATTGGCAGATTGCCGCAGTCGAACAGCGATTATGACGGCGAAGCCGCGGCTGCAGGACCGGCGAATGTCAAGGCAACCGCTGCTGGTGGTCAACCAGTCTATGTGTGGCTGCGCGACTCGCGCGGCAACCAGGATTTTCACAACACCGCTGACGTCAGCTTGCGGTATGATCCCAATCCTCCAGTTTTACATGCCAGCAAATTCCTCAACCCCGGTGCCGATGCAGATTGGTTCAATCCGCGCACCCAGGAATTCGCCCAGCTGGAAATCAACTATTCGGACCGGTTTCTCGATACAGTAAAAGTGGTGTGCGAACCGCTCCAACTGCGGGTAATCCGCCTCGGCCTCCCTACCCAACTCAATTCCCGGGCTCAAATTCCGCTGCGCATTCAGCAAGCCGCCGATGGCATCTATCCCTTCTCGATCGCCTTGCAGGACAGCGCCGGCAATGTGAGCGTCGCAACCGACACCTTGCGCCTTGACGGCACACCGCCGACCGGCATCCAGGTTATTGCTCCGGATACCTCAGCTTACCGAACTTTTGTGATCAACTGGACCGCTGGAACCGATGGTCCTGGCGTCGGCATCAATGGTCTGTATGATCTCCATTTTACCGACAACAACGGCGCATGGAAACTCTTCCAGGCGAACATCAACAGCCGGCAAGTTTCTTTCACCGGTGAGCATGGGCATATCTATGGTTTTCAGGTGTTGGGAAATGACCGCCTCGGCAACAAACAGGCTCTCACTATTGCACAGGCCAGGACGCGTGTCGATACCACATTGATCGATCTCTATGCACCGAGTGCGCCGCTGCAACTGGTCGCCAATGGACAAAGCCCCAGCCCCTGGGCCAAAGATAACCGTTTCACTCTGGAATGGGTCAATCCGAACGACCCCAGCCGCATCGCCCGCGCATTCTACAAACTGGGCGATCCGCCAGCCGCAGCAGAGGATACCACCGGCTCGGGAGAAGGACAACCACCGCTGGAAATTCGCAGCAACAATCCTTATGGCGAATGGTGTCATCTCTGGCTTCAGGATGGCAGCGGCAATGTCGACTTTAAGCATTACAGCCGTGTCCTGTTGCGCTATGATCCACAAAAACCGCAACTCGATAGCTTGCGTTGGCAGGCAAATGCCGTCGATCAGAAATGGTTCAACCCGCTGTTTATCTCATCGAGTGCGTTGGCCGTCTTCTATAACGAACCGCATCTGCAGCAGGTCAAACTCACTTCTGACTGGCTGTTCGATCCGCCGCTTATCTTGTCGCCCGGCGATGATGCACCGTTCATCTACACAATCGATTTCGACGGATTGCCAGACTCGAGTACCACCATCGAGGTTGCCTTGCTCGACAGCGCCGGCTGGGTGACCAACGGTTCGATCCAGTTTGCGCTCGATTCCCGGCCGCCTTCAGGCACCCTCGCCGTTTCGCCCGATACCACGGCATCCGGCGAGTTTCTGGTCCGCTGGGGACAAAGCGGATCTGACGGCCTGGGCAGCGGCCTTTCGGGCATCTATGACGTGCGGGTGCGCATCGACAACGGTGACTGGCAATCGTGGAAGACCCGTTTCCGCGGTGAAAGCGCGCTCTACAGCGGCGAGCCTCCGCACCTCTATGCCTTCGAAGCCGCCGCTTATGATCGGGTTGGAAACCGTGAAACACTGACCGGTAAAGCAGAATCACAGACTCTGATTGATCCCAATTTCGGCGATCAACAGGCTCCCGCCGCTCCCATCAATGTGGTTTTGAACGGCTTGTTGCCGAACGGCTGGACTGCCGCGGAATCGATCTCCATATCCTGGCAGAATCCTCCGGATCCCAGCGGTATCATGCGGCTCTGTTATGCTTTTTCCGAGCCACATGCAGAAAGCGATACAGCCGGAACGCTGCCCGCCCTTTCACCGGCCACGCTGCCGCTCCCGCTGGAAGGCATCTACCCTCTCTATCTCTGGCTCGAAGATGGAAGAGGCAATCGAGATTTTCGCAACAACATCATGCGGTGGATCAAATGCGACCGGACGCTGCCGGCTGTTCTGCAACATGAATTGTCCGGCGCCCAATGGCAAGAGAAATGGGTCAATTCCCTTAACACCACCCCGATCGCCGCCTGGTTTCGTATAGAAGAAAAATATCCCTTATTGGCGGCATTGACTTTTGGCGAGACCGGCGAATCACAAGAAAAAGCCGATTTTCCGCCTGGTGAGGAGAGCTGGACTCTGGAATTTCCTCTTGACCTCTCGCATCTCAAAGACGGCTGCTATAGCTTGATGTTGGCCTTGCAGGATAGCGCGGGCAATTCCGTCAGGGATACTCTGTTCTGTTGTGTCGATGCCACGCCGCCGTCAGGTTCGGTTGCGCAGTCGCCAGATACCAGTTTGACCGGACAATTCTCGATCACCTGGAGCGGCGCTTTTCAGGGATCTGACGGCGCCGGTTCAGGTCTGGACGGCCGTTATGATTTGCGCATCCGCATCGACCAGGGCGAATGGCAAACGCTGCGCGAAAAATATACCGGCACCACGGATCGCTATGTCGGTGTGCACGGCCACAATTATGCCTTCGAAGTAGCCGCCTGGGATCGCGTGGGCAATCGCGAACCGTTTTGGGGTGAGGCGGAAACCATCACCCGTGTCGATACGACCACCATAGACGTGCAACCGCCGCCCCCGCCGCGCGACCTGCTCGTCGACGGTCGCTCACCGTCGCCCTGGCAGTCCACGCCGATCTTTCTCGTCGACTGGCAAGAACCCGTCGATCCCAGCGGCATCGCAGCCGTCTATTTTAAACTGGGTGATGCTCCGGAATTCCACTTCGACACCACTGGGACCGCTCTGCCTCTCTCACCTCTGCGAGTCGCTGCACAACAAGAAAATGGCCAATGGCTGCATATCTGGCTGCGCGACCGGCGCGGCAATCTGGACTATACGAGGCGAGACAGCATTTACCTGCGCTACGATGCGACTCCACCGCGATGGACATCGATCGCCTGGGTCGATCCACCCTTGCCTCCGGACGGATACAACCCCGACAAACAAAGCGAAGCAAAAGTGCGGTTGACCGCTGTCGAAGCCAATCCAGGCCGAGTTTTTCTGCGCCTGGACAATATGACTCTGCAATCCGCCTGGCAAGGATCCTCAAACAGCAACGAATTTCGTGTGCCGATTCAAATCCAGCCTGACGGAGCGCGTTGGCTCGTCTGTGAAATGTCCGATCTGGCCGGCAATATGAGTCTGGCCGATTCGGTGCGCATCCGCTTCGACAGCGTCGCCCCCCGCGTGGAACTGCTGGTGCCGAGTGGGATCAGTGCAGGCAACCCTGTGCAGATTCAAGCGCATGTCCGTGAAGAAAATCCATTGCTCCTTAACCGGCTGCTCTATCGAATGATCGGGCAGAGCAGCGGAAAAACAGTCGACTTTGCCCAAAAGAACGATTCGCTATGGACGGCGGTGATTCCCGCTGAGGCTGTCGCTGAACGCGGCCTTGCTGTTGTCGCCCAATTCAGCGACGGTTTGAATCAGACCCGTCTGCCTGCTGCTGACGCCGATCCGAATGAAATCCAGTTGCGGGTTGGCGTTGCAGGAGTCGGCAACAAAGGCTTGGCCTATCCGCACGCCTGGCCGGGCGGCACCGGAAAATCAGCCTATCGCATGATCTCCATGCCCCTGGAATTGTCGAATCCTTCGGTCGAAGCGGTTTTTGGCGATGATCTGGGCGAATATCAGAATGTCGTCTGGCGGTTGTTCCACTGGAATTCAGCCCGGCAAGAATTTATCGAATATCCGGAACTGCCGGATGTTGTGCCCGGACGCGCCTATTGGCTGATCACCCGCTCACAACCGCAGCAAATCACCAGCGGCCGCGGTCTGTCTGTCGACGCAGACCAGGGCTTTGTCGTCGAGTTGCACACCGGCTGGAACGACATCGGCCATCCCTATGCCTTTCCCGTTTCCTGGCGCGATATTTTGCTCGCCACTGCTGTCGATACCCAGGCAATTATTGGACCCTATACCTATAACGGAGCATGGCTGTTACCGGATACGGATCAAAATCGCGCGGTGAGAGCCTGGAGCGGTTTCAGTATCTATACCGAACAGCCCGGGCTGTCGCTGGTTATTCCTCCCATCGAGTCGACTGATAGTGAAGCGGTCTCTTTGGGCAAAGAATCAGCCCATTCGCGTCAGAGATTCCAACTGCAGGCGAAACAGGGACTGGAAGGCGATTTCAGCAACTATTTCGGCTTTCGCAACGGATCCACACTCGGATACGATCGGACTTGTGATTTTGTCGAACCGCATCCCCTGGACGGCTCCTTGTGTCTCTATTTCGACAGACCGAATTGGCCGCTCGAAAACCGGCGCTTTGCCAGCGATTTTCGACCTCCTGCCGCAGGGGATACCTGGACATTTGCGGTTGCAACCAGGGATTTCGATCTGCCGGTGCAAATCTCCCTGCATGTCCTCAACAACGCGGAAAATCACCAGGTGGTGCTCATCGATTCCGTGCGCGGCAGGACAGTCTCGCTCAGCAGAGACTCTGTCTATACCTTTCGGCCAACACGCCGGGATTCGCTTCGCACTTTTCAAATTGTCCTCGGCACTGCGGAATATCTGCAAAAAAACAACGTCTCTGTTGATGTGCCGCAGAGCTTTGGCCTCGATCCGGTCTATCCCAATCCATTCAATTCCTATACTGCCATGCCTTATCGAATCGCCAAGGAAGGGGAGATCACTTTGGCACTCTACAATACCGTAGGTCAACTCGTCCGCATCCTGGTGCAAGGGCATTGCCATCCCGGCTATTATGAAGCCTTCTGGGATGGTCTGGACTCGCATGGCCGTCCGGTTGCCTCGGGTGTCTACTTTATTCGCTTGAATGCCAAAGACTTTCAACAGACGAACAAACTTTTGCTGTTGAAATAGCGAGGATTGCCGAAAACAGAGAGAATAAAGAAGAAAATCAGATCAATACGACAGATGGGGCAAATTGCGCTGATGCATAAAAATCAAAACAACCAGACATTTTTTCAACCGGCGTTGATCGCTTTGCTGATGTTGACTCTCGCGAATACCGTGTCAATTGCACAGAACAACGAATCGATTTCTGCAACGATACAGACCGGTATGCGCGCTTTTTATGCCGCCCGATTCGATGATGCCATCACCATTCTGGTCCCGACATTGCAGAAAAAAGAGATCAGCGTTGACGAACAATATCTCGCCAATCTCTACATCGCCTTTTCCTTGATCCGCAAGGGCGAGAACGATTTGTTGGTCGCCCGCTATCTGAAATCGGCCATCGAATTGCATCCTTACCAGGTGCCGGACCGCCAACGCATTCCGCCAGATCTGATCGAACGCTATGAGCATACCCGCAGCAATATCCTGGGATCTCTGCTGGTTTATTATCAGCCCATCGAAGCCCAGGTGATCCTGATGGATCCGCACTATGGACCGCAAGCCAACGATGGCTTTCCGGCCCGATTCGATCATCTCCCGCCGGGTGAATATGAGGTGATCGTCAGCCTTAGCGGATATAAAAATCGCCTGCAGCGGGTGCTGATCACCGCAGGTCAACAGGATTCATTGGAGATTGAATTGACGCTGACGGCAAGGAATTGGAAAAAATGGGGTACCTGGGCTGGCGGCGCGGTTTTGTTTTCCGCCGTTTTGATCTCTCAACTTTTGGGAAGCGAAGAGGAACCCATTCCGGTCGGGGTGTTGCCGGAACCGCCAGGCCATCCCTGAAAGAATAAAACAGGCCGAAAAGCACAGCCATGAATCCGCAGTGGGATTTGCTTCATTTTGAAGAAATGTTTTGGCGGCAAGGTCATCGATACGTGGCGGGATGCGATGAAGCCGGCCGTGGTCCTTTGGCAGGTCCGGTCGCTGCCGCTGCTGTCATTTTTCCACCGTTCACGTCCATCATCCCGGGTTTGACCGATTCGAAACAGTTGAGCGCTCGGAAACGGCAACAATTGGTGCCGATCATCCAGCACCGCGCCCTTGCCTGGTCGGTGGCTTTTGTCGATGAAAAGGAAATCGATCAGATCAACATCCTGCAGGCCAGCCTGAAAGCGATGCTGCTCGCTCTTTCCCGCCTGTCCCATTGTGCCGAGGTGCTTCTCGTCGACGGCAATTTTGCTCCCAAAGTGCACATGCCCTGCCAGACATTGGTGGGCGGCGATGCGCGTTCGCTGTCGATTGCCGCTGCTTCGGTCCTGGCCAAAGAGTCGCGCGATGCGGTTATGCGTCGGTATGATCGACTCTACCCGCAATACGGTTTTGCCCGCCACAAAGGCTATCCGACTCGCGAACATGTCCAGGCTATCCGCCTCAACGGGTTGTGCAACCTGCATCGAAAAAGTTTTCGTGTCCGCCTGGAGGAGATGCAATGAGGTCTGGCAAATCGGCGGTCGAAATCGGCAGGCAGGCAGAAGAGATTGCTGCGCGCTATTTGCTCGGTCTCGGTTGGGAACTAATCGAGCGGAATTTTCGTACCAAACAAGGAGAAATCGATCTGATTGCCCGCGATGATCAGACACTGGTCTTTGTCGAAGTCAAATCGAACCGGCAAGCGCGATTCGGCCGACCGGAAGAACGGGTGGACGAGCGCAAACAAAGACAGATCGCACGGGTGGCTGAGCAATACCTCTATTTGAAACAGATCTTCGATCAAGATTGCCGTTTCGACGTCATTGCCCTGCAGTGGCAGAGCGAGCATGCCGACCGTGAGCCGCTGCTGCAGCACTATCGCAATGCTTTTTGCTGCGACTGAAAAAAATCAGCCTTTGCGACGAGCAAATTTTTCTTGCTTATTACTCTCAAATACAATACATTTTAGGACATATCTATGATTTATCCAGCCACCTTAGCTCAGTTGGTAGAGCGGCTCACTCGTAATGAGCAGGTCGTCGGTTCGAATCCGACAGGTGGCTCATCTTATTGTTGTTTTTCCCTCACTCTGACAACGATAGGCGGTAGACGCCGATGAAAAAACGATCGATCTTTTTGCTGTTGTTTTTGGGCGGCTCAACCCTCTGGGCAGCTTCGCCAGGAACGGTGGGCTTTTCCTTTTTGCGCACCCAGGTAGGAGCACGCGCCGCCGGTATGGGCGGAGCGTTGCTGGCCATTCCCGGCGATCTCCACTCGATCTATTACAATCCAGCCGGCCTCATCGGATTGAAAACGCCGATGGCTGGCGCCACTTATCTCAATCATGTCCTCGACCTAAATTCCGGTTTTATCGGCTATGCTCACCCGCTCGACCGCTGGGGAGTCGTCGGCTTGAGCGTTCTGTATGCCGATTACGGCAGTTTTAAAAAAACCGACGCCACTGGACAGGAAATCGGCGATTTCGGCGCCAACAGCATTGCTCTTGCCGCCAGTTATGCCACCGATCCACTGCCCAATTTGGGCGCCGGCCTGAACGTCAAGTTTATCCACTCGGCAATCGACAATTACAACGCCAGCGCTTTGGCCGTCGATGGCGGCGTCGTCTACTCTTTTCCCGATCAGGACCTGCACCTCGCCATCGGTTTCTACAACCTCGGCGAAGCGCTCAACGCATTCATTGCCGAAAAGGAAGAATTGCCGTTTCACTATAAAGTCGGATTTGCCAAAAAATTGGCGCACTTGCCTTTGCTCTTCAGTTTTAATCTCTACAAGTTCGTCCATGAAGATTGGCACGGCGCTGTCGGCGGTGAATTCCAGCTCAGCGACAGGATGTTCCTGCGCCTTGGCTATGACCATCTGGGCCAGGAAATGCAGGTGGGCACTTCCAAAGATCGTTTTGCCGGCGCAGCGATCGGATTTGGTCTGTTGTTCAAACAATTCGCTGTCGACTATTCCTTGACTTCACATGGCGAGATCGGTTTCCTGAATCGATTCTCGCTGGTCGGTTCCATCTGAAGCAGATCGAATGCAACCGGCATGACAAGAGATTTGCGGTTGTAAGTGGATTGATTAAAGTATCCGATGTTCAAACGGATACAAGGTGGATTTTGCCATGCAACAAGACAAATTGACCGTTCCGGCAATCGTTGAAATGAAACGCAAAGGCGAAAAGATTACCTCTTTAACCGCCTACGATGCTCTTTTTGCCAAGCTTCTGGATCAAGCCGGGGTCGATGTGATTCTGGTCGGCGATTCTTGCGCGATGGTCTTTCAAGGTGAAGAAACCACTTTGCCCTTCACCATGGAAGAGGCGATTTACCATTCCCGTGTGGTGCGCCGCGGTGTGCAGCGCGCTCTGCTGGTCGCGGATATGCCCTTCATGTCCTATCAGGTCAGCACCGCTGAGGCCATGCACAATGCGGGGCTGTTTTTCAAAAAAGCTCTGGTCGATGCGGTGAAAATCGAAGGGGGGAGGCGGGAAGTCGAGACGATCGCCAAGATTGTAGCTGCCGGCATGCCGGTAATGGGGCATCTGGGATTGACCCCGCAGTCGATCCGTGCATTTGGCACCTATTCTGTGCAGGCGCGCAGCGAAGCGGCGGCCAATGACCTTTTGCTCGACGCCCAGGCTCTGCAGGATGCCGGCGTTTTTGCTGTCGTCCTGGAAAAGATCCCGGAAGCGCTGGCGAAAAAGGTTACCGAAGCGCTCGATATCCCGACGATCGGCATCGGCGCCGGAGTTCACTGCGACGGCCAGGTTCTGGTCGCCCACGACGCCCTGGGGCTGTTTACCGATTTTAAACCCAAATTCGTGCGCCGTTATGCTGAATTGGCGGAGACAGTCGTTGCTGCGGTGCAAAATTATTGCCGGGACGTCAAGGCAGCCACTTTCCCGTCAAGCGATGAAAGCTATCGATAGTTCGGGTCAATATGATGGTCATCCGTTCTTGCGCCGAAATGAGTGCTCTGGCTGAGCAACAGCGGCTGCAAGGCAATAAAATCGCTCTGGTGCCGACCATGGGCTATTTGCACGCCGGCCACCTGAGCCTGGTCAAGGTCGCCCGGCAAAAGGCCGACTGGGTTGTCATGTCCATTTATGTCAATCCCACTCAGTTCGGACCGCAGGAGGATTTCGCTCGCTATCCGCGTGACTTTGATCGCGATCTCCAACTTGCTGAAAGCGTGGGCACTGATCTCATTTTTGCCCCGACCGATATCGAGATGTATCCACCGCCGCATCTGACCCAGGTGGTGGTGGACAAGGTGACAGCGGTCTTGTGCGGCGCCTCGCGACCAACCCATTTCCAGGGCGTCACGACGGTCGTCAGCATGTTGTTCAATATCGTCAAACCACACATCGCGATCTTTGGCCAAAAAGACGCCCAGCAGGCTGTGGTGATTCGCCGCATGGTCGCTGATCTGCATTATGATATCCAGATCATCGTGTCGCCGATTGTGCGCGAACCGGACGGCCTGGCGATGAGCTCGCGCAACCGCTATCTCACCGCCACCCAGCGCAAGAATGCGCCCGTTCTTTATCGCGCTCTGCAAAAGGCAAAAGCGAGGATAGAAGGCGGCGAAAACGATCCGTCCGCCGTACAAGAAGAAATCCGCCGCACCCTCACCTCTGTCGATGAGATGCGGATCGATTATGTGCAAATTGTTGATGGCGAAACCCTGCAGCCGGTTGAAAAACTCGACAAAGAGCAAAATATCTTGCTCGCTGTCGCTGTTTTTCTCGGCAACACCCGGCTGATCGATAATGCCATCGTCTACACCTG
This sequence comes from bacterium, assembly GCA_029565675.1. Classification (GTDB taxonomy): domain Bacteria; phylum Zhuqueibacterota; class Zhuqueibacteria; order Residuimicrobiales; family Oceaniaggregativiventaceae; genus Sulfursilanivivens. The sequence continues at coordinate 157,986 of JAKQNP010000046.1, forward strand.
AGCAGCAGCCAGGCTTGCTTGTGCCGCTAACGATCGTCGGCGGATAAAAAAAAGGCGTTTTGTACGAAAAGGTATTGACTTGTAACCATTTTTTGCTAATTTCTTGAGTAATGTTTTTGACCCAGATTTGGTGTTAACCGAATCAAAAAACACTCAATTGATTATTTTTAAAATGTTTATAAAAAGAACATTTTCAGCTTTTGTGTAGTGCTATCAGATTGATTTTCGGGGAGATCCGGTGCTGCGCACCGAATCCGGATTTGATTTATGTAGGAGCTTGAGCAATGAGAAAACTTTGTGTCGTCGTCCTTGTTTTTTGCTTTCCGTTGCTCGCCTTTGGTCAGCTCAAGACTCTGGCGTCCCCGACACAGTTCCCCAGTCTGTTGCGCAGCACTTTGCAAGCAGGGGAGGCGGCGATGGGCTTGATCGGCCTGGACCCGGAAAAATTGCAGATGACCCATTCCTATTCGATGTCGGTGTTTTCGGGTGGTGAACAATCGATATCCCAGGCCCTCTATCTCAATACTCTGGTCTACCAATTCGATGCGCCATTGACGGTAGCGCTGCAATGGGGCCTGGCTCATCAGCCCTTTGCCACTTCTTCTGCATTCCCGGCAATGGAAAACGGTCCATTTTTTTCCTATGCCGGATTGTCTTATCAACCGTCACAAAACACTTTGATCGAATTCAAGGTACAGCGATTGCCTTATCCTTATTATCGCAACTATTCGCCTTTTTATTTCTCAGAATGACTCTGGTTCGGCTGCGGCAGATCGTGCAACTCCATTTTTCGTTTGATTTTGGATTGCTCTTGAAGAGCAAAATCGATTAACGAAAGGAATTTCGGTGAACAGAAGAAGCCCCCAGCGAAAAAAAATGAAAATTGCGCGATCCGCCAAAAAAAGCAGCCAAAGCGCTCAGGCGAATGGAACCGTGACCAAGATCAAAGAAAAAGTCAACTCGGTGTTGATTTTGCTGCTAATTGTTGTCAATGTGATCTTGATCGCTCATCTCGTCCAACGCTTTATCGTCGATTATAGCCCGACGATATCGGCGATCGATCTCGTGAACCAAAAGCGGATCCAGGTGCGGGTTTTAAATGGGTGTGGTATCAGTGGATTGGCCAATTCTTTTGCTGAATTCCTCAAACGCAACGATTATGATGTGGTGGAAACCGGCAATGCGGAGACCTATGACTATCCCACAACGCTTTTGATCGATCACAATACCAGAGAACAAAAAGAAATCGAAAAACTCTGCAGAACGCTCGATATCTCGACCAATCTGATCATTAGACTGACGACTGCTGATGCAGCTGCAGACGCAACGATCATCATCGGCAGCGACTACGAGTCCTTGCACTCCTACCGTGCCATGAATTAGCGGCGCTGCCGCAAACTGCGGAACCATCGTCGGTGCATAACCTATTTTTAACAGAAGCTCATACGCATGTATTGGTTTTTATTTGGGTTATATAATCTGCTATTTATCCCGCTGTTGAACATCGCCGTCCATTTAGCCGCGCCTTTTTCTGCTAAAATCGCTCAGGGCTTGCAGGATCGCAAAGATCTTTTTCCGCAATTGCAGCAGAATCTTTCTGGATTGGACAATAACAAGCCGCGCATCTGGATTCATATCTCATCCATGGGCGAATTTGAACAAGCCAAACCGGTCATTGCCCTGCTGAAAGAACGCCATCCAGACTGGATCGTGCTTCTTTCTTTTTTTTCACCGTCGGGCTATCGCCCCGCCCGCAATTACCCTCTGGCCGATCTCATCACCTATCTGCCGCTCGATTCCTACCGCCATGCCAGGCGATTTGTTGAGCAGATCAATCCATCGATCGGTCTCGTGATTCGTCACGACATCTGGCTCAACTCTCAGCACATCTTGCACCAGCGTGGCATCCCTGCTTTGCTGATCGATGCGAGCATTGCCGATATTCGCTTATCGTCTTATCACCGCTGGCGGATCTTTTTTCGCCCTTTTTATCGCCATTTTAACCGGATTCTGACGGTTTCGCCGGAAAACAGCCGCCGTTTCGCCGAGTTTCTCGGCAGCGATAAAAAAGTCGCCAGTTGCGGAGATACCCGCTATGATCAGGTCGTGCTGCGCAGCCAGGAGACTGAACGGATACAAAGTCTGACGCAGCTGAATTGGTTCGAACCGCGCCATTGCCTGATCGCCGGCAGCACCTGGCCCAGCGATGAACAGCACATCCTGCCCGTCATCGAGCACTGGCTGGCCAGGGATCCCAACAACAGATGTATCATCGCTCCCCACGAAACCACGGCCGAGCACATCGCCGATTTGCGGCAATGGGCGGCGAAGACCGATCTCAACGCCGTGCTCTTTTCGGCAGTCGTGCCGGAATCGATGGAGCCGCCACCACGAGTTTTGATCATCGACAAGGTCGGTTTGCTGGCCAATCTCTATGCGTTGGCCTCCCTCGCTTTTGTCGGCGGCAGTTTCGGACCAGGCATTCACAGTGTTCTTGAACCGGCAGCGCATGGTTGTGTTTTGTTTTGGGGCCCGCGCTACCGCAATTCTGTCGAAGCACAGATGTTTGTGCAGCAGGAATTGGGAGTTAGCGTTGCCAACAGCCGGGCCGCAATCGATTGGCTTGACGGCAATGTGGATGATTGGCAGCAGCGCCAGGCCCTGGGCAAAAGAATCCGGCAAACGATCACTGAAAATACCGGCGCAAGCAATTGCATCATCAAAGAAATAGAAAAATTTATAAACTGATCCACAGGTTTCCGGCAATCGGACACCTGTGAAATGGATTGATAGTCGATTGATCCTCTCCTGGCAATCTCCGAGTGTTTGTCGATCATTTGATCCCGGTGACAGAACCGCGCAGGTGCAGAAAAGGTTGGAATATGTTTGATTATCAAACGATCAGCTGGCAAAACGGCAAAGTGTTGTTGCTCGACCAGCAGCAACTCCCCAACGAATTGGTCGCCCTGGCGATATCGGATTATCGGGGCATCGTCAAATCGATACAGGAACTCAAGGTGCGCGGCGCGCCGGCGATTGGTCTGGCAGCCGCCTATGGGGTTGTGCTGTCGGTTTGGAACGTCGACGAGTCCGATCGCGCCGGGTTTATCGAAAAAGCCAATCAGGCAATCGAGGAGATCAAAAAAACACGTCCGACCGCTAAAAATATGTTCTGGGCTCTTGAGCAGATGCGCCGCGTGCTGAGCAAGAATCTGAGTCTGCCGCTGCGCGATATCAAACAAGCTTTGTTGCGCGAAGCGCAACGGCTGCAACAGGACGATATCGATCGCTGCCGGCGCATCGGCGCCAATGGCGCTGAATTGTTGCCCAACCGCGCCAACGTCCTCACCCATTGCAATGCCGGTGCCTTGGCTACCGGCGGATATGGAACCGCACTCGGCGTGCTGCGCACTGCTCGCGAACGCGGTAAAAAGGTCTGCGTCTATGCCTGCGAAACACGTCCGCTCTTGCAAGGCGCCCGGTTGACCACATTTGAACTTCTTGAAGACGGTTTTGATGTGACCTTGATCACCGACAGCATGGCCGCGTTTGTCATGGCGGAAGCAAAAGTCAATGCTGTGATCGTCGGGGCTGATCGTATCGTCGCCAATGGCGATGTAGCCAATAAAATCGGCACCTATGGCCTGGCGGTCCTCGCGCAATACCACAAGATTCCGTTCTACGTCGCTGCACCGCTGTCGACTTTTGATCCGGATACCCCTGTCGGCGACCAAATTCCGCTCGAAGAACGTGATGGCGATGAGGTTCGGCGGTGTGGGGGGCAACTGGTCGCTCCTGAGGATGTCGCGGTCTATAATCCGGCTTTCGATGTAACACCGCATCAACTGATCACCGCCCTGGTGACCGAAAAGGGTGTTCTTTATCCGCCTTTTTCCAAGTCAATTCTTGAAAAAATAAAATCTTGATTCTCTGGGGAAATAATCTTATATTTTTGCGCTCAAATCGCTGTTTTACCGGATTCGGGGCGAGTACCGAACCTTTTATAAAAAATAAGTACGATCTCTCGCTCGTCTGCAGAGCACCGATTTCGCGGCTGAGCAGGCCGGCTCTGCTTTCGAGCGATACTCTCGTTGACCAACCAAATAAACTTACCAACAAGGAGTCAGGAATGAAAAGCCGCAGCTTTTTTCGTACCCTGTTGCTGATGGGATTGGCCGCTCTGATCTTGTTTGCCTGCCAGAGCAAAGAGGTAACCTCAGCGCGAGTGTATATCCAACAGGAAAATTGGGAAAAGGCGATTGAACAGCTGGAAGCCGCAGTGGAAAGCAATCCTGCCGATGCCGAAGCCACTTATTTGCTTGGATGGGGTTATGCCGAACGCGGTGATTGGGCTGGCATGAAAGAGATGTTTGACAAATCTCTGGCCGCCGGATCCAAATTTAGCAAAGAAATCAATATGATTCTCGATCAAAAATGGGTTGAAACCTTTAACAGCGGTGTCAAATTGATCGGTTCTGAAGATCTTGACGGCGCTGCTGCCAAATTTCGCGAAGCCGTAAATATCGATGTCAAACGGCCTGAAGCGTATGCCAATCTGGCGATCACTTTGATCCGTGCGAACAAGCTCACTGACGCGATCGATGTTTACAATCAACTTCTGGCAATCCAACCCGACAATGTCAAAGCGATGAACGAGTTGAGCCGGCTTTATATGCAGGCTGAAAAATACCAGGAAGCAGTGGAGACTGCCGAAAAAACCCTTGCCATCGAACCAGATAACGCCGATGGCATTTACAACCTGGCTCTGGGATATGACTATCTCGGCGAAAGCGACAAAGCCCGTGCGCAATACGAAAAAGCGCTGGCCAATAATCCTGATGATTTCGACCTGACCTTCAATGTGGCCAGAATTTATTTTGTTTCCGGCGACTTCAATAAAGCCATCGAGCTCTTTCAGCGCGTTATCCAGGCCAATCCCGATGATTATGAATCCAATCTCAATGTGGGAAATGCTTATCTGTCGATGGCCGACGAAATGCGCAAAACTCTGATTCAGAAAGAACGCGACGGCAAGGAAGTCAGCGAAGATGAGATGAACCAGATGAAAAAGCTCTACGAACAATCGATTCCTTATCTGGAAAAGGCGATCGAGAAAAACAGCACCGATGCCAATATCTGGACCAACCTGGGTGTTGCTTATGTGAATATCGGCGATGCCATAAAGGGCAAAGAGTGCTTCGATAAAGCAGAAGCGCTCAACCCATAATTAATATCATCTGCAGGCCGGATCGATCTGTTTCCTCCCTCCTCGTGGCAAATCCAACGATCATCCGGCCTTTTTTTATGTCGAATTGCTTTCGCGTCCATGCTACTGGCGGATTTTCGCCTTACCCGTGATTCTCCATTTTTGCAAAGAAGTTGTCATCTTTTGTCGGTTTTTCCCGCCGGCAAACGGATTCACGTCATGACAAAAGACGCCGTGCGCTTGTGGTTTTGCCTGTCTGCAAAACCGGCGAAAACGACATTTTTCTTGCATTTGCGATTTCAATCGTATAACTTTTTAACCTGTTCAGGTTATGGGTGAAAAAAACTTGTTCCGGTTTGCATAAAAGCGGCGCAAGGGAAAATGAGCGGCGGTTCCACAGGGAAACCCTGTTGCCGGGGAACAGGAGTTGCTGGCAATCGTTACATCTACAGGCGAATCTTTTACGTGTCACATCTGAGAGAATGAGAAGAGATCGATGGCTATCGACGAAAAAAGAATCCAATCCATACGCGAAAACGGCCAAATCCCTCGCCATGTGGCAATCATTATGGACGGCAACGGCCGTTGGGCCAAAGCGCGCAATCTGACGCGCATCGAAGGTCATCGGGTGGGAATCGAATCGGTGCGCGCGGTTTTGCAGGTAGCTGGACGTCTGGGCATCGAGACCTTGACCCTCTATACCTTTTCCAAAGAGAACTGGAAAAGACCGAAAAATGAGATCTCGGCGTTGATGGCATTGTTGCTCAAAACTGTGAATGACGAGGTCAATGAGTTGAATGACAACAATGTCCGTTTAGGGGTTATCGGCAACATCGACGATTTGCCGACTGCCCCCAGGCTGGGCATCAAAAATACCATCAAGCGTTTGCGCAACAACACCGGCCTGTATGTCAATCTCGCGTTGAGCTATTCCGGCCGCAACGAAATTGTCCAGGCTGTGCAGTCGCTGGCAGAAAAAGTCAAACAAGGCAAGCTCCAACCCGGCGATATCGATGAGAAAATGATTTCGCAAGAACTGCAGACCGATCAAATCGGCGATCCCGACCTGCTGATCCGAACCAGCGGCGAGATGCGCATCAGCAATTTTCTCCTCTGGCAAATCGCCTATACGGAGATCTACGTTTCGCCCTTGCTTTGGCCCGATTTCCGTGAAGAAGCGTTTTTTGCTGCAATCGAAGATTACCAACACCGTGAACGGCGTTTTGGGCGGGTCAGTGAACAGCTCGACAACGTACCCCAACCATCAGGGCAATAACTCTGGTTGATATTCGCAATCGGGTTGCAGCCAGACGGAACGCTCCTTTTGGACCAATTTTCAGCAACCGGTTACACCTGGGGTCATCGGCCTTTTCACGACAACAGTCAGTCGGCACCCATCGTCAGACACCCTGCGAATATGGCAAATCAATCCAACCCCTAAACTGGCGGGCTAAGCGGATTTGCGTGCAAGAAGATGGGTCATTTTCGTCGTTTTGATGACTCTTGCGGTTTTTACCGTTGTCGTCTATGGGGGACGATGGCTTTGGCCTAGTGAAAACATCAAAAGTTACCTTCTCGGACAAATCCGCCCGGTCCTCGGCCAGGATTGCGATATCCGGCGAGTCCGCTTCGGTGTGGGAACCGTCCATTTTCTCGATATCGAGCTACCGCAACAAGATCAGCACTATTCGATTTCCATCAGCGATCTCCATTTTCGCTATAATCCTGTCCGTTTGTTGTTTCAGGGTCTGGATCCTGAAACCATTTCCGGCCATGCCTTGCTCAATCGACCCCGAATTACATTTTATTCACCCACACTGAGCACCACCGCGCCGTCCGATCTGCAAACCTCTGTGGCCGTACTCGAACAATTGGAAAGCTCTTATGAGGAAAAGATCAAAAAACTGCGTTTCCTCAAGCGCCTCTCCATCACAGACGGCGAAATTGTCCTGCAAGAGAACGATTCTCTGTCCACGATGCTTGCCAATGGCATAGAAGGCTGGCTGTATTCCAGCAATTCCGATACGGTGAACTTTAACCTCACAGGCAATCTCTTTTCCAGTAGAAAACGCAATCTCAAGCTGGACGGCAAAGCCGAGCTTGTGCAAGGCAATATTCTCGCCGTCAACCTGCTTCTCTCTGACTTTCCGCTCGATGAACCGATCCCGCCCGCGAATTCGGCGGATTTTACCATGCTTGGCGGCAAGATGCACGCAGCCCTGCAATTCCGTTCACAGCAAAATTTTGCCGACCAGCGCCGCTTCGATCTCGACGGCCGGATCCAAATCGACAATGCGTCCGCGCGCTTTGCGTCTTCGCCGATAAAAATCGAACAATTGAACACCCACGGACGGGTGCGCGACTGGCAGATCATTTTCGACGATATCCAGTTTTTGCTTAACGGCCATGCGGCCCGCGCTAACGCCAAGGTCTCCAACCTTCTGTATCCTCAGATCGATATGGACATCTCGTTGTCCCGATTTTTACTGCAGGATTTTATCGGGCTGCTCACTCCTGATCTGCAAAAACGGGTCAACGGAAGAGCGTCCGCGCATTTGCAGGTCAGCGGCCCGATCAGTGATCTGCAGCTCGCCGGAAATGTGTACGCCAACCGTCTGTGGATCGACCGCCGGGAATTCAATCGGCTCGTTTTGCGCGCTGCACTGAAAAACAATCTCATGAATGTGCAAACTCTGCTCCTGAGCGCTCTGCATCACGATCTCGCGGCCAACGGTGTGATCGATCTGAATTCGCCACAAAAGCCGATCGACGGCAGGGTCACCATTCACGGCTCCATCCCATTCACAGCTCTGGGCCTGCGCACATCGCTGGATCGCCTGGTAACCCATGTCGAAGCTCGCCTCGGCGGCACTGTGGCAGGTCCGGCGGCTTCTGCGCGTTCCAAACTCTTTCTCATCTCTGACCAGTCCGACTCTTTGCTCTGGTCGGCGGAGCTCCATCTCAAGAACCGCCTGCTGTCGATTAAACGGCTGCAAAACGACCACACACCCGCCGTTGAAGGTTGGATCGATTTTGCTCGTCGTCCGGTCGAATTCGATCTGGCTGCTCATGGTCTGCAGAATTTGGCCGCTTGGTTTGTCCCCGCTTTTGCAAGCGAGTGGATCACACACCGTTTGCGCATGACCACTCGCCTTAAAGGAAATCCGGGACATTTCCAGCTGTTCAGCGATCTTCAGCGCCTCGAAGGCAGCTTTTACACACTGCCGTTGCTGCGCTCGTCTATCGATCTGAAACACCTCGGCGGCGACTGGCGCGGAACCGGATCCATCGATCTGCATCCGCAAAGCGAACACCCACTTTACGGCGAATGGGAACTGGCAAAAACAGCAGATCAAATGTTCACCCATCTCGTTTTTCCAGGCGAACAAATCTTGTTCGACCTCAAGCAATCTGCCGACACACCGCTTGCCGCTGCGTTCAAACTGTCCAGTTTGCCGGTTAATCGTTTGCTCGGCCTGCCAGATACCGCTCGGTTCGGCATGATCGATGGCGAAATCCTCGTCCATGCACACGATGCTGCACCACAGGTCTCTGGCGATCTTTCGATTTCTGCGATTCAAGCGGGCAATGGCCATTCCTACTCGAGTATCCTCGGTTTCAATTATGATCAGCATCGTTTTGTACTCGACCCGTTGCGCCTCGACTCCGACCAGGTTACCTTGCTCGATGCTTCAGGCGAATATCTGACGCTTGCCGATTCTCTCTCTTTTGTAATCCGCGGCGCCGGTTTTGATATCAATCACATCCTTTCGCCATCCAATAACAAAAAAGCGCTGATTTCCGGCCAATCTCTCATCGATATCCGTATCAATGGACCTCTCCTGGCTCCGCAGGTGGACGGCGTGATTGGCATCAAAGAAGGCACCATCTACCGCCTGCCGTTTGATGAACTCGAAATACGGCTGGGAGGTCATGAACAACCGCCTGCCGGCATTTTACCCCCATCGGTTAAAGGAATCACTCTCGAGCGTATCCGGCTGTTCCGCCGAGACGGCTATTCCATCACCGGCGGCGGTATCGTGCCGTTCGCCCCGAACGACAGCTTGCACATCCATCTGGATGGCGAGGGCAACTTTCTCCAGATCGCCTCTGATCTGGTGGGGTATTTTCGCAACAGCAAAAGTCAGGGCAAATTCTCTGCTGAACTGAACGGCACCCGCATCAAACCACGACTGCAAAGGGCAAATTTGTACTTTGCGCAGGGCGAAATGGATTTTGGCTCAGTGGTGCCGCCAGTGCGCAACGTGGTGGGCGATATCTCCTTCTTGCCGGACAGCCGTTTTCTCAAGATCAACAAGTTGCAGGGCACCATGGGAGGGGAATGGTTCAGTATCTCCACGGTCAGAGCGACCGCGGAAATGGGGCAAAGACCGCTCGATGAACTGGAAATCGGCAGCGCCGGCGTTAATCTGGGTGTTTTTGTCTTGGAGACCAAAGACCGCGGCGTACCTTTGAACATCCGTGGGCTGATGGAAAAAGACGTCTACGGCCGGCTGCAGATCTCCGGGCGCCAGGCCGATGAACCATTTGTTCTTGCCGGGCCAGTCGAAAGACCGGTATTGCGCGGCACCATCTATACCCACGATTTTCGTTTCATGTATCCGTTTGAAGGCGGCGATCAGGCAAACCACAGTGTGGTCGTCGAGTTTTTGCGCAACATCGATTGGGATATTCGCGTTCGACCGGCTGAAGATGTGCGCTATATCAACACCTTGCCCGGCGCTCTGGACAATGTCTATGTCAATCTGCTGATCGAGGAAGAATATGGCAATCTTGATTTTACCGGCCAGGTCGACGACGGCACTCTTCGCGCCGAAGGTCGAATGCGTTCCACTGCCGGGTTGATCGAATATTTTGATATGACTTTTCGTGTCCAGGAAGCCGGCGTCGACTTCGACCGCGGCAGCATGTATCCGGTCGTTTACGGCGAGGCGCGGAGCACGGTTATCGATTCATTGGGACTGCCGTCCCAGGTGATTCTGACCCTGCAGACCGTGGATCAAACCATGAACAAAAAAGAAGTCGACGATATCGTCAAACAGGAAAAGATCCGCGGACGCTGGGATCAAATCCGCTTTAAATTGACCACGGACAATCCCAACCTCGGCAGCAACGAAGCGCAAATCCTCGCAGCGCTCGGCTATTCCACCGAAACCATGCAGGACAAAGCTTTTGATGCAATCGGCATTAGCACCGAAAATATTCTCTTTCGACCTCTTTATCGTCCGATGGAACGGCAGCTGGAAAATCTGCTGAACCTCGATTACGTGCGCTTTAGCTCGCGCTTTGCCCGCAATCTCATCGCCAGCAATCTCAACGAAAACGCCGAACTCAACACCCGCTTGTCTCTGTTGCGCAGCACCAAAATCGTCGTCGGCAAGTACCTGGCCGATCGTCTTTTTTTGCAGTATACCGGCCAGATCGAGGCGGGCATCGATTACCGGTATGAAGAAAAAAACATCGGTCTGCGGCATACCCTGGGGCTTGAATATCGCATCAATCCCAAACTTTTATTGGAACTCGAATATGATTACAATAGTTTGATGTATGAAAACAATGACGACAAGCGCATCGTTCTGCGCCATTGGTTTCCATTTTAATCTTTGGCTGGCGACGGGAGAGCGCGGATTTGCCGCATTTGCGGTAAAAATCTGCTTTACAATATGATACTAATTTAGTACATTTAACACTTGTTACCCAACGGCGTGCAGGATGTTCAGGAAAGACCGGACCGCCGGCGGTTTGCTTCATCTGGTTGGCCTTGTGGGGCCGCCCAAAGTGCGGGCGCCATTCGCACTTGAAGCAACTGGAGCCACTTCGATGATGATAAAGATGGAATTCTTTTAATGCGAATCTACACACGCCTGCTGATCATTTTGCTGCTTTTCGCTTCAGCTACGGTTATGGCTCAACGCCGCACGGTTACCCTGCTCGGCGTCGCTGTCGAGGGAAACGAGACAACCGACGCCAATATGATCCGTCTCAGCGCCGGGTTGGCTCCCGGTACCGAGGTGTCGGGAGAAGGATTTCAAGATGCCGTGCGCCAACTGTGGCGGCTCAATCTTTTTTCCGATATCGATATCGTCATCGACCGCGAAATCGCCACCGGTGTCTATATCATCATTCGCGTCCAAGAATATCCGCGTCTTGAAAAAGTAGAATTGCTCGGCAACAAAAAACTGAAAAAAGACGAGATCGAGGATATCCTGACTTTCTACGGCGGCCAGGTGGTCAGCCCCGGATTGCTCAGTCGCGCAAAAAATCAAATTCTGGAAAAGTATAAAGAAAAAGGGTACCTGCTGGCGGATATCGATGTCGAGCAATTTCCCAGCCCGGTCGATTCCCAGCGCGTCATCGTGCGCTTTAACTTTTCCGAAGGGGAAAAAGTCCAGGTCAAACGCGTTGATTTTTACGGCAACTCGGCTTTCGACGACGGCAAACTGCGCAAGCAGTTCAAGGAGATCAAAGAGGATCGCTGGTGGCGCGGCGCCGACTTTGACCAGGACAAATATCGCAAGGATCTCGAAAATCTGGTCTCTTTCTACCTCAACAACGGCTATCGAGACGCTGAAGTGCTGCGCGACTCGCTCTATTACAACGCCAAACACGACGAAATGTATATCGATATCTGGGTCTTTGAAGGGCCGCAGTACCAGTTCGGCGATGTGACCTGGGAGGGCAACCAGCTCTTCACCGAAGAGGAACTGGTATCCCAACTGTCGTTCATCAAAGGCGATATTTATTCTAAAGAAAAGCTGGACGAAGCGGTTTATAAAAAGATCGGCAGCCTCTATTACGATCGCGGCTATATCTATGCGACCGCCGCGCCGCGGGAGGTCCTCGATGCCGAGCATGAAATCGACCTCCATTTCATGATTTCCGAAGGCACACAGGCCAAGATCAACGACATCCGTATCGTCGGCAACACCAAGACCAATGAAAAAGTGATTCGTCGCGAATTGCGCGTCTTTCCCGGGCAGACCTTTAACCGCGCCTTGCTCGAACGCAGCCAACGCGATGTCTATATGCTCAACTATTTTGGCAATATCGAGCCTTCCGTCATTCCTGTCGGCGAAGACAAAGTCGACCTGGTTTTCAAGGTTGAAGAAAAATCCACCGACACCGCCAATATGTCGGCTGGCTGGAGCGAGCGCGACCGCCTGATCGGCCAGGTCGGCGTTGCCATGGCCAATTTTCTCGGCAACGGGCAAACCATCAGCGCCGATGCCAATTTCGGCCGCTATTACAAATCATACAGCCTCAATTTTTCTGAACCCTGGCTGCTCGATTCTCCGACCCTGGTCGGCGTCAGTCTCTATTCGATCCGACGCGAACCCTACTACGTCGGCTATCGCCAGGTCAGCGACGGCGGTTCGGTGCGCTTCGGCCGTCGGTTGCGCTGGCCGGATAACTTTTTTCGCGGCGATTGGATTTATCAGTTGGATCGCACCAGTCTTTCCAATTTCAGCAGCTATTACCAGACCTACAACCCGAACGGTGTGGTCACCGAGGATTGGCCTCTGATCAGCAGCGGCTTCACCCAGATCATCAACCGCAACAGCCTGGATCGCCCCGAATTCCCAACCGCCGGATCAGAGTTTACTCTGACGACCGAGCTGGTCGGCACGGTCATGGGCGGCAATGTCGATTTTCACAAACACACTCTGCGCATCGACTGGTTTACCCCGGCACTGTGGAAACTGGTTTTTTACACCAGCTTCCAGGCCGGCTATATGGAAGGCTTGGGCAAGGACGCCAAAATTCCCTACCTGGAATACTATTTCATGGGTGGCGACGGTTTGTCCCGCGCCAATCCACTGCGCGGCTATGAAGACCCGCTCTCCGGTGGTACCGTCATCGCCGAAGGCGGCAAAGCCATGCTCAAATACACGGCCGAATTGCGCATCCCGATTGCTCCCAATCCGACCATTTTTGGCCTGCTCTTTGCCGAAGCCGGCAACACCTGGCCGGATTTCAAACGCGCTGATCCGTTCAGCATGAAAAGGTCCGTCGGTATCGGCGCACGCGTCTATATGCCGATGGTCGGCATCATCGGCTTTGACTATGGCTATGGTTTTGACCGGGTTGACCAAAATGGCAATCCAGATCCCAAATGGAAAATGCATTTCGTCTTTGGTCGAAGTTTTTGAACCGTTTAACCGACTCTATGCTCTATCTTTAATCACGACGTTTCATTGTCCGCGTCGACAAGCTTCGACTCGGATCGCAGACAGACAGGAGGAAATTGTGAGAAACAAACAAATCATCTTAATCGCACTGGCAATGATTCTCGCGCTCAGCACCGGCAATGCCTTTGCACAAAAAATTGCCTACATCAATTCTCAACAGATCCTGGCCAACTTCAAAGAAGCCACCGATGCCAAGGACAGGCTGGAAAAGATCAATCAGGAATGGGAAGCCCAGGGACGCGAATTGCAGCGCCAGTTTCAAGAATTGGGCGAACAGCTCGAATCCCAAAGCTTGTTGTTGAGCGAAGACCGCAAACAGGAAAAACAGCAAGAGCTGCAAAATCTCTATATGAAAATCCAGCAATACCAGCAGGAAAAGTGGGGACAAAACGGCGAATACTTTAAGAAAGAAGCGGAAGTGATGCAGCCGGTGATCGACAAGATCAACAAGGCCATCAATAAAGTGGGCGAAGAGATGAAATTCGATTATATCTTCGATTCCGTTTCCGCCAATATCGTCTATGCCAGCCCCAGCCAGCAGGATTTGACTGAAGAAATCCTCAAAGAGTTGGAAAAAGGTCTGGAAACGACCGGCAAATAACAGCTGAATTCCGCTTTCACCGCCGTCCGGCCCCGCGCTTGTGTTGCACCGGGTTCTGACGGTTTGTTTTAGGTTGATTTGCGATACCGAAACGCACGGCAAAAGCGATCGCACCCACGGGTGTCGATCGCTTTGGCGTGTCTAATGGCATTGCACAATCGGTGAAAACAACAACGCCGTACCAGCGACAGCGGAAAGGAATCGGCAATGGAGCAAAGCCTGGCCGAGCTCGCCGAAATCGTCAATGGTCACATCGACGGCGATGGCTCGGTGCTGATCAGCGGACTGGCCAAGATCGAAGAGGCCGGGCCTGGCGATCTGACATTTATTGCCAACACCAAATACGCCAAATTCGCCCATTCCACCAAAGCGGCGGCCATTCTTGTCGATTTGAATTTTCCGGCGATCGACAAGACTCTCGTCCGTACAGCCGACCCATATCTCTCTTTTCTTCAACTTGCCGAACACTTTTATCAGCCCAAAGCCGCTGTCCCGATCGGTGTGCATCCCACTGCAATCATCGATCCGACCACGACTGTCGGCCGTGACTGTGCCATCGGCGCCTATGTGGTTGTCGGCCGTAACTGCCGGATCGGCGACAAAACCGTCATCTATCCTGGCGTGGTTATCGGCGATGAGGTCGAAATCGGCGAACAGTGCTTGCTCTATGCCAATGCGGCCATTCGCGAAAAATGCCGACTCGGCAACCGCGTCATCCTGCAAATGGGTGCGATTATCGGTTCGGACGGATTTGGTTTTGCTTTTTCCGACAATTGTTATCAAAAAATTCCCCAAATGGGAATAGTCGTTCTGGAAGATGATGTTGAAATAGGCGCCAACACTGCAGTCGACCGCGCCACGATGGGGGAGACCCGCATTTGCCGCGGTGTCAAGCTCGACAATCTGATTCAGATCGCTCACAATGTCCGCATCGAAGAAAACACCGCCATGGCTGCACAAACCGGCATCTCGGGCAGCAGCAAAGTCGGCAAATTTGTACGACTGGGTGGTCAGGTCGGTGTGGCCGGCCATATCGAAATTGGTGACGGCAGTACGGTCGGCGCTCAGTCCGGCGTCACCAAATCCATTCCGGCGAATAGCTTTTTCAATGGCACACCGGCGCGCGAAATGAAACAACAACTTCGTGAACTCGCCAGTCTGTCCCGTTTGCCGGATCTGCTCAAACGCATGCGCGCTCTGGAAGAGGCTGTGGCCAGACTCGAACAAGAGCTTCACTCCAGAGATCAGCACACATAAATCCGTTCTTCCTGGAGGGTCAATGCTAAAAAACCAGCAAACCATAAAAGAATCCGCGTCTTATGCCGGTGTCGGTTTGCATACCGGCAACAAAACAAGCATCACCTTTAAACCCGCACCCGTGAACAACGGGATCGTTTTTAAACGCATCGATGTGCCGGACAGCAAACCGATTCCAGCTGACGTCGATCATGTTCTCGATATCTCGCGTGGCACCACCATCGGCATCGGCGATCTCAAGGTGCATACTGTGGAACACGTGCTGGCCGCCATCAGCGGGTTGGAAATCGACAACATTATCTGTGAAGTCGATGGCAACGAACCACCGGTGGGCGACGGCAGCTCTCTGCCTTTTGTCGAAGTGCTTCTCAAGGCCGGATTCATGGAGCAGGACTCTCCGCGCGACTATCTCGTCATCGACCGCACCATCGCCTACAGCGAACCCGAACGAGGCATTGATATCGTCGTATTCCCGTCGGATGAATTTCGCATCACCTTTATGGTCGATTACAAGAATCCCGCTCTTGGTACCCAATATACATCCATGTATTCTCTGCCGGAAGAGTTCGTCACCGAATTTGCCGCCGCGCGGACCTTTTGCTTTTTGCATGAGGTCGAAGAACTGCGCAAAAGCGGCCTCATTCAGGGCGGTGCGCTCGACAACGCGGTGGTGATCATCGACCGCGAAATGTCGGACACCGAATTGCGCGATCTGCGCAAACTCTTCGGCATCGATAATCAGGTCACCTTGTCCAAAAACGGCATTCTCAACGGCAAAGAACTGCGCTATCCCAATGAACCGGTGCGCCATAAAGCACTCGATCTCATCGGCGATCTGGCGCTGCTGGGCATGCCCCTCAAAGGCCATGTCATGGCGGCGCGCTCCGGCCATGCCGCCAACGCTGAATTGGTCAAGCTGATCCGCAAGGAGTTCAAAAAACGGCTGATCCAGTCCAAATATCAGGTTCGCAAGGGAAACAACGTTTTCCTCGACAGCGAAGCCATCAACAAAATCTTGCCCCACCGCTATCCGTTTTTGTTGGTCGACCAGGTTCTCGATCTGGTGCCGCTGGAATATGTGGTGGGAATCAAAAACATCTCGAACAATGAGCCGTTTTTTCAGGGCCATTTCCCGGGAAAACCGATCATGCCCGGTGTGCTCATCGTCGAGGCAATGGCGCAGGTCGGCGGCATCATGCTGCTCAACAGCGAAACCGATCCGACCACCAAACTCGTTGTTTTCACCGGCATCGATAACGTGCGTTTCCGCAAGATGGTTGTGCCCGGCGATCAACTGCGCTGCGAAGTGGAAATGGGCTCTTTCCGCCGATCGATGTGCAAGATGTATGGCCGCGCTTTTGTCGGCGACGATCTGGTCTGTGAAGCGGAAATGATGGCGGCCATAGTCGACAACGATAACAAAGGATTAACCCTGTGACAACGATTCATCCGACGGCAATCGTCGATCCGCGCGCTGAGATCGGCGACCACGGCGAGATCGGACCTTACAGCGTGATCGAGGGTGATGTGGTGGTGGGAGAGGGGTGCACGGTCGGGCCGCATGTCTATATCGCCAACGGCGCCCGGATCGGCAACCAGGTGGCCATTCACAAGGGCGCAGTCGTGGCGACCTTGCCCCAGGATTTGAAATTCGGCGGCGAAAAAACGCTGTTTGAAATCGGCGACCATACCGTTGTCCGCGAGTTCTGCACCCTCAACCGCGGCACAGCCGCGCATGGCAAAAGCCGGGTGGGCAGCAACTGCTTGCTCATGGCCTATGCCCATGTCGCCCACGATTGCACCGTCGGCGACCACGTCATTCTGGCCAATGCGGTGCAGATCGGCGGCCATGTGACCATCGAGGACTGGGCTATTCTCGGCGGGATGGCGGCAGTCCACCAGTTTGTTCACGTCGGCCAGCATTCCATGATCGGCGGAACTTTTCGTGCCATCAAAGACGTGCCGCCCTATATCCTGGCTTCCGGCGAACCGCTGCGCTACAGCGGCCTCAATTCGGTCGGATTGCGGCGCCGTGGTTTTCAATCGGAAACACTGAGCACCCTGAAAAAAGTATACCGCTTGCTCTACCGCTCCCAGCTCAACGTCAGCCAGGCGGTCGAACGCATACGGCAAGAACTCGAGATCACGGAACCCGTGCAAAACATATTGACATTTATTGAAAATGCCGACCGCGGCATCATCTGAGCTGATGGCAGAAACTGAACGATTGTCGTCCTGGCGTTTCATCGATTCCGGACCCATGACCGGTCGACAAAATATGGCCATCGATCTGGCGCTGGCTGAACACGCCGCCCGGCCGGCGGCCCGCGCGGTCTTGCGACTCTATTCCTGGAAGCCACCGGCGATCTCCCTCGGCTATCACCAGTCCCTCGCGGAGATTGACCGCGAACGCTGTCTCGCCGACCAAATCGACATCGTCGTGCGCCCCACCGGCGGAAGAGCTGTGCTCCACGCTGACGAATTGACCTATGCCGTGATCATCCCGCAGCATGACCCCTGCTATGACGATCGGATCTTGACGGTTTATGAACGCATCAGCCGCAGTTTGCTGGCCGCATTTCGCAATCTCGATGTCGCAGTCGAATTCGAACGCGCTGAAAAGGCGGCGACCGACTTTTCCCGCGGCGAACTCGCCGCACTTTGCTATGCCGGTTCCGTGCAATATGAAATACTGCACCACGGCCGCAAACTGGTCGGCAGCGCCCAGCGAAGGCTCGACGGCGTGGTTCTGCAACACGGCTCGATTTTGCTCGGCCCGCGCCATCTCGACTTGCCCTATTATCTCAGCCGAATGGACGACAACCGGCGCGCCGCTGTGCGCAGCTACCTCGAACGCCGCACCATTACCCTTAACGAACTGAGCAAACGCCCCGTCACCTATGAGCGCCTTGCTCAGGCCATGCGCTGCGGTTTCAGCGCTGAGCTGAAGGCCGAGATGGTTGCAGAACCGCTGACCGCCGCCGAACAGCAGACCGCACAGAGACTGCTGCAATCGGCCGGCGATCGCCAAAGCGCGGAGAATCGGCAATGAAAAGACTGGCGCTCCT
The DNA here is from genome assembly GCA_029565675.1 of bacterium. Classification (GTDB taxonomy): domain Bacteria; phylum Zhuqueibacterota; class Zhuqueibacteria; order Residuimicrobiales; family Oceaniaggregativiventaceae; genus Sulfursilanivivens. The sequence goes on from JAKQNP010000046.1 coordinate 176,328, forward strand.
GGGCTCCACCGGCTCGATCGGCAAAAACGTCATCGATGTCGTCAAGCGATTGCCGGAATCCCTGAACATCCGCTTGCTCTCTACCCATTCGCGCATCGACCTTTTGCTGCAGCAATGCCAGGAACTGCGCCCAGATCTGGCCATTGTCAGCGGCCTCGATCTCGAACGCGATCAGCGCAAGCGCTTCAGCGATTTGGGGGTGGAAGTCTGGAGCGGATGCGAAGCGCTGGAAAAAGCGGCCGGCCAGGCCGATTACGATCAACTGGTCAATGCCATTGTCGGCGCCGCAGGATTTTTGCCGACTCTGGCCGCGGTCAGGCGGGGCAAATCGGTCGCTCTGGCCAATAAAGAAGCTCTGGTCATCGGCGGCGAACTGGTCATGCAGGCCGCACAGACAAGCAACGCCGAAATTTTGCCGATCGACAGCGAACACAGCGCCATCTTTCAGTGCTTGATGGGCGAGGCACACCAAACCATTCGCACCCTTTATCTCACCGCTTCCGGCGGCCCGTTTCGCGACCTGCCGGCGTCCGAATTTCCGGCGGTGACAGTGGAAGCTGCGCTCAAACACCCGAATTGGTCGATGGGACCCAAAATCACCATCGACTCGGCAACCCTGATGAACAAAGGGCTCGAGGTGATCGAAGCGCACTGGCTCTTCGGCGTCGAGCGCGACCGCATTCAAGTGGTGGTGCACCCGCAGTCGATCATCCATTCCATGGTCGAATTCGCCGATGGATCGATCAAAGCGCAGCTGGGATTGCCGGATATGCGGTTGCCCATTCAATTGGCTTTGCTTTTTCCGCATCGGCTCGACAGCGGTTTGCCGCATTTTTCTTTCCACGACCACCCGCAGCTGACCTTTGCCGAGCCGGATCTGCAGAAATTCAAATGTCTCGATCTGGCGCTCAAGGCGTGCGATGCCGGCGGCATGTCTCCGGCTGTGCTCAACGCGGCCAATGAGGCCGCGGTTCAGGCGTTTTTGCAGCGCCGCATCCGTTTCGACCACATCCCGCCGCTGATCGAGGAAGCTCTGATCGTCCACCGCAGCGGTGGCAAGGTCGATGCTGAAGGGCTGCTGGCCAGCGACCGCTGGGCAAGAAAAATGGTCGAACAACGAATCGCACAACAAGGTAAATTCTGACAGCCCATGACTTCTGGAATGTGAGACCAGCGCTCTAACCAAATGATGAATAGCAAATTGCGCAGCAAGGTCAGGCCTGAACCTGCGCCCAGACAATCTGTCGCCATCTGGAAACAACAAGAGAGGATATCATGCACAATCTTTTCACCATTTTAAGCCAATATGTGTTGCCGGCTGTTCCGGTTTTTGCCTTTCTGGTGATTTTGCACGAATTCGGCCACTTTATCCTTGCCAAGGCGGTCGGTATCCGCGTCGACACGTTTTCCATCGGATTTCCGCCGCGCCTTTTCGGCAAGAAAATCGGCGATACCGACTATTGCGTATCCGCCATTCCCCTCGGCGGCTATGTCAAAATGGCAGGCATGATCGATGAAAGCATGGACAAGGAGGGCATAAAGGGCGAGCCGGATGAGTTCATGTCCAAACCGATCTGGCAGCGCATGCTGGTGATCGCCGCCGGTCCGCTTTTCAATATTCTGTTGACCGTTCTGTTGATCAGCGTCATTGTCTTTCACCAGGGTATCGGCCAGGCAGTCGGTCCGGTGATCGGCAATCTGATGGAAAATTCGCCGGCCGCCCAGGCCGGACTCCTGCCCGAAGACCGCATCGTGCGCATCGACGGACAACCCATCCAAACCTGGGAAGAGCTTTCCGCGACGATCCACCAGGCCAAAGAGACGCCGTTGCTGGTCGAGTGGGAGAGAGGCAACGAGCTGATGCAGGCAACCATCACCCCGCAATATGACCAGGTACAGGGGTATGCGGTCATCGGCATTCAAGCCAAAACGGTCATTGTGCCGGTCGGCGGCCTGTGGCTGGCTCTCAAGTTCGGCTTCGTCGGCACCTGGGAGAACGCCGTCCTGATTGTGCGCTCATTTGGTCAACTCATCACCGGCAAACTCGCCTTTCGCGAAAACATCGCTGGTCCGGTCGGCATCGTCAGAATCATCGGCGAAACAGCCCGCATGGGATTTATCCCGATTCTTTCCCTGACGGCCATCATCAGCCTTTCTCTCGGTCTGATCAACCTGTTTCCGATTCCCGCCCTCGACGGCGGCCATCTGTTGCTGCTGCTCGGCGAAGGGATCAAGGGAAAACCCTTTTCCGTCAAGATTCGCCTGGTCTGGCAACAGGTGGGGATGGCGCTTTTGCTGGCGTTGATGCTGTTCGTGATCTATAACGATGTGGCCAAGTTATTTTGAACGCGATTCTTGTGCTGCAACCCAGGGCAATAATCTGTTTTAATTTATGTAAAGAATGGACTTGACACTCTTGGGGGAATTCGCTACTTTTATGGCAGGCAAATACCAGCGGAAACCCCTTTCCCGCTTTTTGATTGTTGATTCGCGATTCTAGCAGAGAGGTCGGCACAGTGGAAATCAAAAAAACAGCACTCTATGAGACCCATGCCAAACTGGGCGCCAAGTTGGTCGAGTTTGCCGGCTATTATATGCCCATTCAGTACCGCGGCATCATCGATGAACACAAACGGGTGCGCAGCACAGTTGGTCTTTTCGACGTTTCGCACATGGGCGAATTCTTTATCAGCGGCCCACGGGCTCTCGATTTTATTCAGCAGATGACCATCAACAACGCCGCCAAACTGGAGATCAACCAGGCCCAATATTCAGCCATGTGTTATCCGGATGGCGGTATCATCGACGATCTGATCGTCTACCGCCTGGCGGACCGCTATATGTTGATTGTCAACGCCGGTAACCTGCAAAAAGACTGGAACTGGCTGGTCGAACACCAGATGCCGGGGGCTGACCTGGTCAATCGCAGCGACGAATTGAGCTTGCTGGCGTTGCAGGGCCCGCGCGCTGCAGAGACGTTGCAGCCCTTGACTGCAGTTGATTTGGCGACCATCGACACTTACCATCTAGCCGACGGCAAGGTCGCCGGTATCGATGCCCTGATCGCCCGCACCGGTTATACCGGCGAGCCAGGTTTTGAAATCTGCGTCGAAAATCAACATGCCCGGGAAATCTGGGATGGATTGATGAAAGCGGGCAAGGCCTTTGCTATCGAACCGATCGGCCTCGGTGCCCGCGATACGCTGCGTCTGGAGATGAAATACTGTCTGTACGGCAATGACATCGACGAAACCACCCAGCCACTGGAAGCCGGACTCGGGTGGATCACCAAATTGAAAAAAGGCGAGTTTATCGGCCGCGATGTGCTGCTCGCCGTCAGCCAACAGGGCCTCAAACGCCGGCTGATCGGCTTTACCATGCAGGATCGAGCTGTCCCGCGTCACGGTTACCCGATATTGGCACAAGGCAAGCCGATCGGCGTGGTGACCAGCGGCACCTTTTCGCCCATGCTGCAGCAGGGGATCGGAATGGGATATGTGCAGATCGGTTTCGACACCGTCGGCACGCCCCTGGAAATCGATATCCGCAACCGCATTTCACGCGCAACCGTGGCGGATACGCCGTTCTATAAAAAATCTTGAGCCGCGAAAAATGCGCGTTGCTGTCTATCACCGTCCGGCCGATTTTGAAAACTGCTGTTTTGCTGATGTGAACGCGGTGGTGATCGATGTGTTGCGCGCTTCGACGACCATCATCGCGGCACTGGAAAACGGCTGTCGCCAGATTCTGGCTGTAGAAACGGTAGAACAGGCATTTTCGCTGGCCAAACAGTTTCCCCGCGATCAGACCCTGTTGGCAGGGGAGCGGGGAGGCCGACGTGTGGATGGCTTTGATCTCGGCAACTCGCCGTACGAGTTTGTCCGCGAACAAGTCGCCGGCAAGACCATTGTGCTGACGACCACCAACGGCACCCGCGCCATCGCGCGCGCCGAGAGCGCTGCCAGCACGCGAATATTGGCCTTGACCAACTTGAACGCAGTCACCGCCGCCCTGCTGGAGGAGAACAAGCCGGTTGCAGTGTTGTGCGCCGGCCGCGAAGGCGACTTTTCACAGGAAGATTCGGTGTGCGCCGGCTTGCTGGTGGAAAAACTGCTCGCCGCGCGAAGCGACATTCAGGCCGGCGACGGCGTCGAAAAAGCGCGTCGACTGGCCGAGAAACACAAGAACAACCTGGTGGGCATGCTGCAATCGACTCCACACGGCCGTTACCTGACTTCTATCGGATTCGGCCTGGATCTCGAATATTGCGCGCGGCTCAACGGCTCAAGTCTTGTTCCGATAACTCAAATTGGATCGATCGTGGCGACGGCGACAACCGCTTGATCCGCGCGAACCGCAAAACGATCAGAACCGACCATGGCGCGACGAAAAAATATTCGAAAACCTTCTGCTCAACCCCACTTGAGCCAACGCCGGCGTGAGGAGCTGCTGGGTGTGCTGCTCATGCTCTTCGGCGTGCTCATGTTCATCGCTTTGGCCACTTATTCGCCCGGCGAGATGCCCTCCAATGCGCAAACCGGCCATGTGAAAAACAGCCTCGGCGTCGCCGGCGTCTATTTGTCGCACTCCCTGATCCTCGGCACCATCGGTTACCCGGTCATTTTTTTGCCTTTTCTCATTTTCATCTGGGGAATCAACCGCTTCCTCGGCAAAAAGACGGGTGACCTGCTGCGCTGGAGTTTCTTTATTTTTCTCATCGCTCTTTTCGTTTCGATCAGCGGCGCGCTGCACGGTTTGATCGCCGATCTGGATGTCGGCCAGAACAGCCATTTTTCCGGCGCTCTGGGGGCGAGGGCTGCCAAGGTCATGCAATCGCTCTTCGGTTCCGCCGGTGCGGTGGTGGTGTTGATCGGTTCGATCGTGCTCACGGTTCTTATTTTTACCCAGTTCAGCTTTGCCGATCTGTTCGAGTCCATTTCCGGTACGGTCAGCCGTTTTGCCATCGATCTGTCGCGCTCCTTCCGCCGTCACCTGCAGAACCTCGGCCTGAAGGGTGGCCGGCGGCAGCCCAACGAGCCGGCACACCGCTCCACTTTTTCTACCGGCGAGGCGGTCATCAGCCGCACCCAGACAGGCATGAACTTTTCACCGCCTTCCGACGACTCCATGCCCGCAGAGCCGCAAATCGCATCTGCAAGACCGCGGCAACTGCAGTTCGATCTGACAATTCCTGAAGAACGAACCTTGCCGCCGGAAGACGAACCTGAAGCGCAGGCAAACGGACACTCTGGTGCTTTGAGTGGGGTAGAATATCAGGCGATCTATCAACCACCCTCTCTCGATCTGCTGGCCTACATCCCGGACGACGGCAACGAACAGGATGAAACCACGCTGCGCGCCAATGCCCACCTTTTGGAAGAAAAGCTGTCCGACTTTGATATTCGCGCTCGCGTGGCCGAGATTCATCCCGGCCCGGTGATCACCCGCTATGAATTGGAACTGGCGCCGGGTATCAAGGTTTCCAGGATCGTTTCCCTGGCGGATGACCTGGCCATGGCGATGCGCGCCAAGCGCATTCGCATCGTTGCACCCATTCCGGGCAAAGCAGCAGTCGGCGTTGAATTGCCCAACGCCAATCAGGCTATGGTCTATCTCAAGGAAATCCTCGCTTCGCCTGAATTTGTTGACAACCCGTCGCCGCTCACCTTGGCGTTCGGCAAAACCGCCTCCGGACGGCCCTATGTCACGGACTTGGCCAAAATGCCACACCTGCTGGTCGCCGGTGCAACCGGCTCCGGCAAAAGCGTCTGCCTGAACACGATCATCACCAGCATGCTCTACAAATCGAGTCCGGCACAGGTGCAATTCGTGATGATCGATCCCAAACGACTCGAGTTGTCGACCTATAGCGTTCTCTATCGCCACCATCTGCAGTATGTGAGTGGCAGCAAGGAAAAAGTTTCAACATCGCCGCGTTCCGCCATCGCCATGCTCAAGGCGGTGGAGCAGGAGATGGAGCGCCGCTACGAAAAGTTGGCCGGCGCCGGCGTGCGCAATGTCGAAGAGTACAATCAGCGCATCGCCGACGGCAAAATGACCCAGGAGGGAGAAGCACCCCCGCAGCCGCTGCCGTACCTGGTGCTGATTGTGGATGAATTGGCCGATTTGATGATGACCTCCAGCGCCGCCCGCGATGTCGAGGAACCCATCGCCCGGTTGACCCAGATGTCGCGCGCCGTCGGTATCCACCTGATCGTCGCCACCCAGCGGCCGTCCGTCGATGTGATCACCGGCGTGATCAAAGCCAATTTTCCGGCCCGTATCGCTTTTCAGGTCGCCTCCAAAGTCGATTCGCGCACCATTCTCGATCAGAACGGCGCGGAAAAATTGCTCGGCCGCGGCGACATGCTCTTTTTACCGCCCGCCAGCCCGGAACCTATTCGCCTGCATAATGCGTTTATATCTCTGGAAGAGATCGAGGCGGTGTTGCACCATGTCAACACACAGCCCGCCTACAACAAAAACCCGCTGCCGGCTTTCAGCGAAGAACAGGCTGAAGCGCGCAACGGCACCGGCGACGCCAGCGGCCGCGATTCCTTGTTCTGGGACGCCTTGCGCATCGTCGTCATGAGCCAACAGGGTTCGGTCTCCCTGTTGCAGCGCAAACTCAAAGTCGGTTATTCCCGCGCCGCCCGGATCATCGATGAACTGGAAGCCGCCGGTGTGGTCGGCCCGTTTGAAGGCAGCAAGGCGCGCCAGGTGCTGATGACCCCGCAGGAATTGGAAGAGATGGATTTTACTCAAGATGAGGACGCTCTATGAAAGAACTTTTTCGCCGTACAGCTGTTTTAGGCTGTTTGATTCTCGCATTTTCATTCGTCCAGCCGCTGCACGCTGACGAAAAAGGCGAAAAGATCGTGCAAAAAGCGAGCAAGAAAATCGAATCGATCAAGCAGATGTGCGCGGATTATGTGCAGACTTTTTATTGGCAGCTTGCGGATGAGACCAACGCGGTCGGCGGCACGGTTTGTGTGCGCAACGGCGTCAGCTTTCGCATCGAAAACCGCGATCAGCAGATCATCACCGACGGCAAAACGCTGTGGACCATCAGCCATGTCAACGAACAGGTGATCATCGATCACGCCGAGAACAGCACCAGCGACAACCCTTTCCTGTATCGCTATTTGCGCGACATGATCAAGGTTTATGAAGCCAAACTGGTCAGCGAGGATGCCAATCAATATTATCTGCAGCTCACCGCCCGTTCGGAAGACGAGTTTCAGCGCGAGGTGCAGCTGTGGATCGATAAAAAAACCGACCTGCTCAAAAAAGCGGTGCAAGTCGACATCAACGGCAACACCGTTACCTATGAGTTGACCAACGTCAATCTGGGTGTCGAGCTGGACAATTCGGTTTTTCAGGCGAACTATCCTGCCAGCTATGAAGTCATCGATATGCGATGACCTGTGCCGATTGGCTGGTGTTCCTCCGGAACCGCGGCGACAGAGTCAAAACTGCTGGTCTGCCAACGCCGGGAGAAAAAGTCGAAAAACCACCGCTTACGCAGCAGGTGAGTTTTTTGGTATGGTTTGCAATGCAAGAAAAAATGCATCGGCAGAGACAAATTATGGTTTTGTTTCTGTTTCTGCGCAGTCAAAGGGTTTTGGGTTTCGCTTAACTTCAGCCTCGGCACCTCGATGATTTTTGCTCGGGCAGCGGTTGTCGGCAGTAACCGGGTAGTGCAATGAGAATGAAACGATCAGAATTGGTTTTGCTGCTGGTGTATCTGTTGAGTGCACCTGCAATTTTTGCGCAGGTTCCGGGACGGTCGGACAGCGATCGCGGCACTGCCTCGCAGTATTTTCTCGGCAGCGAAGATCAGGTGCTCATGCCGGTCAATGTCTGGGGATTTGTCACCAAACCCGGCCAATACATGGTGCCTTTCGACACCGATCTGATTTCCCTGCTCTCGTTTGCCGGCGGACCGCGCGAAGAGGCCAAGATCACCGGTATCCGAGTGGTCCGCACCTCTCTGTCGCAGAATGAAACCGCGCAAGAATCGGTGATCGATGTGGATGTCAAAAAATTTCTCGAAACCGGACGCTCGGACCTGGTGCCAGTATTGCGCCCCGGCGATACCATCGTCGTCTCGGGCACGACTTTTCATTTTGTCAGCAAATTTTTTGATTTTGCCTGGCGCATCGCTGCCATCGTGCAGCTCTTTGCGCTGGTTGATTATTACACCCGCGAAGAATAATCTTCCCGGGTAGATGCAATCGGATTAACTGGGGCAAAGTAGAGCATCATGAATTCATCTGCAGCGGGTAAAACACCCTACAATGGCAACGGCTTCAGCGACCACAGCAATTCCGATGCGCGCGAACCACAAGTCACCTTCCGCGATTATTTGCGCGTCCTCTATCGAGGCCGCAAAGTCATCCTGGTCTCTTTTTTGGTCGTCATGGCTGCCACAACTTTTTTCACCTTTACCACCGAACCGGTCTATGAGGCGTCGGCAAAGATTATGGTGGAAGAGCAGGGGAGTATGGGTGAATCGCTGTTCGATTTCACCAGCATGATCAAAAAAGAAACCATGATCAACAACCAGGTCGAGATCCTGAAAAGCCGCACTCTTGCCGAACAGGTGATCCGCGAATTGCAGTCTTCCAAAGACGCCGATAACTTGCGCGTGTTGGGCAATCTGGCCAACAACGATACCTCCGGCGGCGGTTTTGCGGGATGGTTCAAAAAGCTTTTCAGCGGCGCATTGGATGAGGAAGATGAACGCGATCCAGCTGCTCGCTTCAACTCCTATGTCGATGTCATCCGCCGCAATATCGGCGTCACGCCGATCCGCAACACCGATATGATCGAGATTCGGGTCAGCGCGTTTTCGCCGAGCGAGGCCGCCTATGTCTGCAACACGGTCGCCCGGGTTTTTCAGGATCGCAACCGCCTGCAGAGCCAGCAGGAGGTGCGCCAGGTCAAAAATTTTCTCGAAGAACAGCTCGACCAGTACCAGGAAGAACTCGGCAGATCCGAGGATGCGCTGCGCGACTATCAGGAAAAGGCCAAAGTCGTGGCCCTCGACCAGGAGACCCAGGAACTGGTGAGCAAACTGGCTGAATTTGAGACCCTGTACAACGAGAGCAAAACCGATTATGAAGCCAATCTGCAGCGTCTGAACTATATCGATGCGCAGCTGGACAGCAGACAGGCCAATTTCGATGTCGAGACCATCTCTTCCCAACCCTACCTGGGCGAATTGAAGCGCCAGATCGCCGAAAAAGAAGCGGAACTGGCCAAGTATCTCGCTTCCATGATCGAGATCGGCAATTATGCCCAGAATGAAAACCAGATTCAACTGCGCGAACGGCAGATCCAGGCCTTGAAAGACAAATTCAAACAAGAAGTGGCCAAGATCGCGGCCGTGCAATTCGTCGATCCGGCCGAATTTTCCGGCGCTCTCTTTACCAGCAAGATCGAGGCGGAAACCGAATTGCAGTCTCTCAAGCCCAAGGTCGAAGCTCTGCAAGAAATCGTCGCCAAATACAACCGCCAACTCGAGTCGTTGCCGGAAAAAAGCCTTACCCTGGCTCGCCTGCTGCGCAAACGGCAGTCCGATGAAAAGATCTTTATCATGTTGCAGGAAAAATACCAGGAATCGCGCATCACCGAAGTCGGCCAGCTCGGCAATGTGCGCATCATCGATCCGGCCATTTCGCCCAAACAACCGGTTAAACCGAAGAAAAAACTCAACATGGTCCTCGGTGTCCTCATCGGCCTGGGCCTCGGATTTGGCATCGCTTTTGTGCTCGAATATCTGGACAATTCCCTGCAGAGCATGGAGGATGTCGAAGCGCTCGGCCTGGCGGTGATGGCGACGATTCCCAACATCAAACCGGAAGAGGCCAACGGCTTGTTGTCCGCGATCCACATCGAATCAGATCCGGAAGCCTCGGATCTCAATGAACGGCTGGTCACTCACCTGAAACCGCGCTCGCCGATCTCCGAAGCCTATCGGACCTTGCGCACCAATATCCTCTTTTCCAACCCCGACCATGCGAAAAAAACACTGCTGGTCACCAGCAGCGGCCCCAAAGAGGGCAAATCCACCACCGTTTCCAATCTGGCAATCACCTTTGCCCAGATGGGCAACCGCACCCTGTTGATCGATGCCGACCTGCGGCGTCCGATTTTGCACAAGTTGTTCAACATCAGCAAATCAGTGGGATTGACCAATATTCTGGTCGGCCGCGCCACCCTTGAAGAAGCCGTCAAACAGGTGCCCAAATTGCCGGATCTCGATATCCTCAACTGCGGCGTCATTCCGCCCAATCCGGCCGAATTGCTCGGCAGCAAAAACATGAAAGAACTGCTCGAGTATGCCAAACAGCATTACAACATCATCCTCATCGATACACCTCCCAGCCTGGCGGTCACCGATGCAGCAATTCTCTCCTCCTATGTCGACGGTTTGTTGTTGGTCATTCGGGCCGGCGGTACCCAGCGCGAAGCCGGCCGCCGTGCTTATGAACAGCTGAAAAAAGTCAATGCTCCCATCCTCGGCGCCGTGTTGAACGGCATCGAAGCCGCGAACGTCTATGGCTCGACCTATTACTATTACCATTATCACTATTATACGGGCACCGACGGCCAGAGCAAAATCAAGGACAGAATCAGAAAGAAACGATCATCCAAGACAAGCTAAGCTGAAACAGGATTTAATGGTCATTCAGCAACAACAACCGCTGTGGTACGCTTTTGTCACCCGTCCCAGGCATGAAAAAAAAGTCAAAACCTATCTCGAGCAGATGTCGTTCGACCACTATTTGCCTCTCCGCCGCACTCTGAATCAGTGGAAAGACCGCAAACGCTGGATCGAACAGCCGCTCTTTTCCTGTTATATTTTTGTCAACATCGCCTATGTCAATCGCTATCGGGTGCTGGAATTGCCCAGTGTTGTGCGGGTGGTCGGTTTTGGCAACGAACCCACGCCGGTGCCGCAAAGCGATATCGAAGCGATTCGCTTGATCCTCGGGTCGCGGCAAGAGATCGAGGTGGTGGATCGATTTTTGCCCGGCCAATTCGTCGAGATCAAAAACGGGCCGTTGGCTTCCATGCGCGGACACATTGTCGATTTCCGCGGCAGCCAATGGGTCGAGATCTATATCGAAGCCATCGGCAAAGCGGTGCTGGTCGATATTCGCGAAAACGTCGTCAAGCGTATCGACGGGTAAAAGCAAGAGAAACCTGAGAACGACATCTTGCCCGGGGGAGAGATGCCTGCCATCAGCGCTCGCGTGGTGCAACCCCGGTTCGCCTACACTGCTGCATCGATTTGCTCGGCAACTTTTTGCAGGCGCTTGTCTGCGTCCTGTAAGTGACAGGGCGAAGCTATGAGAGCATGTCGAATTTAGGATTTCGGATTTCGAATTTATAAGAGCAATTCGGACAGCAAAATTCGAAATGTAATCTGCGCTCTTAAATTCGAATTTCGACATCCGAAATCCGAAATCCGAAATGTTTTCCGACATTCGAAATTAGAAATTCGAAATGTAATCCGCGCTCTTAAATTCGAATTCCGACATCCGAAATTCGAAATGTTTTCCGACATCCGAAATTCGAAATGTTTCCCGAAATCCGACATCCGAAATTCGAAATGTTTTCCGACATCCGAAATTCGAAATGTTTCCCGAAA
>JAKQNP010000051.1 GCA_029565675.1 bacterium
TGAAAATGTACATTGGCGGCATGGGTAAATAGATCAACATTGTGAATTTTATTGCTGCGCATCGAGGCTCTCCCTGATTGTTTGGATACGCAGCTAATATACAAAATAGGCTCTATTAATGCAATTTTTCAGAAGTTTCTAAAAGATATAAAAGGCAGCTCATCGGCATGGATAAATGAAAAAGGATTGGCCCGCGGAAAATTTGTGTGGCAAGCGGGCTATGGTGCCTTCTCCTATTCCCATTCCCATGTCGACACCGTAGTGAAATATATTTTGCGTCAGGAGGAACATCACAAAATAAAGACATTTCGGGAAGAATACATCGAATTTTTAAAAAAATATCAGATAGAATATAATGATCGATATATTTTAAAGGACATCGAAAAATAATATTTCGTCCCTAAAGGGACTTGGGTTACCACGTCGTGTTTTCCTATAAATATGTTGTCCCTAACGGGACAAAACCAATGTTGGCAATAGAAAACCCATGTATTTTGACCGATATTTGTAAAATTTAAGATAGCATAAATATATTGTCCCTAACGAAGCAAAAAAATGTTTGTAATATAGAACCTGTCCATTATGAAAGGACATTGCAGGATTAATAATAAGCGGATCAATCCGCGTCCCGTCAGGGACGAAATATTTATAGCAATGCTAAACGGCGACTCGCCCCCCGTCTCTTTAGGGACGGGATATTTATAAAATTAATCGTCTGTGAGAGGTTCCGCGTCCCGTCAGGGACGGAATATTTATAGCAATGCTCGACGGCAACCCTCCCCCCGTCCCTTTAAGGACGGGATATTTATAGGATTGATCGTCTGTGAGAGGTTCCGCGTCCCGTCAGGGACGAAATATTTATAGGATTAATATCAGCTATTCTTCAATTACACAGGAGGTCTCGTGAAAACCATCTGCAACTGGATCTTTACTGTAACCCTCTTGACATGGGTTGCCTTGGCCCCGGCGGCAAACAACAGCGCAAAACAACCCGTTGATGACCCGACGCCATCGCTTTCCGCTCAGCGCTCGAGCGCTGAGCCCGACTATCTGCCCGGCGTTGTGGTGGTCAAATTTCGCTCGGCTGCCGATGCGGCACGGATGCAAAAAGCCGTTGGCGAGCAAAAATTCCCCATGCCGACCATCGATGCAGCGCTGCGCGATGTCAATGTGCAGCGAATCAGCCGCGCATTTCCGGAAGAGCCCATCGAAGGATCCACCGGCGGGGTAAACCTTGGACGCATCTATAAAGTCGAATATGATCCCTTTGTCGATGCGGCGCAAGTGGCCCACCGCCTGGCTGCGGATCCGGCCGTCGAATACGCTGAACCCTTGTATATTTACCAAACCACCCATGTGCCGAACGATCCGCGTTTCGGAGATCAGCAGTTTTTGCAGGTGATCAGAGCAGCCCAGGCCTGGGATGTGTTGCGCGGCGATTCGACCGTCATCGTTGGCATTGTCGATACGGGTGTGGATCTGGATCACGAAGACCTGCGAGCAAGCATCTGGTATAACGACCTCGAGCTGAACGGCGTCGACGGCGTCGATGACGACGGCAACGGCTATGTCGATGATTTTCAAGGCTGGGATTTTATCGGTGCCAGTTTTAACAATGTTCGGCCGGACAACGATCCGCGGCCTTATAGCGGCAGCTTTCACGGTACCCATGTCGCCGGTCTGGCCGCCGCGGTCACCGACAATGGGGTGGGCATTTCCTCGATCGGCTATGGCATCCGGATCATGGTCACCAAGCACGGTGAGGATCAGGATAGCCCCAGCCTTGGCAATACCTTTGCCGGGGTGAAATACATGGCCGATAACGGTGCCGATGTGATCAACATGAGTTGGGGGGGCGGCAGCTATTCGGAATATGCCCGCGATATCCTCGATTTTGCTTACAACAAAGGCGTGGTCCTGATCACTTCAGCAGGCAACAACGACGGCGACACCATCTATTCGCCGCCGCAGACTCCACCCGTCCCTTATCCATCCGGATACCCTACGGTTTTCAGCGTGGCCAATACCCAAAACGATGATCGATTCAGCTCGGGTTCTCTGTGGGGGCCCTGGGTTGACGTCTGTGCCCCGGGAACTCAACTGCTGTCGACGGTTAAAAACAACTTTTATGGCTATGCGACCGGCACCTCCATGTCTTCGCCGTTGGTGGCGGGACTCGCGGCCCTGGTCAAACAGCAGCACCCCGATTGGACGCCGGATCAGATCATGAGCCAAATTCGCTATACTGCCGACGATATTCTATCCGTCGGGCAAAACCGGCGTTATGCCGAGGCCGGCGGGATCGGCAGTGGCCGCGTCAACGCCTATCGCGCTCTTTCTGAAGCGCCGGGTTCCGCCGTGCAGATCGTTTCTTTGCTGGCTTCTGATGCGGTTTTGGGCAACAACAACGCGCGCATCGAACCGGGTGAAGGGGTGGAAATCGAATTCTCGCTGACCAATGTGTGGGGGGATCTGCCGGGAGTAAGCGTTTCGCTCTCGAGCAATGATTACGCCATACAGCTTGCCAATTCCTCAGTTACTATCGGCGATTTTGCCGGCGGCGACAAGGTCATCAGCGCACCGCAGAGCCTGACGCTGAATATCGATGCTGCGGCGCTGCCCCATTATGCAGATATCGTCTTTGAAGTCAGCGCCGCCAACGGCTATTCGCTGGCGGATACACTGCGCCTGGCTGTTTCGCCTCTGATCCTTTTGGTCGACGATGATGACGGCAACAACAATGTCGAATCCTATTACCGCAGTGCGCTCGATTCGCTCGGATTCATCTATGAGGTTTGGGACCGTCTGCAGCAAGGTCCGGTCGGCGCCGGCCTGTCGACCTATCCGGTGGTCATCTGGTTGTGCGAGTGGGCTTTCCCCAGCCTCGATGCGGATGATCGCGAGGATATCGCCGCTTATCTCGATGCCGGCGGCAACCTGTTCCTTTCCGGGCAGGACGTCGGCTGGGATCTCGCCGATCTGACCAGTGATTTAAATGAATTTTACGATTCGTTTGGGCTGTCGCTGGTGTTTTTTGAAGACTATCTGCACAGCCGCTATCTTGTCGATGATTCTGACCACTCTTCCGTGACCGGCGTCGCGGGTGACCCGATCGGTGATGGCCTTGAATTTACTCTGTTTCAGCCTGGCCGAAGCGCTGATAACCAGTATCCGGATGAACTCGATCCCTTCAAAGGCGGCGAAGCCATCTTTACCTATGCCAACGGCAAAAGCGGCGCGGTTCGTTATGATGGTGATTATCGAGTGGTCTATTTCGGCTTCGGCGGCTATGAAGCGATCACCGACGACGATGCGCGTTTTGAGGTGATGCGCCGCATCATGGCGTGGTTCTCGGGCCTGGGCTTGCAGGTTGATCGATTGGGGGATACCGAGGAGATCGCCGGCGGTTTTGTCGTCGATGCGCAGGTCGCGGTGACCGGCAAGCAACTGGAACATGTGGATCTCTACTGGGACACCGACGGGCAATTGCCCTATAACCGCATCCCGATGGTCGCTCAGGGGGGCGGTTTGTATCGGGCGACCATTCCCGCACAAAACGAAGCGCAAGTCGACTATTTTGTCTTTGCCCAGACCGCAGACGGCTTTTACGCTCCGCTGAGCATCAATTCATTTTATGCCGGCACCGATACCCAGGCACCCAAGATCGACTCGATAACGGCTGTTCCAACCCAACTGAGCAATGCCGGTCCATTCAGGGTCAGCATCAAGGCTTCTGACAATATCGGTATGGATACCGACTGGGCGTTCGTCTATTACTCAAGTGCGCTGTGGCCGGCGGACAGCAGCCAATTGACTTTCAGCGATGGTGTTTTTCAGGGCGAGATTCCGCTGCAGGTGGTCTTTGGCGACACCGTGACCTATTTTTTGCGCGTGCGCGACCGCTCTTCGCAGCGAAATGTTGCTGAATCCGGGCCGATGATGTTTACGGCCGGGCTGGAGGACTTTGAACAAGGTCTTGTCTTTTGGCAGAGCAGCGACACTTCCGGCTGGACGCTGGATGCCCAGGCCAGCAGCGGCGAAAAAGCCATGCGCTGGAATCCGCAATTCCATCGCCCGGGTGGGGAGACGACCATCCAGATTGCCGCACCCCTGGATATGCGGGGAATAAGCCAAGCCGCTCTGGCGTTTAAATTTTTTCACATTACCCGCGCGACCGATTCCGTGCGGCTCGAGATCAGCACTGATGACGGAGAAAACTGGATTGCCATAGGCCCGGTTTACAGCGGTGTCAAGATCAAATCGAGCACGGATCGCTATTTATCCGAAGAAATTTCGCTGAATGATTATATCGGTGCGGAGCGGTTGTGGCTGCGTTTTAAATATGATTTGTCAGAGGGTCTGCCGCCGGCTTTGAACGGTTTTTATGTCGATGATCTGCAGATTTTGCCGACCTCGACTGGGGTGTCGCCGTCTCTGGTTGAGTCGATGCCGCAGCGCTATAGCCTGGCGCAGAATTTTCCCAATCCGTTCAACATGGAAACCGTTTTGAGTTTTGATCTGGCCGCATCAGGTCGAACTCGGCTTGTGATCTACAATATGCGCGGCCAGATCGTGCGCACCTTGCTCGATGGAGAGAGGGCGGCCGGATCCTATAAACTCCAGTGGAATGGTCGCGATGACATCGGCAAGGCGGTTTCGACCGGTGTTTATCTCTACCGATTGGAATCCGGTGATTTTCAGCAGACGCGCAAATTGTTGCTTTTAAAGTGAAAAGACGTGAAAACTTCTTGACAAAAAAGATAAAATGCGCTATAATAAAATGATTTAGACTGACTTTGGTTCAGCAATTCCATGAACGACCTATCCGCAGCACCTTTTCGAACGTCTCATCAACAGTCGGATGTTGAAAGGAGGTGAACAGCACCCGCAACTCAAGTCAAATGATCCAGCTTGCAATAACCTACATATTTTACGGAGGCACACATGAAGAAAAGTGTACTGGTTTTAATGCTGGCTTTGAGTCTTTTGTTTGCATTTACCGCATTCGCAGCCAATGAGGCAAAAGAGTCGGTGCAAATGCATGCGAAAAAGAGCGTCCCGACTGAAAAACCGGGTCGCGCGGAGCTGTTCCGCACCCAGGGCATCGCGGAAGATGCAGTGATCTGGAGTGATGATTTTGAAGGCGGTCAGGCAACCTGGCAGCCGGACCCGCACTGGACAATGTCTGAATCCCCCAATGCCGGCAGAAATTTTCAGCCGATGACCAACTGGGCGCTGGTGGAAACCAATTCTGCCAGTCCGACCCACAGCTGGAATGCAACCGAAACTTACGATGCCGCTCTCGATCTGTTGATTTCCCCCATCATCACTCTTCCCGAGATGGTCGAAACCGCCGGCGTACAAAGCCCTCTGAAGGGTGTCAAGATTGCCTACAACTTTGACGTGGACACACCTCAGAATTCGCAAGACAATGCCATGTGGGAAATTGTTTTCGGCCGGGTTGAGGCTTACTGGCATGTAAGTGCTGATCATGTTGCTGCTGGTACGAATGCTTTCTATCTCGATAACGGTGAAGGCAGCACCGATGGCATCGGTCGGCAATGGCTGTTGAGCCCGGCGATTGATCTGACCAGCGCGACTGGCACGGTAACTTTGACTTTCAAGCATGATTGGGAAACCGAAGCAGAATGGGATTACCATGTGCTGGAAGTGACCACCGATGGCTGGCAGACCTTTACCTATATCGCTCATTGGGGTGAAGACGGCGCCAGCGGCGGATTTGTGGATGAGAGCTTTGACCTGTCCGCTTTTATCGGCCAGACCATCCAGGTCCGTTTCGAAAGCAGTACCGACGAAGCCAGCCGTGTGGGTTTCTGGGCGATCGATGAAATCAAAATCGCCGACGGCAATGGCGACATTTTTTACGATGGCGCTGAAGGTGAGCCGCTTATGACTGCCGACGGCTTTGTTTCCGTTGCAACTCCTTTCGGCGGTTTGTATGCCGGTGGGCAAGCCACACCAACCTGGTATTCGCGACTGGTTGACGTGCCTGCGTTTAAAGAAGTGTTCTTCCCCGGCGATGAGATCCGAGTGGCTTTTCGCTGGTACGCAGACGGCGACGACACCATGGGTCGTGGCTTTTTCCTCGATGATGTTCAGGTGCTCGGCATCGGCATACCGGAAAAAGACCTCGCGATCAGCGGTCTGACCGGCTTGAATACCATCGCTCTGAACAAAGCATTCGCACCGGTTCTCAAGGCGACGAACACCGGTCTGAATCCGGTCAGCGGAACCGTCGCCTGGCAGGGATCGATCAAGGACAGCGAAGGCAATCCGGTTCATGTCATGGTCGGCACCCCGCAGAAAATCACCGATTTGCCGGTGGGTGAGTCCATTGAAATGCCCGTTCTCACTGGACGCGCATGGACACCGACTGTGCCCGGCGTTTATGAAATGGGCGTGCAGTTGAACTTTGCCGACGGCGATGCAGAGAACAACGTTGCGACGGTTGAGTTGATGGTCCCGGGCGGCATGTTCAGCACAACACTGCTGCATGAAACCTTTGCCACCAATTTAGGACAGACCTCGTTTGAGGATTTTGGCTGGACGGTGGTCAACGGCGGCGGCAACGAAATTCTCGGCACCAACAACAACACCTGGGAACTCTTTGGGTTGATCAATCCCTATGGCGCGATCATCTCCTGGGGCTGGGGCAACCTGGATCTCGGACTGGATATGGATGCTGTAAATGACAGCTCCGAAGTGCTGGAAGAATACCTGATCACCCCGCCGATCGATGTCACGGGGCTCAATGCCCAGAACACCCTGGCGGTGCGCTATTACACCTACTATCGCCCGAGTTATCCGGGCTACAGCCCACCCATGGGCACCCAGAAAAACGCTTTTACCGTTGACTGGACCGTAGACGGCGGCGAGACCTGGGTGAATGCGTTCGAATTTGCCCAGGATGATTCGGCCTACAGCGGCAGTTTAGACCGTCTGCCCCACATGGCGTACGGCGGCGATCCGCTGGTTACCAATTACCTGGCTTACATGAACCACGATCTGACCCCGGCTCTGCATGCGGCCAAGAAAGAAGGAACCAATACGGTTTGGGTCCGCTTTGGCCTGTACAGCGAAGACTCGTACATCATGGGTGCCAGCGTGGAAGATGTGATGGTCTATGCCGGCATGAATGCACCGGTGATCACCGAGTTGGAAGATGTACCGCAGGATAACGGCAAGATGCTGCACCTGACCTTTGCCGGTTCGGTCAATGACCTGGTCTACGAATGGGAAAATTTTGATCTGAGCAATCCGAGCTATACCGACGTCGGTGATGTGGTTGCCTATCCGGTGACTCACTATAATGTGTGGCGAGTCAATGAACCGGCTTTGGGTGCCAGCTACAGCGGTGTTTTTGCGGACATGAAATCGCTGGTTAAAAACGTGAAACAACCGGTAGCCGGTGATTTCTATTATCTCGAAGGTGATGCAACAGTGGTCGATTTCGTTGCCACGATTCCCGCCATGGCTTTCCCGCGCATGGGCTTCTCCTACGGCTATGCCGTTCCCACCCTGTGGGATGAGATGCCGACTGCCGTGATCGTCACTGCCCATACCCCGATGAGCGATGTGTTTGCTTTCAGTCAGCCCGCTGCCGCCATGTCGGAAGACAACCTGGCTCCAGCCGCGCCGGCTGGTCTGGGCGTAAGCACTGCAGGCAACACCAATGTCCTGGTTTGGGAAGCCGCCTACACACCGGTGGATGATGTGAAATTCTACACCGTCTATCGCAGCGAACAGTCCGGCACCTACGGCGCCGCACTGGCCACCACTGCGGATCTCAACTATACCGATACGAGCGTCGAAATCGGCAAGACCTATTACTATGTCGTTAGTGCGACCGACTTTGCCGGCAACGAGAGCGCAAAATCGGGTGAAGGCAACGTGATCACCAGCGTGGCTTCCGACAAGGCCGGTGTGCCGACGGAATTTGCGCTGAATCAGAACTATCCGAACCCCTTCAACCCGACAACCACGGTCGAATATGCGCTGCCGCAAGCCAGTGAAGTCGTGGTGTCGATCTTCAACACCAACGGTCAGTTGATTCAGACCATCAATGCCGGTTATCAGGATGCTGGTTACCACAAAGTGACCTGGGACGCCAGTTCCGCCTCTGCGGGTCTTTACTTCCTGCAGTTCAAGGCCGGCAATTTCAGCAAGATGATCAAGATGACGCTGCTGAAATAAACCCGCTTTGCAGGTGATAGGGAGCGATTAGTCCTCTTTCATCTGGTTGATCTTCACCCGCCGTCGAGAAAGTTATCGACGGCGGGTTTTTTATTGCCTGCGTTAACAGGGGTTTGCTGCATTTCAGTGTGCACGTGGTTTTGCACCAGCGGATGGCACAATGAAATCGGCTTGTGTTTGTCCTGGATTTGATGTACCTTATTTTGCCCATGTGACCAGGCTCCAGAGCAAGCAGCTCTGCTGCACACCGCGGTGGGAACCGGTTGCTGTCGGCAACGTTTACAGGGATAAACCAACAAGGCAATCGATTTTTTACAACAACAAAGACACGATGCGGAACTGAGGAAAAACGGCATGAAACCATCGCAGTTGGTTGCGGTTTTGCTGATGACAAGTCCGCTGGCTTTTGCGCAATCGGGCAAGCTCGACCCGCAGCTGGGATTGCTGCAGTGCTTTCCAGAGAGGGTGCAGGTTGAGCAGCAGCGCGGTTCGATGATTTACAAGTCCGCGCCGACAGACCGAATTGAGGCGATTGTCACCCTGAGCCGTCAGGACGTTGATCTCCAATCGGCCGGCGCTACAACCGTCTGGCGCCGCGGCGATATGGCCATCGTGCGTATTCCTGCAGATCGCCTGGCTGATCTGGCCGATCTGGAAGGCGTCCTTTACGTTGAAGCACCGCAAATCAGCCGTCCGCAGTTGGATGTCAGCGCGCCGATGATCGGCGCCGACCAGGTGTGGAACACCCACGGTATCACCGGCCAGGATGTGATCGTCGGCGTGCTCGATTCAGGCATCGACTGGCAGCATCCGGCCTTTTGTCGGGAAGATGGCCGCACCCGCATCCGCTGTATGCTCGATCTGAGCGAGACCGGCAATTACTACGGCGGTCGTTTGTATGATGAAACGGATATCAATACCGCACTGCAAACCGGTTCGGGAGTGTGGGAAAGCGATTACAGCGGTCACGGAACCCATGTGGCCGGCATCATTGCCGGCAACGGTCGTTCCGATGCGAACGGCGGCGTGTATACCGGTGTGGCACCGGAAGCTGAACTGGTGGTGGTTAAAGCGGCGCGCAATGACCTGGGAACAGAATTCCGCACCTCTGATCAAATCATTGGACTCTCTTTTATCGACAGCGTTGCGTTTGCTCTCAGCCGTCCTTATGTGGTCAATCTCAGCATTGGCGGACATTACGGTGCCCATGACGGCACGTCAGCAGTCGAGCGTTTTATCGATACCTTGACCGGTTACGGCAATCCCGGCAAGGTTGTTGTTACGGTTGCCGGCAACGATGGCAACGACAATATCCATGCACAGGCTGTTCTAACCAGCAGCGCCAAGAAAGGCATCACCCTGCAGGTGTCTCCTTACACTCCACTGGCAGGCAGCGGCAGCAATTATCTGCAGCTCAGTGGTTGGTATACCGGCACAGCCTCGATAGCGGTTACGGTGACGACTCCGGGTGGGCAAAGCCACGGTCCGGTGCGTCCCGAGCAGGTGCTGGACATAAAAAGCCCGGAAGGAGCTGTTTATGTGTGGAACAGTTTTTATGAGCAGAACGGCGGTTATCGCCCCGGGCGCAATCCTTTCAACAATGATCGCGAGATTTACATTGAGATCAGCAATGCAGTCGGTGCGGGATTGCCGGCCGCCGGAGAATGGACCATCGAATTCAGCGGCGCTGCGGCCGTGGTCGATGCTTACCTGGTCTATTGCACGATGCCGGCGGAATTCAAGCTGGGGAAGGTGGATTTTGGCAAGTTGTCGATACCCGGCACCAGCGAACATGCGATCACGGTGGGTGCCTATACCAGCAAAGTGATGTGGACCGATCTCGACGGCCACCGGTTGACCATCAGCCGCAATGGCGCAAACAGGATCGATGAGATCGCACCCTTTTCCAGTCCAGGTCCAACACGCAGCGGCTCTGTCGTCAAACCCGACATCACCGCTCCAGGTCAGATGATCGTCAGCGCTGTTTCGCGAGATGCTGCTCCGTCTAGCCGCAACAGTATTTTTTATACCGGTGATGCGGCTTTTCCCAATGGCTACATCAGCACGGATCCACAATACGGTCTGGCAGGTGGTACCAGTCAGGCCTCTCCACATGTGGCTGGAGTCTGCGCGCTGTTGCTGCAAAAGAATCCGGATCTCACGGCGGCACAGGTTCGCGAATTGCTTGCCAGGGGGGCGAAAGTGGATGCAGCCGTGGGGTCAGTGCCGAACAACTTCTGGGGTCATGGCAAAGTCGATGCCGCCCGCTCCATTTCGTTGCAGCCCGGGGATGATCCCTTCGCGGATATCGACAATGTCAACGCCTTTCCCAATCCTTTCACCCAGGCCAGCGGCACAACCATCGTCTATCGATTGCCGGCCGAACGCAGTCGAACTTACACGACAGTGAGGGTTTTCAATGCAAGGGGTCAGGAAGTGCGAACACTTGTTTCAGCGATACGTCCAAACGGCCTGAACCTGGAACCCTGGGATGGACGCGACGATGCAGGATTTCGTGTGGCCGCAGGTATCTATTTTGTCGAGATCGTTTCCAGTGAACATCGCGAATTAAAAAAACTTGCTTTTTTGGGGCAAAAGTGATATTTTGACGAAAAAAGGGAAAAATAAAACGAAACGGAGGGTTTTATGAGCAGTTTGTTTGAAGATTTGCAGACAGGACTGAGAGACGGCATCGATTTTATTGTCGACAAAACCGATGAAATGTCAAAAATTGGCAAAGCCAAAATCGACATGCTGTCGATCAAGCGAAACATCGAAAAACTTTTTTCGGAATTGGGCGGTTCGGTTTACGAGAAAATGAGCAGCCGCAAAAAGGTCGATCTGCAGACCGATGAAGAAATCGCGCGTTTGGTTGCCGAGATCAAACAGCAGGAAAAAAACCTTGACCAGAAAAAGGATGAGATAAAAAAGGTCAAATTGGAAAAAGAAGAGCAGCGCAAGTCGCGCGGCGAAGAACGCGAAAAACGCCGAACCGGCAAAAGCTCCGACTCTGGCGTACAAGATGCCGATATCGTTTCCGAGACGGATGATAAAGAATAGGCAAGCCCGCAGTCGACCTGAGTAGAAGAACCTGCTTACCCGGATGTGTAGATCATGAAATTATGTATGATTCGGCGGCTACTGGTTGTCTTTGCTGTCGGTGCTTCTGTCTGGCTCAATTGTGCTGCGCAGTTGCCCAAACCGAAAAAAAGCGACCCTGTCTTGACTTTGCCAATCGAACCCGTGGCTCGTCTGCGACCGCCAGCCTTGCCTCTACCAACCCCGCATTTGCTGCGCCTGGCCGCGGTTGGCGATTTGATGTTGGGTTCCTGGGTTGTTGACAAGATTCGGCGCGATGGAGTCGACTATCCGTTCGACAGCACTCGTGTCATCATTCAATCTGCTGATGTGGCGATCGCCAATCTCGAAGCGCCGTTCACTGCCGGCGGTCAGCAATTTCCAGACAAGACCTACACTTTTCGCGTCCCGCCGGAGTTTAGCCGCGGTGTGCAGCGGGCCGGTTTCGATGTGGTGACCCTTGCCAACAACCATATTCTCGATTATGGCTGTGAGGGATTGTCTGATACTCGCGCAGCCCTTGATGCGGTCGGCATTCTGCACAGCGGCGCCGGTCCGAACCGTCAGCATGCCTGCCAGCCGGTTTATTGGCAGCAAGGCGAAACACGCGTGGCGTTCATCGGCTATTCTTTTACCTATCCGACCGAATTTTGGGCGACAAAGAGCGGCTGTGGCACCTGCCATCCGAGCGAACAGATGGTGGAAGAGACTTTGCACCAGGCACGGGCGCAGGCGGATTGGGTGGTGGTCAGCTTTCACTGGGGAGAGGAAAAACGCACGACCCCCAAAGACTATCAGATCTACTTTGCGCATCTGGCCATCGACAATGGCGCTGATCTCGTGCTCGGACATCACCCGCATGTTCTGCAGGGAATGGAGGTTTATCGCAATCGTCTGATCGCTTACAGTCTGGGAAATTATGCGTTTGGGTCCTACAGCCCCAGCGCCAGGGATAGCGCCATTCTGAAGGTTATTTTGGACGACAACGGATTGCTCTATGCTCGAGTTATACCTGTCTCTGTCACCAATCATTTTGTCGAGTTTCAACCCCGCATCTTGAACGGCGCTGAAGCAGCACGGATTATCGCCGATCTGAACCGCCTCTCGGCACCTTTGAACAAGGGGCGCGACATCCTGGCAGAAGATGGAAGTTTGTCGCCTTTTCCCCCAATGAAACGACAGATCGCCGACCTGGATCAATTGGGATGGTGATTCCGGCCTGGCGAATCTGCTGTTGTTTGCATGGATATGGGGCAGCCATGAGCCGCATCAATGAACCGGCGAGCGAGAACTTTATCTACGATCTTTGGACGACCCTTGTCGGACGATTGTCGCCGCTCTATTTGCTGGATGGCCGGGAGCTGCAGGTGCATGAGCCAGGGGAGCGCAATCGCGATGCTGGCCCCGATTTTCTCTCGGCGTTGATCGCCATCGATGGCGAGCTGTTGCGCGGCGATGTCGAAATTCATGCCATGGCCGACGACTGGTATCAGCACGGTCATCACCGTGATCCCCGGTACAACCGCGTCATCCTGCATGTCGTGACCGACGCCTGCCCGGCTGACTTTATCGCCCGCCGACAGGATGGCACTGCAGTGCCATCCTTCAATCTCGACAGCTTTCTGGACCCCGGAGCAGAGCTGCTGCAAAGAGGTTTACAGCCCACTGAACACTGGCCTTCTGCTGCACCGGTCGAATGTGGTTTGGCAAGATTGGCACCGGTGCAAATCGATGCCAAACTCGATGCTGCCGGTCATCAATGGCTCAGGTTGAAAGCCGACCGGTGGCTGGAGAGAAGAGCCGTGGTTTCCTGGGACCAGGTTTTTTATGAAGCCCTGATGGAAGGGCTCGGGTATGCAAAAAATTCCATCGCATTCCTCAATCTCTCACAACGCCTGCCGTGGGACACCCTTCGCACGATTTTGTTGCCCGAATCGCCGCAGAATCGGTTCAGCCGCTGTGCGGCTCTTTTGTTTGGCGCTGCTGGATTGTTGCCGCAAGCCGATGCAGTTGCCGCCGGGGTATTGCCCCCTGATGCGAATGCGTTTTGGCGGCAGAGCGCCGACCGCTATTCCCTTGTCGCGTTGGATTCGTCAGATTGGATATTTTTTCGCCTGCGACCGAACAATTTCCCGACGATTCGTCTCCTGGCTGCTTCTGTGCTGCTCGTTCGCTATCTGGAACAGGGATTCATTCCGTTGCTTTATGCGCAGAGCTTTGACAACAGCCATTCCAAGGCTCAAGTCCGCAACCTGGTCGAAATGGTCACTGTTCACAGAGGCAAGCCGACATGGCTCGGCATCAGTCGCAGCCGAGATATCACCATCAATGCCATCCTTCCGGTCCTCTTGGCTTACGCACAAGAGACAAGCGACCGCAAATTGACCATGCGCGTGTCTTCCTTTTTGGCACATTTCCCCGTTCTCTCTGGCAATGAGATCAGTCGAAAAATGCGCGGACGTCTGGGATCTTCTGATCAGCATCGATTGACTGCCTGTCAACAACAAGGCGCTCTTTATCTCTATAGCTGGGTTTGTGCTGAGACCGGCATCTGCCATCGCTGTATGGAGTCCCTGGAGATTTGGCGGTAGAATTTGCCTTTATCCTTCACTTGACTTTTTGCTGTTTATTGCTTAAATTTACAGGTTTAATTCGTGTTATGCGGTCGTCCGGACTGGGTGGGATGATAAAAAGGCTGGGATTGTCAGCCTGGCGGATCCGATATGGAGCCGAGTGACATAAAACCCGGGACGCTGTTTTTAATCAGCACACCGATCGGGAATTTAAAGGATATTACGCTTCGCGCGATCGAGACGCTCAAGTCCGTCGATCTGATCGCTGCCGAAGATACCCGGACCAGCAAAATTTTGCTCGCCCATTATCAGATTCAGACAGCGGCTGTCAGTTATCACGACCACAACAAAGAACGCGTTACCCCCAATTTGATCTCTCGATTGTTGGCACAGCAATCCATCGCTTTGATAAGCGATGCCGGGACTCCAGGGATTTCGGATCCTGCTTTTTATGTGGTGCGTGAGGCGGTTGCGCACAACATCCGGGTCGAGTGTATTCCCGGCGCATCTGCAGTGATTGCGGCGGTGGTCCTGTCCGGCCTGCCAACCGATCGCTTTGTCTTTGAAGGGTTTTTGCCGGCGCAAAAAGGCCGCCGAAAACGCCTTGAGGAGCTCTCCCAGGATCCCCGCACCCTGGTTTTTTACGAGTCACCATATCGACTCAAGCGTACACTGGCTGATTTGTACCAAGCGCTGGGAGATCGCCCTATCGCGATTGCCCGCGAAATGACCAAAAAATTCGAACAAATCATCCGCACCCGTCTGGCAGAAATCGATCAGAAGGGAATCACCTGGCCAATCAAGGGCGAATTTGTCTTGGTTGTGGGCGGGTTGACAAGGAAATTAAAAAAAGAGTAGAAACATATGAAGTGGACCCTTTTCTCGGATAGTTTGAAGAACAGATTCCGTTTGTTTTTCGATCCACTGGTTGGTTTTTTGGTGCGTCGTAATTTTAACCCCAATCACCTGACCACTCTTTCACTTCTTTTTTGCGCGATTGCATCCTACTTTTTTGCCAAAGGGGCCTTGCGCTGGGGTGCCTTTTATTTGCTGGTCGGTGGAACTCTAGATATGATCGACGGTTCGGTTGCCCGCGCTTCGAATCGGGTGACCAAATTCGGCGCTCTTTATGATTCAACCCTGGATCGCTACGCTGAAATATTGGTCTTTTTGGGCATTGGCATTCATTTCACTTTTTCCATAAACCTTGAATCCAACCTGCGGAATATAGCCATTATTGCTGTTTTTCTCAGCCTGGCCGGCAGCGTCATGGTCAGTTATGTGCGGGCGCGCGCCGAAGGTTTGGGTTTTGATTGCCGGGTCGGTTTGCTGCAACGGCCAGAACGCCTGGTGGCGTTGAGTATCGGATTGCTCATCTCCGAGATCGCATTGATCGTTGTGATGTTGTTGATCGCCGCATTGGCCAATTTTACCGCCGTTCAACGAATTTATCATATCTGGTCCACGGAAAATTCGGAACGGTGGAAAAAACTGCCGACCGATCTTGGGCATGAATAACAATCCAGTCCATTTTGGGAGGATGAAAAGTGCAGCGGATCTTGTACAAATCGAAAATTCACCGCGCACGGGTCACGGATACAAATCTTGAATACGAGGGCAGCCTGACAGTCGATCGAGATTTGATGGATGCAGCCGGCATGGTGCCGTACGAACAGGTGCAAGTTTTGAATATCAACAATGGGACACGGGCCGAAACCTATCTGATTGAAGGAAAACGCGGCAGCGGCGACATCATTGTGAACGGCGCATTGGCTCGCTGGGCACAGAAGGACGATTTGTTGATTGTTATTTCCTACGGGATCTTTACCGAGTCTGAAATCAACGGATTTAAGCCGCGCGCTATCAAGGTGGACCACAACAACCGCACGACCAAATAATCTAGCGCGTGGAGACTATCCGCATACCACGGCGTTCAGTTGCAATAGAAGAATC
This sequence comes from bacterium, assembly GCA_029565675.1. GTDB lineage: Bacteria > Zhuqueibacterota > Zhuqueibacteria > Residuimicrobiales > Oceaniaggregativiventaceae > Sulfursilanivivens. The sequence goes on from JAKQNP010000051.1 coordinate 15,819, forward strand.
ATCACTGTAATTCGAGAAAGGAGCGCAGTTTTGATGGCGAAGGGTGTCAACATTAAAGAGGCAAAAGGCAAACTCGGAATTCTCCTGCCGGGCATGGGGGCAGTAGGTACAACACTGATAGCGGGTGTCGAATTGATTCGCAATGGGTTTGCCAAGCCTTTCGGCTCGGTCGCGCTGATGGGCACGATCCGTCTGGGCAAACGGACGGAAGACCGGACGCCGAAAATCAAAGATTTTGTGCCGCTGGCGGATTTGCAGGACCTCGTTTTTGGCGGTTGGGATCTGTTCCCGGAAAACGCCTATGAATCGGCTCTGCACGCCGGTGTTCTCAATAAGGAAGATTTGGACAAGGTGCGGCCGCAGCTCGAAGCCATCAAGCCGATGAAAGCGGTTTTTGACAATTATTATGTCAAACGGTTACATGGCACCCATGTCAAAACCGGTTCCACAAAGATGGATCTGGCTGAACAGCTGATGGATGACATCAAAAACTTTAAAAAAGAGCACCATCTGGACCGTCTGGTCATCGTCTGGTGTGCCAGCACAGAGATCTATCTCGAACACGATCCGATTTATGACTCGTTGGCTTCTTTTGAAAAAGGATTGCGCGAAAATCATATCGCCATCTCCAACAGCATGATCTATGCGTATGCGGCGCTCAAGCTTGGAGTCCCCTATGTCAACGGCGCTCCACATACCTGCCATGATATGCCTGCATTGCTGGAATTGGCAAAGAAAAACAATGTTCCGGTTGCCGGCAAGGATTTCAAGACCGGTCAAACATTGATGAAAACCATTCTCGCTCCCGGCCTGAAAGCACGGATGTTGGGGGTCAAGGGCTGGTTTTCAACCAATATTCTCGGCAATCGCGACGGCGAGGTTCTGGATGATCCCGGTTCCTTCAAATCCAAAGAGGTCACCAAACTTTCGGCGTTGGAATTCATTTTTCAGCCCAAAAAATATCCCGAGCTGTATGGTGATCTCTATCACAAGGTGAGAATCAATTACTACCCACCGCGCGGCGATAACAAAGAGGGTTGGGACAACATCGATATCTTTGGTTGGCTCGGATATCCGATGCAGATCAAGGTCGATTTCCTCTGTCGCGACAGCATCCTGGCAGCGCCGGTTGCTTTGGATCTGGCCTTGTTCATCGATCTGGCGCAGCGCGCCGGCATGAGCGGCATCCAGGAATGGCTCTCGTTTTATCTCAAAAGCCCAATGGTCGCAGAAGGCCTTTATCCCGAGCACGATCTGTTCATCCAATCGATGAAAATGAAGAATACCTTGCGTTATTTGATGGGCGAAGAGTTGATCACCCATCTCGGACTCGAATACTACGATTGACATTTGACCGTGTGGGGTCCTGTTCAGGACCCCACTCCTCCGATAAGAGTGAGTTGCAGCCAGGATTAAATAAAGTGGAAGCCATTGAAAACCCTTTCACCAGCTAAAGCGATTCTCAAAACATCGCTGCCGGCGGTCATCGATCTTTCCTCTCAGACTCTCATGTGGACGATCGAAGCGATCATGATCGGTAAACTCAGCGCTTCGATGTTTGCTGGACACGGTATGGCAATCCAGGTTATTCTGGTGTTTTTTTCGGTCTTGTTGACCTTTGTTGTCGGCTCGAGTCTGATCATCAATCGATACCTGGGTGCAAAAGATACCTGGCAAGCCAACCATATTTTTGGGCAGGCGATCATGCTGGCGATCATCATGTCGATCGCCTTTTTATTAACCTGGTATTTCGGCGCGGTACAGCTGTTCAAAGTCATCCGTGAAGGCAAATCAGCGCTGGCGCAGGAGGCGGGTATGACCTACCTGCGCACATTGGCGCTTTTTTGTCCGTTGGTGGTGACCAATTTCGTCGCTTTGGGTATTCTGCGCGCCACAGGCGATACTCACTATTCGATGATGGTCAATATTTTGATCAACGGTCTCAATCTGTTTCTGGCGCCATTGTTGATCTTTGGATTGTTTGGTTTTCCGCGGCTCCAAGTCCAAGGTGCCGCCTTGGCAGCAGGCATTTCCCACAGCACTGGATTTCTTGCTACTTTTTACCTGCTGCGCAGCCGGCGGACAAAACTTTTTCTCTCATTTCGCGAATGCACGCGACCGCGCTGGAAGAGCTTTCGTGCTCTCTTTGAAAGCGGTTTGCCCACCACCATTGAACAGTTGACCTGGGCGCTCGGTCAACTGGTGGTCACCAGCTACGCGGCCGGTATCTATGTGGTTGTGCTGTCGACACATACCGTTTTTGTGCGCATTCAATCGGTGCTGTCGATGGTTTATATGGCCTTTAGCCTGACTGCAATGTCGCTGATGGGGCAAAACCTCGGTGCATCGAACAAAGCTTTGGCTTATCGCACGGCGCGAACCGCCAATCGGATGATGGTGATTCTGGTTCTGGCAATCGCCCTGTTGATGGTTGTTTTTTCCAAAGCCCTGATTCATGTCTTTACCACGGATCCGGAAACTGTTGCGATGGGGCAAAAAGCGATTTATCTTTTTGCCCTGGCGCAAATTCCCAAAGCCTTGAACAATGTATTGGCCGGCAATTTGCGCGGTGCCGGCGACCTCAAATGGCTGATGTGGACAACGCTCATTTTTGTGCTGATGTTCGAAGTCGGTCTGAATTGGACCAGCGCGTTTATTTTTGGCTTTGGAATCTATGGGATATGGGGTATTCAGGCTGCTGACGAGTTTATCCGTATGGGACTGAATTATTGGCGATTTTACCGCGGCAAATGGAGGGTGATCGATTTACAATGACGCTTCAGGATCACCCCGAGTCAGCGTTGTTCCTGACTTTTGAGGGAATAGATTTCTGCGGAAAAAGCACTCAGATCGCACGGTTTTACCAAAGGCTGCTGACCTTGGTTCCGGATGCACTGATGTTGCGTGATCCCGGCAGCAACACCCTTTCAGAAAAAATCCGCCGCATTCTGCTGGATCCGAAACAGACTGGCCTGCACGCATGGACCGAGCTTCTTCTCTATGAAGCTGCCCGTGCGCAGATGGTGCAGGAACAGATCCTGCCAGCATTGCAGCAAAAACAGTTGGTAATTTGCGATCGGTTTTATGATTCCACTACCGCCTACCAGGGGTATGGTCGGCGTCTGGATCTGCAAAAGGTGGAAACAGCCAATCGGTTGGGCTCCTGCGGCCTGAAGCCTGACTTGACTTTTTACATCGATTTGGAACCCGAAATAGCCCTCCTGCGCAAAGGGAAAAGCCACAGGGTGCTTGATCGCCTCGAACAAGAAGGGCTTGAATTTCAGCATCGGGTGCGGAATGGATATTTGCAGATTGCCGGTCAGGAAGCCGACCGTTTTCTGCTGATCGATGGCAACCGCTCAATCGAAGAAATCCAGGCGACCATTTGGCAGCTGTTCGAACCCATTTGGTGGTCTCGTCGCAGTTGAGATGCGGATTCAGGTCGCTTTTCCTGATTTGCTCGCGCAAAAACTTTGCTTTTCGTATCCACAATTCAGGTCCGTTCTTCCAACTCGCTGACCAACACATGGTCTGATGTTGGATTCTGTTCATATGGAATCCCGGGAGGATATCGATATGTCCAAATACAAGAAAAATGCTCGCATCGCTGCGGTGGTTGCGCTTCTATTGGGGGTCAGCGGTCTTTTTTCTCTCCTGTACAGCGAGGCGGCACGTGATATTTATTATCAGGTTGCCCAAAACATCAGGCTTTTCGGTCAGGTCTACCAGACCATCACCGAGCGCTATATCCAACAGGTGGATGCAGAAAAATTCATGCGTGCAGGTATTGATGGCATGCTCGACCGCCTGGATCCCTATTCTGTCTATTTGGAAAAAGAGGACTCTGATGAGTTGCGCATCCTGACCAGCGGCAAATACTATGGAGTTGGCATGCGCATCGTCATTCGCAATGGCTGGGCGACCGTGGCTGAACAACCGTTTCCCAATAGCCCGGCAGCCCGGGCAGGTATCCGCGAAGGCGATCAGATCGTGGCGATCGATGGTCAAAGCACCCAGGGTTGGACGCTCTCTGAAACGGCCGGTCATCTGCGCGGCAGCGAAAAAGGCAGTCAGGTAAGAGTGACCATCCGCCGCATCGGTGAAAAGTCAGATATTGAATTTACCCTGATCCGCGATGAAATCGTGGTGACCAATATCCAGTTTGCCGGATTCATTGCCCCGGGCATCGGTGTTGTCAAATTGGCGCAGTTTAATCGCGATGCAGCTGAGCAGGTGCAAGATGAGATCGAAAATATGATCGATCAGGGGCTCACCGGACTGATCCTCGATCTGCGCGGCAACCCGGGTGGCCTGCTCGATGTGGCTGTTCAGGTGGCCGACCTTTTTCTTGAAAAAGGAGAATTGATTGTTTTTACCCAGGGGCGTGACAGCGCAACCCGGCAGGATTTTTTTGCGCGCAATACCCCTTTGGTCAGTCAATCGATTCCTCTGGTCGTGTTGGTCGATGAATACAGCGCTTCAGCTTCAGAAATCGTCGCTGGCGCGATTCAAGACCTCGATCGCGGTGTGATTCTCGGCAGTGAGACGTTTGGCAAGGGACTGGTGCAAACCGTGGTGCCGTTGGATCGTCGCGGCGAAAAACAGCTCAAACTGACCACTGCACAATATTATATGCCCAGTGGCCGCTTGATTCAGCGCGCCGATATTTTCCCGCATGGCCGTGCCTCGGTCTTTGTTGGTGCCGATACCAGCGCGGCCGCAACCGAAAATAAAAAAGAGGCGGATAGCACCGCGGCTGCAATCTTTTATACCCGCAACGGACGCCAGGTTTACGGCGGCGGCGGTATTCGACCCGACTTTGTGTTGACCAACTTTGCGCTGAATCGATATGAGCTCGAACTGATGCGCCAATCGATGTTTTTTAACTACAGCCTCAACTATGTTTCCCAACATCCGGAGCTGAGCGCTGATTTCTCGATCAGCGATCAGGTGCTGAATGATTTTGAATCCTTCCTGCGGAGCAAAGAGTTCACCTATAAACCGAATGGTTATGAATACGTCGAAAAATTGATCGAATTGTCGGAAAAGGACAGCCTTTATCGGCCTTTGACTGCTGCGATCGCCGGACTGGGGAAGGAGTTTGACCAGATCCGCCAGGAAGAAATGACCGCATCGCGAGATCATATCCGCGTGTTTCTCGAACGCGAGATCGCCGGCAAGGCTTTCGGACGCGATGCCTATTATCGCGCTTCTTTTCACAATGACAGTGTATTGCAAAAATCGGTGGAATTGCTCAAGGATTCCCGACGTTATCAACAATTGTTGACCGCGCCCGCCATTTCGGCGGCAGCCAAAGGCGGATCGAACACAGAAAAAAATTAGCGCCTTTGATCGGTTGCTGCGAGCCAGGCAGGATCCAAAAAACGGATTTAGGGTGATTGTTCAAATATTCTCTTGATGATTTGCTGAATCAAGAAATGAATGAAACGAATGAATCGAATAAACGTGCCATGAACAGACTGACACAAAAGGAGGAACACATGTCAAAGTATGTCTACACCTTCGGCGGCGGTGCAGCCGAAGGCCGTGCGGATATGAAAGCATTGCTCGGCGGCAAAGGGGCCAACCTGGCCGAGATGAATTTGATCGGCGTTCCGGTTCCAGCCGGTTTTACCATCACAACAGAAGTTTGCACCCAATTTTACAAAGTCGGACGCGAGAAGATATTTGCCGAGATCAAAAAAGAAGTTGAACATGGTGTTGAGCATATTGAAAAGATGATGGGCGCCAAATTCGGCGACAGCAGCAATGCTTTGCTGGTCTCAGTTCGGTCCGGAGCTCGTGCCTCAATGCCCGGCATGATGGATACGGTGCTCAATCTCGGATTGAATGATAAAAATGTCGAAGGTCTGGCCAAAAAGTCGGGCAATCCGCGTTTTGCCTGGGACTCCTATCGACGATTCGTGCAGATGTACGGCGATGTCGTGTTGGGAATGAAGCCGGAGAGCAAGGAAGATGTCGACCCCTTTGAAGAGATTATTGACGAGCTCAAAGAGGAAAAACGAGTCGAAAACGATACCGAGTTGACTGTTGATGATCTGAAAGAGCTGGTCACTCGTTTTAAAAAAGCGGTCAAGAAACGCACCGGCCATGATTTTCCCACCGACCCATGGGAACAACTGTGGGGTTCCGTCGGCGCGGTCTTTGGCAGCTGGAACAACGATCGGGCCAAGGTGTACCGCAAATTGAACAATATTCCTGACGATTGGGGTACAGCGGTCAATGTTCAAGCCATGGTTTTCGGCAATATGGGCGACAACTCGGCAACCGGTGTTGCGTTTACCCGGGATGCTGGAACCGGTGAAGATCTGTTCAACGGCGAATACTTGATCAACGCTCAGGGTGAAGATGTGGTCGCTGGAATCCGCACCCCGCAGCAGATCACTCTGGAAGGTTCGCGGCGTTGGGCGGCTTCTGCCAGCATCAGCGAAGCAGAGCGCAAAAGCAAGTATCCCTCCCTGGAAGAAGCGATGCCTGTGGTCTATAAACAGCTCGCCGAGACCGAGACCAAACTTGAAAACCACTATAAAGATATGCAAGACCTTGAATTTACCATTCAGGAAGGTCGTTTGTGGTTGTTGCAGACCCGCAACGGCAAGCGCACAGGAACCGCAGCGGTGCGCATCGCCATTGAGATGTTGCAGCAGGGCATGATCGATGAAAACACGGTCATTCAGCGCATCGAGCCCAACCGGCTCGACGATCTGCTGCACCCTGTATTCAGCAGCGAAGGCCTGAAAAAAGCCAAAATGATTGCCAAAGGTTTGCCGGCCTCACCGGGTGCGGCGACCGGTCGGGTGGTCTTTTTTGCCGACGAAGCGCAGGAATGGGTGGCGCGCGGCGAAAAAGTCATCCTGGCGCGCATCGAGACCTCTCCCGAAGACCTTGCCGGCATGAACGTGGCCAAGGGCATCTTGACCGCGCGCGGAGGAATGACTTCGCATGCAGCAGTGGTTGCCCGCGGCATGGGCAAGTGCTGCGTTTCCGGCGCCGGCGGTATACGCATCAACTACAAAACGCGCGAATTGACAGCCAATGGCAATACCTATAAAGAAGGCACCTGGATCTCTCTCAATGGATCAACCGGCGAAGTTTATGAAGGCAAAATTGAAACCAAAGATCCCGAACTCAGCGGCAATTTCGGCAAATTGATGGATTTGTGCGACAAGGTGACCCGCATGCATGTGCGCACCAACGCCGATACACCCCATGATGCACAAGTTGCGCGCAATTTTGGCGCCAGAGGCATTGGGCTTTGCCGCACTGAACATATGTTTTTCGAAGGTGAACGCATCAAAGCGATGCGCGAGATGATCCTGGCCAGCGATGAGACAGGTCGCCGCAAAGCGCTCGCCAAGCTGCTGCCCATGCAGCGCACCGATTTTGAAGGGATATTTGCCGCGATGGATGGCTTTGGTGTGACGATCCGTCTCCTCGATCCGCCGCTGCATGAATTTGTGCCCCATGAAGAAAACAATCAGGGGGAAATGGCCAAAGAAATGGGCATTTCCGTCGAGGAGATCAAAAACAAGGTTGAAGAGCTGGTCGAGTTCAACCCCATGCTCGGTCATCGCGGTTGCCGATTGGGCATCACCTATCCGGAGATCACCGAGATGCAGGCGCGCGCCATCATCGAAGCGGCTTTGAATGTCAAGGCCAAAGGCATAAAGGTGCATCCGGAGATCATGATTCCGTTGATCGGCACCTGGCAAGAGTTCAAATTGCAGGAAGAGATTATCCGCGCGGTTGCTGAAAAGATTTTTGCTGAACGCAAGGACCGCGTCGACTATCTCGTCGGTACCATGATCGAGATCCCGCGCGCGGCGCTCACCGCCGACGAAGTGGCGAAATACGCCGAGTTCTTCTCCTTCGGTACCAACGATCTGACCCAAATGACCTTTGGCTACTCACGCGATGATGCAGGCAAGTTTCTGCCGGTCTATCTGGAAAAAAATATCCTCAAGCATGATCCATTCCAGATTCTCGATCAGACCGGCGTCGGGCAGTTGGTCGAACTCGGCACCCAGCGAGGCCACAGCACTCGTCCCGATCTCAAAGTCGGCATCTGCGGCGAGCATGGCGGAGAACCCACTTCGGTCAAATTCTGCCATCGCGTCGGCATGAATTATGTCAGTTGTTCGCCTTACCGCGTGCCCATCGCCCGCCTGGCCGCTGCCCAGGCTGCGCTGGAAGACAAATAAACGGCATGGGCGGCCGCATCATTGTGCCGCAAATGCGAATCTGCGAACGCCTCCTGGAAACCCAGGAGGCGGTTTTTTTTCGAAAGCATGCTCTATGAATTGGCGGATATTTTGCGATTTTGACGGCACCGTGGCGCAAAACGATGTCGGCAATCTCGTGTTTACCACTTTTGGCGACGCAAGCCATTGGTGGGCCCTTGTGCAGGCGTGGCGGGATAAAAAGATACATGCCTGTGAATTGTGGCAGAAGCAGGCTGCCGTTACCCGGATAACGGTTGAGCAACTCGACCGCTTCGTCGTCGACCAACCGATCGATCCTTTTTTTGCTGAATTTTGTCGCCGCTGCAGCGAACATCAGTTGCCCATTACCGTCGTCAGCGATGGCATGGACGCCTATATCGAGAGAATTCTTCGCCAAAACGGGCTGGCGAATCTGGAAATTCGCTCCAATCGATTGACCATCGAAGCGGACGGACGTTTGCAGGTTGCTTTTCCCTATTTGGCTCAGAGCTGCGGCAGTTGCGCCAATTGCAAAGGTCTGCACTTGCGGCTCGCTCGTCAAGAAGGCGCCAAGACAGTCTACGTCGGCGATGGTTATTCCGATCTCTGCGCCCTGGCTGAGGCAGACCTGTTGTTCGCCAAAGACGATCTGCTGAGTTATTGCCAGGTTCACCACATCGATTGTATCCCTTATCGCACCTTTCAGGATGTGCAGACTCTGTTTTTTCAACAACTGAGCCAAGACGATCCTTCTCGATGACCTGTTTTGCCGAATACTGTTTGACTTTTTCGGGGAAAATCCCTACACTTTGAGGCAGTGAATCTTGAGGGGAAACTCGCTTACCTGTGATTCTCCGGTGGTAAGGAGATCTTTCTCCAACCATTGCCCCTCGCAAAACGCACTTCTCCCGGGAGAATGGGCATCACCAGACCCGGTCGATTATCGCCATAATCAAACTTGTGGAGGTATCAATGGATTTCCTTAAGGTTCTTGGTATTCAATCGCAAAATTCCGGTGCATCCACCGGCTGTGATTGGTTTGCCACCACCGATCAGGGTGAGCTAAAGGTGACATCACCTGTTGACGGCAAGGCTATCGCCTCGGTCACGATGGCTTCGTCAGCGGATTACGAAAAAATAGTAACTACCGGGTTGAAGGCTTTCGAGACCTGGCGGATGGTGCCGGCACCAAAACGCGGCGAAGTGGTTCGCCAAATCGGTTTGCGCCTGCGCGAATTCAAACAGCCGCTTGGCACCCTGGTGAGCTATGAGATGGGCAAATCGCTGCAGGAAGGGTGGGGGGAAGTGCAGGAGATGATCGATATTTGCGATTTTGCCGTCGGTCTATCGCGCCAGCTCTATGGCCTGACCATGCATTCCGAGCGCGAGCGGCATCGGATGTATGAGCAATACCATCCACTGGGTTTGGTTGGGATTGTGACGGCCTTCAATTTTCCGGTCGCGGTATGGTCCTGGAATGCGATGATTGCGGCGGTTTGCGGTGATGTCATGATTTGGAAACCCTCTTCCAAAGTCCCGCTGACGGCGATTGCTGTACAGAAAATTATTAAAGATGTCCTGACAGCCAACCAACTGCCGGAAGGAGTTTTTAATCTGGTGGTCGGTCGCGGTTCTGCTGTCGGTGAACGAATGCTGAACGATAAACGCGTGCCTCTCATTTCGGTTACCGGTTCAACCGCAGTCGGACGTCATACTGCTGAAGCGGTCGGCAGACGTCTTGGACGAACCATCCTTGAGTTGGGGGGAAACAACGCCATTATCCTTACTCCGGACGCCGATCTCAAACTGGCTTTGCCGGCCGTGGTTTTCGGTGCTGTCGGCACTGCGGGTCAGCGCTGTACCACCACCCGACGCTTGATCATCCACGAGTCGGTATATGAAAAATTGCAGAGCGCTTTGGTCAAAGCCTATCGCGGCATCCGCATCGGTTCGCCGCTCGATGAAAAGAACCATATGGGACCGCTGATCGATCGCGCTGCAGTCGAGCTCTATTCCCACGCGTTGGAAAAAGTTAAAAAACTCGGCGGCAAGATTGTTTTTGGCGGCGAAGTGTTGTCCGGGAAGGGCTATGAATCCGGTTGCTATGTGACACCGGCCATCGTTGAGGCCGAGAACCATTGGGATATCGTGCAGGAAGAGACATTTGCGCCGATTCTCTACCTGATCAAATACACGGGCGGCATCGAAAACGCCATTGCGCTGCACAACGATGTGCCGCAGGGATTGTCCTCTGCAGTCTTTACCAACAACATGCGCGAAAGCGAAGCATTCCTTTCACATGCCGGCTCTGATTGCGGTATAGCCAATGTCAACATCGGCACATCAGGAGCGGAAATCGGCGGCGCTTTCGGCGGCGAAAAAGATACGGGCGGCGGTCGGGAATCGGGTTCAGATGCTTGGAAAGGCTACATGCGCCGACAAACCAATACGATCAACTGGAGCACTCAACTGCCGCTGGCGCAGGGAATCAAATTCGACATTGAATAGGGAAGGAACGATCATGCAAATCGAATTCATGGGCGGCGCCCAGACCGTCACCGGATCCCAACACTTGCTGACCATCAATGGCAGTCGAATTCTCGTCGAATGCGGTCTGTTTCAAGGCCGGCGCCAGGAAAGCAGAGAGCGCAACCAGTCTTTCCTATTTGATCCTGCCGGGATCGACACTCTGTTGTTGACCCACGCACATATCGATCACAGCGGCAACATTCCCAATCTGGTCAAAAGAGGTTTTCGCGGTCCGATCTATGCCACTGCTGCCACGGTTGACCTTTGTGAAGTGCTGTTGCGCGATAGCGCTCATATCCATGAACAAGATGCCGCCTATCTCAGCAAAGAAAACAAAAAGGAGGGTTTGCCGCCGGTCGAAGCCCTCTACACAACGGCGGATGTGGAAGCTGCGCTCCCCCTGTTTCGTGGGGTTGAATACAGCGAGGCGGTGCCGATCGCCAAAGGGATCAGCGCTACTTTTCAGGATGCCGGCCATATTCTCGGTTCAGCTGGTATTCTTTTTGAAATCGAAGAGAACGGCAAAACACGTCGTCTGGGCATCACCGGCGACATCGGTCGCACCAAACAACCCATCTTGCGCGATCCCAACCGGCTGCGCGAGCTCGATATTATGCTCATGGAGTGTACCTATGGGTCGCGGTTGCATCCGCACAGCGCCGATGCCACCGAAGAACTGGCAAAAGTCATCCGCAAGGTGCATCAACGCGGCGGTCGCATTCTGATCCCTTCTTTCGCAGTAGGAAGGACGCAAACGCTTGTCTATATGCTGCATAAATTGTATATCCAGAATCGAATTCCTGACCTTCCAATCTATGTCGACAGCCCGATGGCCTTCGAAGCGACACAGATCTTCCGCCGCCATCCGGAATGCTTTGACCGAGAAATGCAGCGCACGTTTTTGCGCGACCGTCAGGATCCTTTTGGCTTTGCCCGCCTAAAGTATATCCGCAGCGCCGAACAGTCCAAGGAGCTGAACGACCTCAAAAGCCCTCACATCATTCTTTCCGCTTCGGGGATGTGCGAAGGCGGTCGGGTTTTGCACCATCTTATCCATACCTTGCCGTCACCCGAAAATATGGTGCTTTTTGTCGGTTATGCAGCCCAAGACACCCTGGCGCGAAAATTGATGGATGGTGACCAGAATGTACCCATTTTGGGGCACATGCATTCGGTCAATTGCGAAATCAACGTTATGGAATATTTCAGCGGCCACGCCGATCAAAATGAATTGCTGGAATATGCTGGTTATTCTTCTCCAGACCGACTCGAGCATGTGTTTTTAATTCACGGTGAGCCCGACAGCGCTGCGGCGTTGCAGGAAAAACTTGAGGAACGCGGCTACAGGAATGTCCATTATCCGGAGCTCGGTGAGACGGTCGAGATTTAGGGAGACAAACTCAATCCGCCCCTTTTTGCGGATCTTTCCATTGCCGCCGCTCCGATGAAAAAATGGCAATTTGGCGATGAAGAGGAACATGCGCAGTCCTATATGCTTTTGCCTGTTCATTCTGCTCCAGATGGCAGAGGCTGGTGATTGGCATGGACAGGTTGCAGGTACAATCGGGCTGAGCCATCACTCGCAGCCGTTTGCGCAGGGCGCGGTTCGAGCAGTTCCAGGAATGTCTCTGGAGTTGGGCTCTTTTGCCGGCGGCAGCGTGGATATGGAAGGCACGCTCGAGCTTGCTTTGGACTGTACCGAACCCGGGGATGGCTGTCATCTTGCATTGCGGCCGTACCGCCTTTGGTTGCGCTGCTCTGAACCTCAGTGGGAGCTGCGCCTTGGCTTGCAGCAGATCAATTTTGGATCGGCTTTTCTGTTGCGGCCGCTGATGTGGTTCGATCGCCTGGACGTCCGCAATCCGCTGCAACTTACCGAAGGTGTTCCTGCGCTCTTGTTTCGTTATTACTTTCTCAATAACACGGTTTTTTGGCTTTGGGGCATTGCCGCCGATGGTGATTCAAAAGGTTGGGAGGCAGTGGCTTCGAAAAACAACAGCCTTGAAGCCGGCGGCCGCCTCGAAGTCCCCCTTTTTACCGGACAGCTGGCTCTGACTCTTCATCATCGTTCTGCAGAATGGCAAGACCCCGGGTCGCCGGCAACAGAAGTCCAACCCGAAGAACGTCTGGGCCTGGATGGAAAATGGGATGTTGGTATAGGCTGCTGGTTTGAGGCGGTCATCGAACACCGCCATTTCGCCTGGATGGCGCGAATCCAGCGGTCTTTTTGCATCGGCAGCGATTATACCTTTGCGGTGGGCAATGGAGTGCATTTTCTGATTGAATATCTCAATCTGTCGCAGTCTGATTGTTGGAAGACAACCGATCAAAGGTCCAAAATAAGCGCATTTGCCATTGATTACCCTCTGACCCTGATCGATCAGATCGCATGTTATGTTGCGCTGGATTCACAGAGTAAAGATATCTTTTGGACCGCAATTTGGCAACAGGTGCACGATAACTGGAAGGTTTCATTGATCGGCTTTATCAATCCGGATTATGCGCTGACCGTGCAAACTGCTTCTGCCTCCTGGCGCGGAAAAGGCGTGCAGATGGTCTTGATTCATCATTTTTAATCCATGGCCAGGGAAAGGATCCACAGATGGCAGACGACAATTGTATCCAAACCAGGGATCTGGTCAAAGACTATTCGCTTGGGCAACAGCGCGTGCGAGCGCTCAACCACGTGACCTTGAATTTTGTTTGTGGCGAGTTCTGTGGTGTGGTTGGTCCAAGCGGTTCGGGAAAAACCACTTTGTTGAACATCATGGGTTCTTTGGATAGTCCGACTTCTGGCCGGGCGATCGTCCTGGATCGGGACATCGCCAGTTTGACCCACAAAGAAGCTGCACAGCTGCGCAACCATCACTTTGGTTTTATCTTTCAAACATTCAATCTGCTACCTGTGTATTCGGTTTTCGAAAATGTTGAATTTCCGCTTTTGCTGCTCGGTTACCCAGCCTCGGAACGCAAAAAAATGGTTCTCGAGGCCCTCGAGTGGGTCAAACTCACCGACAAAGAGAAGGCACGGCCGAACCAGTTGTCCGGAGGGGAAAGCCAGCGTGTGGCAGTGGCTCGTGCCATTGTCAAGAAGCCAAAAATTGTGTTTGCCGACGAACCTACCGCAAATTTGGATGCACAAAATTCCCGTCATATTCTCAACATCATGCAATCGCTAAACCGCCAATTGCAGACCACTTTTATCTTTTCTACCCACGACGAAAAAGTGATTCAGTTTTTGCGCCGGGTGGTGACACTGGAAGATGGTCGGGTCACCGATGATCGCGTGATCGAAAATAGCGGGAGCGAATCATGATGCTCAAACTGGCCCTGCGCAATCTTTGGGGAGCAGGGTTGCGCACAGTATTGAATGTCGCAGTGCTTTCTTTTGCTTTTGTCGCCATCATCTGGCTGCAGGGTTTGTATGAGGGTATGAATCAACAGGCCAGTCAGGCGTTGCTGCGCGAGGCCTATGGCGGCGGACAATATTGGCATCCGCTTTACGATCCCTATGATCCTCTGTCGATAATCGACAGTCAAGGCCTGCTTCCTGTAAAGATCGATTCGTTTGTACACAGAAAGCAAGCGACGGCCATTTTGCTCATCCAGGGGACGCTCTATCCGCAAGGCCGAGTGCAGACTGTGGTCATCAGCGGCATCGATCCGGATCAACGAGTACTCGATATGCCGGTGGATGTCCTGAAAATAGATGATAGCGATATTCCCGCGCTGCTTGGCACCCGAATGGCCAAAACATGCGGATTGTCGACAGGCGATGCCGTGATTTTGCGTTGGCGGGATCGCAACGGGACCTTCGATGCGCGTCAAATCCGCATTGTCGAGATCATGCACACCAATGTCCAGATGATCGACAACGGCAGGGTTTGGATACCTTTGCACAAACTGCAGGAAATGACTTTACGTCCAAATGAAGCCACTCTGGTTGTGCTGGACCGCTCGACAACTCGGACAGCTTCGGCAGATTGGACCTTTCACAACACCGATGAGCTGCTGCAGGATATCCATGAACTGGTCAAGGTCAAACAGATTGGCGGAATGGTGTTGTATGTGATTTTGCTCTTCCTGGCCATGTTGGCCATTTTCGACACCCAGGTCTTGTCGATTTTCCGCCGCCGGAAAGAAATCGGTACCCTCATGGCACTCGGCATGACTCGATGGCAGGTGGTCCGGTTGTTCACCCTCGAAGGTGCACTGCACGGGATCTTTGCTGCTCTCCTGGCCGCTATTTATGGCATTCCGCTTTTGGTGATCTATGCACGGCACGGCATGCAATTGACCGATGCCGTCGACAGCATGGGCATCTCTCTGGGCACACAGCTCTACCCCGTCTACAGCACCGGCATGATTCTCGCGACCGTGGTGATTGTGCTGACGACAGTCACGGTTGTCAGTTATTTGCCCAGTCGGCGGATCGCCAAACTGAAACCCACCGATGCATTGCGAGGGAAAAGAGCATGATTCGATTTTTACTCAAGGGTTTGTTGCGCGATCGATCTCGCAGTTTTTTTCCCATCTTGATCGTGTCGGCGGGAGTGGCTTTGACCGTTATCCTCTACAGCTATTTCAACGGCGTCGAAATCGATGCCATCCGCAACTATGCGGTTTTTGCGACAGGTCACGTAAAAGCGATGAGCCGTGCATATGCCGAACAGGCAGAGTTGATTCCAAACGATCTGGCGCTGCTCGGAGTGGACAGCCTGATGCAGGACCTGGAAACAAATTATCCGCAAGTCCGATGGACCGGGCGCATCCGGTTTGGCGGTTTGTTGGATATCCCGGATGAAAATAACGAAACGCGCATTCAAGGACCAGTTACCGGCCTTGCCGTTGATCTGTTCTCAGTTGACACCCCGGAAATCGATTTCCTGGGTTTACATCGGTCATTGGTGCAGGGAAAACTGCCGCAGAGCCCTGGAGAGGTTTTGATCGCTGAAGAGTACGCCGGGCAGCTGGGTCTATCGGCAGGCAGCCGTGTCACCCTGGTCAGTGCAACCATGAATGGCAGTCTAGCGCTTGAAAATTTTCTCATCGCCGGTACAGTCCGTTTCGGCATGGCGGCGATGGATCGCAGCGCCATGATCGCTGACATTGGGGATATCCGCCTTGCTCTCGATATGGAGGATGCGGCTGGCGAGATTCTCGGATTTTTCAGCGATGAGATTTATAAAGACGAGGATGCGATGGCCATCGCTGCAGAATTCAATCAAGCTGCGCCGACAGACGATGAATTTGCGCCGGTCATGTATGCATTATCGGAACAGAGCGATCTCCGCGGTATGCTGCAGCAGACCGACTCTGTGATTGGAATGATCAACGGGGTTTTTATCGCAGTCATGGCGATGGTCCTGTGGAATGCGGGTTTGATGGGCACCATCCGGCGCTATGGCGAAATTGGTGTGCGTCTGGCCATGGGGGAAAACAAGGGCAGTGTCTATCGTTCACTTATCCTTGAAGCTCTGATGATCGGATTTGTCGGTTCACTATTGGGCACCGCGATAGGATTGGGATTTGCCTATCTCTTGCAAAGCAAAGGGATCGATGCGGCTGGAATGATGAAAAGTTCGAATGTGATGATGTCGAACGTTTTGCGCGCTCGCATAACCGCTGGCTCTTTTTTTGTCGGTTTTCTGCCTGGCCTTTTGGCGATTCTTCTTGGCACAGGGCTCTCCGGTCTCTCTGTGTATAAACGGCAAACCAGTCAACTTTTTAAGGAATTGGAAGTATGATCATTTCCTGGCAAAAAGAAGTCACTCGGCGTCTGCTCATCTTTGTCGAAATGGCACTGATCGGTATCCTTGCAGCAAAAACAGAGTTATTTGCTGCCTATCCAGATGGGACTGTTTTGCTGCAGCGTGTCGACCAAAACTCTGTTGCCAAGACCCAGGTTGTCGAGATCAAAATGATCATTCATGGTCGGCGCAGCGATCGCACGTTAAAGTCCAGGTCGTTTATCGAGGGGCAGGAGCGCGCCTTTAGCGAATATACTTCCCCGCCGCGGGAACAGGGAACAAAGATGCTCAAGTTGGGAGATCAACTGTGGACATTCGATCCGCGGACGGATCGCACGATTCAGATATCAGGCCATCTGCTGCGTCAGTCGGTCATGGGATCTGATCTTTCCTATGAGGATATGATGGAGGATGAGCGGTTGTCGGACAACTATTCGGCGACTGTGGCCGGCAGCGATACCGTGGAGGGAAGGGAATGCTGGATACTGGAACTGAGAGGGAAACACACAGATCTGGCCTATCCAAAAAGCAAGATATGGGTCGATAAAGAGCGCTATGTGGCGTTGAAAGGAGAGCGTTTTGCCAAAAGCGGCAAACTGCTCAAGTCGATGACTGCCAAACGGATCGACCGCCTAGATGGCCGCTGGGTTGCCACATGGATCTTGTATAAAGATGAACTGAAAACAGGCGGTGGAACCGAGTTTATCATCGAATCTGCAAAATACGATATCGACATCCCCGAACAGGTGTTCAGCAAAGCTTCTTTGCGCCGCTAGGAGCATGCGGTAGCAACAAATAGCCGGCTCCTGGCATGCCAATTTTGTGTGGTCCGGGATCTGTCAACTGGTCTTCTGTGTGGATTCCTCCTTCACTCAGACAATTTCCAGAAAATCCCGTTCGGGCAAAGGCGGAAATTCCGCTGTCGGCAACGTCTGATACCAAAAAGCGACCGAGGCGATATCATCTTGCAGCGGCAGATAGCGTTGACCGCTTCGCCAGCCCAGCGCCTGGATGGTGACCCGCAGACTATTGGAAAATCGTATCGGATCGGCGATGTGCCAGCGATAGAGCGAAAAGCGGGTTTGCGATTGGTACAAACCATCCGGCAAATAGACCGCCATCCCGCTGTAGGGATTGGTGAACTCCTGGTAGCGATGGGTCTCCTGGTTTTCGAAATTCCATGCTCCGCCGAAATAATCCTCGGTGCCGGTACCGCAAATGGTCGGTGACTTTTCACCGTCCAGGAAAAATTTGATCTCTCCCTCTCCCCACCAACCGCTGTTGTTTACACCCCAGGCCATAAAAGTGCCGACGTATTGGCCGCGCCCTTCTACCCTGTCCAAAATGGTGTAGACTTGTTTGTAAGGCAGCGGATTGACGCGATTGAATCGGGCATGGAAATAGGCAAGATCATCTGCCACTGCCGTCAGGGTATAGTTGATCTGATAGAACAGGACTTCTTCGGTTTCGCCGAGGTTTTCGATGGTGAGCCGGCAGGATTTGCGAAAAGGCATTTCCCAATAGCAATTGAATCCTTTGCCGGGATTGACACAGACCGCCAGGGATGAGATCGGCCGAAATTTATCCCATACCGACGCAAAAAAATCGCCGATCGGGCATTCCACCGACGGATTATCCTGGCCATCCCAAAAGATGCGCAAGATCAGGCTGCGCCATTTTGCCGTTGTAGTCATCCAGATTTGCTGCACCGCACCCGGCCCCTCGATTTCTGCGGCGGTGAAGGTCTGACCGGGGCCGATCTTGACCGCCGGGGCAATTTTCCATCCTTGTCCCAGCTCGCGGCCATGGTGCGCTCCCAACCCTTCGGTTGCCAAACCGCCGGCCCCTCGTTCTCCATGCGGGTTTTCAGCGCTGATCGAACGGCTTTGTCCCGATGCCAGCCGGGCCAAATTGCCCATATGCATTCCCAGACCGTTGAACTCCGTCATATGGTTTCCTCCATCAGTCATTTGCTCCAATCGGGGCGCTCAACCAAAAGGCACAGCTTGTGCGCCGTTCTTTGAATTGGATTATCTCGCTTGTTCGAGAATACCGTGCAAATCTTCGCGGTTTAGAACAATTGGGTGACCTTTCATGCTGCTCGCTTTCATCGACTTGTCGATGAGCACTTCCATGTCGACATCGCTGAATCCGTATTCAGACAAACGGGGGATGTCGAGTTTTTCGACCAGCCGTTCGATCCACTCGAGACCTTGCTCAGCTTTCCCTTTTGGGTCCCCGGTGAGCAGAGCAGCGATTTCGTCGAAACGTTTGACTTGCGGTGCTTCGGGTTGACGCATCTTTAAAGCGCGCAGGGTGGTGCGCAGGACCGCGGGCAACAGCCGTGCGCAAATAGCCCCATGCGGAGCATCGAACATGCCGCCAAAAGGTCCGGCAATGCCGTGCACTGCCCCCAGTTTGGCGTTTGCCAACGCCAGGCCGCCAAAGAGGCTGGCCAAAGCCATGTTTTCCCGCGCCTCAGCGTCTTGTCCATCGCTGAAGGCCCGGTGCAGCGACGACGCAACCCGCGGAATCGAGTCGCGCACCAGCGCATCGACCAGTGGGCTCGGTTGGCTGCAAAGATAGGGCTCGATGAGCTGCGTCAGCGCATCCATCCCCGTCGCTCCAGTCACTGCCGGCGGCATGGTGTGGGTGAGCAGCGGATCGACCAGTGCCAGACGCGGCAGCATCGTCACACTGCGGACGCTGACCTTGATGCGATGCTCCCGAGAGGCGAGAACAGCATTGCGAGTCACCTCCGAACCTGTGCCGGCAGTGGTCGGAACCGCTATAAAGGGGACAGCAGGATGCTGCATCGGTTGTGCACGGCCGATAACCTCCAGGTAATCGCCAAGATCTCCGAGATTGGCCAGCATCGCGGCAACCACCTTTCCCGTGTCGATTGCACTGCCACCACCGACGGAACAAACCACATCGCAGCGCTTTTCCCGGGCTTGGGCAATGGCATTCTCAACCATCGGAACCGCAGGTTCACCGTGAACCGCAAAAACCAGGGTATCGATCTTTTCCTGCTGCAACTGTTGCAGAAGGGCATTGCCCTGTTCAGCAGATGATCCGACCACCAGCAAGACCCGTTTGCCGTAACCGGCGACCAGGGATCCCAATTCAGCAGCGCGTCCGGCACCGAAAAGAATGCGCGATGCGGTGGCGAACTCAATATGCATGGCTAACCCCATCCCTGATCATCCGGGAAGACGTTGATGTATTTGACACTGCTGCGCGGTTCAGCCATCATTTCGGCGACAAAATCACGCCAGACCTGATAGTGCCGGGTTTCTTTGTGTGCCGCGACGTCGGCTTCGCTGCGATAGACCTCGAGCAACACGAAACGAGTCGGATCCTGCCGATCCTGCAGGATATCGAAACGCGCCACGCCAGGCTCAAGCAGACTGTGGCGGGCGTTTTCCAGCATTGCGTTTTTAAAAAGCTCGACCGCTTCGGGTTTAACATGGACATGAACGTGCACAATAAACATAGAGTTCTCCTTAAACGATTCGATGTGGTACTTTTTGGCCTTCCAGTGCGGCAGTGACCGATTCAGAACACATGCGCGCCATGGATGAGCGCGCCTCTATGGTGGCACTCGCCAGATGTGGTGCCAAAACCACATTTTCCGCTGTTAAAAGCTCTGGATGGATTGCCGGTTCGTTTTCAAACACATCGAGGCCTGCTCCGCCAAGGTGTCCGCTTTTCAGCGCTTCCACCAGCGCTTTTTCGTCGACGATCGGCCCGCGCGCGGTGTTGATCAAAATACACTCTTTTTTGATCCGGGCAAACGCCGATGCATCGAAAAGATGTCGTGTCTCGGTCGTCAGTGGACAATGCAGCGAAATCACGTCTGAGGTTTTGAGCAGATGGGCAAATTCAACTTGTTTCGCGTTGAGCAGCTGTGCCTCTGCCGGATCGAGGGCGTTGGAATCGGTGTACTGAATCGGCATGCCAAAACCGACAGCACGACGGGCAAAAGCCTTGCCGATCCGCCCCATGCCGACGATTCCACAAGTCCTGCCTTGCAGTCCTGGACCAAGAAATAAAAGCGTTTCCCAACGCTTGAATAATCCCTGACGCACATGGCGGTCAGCAGAGGTGATCCGTCGAGTCACTGCCAGCAACAGCGCAAAGGCAAAATCAGCGGTCGCATCGGTCAAGACACCCGGGGTGTGGCTGACAGGGATCCCGCGACGCTTGGCGGCTTCGAGATCGATGTTGTCAACGCCGACTGCATATTGTGCGATGATTTTGAGTTTGGGGCAGGCAGCCATTAAACGGTCACTGATCGGGTCGGACAACATGGTGACCAATGCATCTGCCTCACGGCCGAGTTCCATCAATTCGTCTTCCATAAAGTTGCCGGCATTGGGTTTGTCGTGTACCTCAACGATAAACCGTTGTCGCAATGGTTGAACGCCGCTGTCGTGAATCGGGCGAGTGATCACGACCAGAGGGCGGCTGCTTGCGGTCATCGGCGTTCCTCCGGCTTTTGTGCAATCGGGTTGTTCCAGCGATCGTATCGCAAAAATGCATCGAGCATCCATTGTTTCTTCTGCGGGTCGACACCAATGGCGGCATTATCGCCGTAATCGGAGAGGACAAAACCTCCTCTTTCGGTTCCCCAATGCAGCAGCAGTTGTTCGGCCTCCGCTTCGATTTCCCGTTTGCTCTTGAAGGGCAGGGTGTGTTGGATATCGCAAAGCGATTCAAAACAAATGCGTCCTGCAAAACGCTGGCCGATTTCTTCGATACCCAGAGCTGTGGGCTGTTGCAGATTGATTACATTCAAACCGATGTCAATCAAACTCTCCAGGATGTCGTTGACCTTGCCGCAAGAGTGCATCCAGACATGCCAACCCTGATCGTGCATGGCGTCGAACATCTTTTTATACCGTGGTTTGAAGAATTCGTCCCAGAACTGTGGCCGGATGAACAGATTCAGTTCGGTTCCCCAGTCATCGCTGAAGGTAAATCCGTGAATGCGGCCTTTGAAGCGTCGGCCGACCTGGTCGATAATGCCCAAATTGAATTCGACGATGCGGTCGGCAAGAAACTCAATTTTTTCGCGCTCAAGTGCCAGATCGATGAGGGTGTTTTCAAAACCGCGCAAGGCGTGCATGCGTTCAAAAAGCAACATGAAAATACCACACGCAATATAGCGATCACCGGCGAGATCCAGTTTTTCTTCCATGCCGGTATAAAAGTTTGGATTGTCAGGATCCGGCCAAATAAACGAATCGAGGTGGTGCCAATCGGCCAGCGGATGACCTTTGACCTGGCCCATATTGGCCACCTCCGACCGTTGCCACATACATCCCCATTCATCCAGCGTCTGGCGCAAGGTGTGGTCGCCGGTGCTGATTTGATTCCAATTGACCTGGTAGATATCCGATAATCCGAGCGCTTCAAAGCGCAGCGGCAGTCGATCGGGTGATTCGAATTCAACTGCCCGGCGCACGACCTCATAGGGTGTTTGCGGCATGTTCAAAATTCCTTTTTGAGTCAGGCTGTGAAACCGATTCTGTTTGACCGCGGCTGCCGTTAAAATGAAACGCGCCACAGCATCGCTGGCCATCGTCGTTCAAACTGCGAGTTGATTTGTCGATGCCGGAGCAAAGCGTCTAGTCGATGATCGCCTGGTGGACCAGCGCATGCAATTTGTCATGGTCGTCGAGTCCGGTTGCCGGAATGACTTGAGTAAAATAGACCACCAGCAAATCCTCCAGGGGATCGACCCAATAAATCGAGTGATAAGCACCGCCCCAGCCATACTCGCCTTTCGAACCGGGTTGGCCTTTTTCCCCGACGTCCAGCACGATTTCTAATCCCAATCCAAATCCCCGGCCGTCGCGGTATTCGATGTCGCTGATGTGGTTGGCGGTCATCAATTCGACAGACTTGCGCGAAAGCAACCGGTTGCCGTCCAATTCACCGCCATTGAGCAGCATCTGTAAAAAGCGGGCGTAATCGCGAGCGGTCGACAACAATCCTGCGCCCCCGGAAGTGCTCTTCCGCGGTCCCTGAACATATGCACCCTGGCCAATGCCATCGCCGGGCTCGGGCGCGCGGACGAGGGATCCATCGTCTGCAATCGAATAGACCACTGCCAAACGATCTTTCTTCTCTGCCGGCAAATAAAAGTGAGTGTCGATCATGCCCAAAGGTTGAAAAATTTGGTCGTCTAAAAATTCTGCCAGCGTTTGTCCGCTCACTTTTTCGATCAATGCACCAAGAATGTCGGTCGAATATCCGTAAATCCATTGTTCTCCCGGTTGGGCGTCAAATGGAAGTGAAGCCAGCCGGCTGATTGTATCGCCGATCGGTTCGTCGCGATCGGCAAAATACCATCCCTGTATCCCGGCTTTTTGCCACATCTCCTTGGCAGGCCCGTTGCCATAACTGATGCCGGCAGTGTGAGTCAAAAGATCGCGCACAGTGATCGGCCGCTTTGCATCCACGATCGAATAGCCGCCTTTGCCGTCGGCCGTCGCGACTTGGGTTTTTGCGAATTCGGGCAGGTACTTGCCGACCGGATCGTTGATCAGCAATCGGCCTTGTTCCTGCAGGATCATCACCCCGACACTGGTGATCGCTTTGCTCTGGGATGCGATGCGAAAAATGGTTCCTTCCTGCATGGGCACAGCCAGGCCCATATCCTGATAACCGAATGGCCTGAAATAGGCGACTTTGTCATGTCGGGCAACCAGCACAACCGCTCCCGGAAGCCGTTGCTGGTCCACGTAGCCTTGTATCACCGCACTCAGGCGCTGCAGCCGGTCGGAAGAAAGGCCAACATCCTCTGGTTTGGCGGGCATCAGATCTTGTGCCAAGAGAGCTGCAAATTGGATTAGAATTAAAAAAAACATACAGATAAAAACGTTTTTAGTCGTTCTCATAATCATTTCCTTACTAGTTAGGCGAGCAGAAAGGGTGCAAGAGTGTTCCCGAACACATCTGATCGCATTGTCAGGTGCTAATTGTACCTGGTCTGTTGCAGGTGCATCGGTTCATTCACATCACGAAGGTTTTCGGTCCATCCACAGCGGTGTTATTGAAAACCAGATGCCTGTTCCGATCAGCATCAGCGTCTTTAAGGTCGCCAGGTTGGTTCTTCCGATCAAATAGACAACCGGCGGCTACGAACAACGGCCCGATCGCCAATTCTGTTCCAGCGCAGTGCTCTCCCGCATATTGGCCGAGAAAACTTATAAAATTGAGCAGCGCGTGTTCGGGCACCGGCTGACGCTCATATTCGTCTGCTGCTCGGTCCGGGCTGTTCTTTTGGTCAGTGTCGACAGCAGTCATTTGTGCTTTTCTCCTGTCGTTTGCCGGAGCTGAGGTCCTGAACAGTTTGGCTCCCACCCTTGCAGAGAACGGCCTGCCAGCCAGCCTGTCGAAAAGGCTGCCTGCAGGTTGAAGCCACCGGTATCGGCATCGAGATCGAGAACTTCGCCGGCAAAGTAGAGACCCGGTACGATTTTCGACTGCATCGTTTGGGAATCGATTTCTGCCAGGCTTATTCCTCCTGAAGTGACGATGGCATCATCGAAGGAGGGGTGTCCGGTCACCCGCATGCGGAAGTCCTTGAGCAACAGGCGGAGCTGTTTGCGTTCTTGGGTGTTGAGTTGATGCAGCGGTTTGTCCGGCGCAATCGATAAAATTTCCACAAAAACCGCAATCATCTTGCGCGGCAACAGGGCTTCCAGCAGGCTCGACATCTGTCGACGGTTGTGATCGCGGATTTCCCGCAAAAGTCGCTGTTCCAATGTCGAGTGGTCGAGAGCGGGTTTCAAATCGATCGAGATGCTGACCGACTGTTGACTGTCCAAAGGTTTGACGGCATCCCGGCTCAGCGAAAGGATGACCGGTCCGGAGACGCCGGCATCGGTAAAGACCATCTCGCCGAATTGCTCGCTCGCTTTCTTGTGGTTGATCCATAGTGTCACATTGACATTTTTAAGCGCCAACCCCTCCAGTTTTTTAGCCGTATCGCCTTCGGTATACAGGGCCACCAACGACGGGAAAAGCGGGGTGACGGTGTGTCCCAGCCGTTGGGCAAGGGCGTAGCCGGAACCATCTGATCCGGTTTTTGGATAAGACTTGCCACCGCTGGCCAGCACCACGTTTTTGCTGTACAGGGTTTTGGCTTGGATCGGCTCGGCGGGTTGGTGTTTTGGGTTTGCGGCTGAAAGACGAAAACTGCCGTCAGGCAACCGGCTGATGTCTGTGACGTTGGTTCGCGTCAGGATGGGAATGCCCAACTCTTTGATGCGATTGAGCAGCGCTTCGGCGATTTCATGGGCGCTGTCGCTTTGCGGAAAATAACGCCCGCCTCTTTCAAGCTTGAACTCCACGCCAAGAGCCTGCAGGTATTGCAGCAGGTCGGTGTTGAAAAAGTGGGCAAAACTGGCCTTTAGGAAACGGCCCTGTTTGCCAAAATGGCGGAGAAATTCTTCACGCGTCGCGGCATTGGTGATGTTGCAGCGACCTTTGCCGGAAATTTTTAATTTGAGAGCCGGCAAAGGCATTTTTTCCAAAATACAGATACCTCTGCCCTGTCTGTAGCTCTCGATGGCCGCCATCATTCCCGCCGGCCCGGCACCGATGACGATGATGTCAAAAGATTGATTTTCTTTGTGCGCAGCTCGAGGATTCATACCCTTGGTGTTGTTAACTTGATGAAGAATTCGGTGGATTTTCCGCTTTGCCGCCAAAGTTGCCGCCCAATGGAATGGCTGAATCAGCGAAAAAGTTGTCGTCGATGACACAGGGCTGCGAGAGCTCCAGCAGGAGCGCTGCGCCCAGTCCGGTAAAACTATGCGGATGAGGCGGCGTCACCGTCAGAATATCGCCTTTGCCCAGCTCGAATTGCCGGTCCACATAGCGCATGCGAACCCGCCCCTCGATGATGAAAAACGTCTCATGTTTGTTGCGGTGATGGTGGGCGGGACACGTCTGTCCATCTGCGACGTAGAGATATTTGCCGCAATAGCCGGCATCGATTTCATTGGCAATCCAGACCTCGATCAATCCGATCGAGGCGAATTTCCCCAATCCAAAGTCCAAAACCAGAGGTTCGAGATTTGGCAGGGCAATGTCCCAATTTTCGATCTGCCGGCGAAAAGATTGCAGCGCTTGTTCGCGAAGCGGTCCGTTCATTTCAATCGCTCTGGCGCGATCCAATTCATCCACTGTCGTCCTCCGCGACAAATCGCAAGTCAAATTCATTTTCTGCAGGTAGTGCCCGGATTCGGTGCGAAGCGCTGCATCCGGGTAATACCACCAACAATTGTACACATTTTCGATCAGGATATCAAAAACTATTTTTTCACGAATCTCCGTCTTGCAGCTGAATTTTTTTGCGCAACCCTTTCGGAAATTTGCCGGCAAAAACGAATATCCCCATCCGGAGGAACCTGGTCGGCTACCCCGAGAACAAATGATCGATCGCCCCAACATGCCAGCACTTTGTCAATATGGCTTGCCATATCGCGCCAACTGTAGGGCGGAGCAAACAGCACTCCTGGAACGCCTCCCCAGAGAATGACTGGTTCATTGCCGGCCAGCCTGTCAATTTCTGCCAGGCTGAGATCGCCCGCAGGCTGTGGAGTGATGGCCTCGATGGCGTCAAAGCCGGCGGCCACCAATTTGGGCAACAGACCGGCCACGGTTCCATCGAGATGGACAGCAGCTTTGATTCCGGCATCGTGCAATCGTTCGAGACGCTGTTTGTGATGGTCACGCATGTAACGGTCATAGAATGAGGTCAGGTTGTCGCTGGAAAGATTGTCGGGAAAATGTACAAGCGGCGGCCGCAGGGTGCACACTGCCTCGATAATCGGCTTTTCTTGCTCGAATAAAAGATCGAGAACGCGTTCTATTTTGCTTTCACAGTCAGCCAACAGATAGCTCATGTTTTCGATGCCCACCCAATCGGTCAGCAAATCAGCAAGCGGTGTGCGCGGCAGACCGATGCTGGGAATCCCGCCATATTCTCCCCAAATCGCCATTCGATCTGCATAATCATCTAGATTGATCGGCAACAGTCGACGGTGTTCGAGGATGTCAACAAGGAGATCCAGATCCTCTTCACTTTCCACATAGTGTTTGCTGCAGCCTGTCGAGCAGCTGGTGGGGAGGAAACGGGTAATTTCGGTCAGGGTCCCATGCAGTGAGACGATTTGTTTGATGACCTCGTGACCTCGCTGTTCCTGCAAGAGGCGGATCGGCGGTGAATAGACGGGCATGGCGACCCAGAATTTATCATAATAGTAATAGGGCATGACACCGAGCTCCTGGTGCAAACAGAGATAGCCTTGTTCTGTTTTCCATTTGGGATCAGCAGTTCCCGCCGCCTCTTGCCCGGCCATCCAGTAGGTGAGATCGGCAGTCCATACCGTTTGCTCTGCAGAGTATCCTTGCAGGAGATTGAGAAATGAAGAGAGCATTGTTTTTCTGTCTTTTAAAAGTGGCAGGTAAAGCTCCCGGATTCGGTGCTGCATACCGAATCCGGGAGGCTATCTCACAAGAAAGATTTTCCCTATTTAATCAGAACCATTTTTTTCGTTTGTGACCCTGTGTCAGTTTTGAGACAGGAGAAATAAACGCCGCTGTTTTGATCGACAGAGTCCCAATCGATCGAGTGCTCTCCGGCGTGTAAAAAACCCTCAGCAAGACGAGCAATTGTTTGGCCTAGTGTATTATAGATTGTCAGCTGTATCTCACAGTCGATGGCCAGCGTAAAAGCGATTCGGGTTGTTGCGTTAAATGGATTGGGATAGTTTACACCCAGTTCAAACTTTTCGACAGGTGAACCGCTGTTGAATTCAGCACAGGCGGGTTGATTGAAAAAATCGAGCACGGATTTAAGAAAAAGAGAGCGAGCCTTGTTGGGATAGATCGTTTCAATCGGCACGCTGGAGACGAATACCTTGCCTGGCAGGTTGCCGGCAGGGAACAGTCCGTTAAAACAGACTCCTGCCACGCCATCGCTGGAATCAACCCCTGAAAAAACCAGGCAGGTTTGGCCACCATTGATACCTTTAAGAGTATTCGGACGGCTAACATTATAGGATCCGTTTGTTCCGTCATCAAAGTCGAAGGACCCCGGATTTTCGGGCCAATCGGTCAAGAATTGAATCTGGTAATAAGTGGATGTCCTGTTGAGCGGCGAGCGGGAATGGTATTTGGCTTTCAAATAATCATGGGAAAATTCCTTATCGGAAGCGATGCCGCGAGAATCCAGGTCATAACCGATATCGCTTCCGGAGATCAACAGCTTGCCGCCGTTTTGCAGAAAAGTTTTCAGCAGCGCTTGTTCGTCGGTGCTCACCGATTCGTTGACCAGGATGTCGGTACCAAAGAAAAAATCGACTATCTCATAGTTTGCCGGATCGATCATACCGCTGGTCAATGCGGTGTTGCTGGCAGAAACCGGATTCAAACCATTGTCGAAAAAGGCGACGGCATGTTGACGGATAAAATCACGGGAATTGTCGCCCTTGGCTGCATCAAAGCCATCGACGATCAAGAGTTGCGGGGAAGCTGTGCCAGGTACTGCAGCGAGCAATTTAGACTTTGGCGATTTGCCCCATGGACTGATGCCCTGGATACGAACGAAGGTGAGGGAGTCTGAACTTGTTCCAGCAAGCACATAGGTGGAGTCTCTGATATCGATTGAATCGGAGGCAGTAACACCGTTGTGGCTGATAAAGATTCGATAAAGCTCACCGTGTTCAACCGGTTGAAAGGTCAGGCGAAGATCACCCCCCGGCTCGTTGAGCAGCATCAAGGTGCGTATTTCCTCAGGGGGTAATTTTTGAATAAAAGGCAGATAGGCTGGCGCGCTGTAGTACTGGTATCCGTTGTGGTCATGAGGAGTTGCAGAAGCGATACTGTGAATAAACCCATTTTTTTCGACCTGCACGGTATGCAGGATTGCCCGAGTCGGATTTTTTTTCAACCAGAATTGGATGCGGCCATCCAAGGCAAAATATTTATAGAATTCATCATTTTCCTCGAAGGAGAAAGAGAAACTTTCACTCAATTTGCGTTGCATCATCTTGCTGCGATACCAGGTGCCGCCTGTTGGGCTGACGACAGGTTCACCTTCATAAAGTGCCACGCTGTCATTGTAGGCAAGAACGCACAAGGCTTTTTCGGGTGATGTTTTCAGCCATTGTGCCAGTTTGTCGCCGTGCTGTAGATTATTCGAATAGTTATAGTCGCTGTCCAAAAAAGCAATCCGATTGACAAAATCAGGGATGGTGTCGTTGCTGTTGATGAAGTTAAAGATGAAATTGCCGCCGCCGCTGTGACCGTTCAACACAAGGGAATGCGGAAAATCAGCAAACAAGTTGCGCAGCGAATCGACCAGGGCTGTGATCAGCGGGTATTTGTCATTCGGATGGTTGCTGCTCCAGGTTGGCCAGCTCAGACCATCGGCTTGCAGATAGATCGTGACAATATTGCGATCATGAAAATGTTGTCGCAGAAAACGGGTTTGTGCTCCGATGTGTTGAATTTCATAATGCCAGTCATCACCCGGACCGGCTTCTTTGCCGATCGTCCAATCGATCGAGTTGCCATTGGGCAGCGCATAGAGAATCAGATCGGTATGGCGATTGTTAAGCATCGTGTCCGGGGCATTGATATGAATCGTTACATCGCTGGGATATTTAAACGTGAGCAGCTGTTCGTTAAAAAATGGACTAATGCTGAATCCGGGCAATTTTGTTGGCTGCGCACTGCTGTTGGCGACAAATGCAAAAAACAGTGCCAGAAAAATCATTGGTTGGGATGATGTGCGAAAGTGATTCATGAAGGAATGTCCCCTTAGTTTTGTTATGGCGTGATGTGAGGAAAACGCCACTTTTCACTTTCATAACCTGGAAATTGCGGGTTCGGAGTTGATTCGATCACAACTTGCGCAAATTAAAATAGCGATTACACTTGTCGACTTTCGTTCCCTTACCCTTGGGCAATCCCAATCCGATTGTCTCATATACCTACCTGGTTCAATTGCTTCTCAACCGGTGCGAGTTCGAGAATTTCCTGGCCAAACAGGGGCAGTTCAAGGTCGAGCGCGCCGTTGATCAATTCTGTTCCTCTAAGGACTTTGGCTTTCTGACCTGTCAGATGAGGAATGACTCGATAGTGCTGGTTTTCTTTCACCCACGGGATATTGATCCGGCGATGGTTCTCACCTTCACTGCCTCGCAAGACGACGACTGCGCCATATCCCTGCTCATTCAATTTCCCCCACCAATGCCAGCCGCTGTCGGTCGGTCTTGGCACTCCACTGAATTGAAAGTGACGATAGATATCATAGCTCTCCTGCAGATATCGCAGCAGTTCGAATCGTTTTCGATAGTGCTCGAGTTGATCTGCCGACAGAGATGCCAAATCGCCGGCAAAGGTATAGGGCGCACCCATCAGCCAACTGCAAACCTGGCGATCCTGAATTGCCCTGGTCAAACTCTGCTGGATACTGACTGTGGACGCGCTGTAATATTCAATACAGTGCAGAGGCAAACCGCGGTGGGCAAAAAATCTTTGGCGTGCATTCCAGCATCCTTGTAAAAGCTCTTTTTCGATGAGCTCTTTATTTTCGAGATGCTCATAATCTGCCACCCGATTAGGCCAGGCGTGTTTCCCCAATCCGGAATAATCGTTGGGCGGGATATGAAAAAGGCAGACGGCTTTCAGAGCTGCCAGATCTGCCGGTACCCCGGGTGTACCCCAATAAAGTTCATGGGTTATTTCATTGACCACATCAGCAGCCCCGGCTCGCAACAGAAGCTGACTTTCCAGCAATCCGCGCAGTCCCCGCAGCCTCGATTCTTTGAGGGACCGACTTTCGTGGCCGGCCGCAAAATCGCCGTACTTGATGTTGGTAAAGTCCTGCTTGAAATAAACGGCTCCATAGAAATCATGCAGAAAAACCAGGTCCTGTACATAAAAGTATTTCCACGGTGAAGCCAGACTCATCGCATAACCATCCTCGTATGGGCCTTTTCTGCGGAGCAACGGACATGACACGAGATTCGGAAAAAGATGCATGTCCTTTGATTCTTTATCGCGAAAAACCGACACCCACAAACCGAGTTTCAAACCTAGATCGCGGAGTGTATGGCTGGTCTGTACAAAATTGGCAAATTTATTCGTATCGGGTTCGGTGCCCAGCGAACCGCGTTGCCAGCCCATGTCGATTTGCAGGGTGCGCATACCTGCTTTTGCGGCGCGATCCGCCATTTCTCGGATGATTTCATCGTTAACATTCTGCCCAAAATTTGACCATGAACACCACAGCGGGGCATAAATCGGTCGATCTTTTGTGCCGATCTGCAAAACATTTTGCAGAAATTCCTGCAAAGGGCTTTCCACCGTTCGATCCAGGCTAAGTGAAGGAGCGGAAATGGTTTTTTGATTTTTCCCTGCCCAGGCAAAGTAAAATACGGGTTCGGACACAAATCGTTCGCCCGGCCCGACAATCCATTCAAAATGCTCATCGGCATAACCCATCTCGCCGCTGTCCTTGATCATTCGCATGGCCGAAGGGATTTCGCTGCCGAGGATGACGCCACTATCCTGGTCAGCAGACCCAAAAGCGATCAGACATGAGGAAGCGCCCTGTTCGGCCGGAGTCAACAGAATGCGGTTGCGGAATGTCTCGGAGATCACCAGATCGGAAATGATAAGGCTATTCAACCGCAGCCATCGGCCGCTGTTGTTGGTCAATGCAAACCATTTTCGGATGACCGGACAGTCCCGATAGGTCTGGAAAAACAGCTCAATCGCGCACGCCTGCAGAGGAGCTCGTTCGACAGACCGGAACCGAAGGGTATAGAGGTTTCCGGCAGATGATTGGATACAGGAAGATGTCGGCAGATCGAAAAAGCGACTCATCGCCTTGCCATCGATGTCAATAGGGTCGATAAAGACGACACCGGTGTCACCGATGAATTGCCTGGTTTGTTCATCAAGTTCGCAGAGTGTCTTCTGCCTTTGCTCATGGGTGATATATTCGGGAGCATTCTCCGGCTGAATTCCCGCCGGACATCGATTGGGTGAGGCGAAGGAAAGCCGAAAAGCGATTCCTGCCGATTCTTTTTCCAGAATATCGCCGCCGTTGATGGTCAGGGATTCGGTTAACAAACCGCTATCCGAAAGCGCTATTGTCATGGCTAAAATGCCGGATTCGATTTGCAGCGACCTGCTTGGCGGTTCTTGGATCCATCCCTTTTGACTCTGTACAACTGCCGCCGACAGGCTGTTAACGAGTAAAAGGGTTAAAATAACAAGAAAACGGCTGCAATTCATACTCGTTTCCTTCCCGGATTCGGTGCGAAGTACCGAATCTCACAGAAAATCAATCTGATAGCAATACACAGAGGGTGAAAACTGCCATTTGTGCAACAACATAAGGAATAAATGATGACAAATAAATTCAGATCGAAAAGCGGATCATCAAACCGCTCAGAGTCGGATAGAGTGACATGCCCGTCCTTTGTTCAGTGTTGCGGCGATGTAGCCTGGGAATCAACCAACCATAAAAACTGCCGATCGCCGCACCAGCTACGACATCCGAAAAAAAATGGTTTCCCGAACGCACGCGCAGTGCACCGGTGACCGTGGCCAGGCTGAACCCGGTCAATATGACGGGTTTTTTCCATCGTGAAGTGGAAAAATCACCGGAAAGAATCTGCGCGACAAAGGTGGCGCTCATAAAGGCTGCTGCTGTGTGACCGGAAAGGAAGCTTTGATCGGATTCATCTGTTATCTCTATTTGAGGGGAGTCGAAATAGGTATAAGGCCGGTGTCGAGATAGCATCTGTTTAGAGAGTTCCTTGCTGTTATAGGTCAGCAACAGAGCCTCAGAATAGATGACGCCATAAGTTAGCCAACTGTTTAACTTGTTTTTTTGCGGCAGGACAGCAACTACCGGCAATATCAACATGCCGTACGTGGTCATTGTGCTGATGCGATCCATATCGCGGTGGTAGCGATAGATCAGCGAACGGTCGATCGCATTGACCCGGGTAACCGGCTGCCGAGAGTTCGGCTCCGGCTCCGTCAACAATCCCGGCAGTGCCAGGCCTATCGCAGCGGCACCGATCCATGCCTCTTTTTGCGGTTCTAACCCAAAGCGGCTTTGGCCATGTAACGGCGCATGGATCAGCAACACCAGAATGAGTAGGATAGAGTCTGATTTCATGGCATCTCTTGCGTCCTGATTTGGTTACGGATCAAAAACACCACCGATCGGCCCTGAGGTTTCGAGGGCACTTTTACCAGGATTTTTGCTCAAAACCGCATCGGATTGTCAACAGTGGCTGCTCTCTCATTCAATGCCGAGATACTTGAGGAGCGCGCGGATAATCGTCAAAGGATGCGGCGGGCAGCCAGGGATATAGAGATCAACAGGGATTGCAGAGAAAAAGTCACGGTTCAGCTCACTGGAACCACTAAAGATGCCGCCACTGATCGCACAGGTTCCGACGCAAATCACCACGCGGGGTTCACCGACGCTCTTGTACGCGTCGTGCAGCGCTGGCGCCATGTTTTTGCTTATCGGCCCGGTGATGGCGATACCGTCCGCATGCCGCGGCGAAGCGACAAAATCGATGCCAAAACGGCCCATGTCAAAGTTGACATTATTGCTTGCAGCCAATTCCATTTCACAGCCATTGCATCCCGCAGCAGAGACCTGACGCAATTTGAGAGACCGGCCGAATAGGCGATGGATTTCCTTGCGGGCTTTGATGGCTGTTTCCTGATAGGATGCGGCTGTCATCCCTGTGGCTATGGTTAGCAACTTCCGGTCTGCAGCACCCAGCAAATGGTTATTGCTGAACTGGATCGCTTCATGAGCACAGGATCGTTGACATTCAGCGCAAAAAATACATTTTCCCAGATCGATTTGCAAGGGATTGATTTCGATGGCCCCCGTTGGACAAATATTTTGGCATGTCCGGCACTTTTTCGGACATTTGCTCTCATCCAGAATCGGGAAACCGCAATAGTGTGTTGGCAGATTGGCCTTGAACAAATCGGGGATCGCTTGATCGCCGTGTTTTTTTCTCAATCGAATCAATTCAAACATCCTGCTGTCCTTTTATAAATCGAATCCGCAATATGACAGGTTGAAGCTCTTGTTGCAGAGTGGAAAATCGGATATCCCTTCGTTTCTGACTGCCAGAGCGAGGGCAAGCCAATTGTTGAACGATGGATCTTTGATTTTGTAGCGGCAAAGCTGTCCGCGCTTATCGGTTATGGCGATATGGGCGATTTCACCTCTCCAACCTTCAGTCAGCGAGACCACCAGATGATCGGGTCTCAGGTCCGTGACAGGTCGGCGGATTTTACCGTTGGGAAGGCTTTCGACTTGCTCTCGGATCATGCGCAGCGATTGAAGAATTTCCACATAGCGCACATAGGCACGGGCAAAGACATCACCGGTAGACAGCGAAAAGGCATGTACCGGAAAAGAGGCATAGACGCCGTAAGGGAAATCGGCTCGCGCATCAATGGGTATGCCGCTAGCCCGCGCAGCCGGGCCGACCATGCCGAGTTCTCTGGCGGTTTTTTTCGACACGGCGCCGGTTTTTTCGAAGCGCGATAGAACAGATGCTGATGCAAACAACACATCGGCTGCCAGCTCGGTTTTTTCTTCCAATTCGTCGACAACGGACTTGATTTTTGCCACCACATCGACAGTCAGCTCACTGTACACACCGCCGGGTGCCAGCAGCCCCCTGCCAAATCGATTGCCGCAGATGGCCAAACTCGTGTTGGTGGCCAGAGTGCGCAGAGCGGCAAAAACCGAGTGGCCGGTCAAATAGGCAACATCGCCTGAGAGTGCAGATAGATCACCCAGATGCACAGCGACGCGTTCCAGTTCCAGGGCAATTGCGCGGATCGATTCCGCCCGTAGGGGAACCCTGGTTCCACTCAGAGCTTCCAGTGCATTCACGAATGCACCCGTATGTCCGATAACGGTGTCGCCGGCAATTGATTCCGCCAACTTTAAGAGAAAAAAGGGCTTGCGGCGGTTTTTGATAAACAACTTTTCGATGCCGCGGTGCTGAAATCCGAGTTCGATCTCGAGATGATGGACGGTCTCGCCGGTGCAGGAAAATCGAAAATGACCGGGTTCGATCACGCCAGCATGGATAGGCCCGACACCCACCTCATGAACTTCTTCGCCTGCCATATGGAAAAAATGGTAAGACTCTTCTCCGCCCTCGATGCCGGCAATCCCTTTTCTCACCGGCTTTAGCCAGGGGTGTCCTGCAGGCATGATGCCGTAATCTTCGTAAATTTCGCGCTCGAACAGGTGGCAAGCCGGTGCTGACGGGGTCATCGACGCAAAGGATTTGCTTCTCGGCACCTCTGCCGCAGCAAGAACAAGAAACGAATCCGCATCGTCTGCCAGCACAGTATACAGAGCCAGATCCTTTCCGCTTTGATTGGCAAAAAATTGCACCAGCCTTTTGCCTGTGTGGATCTGATCCAGCATGTTTTCCACGAGTTCATCCGTTGCCAGGCGAGGAATGTGGCTCAACGGCACCGCCTGCAAATTTTTGATCTTTAACCAATTCATTGGTTTGCTCTTTCTTTATTGCAAAAATTTGGCTGCCTCGCTCAACAGCTGGACAAGTTTATCTGGAATGGCCGCTCCGAAGCTCAACAGAAAAACCAACAAGAGAATCTGTGGCAGATAAGCCAAAAACGACAGTCTGGGGGAGGTCGGGTGGCTGTGTGAGTCCGGATCGGCAAACACCATCGATACTGCAGCGCGCATCATCCCGAATATCACAATCAATACAAATAGAAAAAAGGGCACGACCAACCACCCCATGCCGCTTTCAAAGAATGCTTTAATAAGCAGGAATTTGCTCAGAAAGGTCGGGAAAGGCGGCAATCCGGCAATGACCAGAATGGCCACTATCCAGAGCCAGCCGGTCAGCGGTTCTCGTCGCAGAAGTCCTCGAACTTGAGCGATTTCCTTGCTTCTGGTTAAATGAAGAATATTGCCCGATGTCAAGAACAGAGCGGACTTGGCGAATGAGTGAGCCCCGGTGTGCAGCATGGCTGCAAACAAGCCGGTTTTGCCCATGGTAAGGCCAATGAACAGAATGCCCATGTTCTCGATCGATGAGTAAGCCAGCATTCGCTTGTAATTCTTGCTGTTGGTCATGAAAACAGCGCTGATAAACAGAGAAAGAAAACCGATAAACCTGATCAGGCTGTTGGAAAAAGAACTCAGGTTGGCTTGGATCAGGATTTCCTGAACGCGGATCAACCCAAGAAAGGCAGTGTTTAAAAGTGTTCCGGAGAGCAGCGCGGAGACCGGAGAAGGTGCTTCGGAGTGGGCATCAGGCAGCCAGGCGTGAATGGGGGCAACTCCGATTTTGGTGCCGAATCCCACCAGAATGAAGGCAAACGACATTTTTAACCAAAAGGGATTGATCTGGGAAGCGCCGGCGTACAGATCGTGGAAGAACAAAGAGCCGATCGACTTGGCACCCATCGAGAGGATAATAATGCCAACGAATGCCAACGCGATGCCGACGGAACAGATAAAAATATATTTCCACGCGGCTTCCAGTGCGGATTTTTTCTGTTCAAAATTGATGAGCACGGCGCTGGTCAAGGTGGTTGCTTCAATGAAAACCCAAAGCAGTGCAAGGTGGTTGGAGAGAATGACGCCGATCATCGCCGCTACAAAGAGCAGCATCGAGGCTGCGTAAAAAGAGTGACGGCGCGGGCTTGTCTTCTGCTCGCGATGATAGTACACACTGTAAATCGCCGCGCTCAGAAAAACGACAGCCATAATGAGCAGGAAAAGGAGCCCGATGGCATCCAGCCGAAAATAATTGTCCAGCCAACGCGGTCCTGCGGGAGAAAAAATGCCGCACCAGATGCCGATGCTGAAGAGAGCGATGATTCCTGCGCCGACAAGCAGAGCGCTGTCATTGATTACCCGATGCGGTTTGATCAGGGTGATGATTGCCAACAGGACAGGCGCTGCAACAATCAATAAAAGCATAAATATTCTCCAGTTCGGTGCGAAGCACCGGATATGAAAGAAAATCAATCTGATAGCAACACACAAAGGGTAAGAAGAGCCCTTTTCGCAACCGCATAAAGAATAAGCGATTGATTATTTTATGATTCACTTAACACCGAATCCGGGTCAATCCTTCAGTTGAGTCAAAACATCGATATGGCTGCCGTCGTAAAGCGACTGGATCTTGTTGAAGAAAATGACCAGCAGGAACACAGCGACGAACAGGTCCAAGAGCACACCGAGATTGACCAGCATGGGCATTTCATTGGCAACGGACAAGGAGAGAAGGAAGATGCCGTTTTCGAGCATCATAAAGCATAAAATATGGGTGATGATCCGCTTGCGAGTGACAATGAGGAACAGGCTGGCGATGATCATCGATATGGACACACCGAAGTAGAGCGGTTTGATATCTCCTTCAACCCGGGCAGCCCAGAAGGCGGCAACGAAGGCAAAGATGAAGATGGCGCTGGCGATCATCAGCGAATAAAACTGGGAGATATAAGGCTCCACCTCACGACCGATTTCGTTGCGCCGAATGGTGCGCAGCAAGAACCAGGGAATGGCAATCGCTTTGACGACCAGGGTTTCCAGCACCAAAAAAGCGCTGTTAATCCAATTCATGTCGCGGATATCTGTAACCACCAGAAAAAACAGGATCAATCCCTGTAAAGACAGGGTTTTGATAAAAGCTTCGATGCGGCTTGCGGCAAAAACATAGAGCATCAAGGTACCGAAGAGAATGATGAGGATGTCAGTCATCGCAATACTCCATTGCGAAAGAACATAACAACTGCAAATGCGGTCAACGCCAGTGCCGACATCAAAAAAATGAATTGCGGCACATGCGACATGCGCAGACGGGCGATCAGGGATTCGGTCCCTGCGATGCCAACTGCGACCAGCATAAACAGCGCCAAAAACAGCAGAGCTGCACCTGCTGGACCGATGCCCGCAGGAATCAGCAGATTGGCCAGCAGGGTGGTGATCACGACCATTTTTAAGGATGCGGCATACTGCATAAAGGCCAAATCTGGTCCGGAATAGTCGAGAATCATGACTTCGTGGATCATCGTCAGTTCGAGATGGGTGTTGGGATCGTCGACAGGGCCGCGAGATCCTTCCACCAGCAACATGATGAACAAGACGATGGTGCCAAGGGACTTGACCAGCATTGCAAAGCCTGCGCCGTCATCCAGGTTGGCAACAATCGCCGATAAAGAACTTTGCCGGGTCATCAGCGCTAGGGTGCCGATCAGCATGAAAAAGGCCGGCTCGACGATGCTGGCAAAGGTCATTTCCCGGGCAGCACCCATGCCTTCGAAACTGCTGCCGGTGTCCATCGCTGCAGCTACCAGCAGAAACCGAGCCAATCCCAAAGCATAGGCAAACAGGACAAAATCGCCCGGAAAATTCAGCAACGCGGTCTGCTGCGGCATGGGGATGATCAACGCCGCCAGAATGACAGCGGCCAGGTTCACCGAAGGCGCCAGGCGAAAGGCAAAGGAGGTTGTCTTGCTGATCACCTGACCCTTGCGCAGCAATTTGAGAAAATCGTATCCCGGTTGCCATATGGGTGCGCCATGGCGGCCGGCCCACAGAGCTTTGCTCTTGTTGATCAGACCGGGCAGCAAAAAAGGCGCGATGAGAAAGGTAAAAACAGCAAAAATCAGCGTCATCAGCGGACTCCAATGATCCAAATGATCAGGATGATCAGAAAAATCAAGCCGTAGAGAATGTATTGTTGGGTGCGGCCGCTCTGAATCCAGGAAAATAGATTGAAAAAACGCTGCAGAAAATCGATCAGCGGCCGAACAAACCAACGTTCGACGATATCGTCGCTGTGGCTTTCATATCCAGCCATCGTCGGAAAGTAGCCTTGCGGAGATTCAAGTTTTTGATTTTGCGGAACGGCCAATTTAACCAACGCCATAAAGTTTGATGCAAACGAGCTGGCAGTATATTGCAGCCGCGGATCGCTGGCTTGATAGCCACAATCCCAGGTTTTGAAAACGCTGACCGACCTGTTCCGGAGCAAAAGAAACCTCAGAAGGATGAAAAACAGAATCAAGCCGGTCAGAATCCAAAGTCCATGGGTGGCTTGCCAATAAATTTTCTGCAGAACCACGAAGGATTCGGGATCGGCAGCAAAGGGTCGGACGACCGATTCGACAAGCGGCAGCACCAGGGGAATACCCAATCCGATCACCAGGATCAAACCGCCCAGGACAAACATGGGAGTCAAAAACCAGCCGGAAACTTCTTTCGGATGATGTTCTGCTGAGGTACGACTGTTGCCTTGAAAGATGATGCCAAAGACTTTGGTAAAGCAGATGGTCGCCATAATGCCGATAAAGGCCAGGCCCGTAAGACAGACCAGGGACGCCAGATTGGTTGCCATTTGCGCAGCTGCCAGACCTTTGGCGGCACCGATGTAAACAGCGAACTCGCTGATGAAACCGTTCAGCGGCGGCAGACCGCAGATCGCCAGAGAGGCAAGAAGAAAAAGAGCGGCGGTGACCGGCATGGCATGCTGCAAACCGCCCAGCTTTTCTATATTGCGCGTATGGGTCTGGCTGTAGATCGCCCCAGCCGCATAAAACAGCAAGCTTTTGAAAGTAAAATGGTTAAACACATGCAGAATTGCGCCTGTAAAACCCGCCAGTGAGAGAAATGCATTGCCGCTTATCCGGCCGATCATCCCCATGCCGATGCCAATTCCAATGATGCCGATATTTTCAATGCTGTGATATGCCAAAAGCCTTTTTAAATCGTGTTGCGCGATGGCATTCATGACCCCCAGAATGCCGGATACCCATCCGACACCAAACACCAGGTAAGCCAACCAGGGAGCCGGAATGCCGATGATCAGGATTATCCGCAGGATACCGTAAATCCCTGTTTTGATCATAATTCCGGACATCAGCGCCGATACCGCACTGGGAGCGGCCGGATGAGCCAGGGGCAGCCAGGTGTGCATGGGAATGAAGCCGGCTTTGACTCCGAAACCGATGAAAAACAACAAAAAGAGAATCACAGTTTTGCTGTTGTCGATTCCGCTCAGCAGCGCGAACGATGCAAAGTTCATATCGCCGGTCAACAGGCTGGCCCAACTGAAGGCTGCGATCAACAGGGCCGCACCAAATTGCATGGCGATGAAATAGTAGAGCGATGCCCGGTGCACTTTTGCTTTATCGTTGTCAAAACTGACCAGGAAAAACGAGGCCAGCGACATCAACTCCCAGACGATGATGAACAGCAGAGCATTCTGCACGAGTACGACCAGAAGCATAGAGACAGTCAAAAATCCCAAAAAGAAATAGTAAGCGCCCAGCGCAGAGACGGGATTTTTGTAATTCATTTTCATGTAACCGATAGAATAGATGGCGGCCAATAATCCGCCGAGGGAAATGATCAGCAGAAAGAAAGCGGCAAGCCCATCCATCAGCAAAAGAGCTCTGCCAATGGGAAATGGAAATGGCACGACCAGCGACTGTGTCTGACCATCCAACAGCACTGAAAAAGCGGTCGGCAAAATGAACAACTGTGCCAATGCGGCACCACAGAGAAACAGCCGACCTTTGATCTTTTGCCCGACAAACAATTCACCCATCCCGC
Source organism: bacterium (assembly GCA_029565675.1). Classification (GTDB taxonomy): domain Bacteria; phylum Zhuqueibacterota; class Zhuqueibacteria; order Residuimicrobiales; family Oceaniaggregativiventaceae; genus Sulfursilanivivens. The sequence continues at coordinate 56,024 of JAKQNP010000051.1, forward strand.
CGGCGAAAAAGAGCAAAATTCCAATAATCAGGTGATTCATCAGTTCTCCGCTGCTTTGTTATGCCATTTCATCTCTTGATCTCGCACAAATGCCAGAAGCTCTTTTTGCGTTGCCTGCACCTCCAACAAGGCCCGAAAATCCTCCATCTGACATAAATAGGAGATTTTGGCCAACACTTCAAGATGTCGCTTCGGACTGAAGGTGAGGAGGATGAACAGCGTATGCACCGGTTGACTGTCCAGGGCGCCAAAATCCACCGGCTGCTGCAAATAGCAGACTGAAATGCTGGCGTCTTCGATGTTGGTAATCAACGGAGTCCGCGGATGCGGAATGGCAATGCCGTGACCGATGGCGGTCGACATCATCTGCTCGCGGTTCACCAGCGCACTGGAGATTTGCTCCGGATCTATCGATTCCGGATTGGGGATGCTTTTGATGGCATTTTGCAGGACCTCGATGACGGTGCGGCCTTCGATACCCGTATGAACGCCCCCCTTTTGCAGGAGATCAGCAAAGTTGGTCGGCCGTTTGGCAAGAGTCAGATCGAGTGCCTTTGACGACAATTCGATCTTGTTGCTCAATATCCATTCATTGATTTCGGCGCGGCTGAACCGATACTGATGATGAATTCGGTAGCAAGGGATCTTTTTTTCCTTGATCCAGCGATATACCGTTTTCTCCGATACCTGCAAATAGTCGACAATGTCCTTGATTTTGAGATCCATCCTTCGGTCCCTTTATATTGCCCGCCAAATTTGTGCGGCTCACCTGATTATCGAAAATGCCATTTATCGGTTGTTGCGCCAATGCAAGTCCTTGCCTGTGCCCTTGATAGGTCGCACAAGAATAATTCGTTTCTCAATTTCTCTGTTTGAGCCCGAGAACCGGGATTTTTCAGCCGATTTGGGTGGGATAACCGGCTTGCAGCGGAAAAACGCCCAATATACCCAATTGTCCGGTAAAAAGAAAGAAAATAAATAATTTCCTTTGATGTCTTGTATTGAGCAGTTCTTGGCAGAGACAACAGGTCCAGCTGCGGATTTTAAGTGAAGTCAGGTGTTGCAGCGCGATTCAGGCCACAAGGATTTAGACCCTTGTGGTCATTTTATGCTTTATTTCTCACTGGCCCTTCTCTGCCTGCCGGATTTGTTTCGTCGTGTTCTCTTGCTTTTGCCGAACGTCAACAGCCCGGTCAAAATCTGAAAAAGAGCGGCGGAGTTCGGAGCCTCGCCGATCAATCGGCGGTTTTCATCGTTTTCCATGGTCCTGGCGATCGAGGCGAGGATTTGCACATGCAGGTCTGCCGTCGTCGTGGGGGTGGCCAGCAAAAAAATGCTGTGCACCGGGTCTCCGTCAGGCGCATCCCATTCTATTCCTGCAGGCGAACGGCCAAAGGCCAGCAATGGATTAGTAAGGCCGTCCAGGCGCAAATGCGGGATTGCCACTCCTTTGCCGATGGCAGTGCCGAGTTCATCTTCGCGCTCCATCACGCCATCGACGATCGACGCCAAGCCTGCAGCCTGCGGTTGTCGGTCCAGAACAGCGACCAGTTGGGCAATCGCATCGGCCCGGCTTTTGGCTTTCAATGTGGCGATGACGGCGTCCTGGGCTAAGAAATGTGCCGGAGATACAGCCGCCCGGCGCGATAAAGAATTGGCCATCAGCGGCCCGACGAGACTCGAGGTCAGCATGGCCGAAAAAAGAATCGCGACCATGACCGGCGGCGTAATCAGCCCGGCTTCCAACGCCAACATGGCAACCACGATTTCCATCATGCCGCCGGAAATATGGGCAATGGCGATCAGATCTCGATTCACCCGCGGCACCCGGCTTCGCGTCACCCCCAGCCATGTGCCGATGTAGCGCACCGCGATGGTGGCGCTGCAGATCAACACGATCAGCCGTAGATCAAAGTTCGCGAAAAAGTCGATTTTCAATCCGATGGTGGCGAAAAACAGCGGTGCAAACAGGGAATGCACCATTTGCGAAATCATACCCCGTGTTTGTTCCGACAAGCTTTTGGCTTCACCGACCAATACACCCGCAAGGAAGTAGCCATAGAGGGAGTGGATGCCCAATTTCTGGGCTATCGCCCCGAGCAGCAAGGCCAGCAAGACAGTGATGGTAAAGCTGGAGCTTGGTTCAGGCAAGCGGCTCCAATGAACCGCTTCGAACAAGTTCGTCGAAATGCGCCGGCCGACGGTGAGAATCAACACTGCCAAACAGACTGTAATGACAAAAACCCAAACAGCCTTTTGCATCAGAAAGGTTTCCTGGCTGGCGATTCCCAAAACGATGGTATGAATAACCCAACCAAAGACCTCGTTGACGGTCAGAGCTGAAATAATTAAAAAACCGAGATCGGTTTTGAGCAATCTCAGGTCTTGCAGCATTTTTGCGATGACCGACAGTGCGCTGATGTTCATTACCGTCGCCATGAAAATCGAGTAGAGAATGCGCTGGTCTGGATTGCCCATATATTTTACAGGCAGGATGGCAACGACGGCCAGCGCGATAGCCACTGGAAAGACAATATGGCCGAACGCAATCCTCAGGGCGCTGCCGCGTTGGCGCCAGGCAATTGAAAAGTCGATTTCGATTCCCGTATCCAACAACAAAAACAACACCCCCAACTGGGAGACCGTTTCCAGCATGTTGTTTTGGATGGGATCGGCCGGGAACAGAGCCCCGTGCAGGCCAGGCCAAAATTGGCCGAGAATGGTTGGTCCAAGGACGACGCCGACGAGAATTTCGGCGGTCAGTGTCGGTTGTTTCCATCGGCGAAAAAGCTCGCCGAGCCCCCTTGCGCAGCCCATGAGTATGAAAAGCTGAACGAGAAACAAGAAAATGTGCGATTCATCATGGTAATGCATCTTCTGGTCTCATTTTGAGTGCGGAAAGAGCTGTGACAATCCCCATGAGCGCATCGGCATGGTTTAACCCTGCAAATCCGCTGCAGGGGTGGTTTGCTGTGCTGCCGATTATGGTTTCTGCGATAACCTGTTTTCGATGGCGCGCAGCAGCTTTTCGGGTTCATCTGTGCCGATGCGAAACCGCTTGCCGTTTTTAAGCACGAGTTCAACGGCATCAAAACCCGATACATTCCACAACCAACCCGATCCCGGCATCCAGCGAATGCCCCACCCTGTGCACCAATGATTGGTTATTTTTTTAACCTGCTGGATTTTATCGAGCGGGATTCTCTTGTGGATCAGTCCCATGCCAAAGCGGCATTCCAATAGGCCATTGTTGATCTGCACAGTGAGCGAATGAAAGAGGATTAAAACTGCGCCGAGAAGAATCAGTGTCGCGAAAACCGGTGGATCCATGGTTCCTGTATTTAAAGCAATCGCCAGGGTTAAAATAATGGCAATCGCCAGAACCACGATGATCGTGGTTCCTGTTTGAGTGTGGTGATATTCCATCTTTTTCCTCCAATTAACCTGAAGCGCGGACAGCTGTGAGCCCGAATGTTTATTTTCTATTTGTTCAGCAGGCGAATAATAAATTCGGTGTAATCGCCTTCTTCTGTTTCAAAGTTGATTTGGCCCCCGTGTCCGTGGACAACGATGTCATAGCTGATCGATAAACCGAGCCCCGTGCCCTGTCCGGCTGGTTTGGTGGTGAAAAAAGGATTGAATATTTTGCAGCGGGAAAGAGCCCCTCGCAGGAGGTCAGCAAGATGGTCCAAAGAAGCAAAATTTTATTCATTTTGTTGCCCTTTGGGAATTTCCTGAATCGCCTAAAACCTTGAGTAAATTTAAAACAAGTTTCCTGTACACTTGTGCTTTTTTTGTTCTGATGACGGCTCTAATTTTTGTGCCGATATTTATCGGTATAAAGGCCGATCTTTTGCATCGGGATTTTTTGAAAGCCCAGTTCCCATGCGGGCGAATCGGCTTTTAAGCGAAAGTCGTTATTGGCTGCATCGACAAACCCTGGATCACGGTCGGTCACCCGGTTGCCGCTGCTCTCCAATTGTTGCACAGCCGCTGTATCTTTTTTTGTATAGGTGGCGGCATAGCCGATATGATAGGGATCGTAATCCGGAGTCCATTTTTTTGTCAACACCAGCAGGAGGCTATCACAAATCAGATTGTTGCGCACAATCAAACGGGACTGGTCGATCTCTTCAGAAAGGTCGAGAAAGATTCCATTGCAGCTGATGTTGTTGCTGACCTCGTGTCCATACGGCATTCCCACATCCTGATCCAAATAGGTCGGCAGTTTGGGGTATTTGACGCTGTAGGGCGGATTTTGATAATCCAGAGCGTGCATCTTTTCGACGATTTTCCATGGGCCAGCAGGCTGAAAATAGTTTTTGTGGGGCCATAAATAGATGTTGACCGACGGGTGGCAGTCGATAAAGATATTGTTCTGCACCCGATTGTCGCGACCGCTGTTAAAAAAGACGCCGATATCCACCTGATAGAGGATGTTGCCAAAGATCGTGGTGTTGGAGCCGGGCAAGTCCAGATAGATGGCGCGAAAACCGCCTTCGCCGCGGCCATGACAGTGATGAATGGCGTTGTAGCGGATCACCGTGCCCTGGTCAGTGTAATCGGCGCCGGTGTTGATGCCGCCGACATCGCCGCTCTCGTGGGCCAGATCGTAGAGTTCGTTGTATTCGATGAGGTGGTCATTGCCGTAATATTGAATGCCCGATCCGGGGCTGTTGTGGATTTCATTGTGGCGGATGTTGTTGCCAACACCCTCCATCCAGATACCGGTATTGAACATGTGCACGATCTGCCCATATTTATAGATATGGTTGTTTTCTGCCAGATTGTTGCCCGGCAGCAGCAGTTTTTTATCACCGCCGGATATTTTGATGGCTGTTCCGCCCACATCATGAATATCGCAGCCGATGATGCGGTTATCGTTGCCGTGGATGACGACGGCTGTATCGCTGCCGAAATTTCTGATCAGGCAGCCGGCGATTAAATGATGATCGCCGTTTTGTATTCTGATGGCGGCTCTGTTGCCGCATTCAAGAATTAAATTTTTAAACGTGATTTTCGAACAGTTGTGCAATTCGACCATGTTTTCATCGAGTAGCGAGAGAATCGCCTCATTCGGGATAATCTGTTCCGGCGGTATAAAATAGAGCAGATGGTTTTGCTTGTCCAATACCCATTCACCTGGGGCATCCAATTCTTCCAGTACGTTGAGGTAATGGTAGCGCTGCCCCTTTTCATAACCATAATAGTGGTGTGGTGCGGCCGGATAGATCAATTGCCGCACCGTGTCTATAGCCTCTATTTTTTGGTAGGTATCGCGCCAGTCCCAAACCCAGAAACCGTGCATCCAGATATCGTCGTTTGGCTGCCAGCTGGCCGGACGTTTGTCCTCATAGCTGAATTTGCCGTAATGTTTGCCGGCCGGCAGGCCGAATTTTATGACTTTATAATCACCTGGATGAAATAATTGATGGCCATGTTGAGGAACATCTGCTATCAGCAGCCAATCCTGATTCGGGTAGCGGGCCGGCTGCATGCGTTTTCCATTGTAATAGAGATTCATTCTCAACGGCGGATCGCTGTACCGGGTGATACCGAGAGCGCTCAGATCGCTGACCACAACGCGATGGCGAACATTGGCGTGCAACCGATGCAGGATCTTTTCATCTTGCAACGGTTGAAAATTAGTCAACGCAACGCCCCCGGTCAGGCGAACCTCCTCTCCCTGGTAGGCAGCCCAAACGATGTTTTTTTTCTTTTTTTCAGAAAAGAAAAGAGTTTGCTGGACTGGATAGATGCCGCCGCGCAGATAGAGGGTAACCGGCAGATTGGAGGAGTCACTTGCTGCCTGAGCCCTGCGGAGGGTGCGAAATGGGCCATCGGTTTGTTTTTTGTTGGCCGATGCCAGGGTTCCGGACCAGCTGTCGTCACCAGAAGGAGAGAGGTAAAAGATTTTTTCTTGGGCAGGAGCACAAAAGAAGAACTGCAAACATATCAGGAAAAAAATCAATCGCAAAGCGTGCATCGATGCCGCTCTTAAACGGGGAGTTAGGCTCAGGTCATCAAGATGGCTTTGATTCATAAGCAAAAGGCAATCCTTTTTTGTCGCATCTATTGGATATTCATCCCGGTGTTTTGGTTGTTGTACCTGAACTTGGGCCAATGCGCCCGGGTTTTGAGGCCCATGCTGGCAGTTTCAATGGCATAGAAATGGCCAGTTAGATCATTTATAAACAGAGTACCCATTGAACTCAAAGCGGGAGAACTCCAGGTAATGCCGCTTTTGGATTCAACCATCCACATTATCGAGCCGTTTTTGGGATCAAGCGCATAGACTCTGCCGAATTCATTGCCAAAGTACAGGGTACCATCCGAACCGATGGCCGGCGAAGAATAAATATCAAAGTGGCTTGATGGGACGTTGCTCGGCAGATCAGACGGCTCGAAAGTCCATTTTAGCGAGCCATCGGGATTTAACGCGATGAAAATGGAAGAGGGGTTGCCGCTGTTTGTCCCGAGATAGATCGTTCCGTCCTCATCGATGGCCGGCGATGACCGCATCGTGCACGAGTAGCCAAACGAATTCGTGTCGAATGACCACAGTATATCCCCGTTTGCCGATACCGCATAGACCACGCCGGGATTGGTGGCAATAACGATGGCACCATCGGTGCCGATTGCCGGAGAAGCAAAAACATGATCGTTTACTCCGAGTTCACGCGACCAGAGCGTGTGGCCGTCGGTCGGATCCAGGGCAGTCAACGGAATATTGTGATAGACAAAGTAAAGGATGTTGTCTTTTCCGATGACCGGCGTGTTGCGGATATCTTCTACTGCCGGATTGAACCGCGCCCACTTGAGAGTGCCATCGGGATTGATCGCATAGAGTCCACCCGCGGCGGCATAGATTGTGCCATCAAGGGAAACAGCTGGAGCGGATTGACCGACATCGATCATTCCTCGCGGAGTTGGATTGATATCAAAGGTCCAGGCCAATTGACCGCTCTCCGTAAGCCGATACAAAATGTCGTGCCGACTTCCCTGTCCAGCAGAAAGATTGCGCTCCGATGCAACAAAGACAATCGATCCATCCGGGCAGATGGCAGGAGTTGAACGAACTTCTCGGCTTCCGAGCTGAAATTTCCACGATACTTTGCCGGTTGAAACCGCAACCGCATAGAGTGCATTTTTGCTGGATGGATTTGCTAAAATTCCGGATGATGTGCCGAAGTAAACCATCTTTTCGTCCAGGCTAAGCGCCGGAGAACCATAATAGCTCTCCTCTTCTGCCTTAAAAGTCCAGAGCAGGCGCTTATCACTTTTTTCTTCAGGACCGTTGACTTTATCGCACGCAGCGGTCATGACGAAGAGAACACAACAGAAAAGGTTGCGAATTTGTTTTAAACGGGGCAGTTCGGTTATTAAAATTTGCGAGTTCGCCCTGGCTCGATGATGGGTCGCCATTGCTGCACTCCTGATTGCCACTTTCAATCACTATTCCGATAGGGTGGTGTCTCAACGAGGGACACCATTGAACTAAATATAGTTTTTGCCGCTTTTAAGTCAAGACATTAATGTTGTTTCTGCTCGAAAGATGCATCACAGTCGATTGACAGTTACTCAATTTCGATTTGCTTTTCGTGTCCTGATTGGCTATTTTGCGGCCAGACTGCTCACAACGCCTCAGCCTGCTTGGTTTAGTAGATCAGAACCGATGGATGTTCAGCGCCCGAGACAGGTCCAAATCGTTCAGCCAGCGAAATCAGATGGCATTAACTCCTTTGACGGCTTTTAGAGAAGGCAAAAAAACATGAGAAGACAGAGTCTCGTCGCCCCCGGTTGGTGGGACTATACAACCATTGATGATGCGCTGGTGGCTGATGCAGCCAGATTGAGCGCAAAAGACATCGAACAACTCAGTCGACCTGGCTTCAAGGTCCTGATGTACGACACCATAGAGGAATTTTATCTGGCTGAAGCACTCGAGTACATCGAAGCATGGAAGCAATCCACGCCGGCGCATCCCTGTGGTATTTGCGGCCCTATCGGTCCAACCGAACAGCTCCCGCTGGTCGCGCGTCTCGTCAATTCTTTTGATCTCAATCTGGCAAAACTCGATGCGCATTTCTGGGGAATGGATGAATGGGTGATCGATGGGCAGGCAGTCGGTATCGATCATCCGCTCTCGTTTGCGCGCTGCGACCGTGAACTTTGCTTTGATCGCATTCGATCCGACCTCCGCATGCCGGAGAAGAATCTGCATTTCCCTTTTGGCGACCTGCAAGTCTACAGCAAGACCTTTGAGCGGTTTACCTGCAAAATCATGCAGGGAGGCCAGGGCGAGACCAAACATTGGGCTTTCAATGATCCGGTCAAAAGACAGGGGAAATATGTGGATCATCCGCCGGCGCCTGAAGAGTTCCGCCGACTCTCAACGCGCATTGTCGACCTCCATCCGATGACCATTATGCAAAATGCCCGCACTTCTGGCGGCGGCAATGTCGCTCTGGTGCCGAATCAAGCGGCAACCGTCGGTCCGTGGGAAACCTGGAAAGCGGAAAAAGTCTCCATCTGGCACGCCGGTTGTCACGACAACGCCTTTGGAATGCGCCTCAGCGCTCTCATGATCGCCAAGCATCTGCCGGATTCTGCGGTGCCGATGAGTCTGCTCGCTGATCATCCCAATGTGCAGTTCAATTTCTTCCGTCCAGCGATCGGAACTTGTCAGGTGGAGATGCACTGATGCAGAAGGAAAATGGCGTGCTTGCGCTCGTCGCGCATCCCGATGATATCGAATTTATGATGGCCGGCACCCTGCTGATGCTGAAGCAAAAAGGCTGGGAGATCCATTACCTGACGATCGCCAATGGCAGCTGCGGCAGCGCTGTCGATGATGCGGCGACGATCGTTGCCAAACGCCAGGCAGAATGCCGCGCCGCCTGCGCTCTTGTCGGCGCTCACTGGCAGCCGCCCATCTGCAATGACCTCGAGATTCTTTATGATTGGGATATTATCCGCCGGGTGGTGGGTGTCATACGCCAAATCAAACCCCGTATCGTTCTGACGCAATCACCCGACGACTATATGGAAGACCACATCAACACCTGCCGTATCGCTGTCACCGCCGCATTTTGTCGCGGTATGCTCAACGCGCAATGCGAACCGCCAACACCGCCCTTTCAGGATGACCTTACCATCTACCATGCCATGCCGCATGGACTTTTGGACCCATTTCGCCGCAGGATCGAGCCAGAATTTTTTGTCAACATATCGCCAGTTATGCAGCAAAAGTGGGACATGCTCTCATGCCACAAAAGCCAAAAAGAATGGCTGGACATCAGCCAGGGCATGGACGCCTATCAGCAAGTCATGAAAGCTTTTGCGACTGACCTTGGAGAGCGATCAGGGAAATTCAATTATGCCGAAGGTTGGCGACGGCGCTCCTGGCTTGGCTTTTCCGCCGCTGATAGCGATCCGCTGGCCGATGCGCTTGGGGGTGATGTCATTCGAAATCCTGTCTACTCTTTTTGTACCTGAGGAAATTGCCCTACTTCCGATTCGGATTGTGCCGCAGCGGCTTTCCTTCCACCTTTTCGATGGGATCGTTGACATACACTTTACCGAGACCGATCGGTGAGGTGATGATCCCGCCGCGCTTGTCTTCGCTGATTCCTTCTGAATAACCGAGGTCAACAGGCACTTTGCCTCTGCCGCCCTGACCGTCGACCACATAGACCGGGCGAAGAAAGCCGGTTGTCGCCCCACATAGATCTCGACAGATTTCTTTTCCTTTGTTAATCTCGGTTCGAAAATGACCCGTGCCCTCGACAAAATCCGCGTAATACAAGTAATAGGGCTTGATGCCCATTCTGCCCAGACCGTGCACCAGGTCTCTCATGACATCGGTGTCATCGTTGACGCCCTTGAGCAGAACCGTTTGGTTGCCGATCGGAATGCCCAACTGCCGCAAAAGTTTTACCGCCTGATAGCTCTGTTCCGTGATCTCATTCGGATGATTAAAATGGGTGTTGATAAAGAGCTGCGGATCTTTCAACGTCCGAGGAATATGCTTTTTTAGCACCTCGAGGAACTCCTGATCTTCGACGATCTTTTGCGGCCAGACGCAGGGGACTCGGGTGCCAATACGGATGAGGTCGAGATGTTTGATTTCCCGCAAAGCTCCCAGAATTTCATCCAGCCTTTTGTTGGCAATCAACAGCGGGTCGCCGCCGGAGATCAATACATCGCGAATGTCCTCGTGTGAGGCGATGTATTCAATCCCGCGCATGATGTCCTCTTTGCTCGGCGTTTTCAGATCGTCACCGACCTTTCGCTTTCGGGTGCAGAAACGGCAATACATGGCGCACTCGATGGACACAAACAGCAACACCCGGTCTGGATATCGATGGATGATGGTCCTGGGACCCCCAAGCGGAATGTCTCCTTCCTCATCCAACGGGTCTTCGGTAAGATCCATATAATGCTCAAGTTCTTCCACATCTGGAATGGCTTGTTTCCAGATCCCGTCGTTGACCTTTTCGATGAGGCTTAGATAATAGGTATTCACCCGCATCGGATATTTGGCGATGACTTGTTCCAGCCTGCGATCCACCCTTGCTTTCTGTCCGATCAGCCATTTTTCCAAATCGTCGAATGTCCTGATTCCGTTTTTTAAAATATCTCTGTATGCCATCGCTTACCCTCCTGTGTCGATCTGATGAAAAAATGACGTTATGAACCGCAGATTTGTGCCGCTTGCGCGGCCAATTTTGTTTTAAAATTCCACTGCCGGATAGAGTATCCGCAACGCCAGACGCAAGAGCCTGTGAAACATTGGGGTTAAAAGATGCCAGGCGATCAGCAGCATGGCGATCCGGCCATAAATGGACCTGTGCAGGATCGATTGGATCCGGCGACCGATTGCGGCTGGCAAAAGGAGCAAAACCGCACTGCTGCCGTCCAGCGGTGGCAGCGGTATGAGGTTGAGCGTCATCAACAGCAGATTCATGCTGAACAACATACTCAACAGCGCGGCGGCGGCCTGCAATAGCCCGGTTCCTTGCCCGCTTGTGATCTGAAAAAAAGAGATGGCTGAGGGAATCGCAAACCACTGCAACGCGATGCCCACTCGGATGAAAAGCGCGGTGATCAACAGCAGGCAAAAATTAGCAGCGGGCCCCGCCAATGCCATCCAGGCTGCTTTTCTCGGCTGGCGATCTGCCCAGTAAGGATTGTACGGTGTGCTGGCATAGCCGAACGGCCACCCCATTAGGGTCAGCGAAATGAGAGGCAAGATGACCATTCCAAAGGGTTGTCGACGGATATGCGGCCAGGGGCTCAGCGACACCTGGCCGCCGTGATAAGCGGTCGCGTCACCCAGGCGCTTGGCCGACCAGGCATGTGCTGCTTCATGAAAGGTCATTGATATGAGAAAAACTGCATAAAAAAGCACAAGATCAACGAGAGCCATTTTCTCTCCGGTTCATGTCCTGCAGCAAGTCGAGAATCAATTGCCGGTATTTCTTTGGCGCCTCAACATGACCCCAACCCTTCTGGTTTTGAAAGATGCCGTCATAGGCGAAATCATGATAGCTGTGCAGACGAAAAGGAATCTGCCGTTCTTCGAGCATCGCCTTCAGCAGATTGGCCTGCACTTCGTCGTTTAAAATTGCAATTTTGACATATTCGGTCATTTTCTCTCCGATCGTGTTCTGGTAGATGAAATCGGCCGTCGAGTTGGTTTAGCCAATCGGCGAATTGCGATGCAGAGGTTGACGGATAATCAGCCTGAATCGGATGTTCCAAAGAGAACACTGCAGCAAGACTTCCGGTGTAGTTGTGCTGGTGATGCGATTAGACCCACCGGATCGAGAATCTGTTTCTCATCTTGCCTCCTGCCATGATCTAACGGCAGCCTTTTATGCTCTGCTAGTCGATACCCACCTCGTCCCGCGAGATGCTTTGCACCGGCGTATAATTCACGCCGTCTGCACTTTTAAGGATACGAATTTCGTAACCTCGCCGGCCACGCAGTGAATCACCCTCCCGCAAGCGCGCAGCGAGATAAATGTGCCGTATTGTGCAACAACCACCGATGGCGCGCCGGCCCACCATTCCGATTGATCACGGTCCGGTTTGAGAACGACGCGATAATGATCCAGACTGGCGAAAAGTCTTTCGAGGTTCATTTGTCTCTCTGCGGCTTTGAACGATCAGCTGAAATTCTTTCCCTTTGCCAGATTGCACCCCATTTTGCTTTGAGTTCCAGATGCAGCAAACCGTTTTTTTCGACCGCCTGGGAGCTCTCGTTCAGCAAATCGGTCCATCTGCCGTCGGTTTCGACCGGCAGATCCAGGCTGTGCGGCAGGTCGCTGTTGTTGATCGCCACGATTGTGGTTTCTTCTGCAGTCGAGCGCGAAAAGATGAACAGATCTCGTTCGTCATCTGTCAACAGGGTGCGCCAGTCACCGATCTGAAGCGCTGGACAAAGGTTGCGAATGTGGATCATTTTTTGGTAATGCGACAGCAGGTCATTGTCCACTTCCACAGTGTCCGGTTTGCGTTTTGAGCCATTCGGATTGGCGGTCTCCGGCTCATAGTCCATATCTGACCAGAGCATGGGCTTGCGGCAATCGGGATCGTTGCCTCCCCACATGCCGGCTTCATCGCCGTAATAGACCATCGGCGCGCCCACCGCGGTCATTTGCAGAATCACGAATAGCTTTTGCAGCTGTTTTTCCCGAACGTTGGGTTTGCGAATCTGATAATTCGGATTTTCTGCTGCTTTGGAAAGGTTGAAATAGTCGCCCCAATCGCGGTAGTTGCCGATGCCGCGGTTGACAATATGCGAGGCCAGGCGATTGCTGTCATGGCTATCGAATAAATTGAGCGAAACATAAGCCACTCCATGCGGATAGGCGTTGCGCAGTTCGGCCAAAGCCGCATCAAATTGGCTGGCGCTGATCCGCAGCGGCGGCGGATTGAAAAAGAATTCTGCACAACTCATGGCGAAATTGTAGTTCATCTCGCCGTCGAATTCATCGCCCAGCAGGAAGGGTTTCACCTGTTCGACAGGCAATACCAACTCGGCGGTTAGATAAGCCTCGGGATTGATCGATTTGACATGCCGCCGCCAGGCTTGCCAGAATTCATGCCGAATGCAAAATGCCACATCCAGACGCCAACCATCGATTCCGAATTCAACACCGCGGTTTTTCGGATTCATCCAGCGTTCGGCAGCGCTGAAAATGTAATTTCGCGGACCAGCGACAATGCCGTTGTGGTCCTGGCGCAATTCGGGCAGCGACCTGACACCCCACCAACCACGATAGGTAAAAACAGTGCCGGCTTCAGGGTCGTCCCAGGCGGTGACGGTGAACCAATCCCGGTAGCGTGATTGCTTTTGATTTATTTGCAGATCCCGAAAAGCAAAACTGTTGATCCCCATGTGGTTGAACACGCCGTCGAAGATGATGCGCATGCCGCGCCTGTGGGTCTCTTGGATCAGCTGCAGCGCCAACTCGTCGGCCTGAGTCCAGACCCAGGTTGCCGGATCGACGGGGTCCTCGGTCTGCATCAATCGGCGATCGCCCTCGGGATCAGGACCAAAATTGGGATCGATGTGATGATAACAGGCGCCATCGTATTTGTGCAGCGACGGCGCCCAGAAAACCGGATTCAGATAGAGCGCGCCGATACCGAGATCCTGCAGATAATCGAGTTTGTCGATGATTCCCTGCAGGTCGCCGCCATATCGACGCCGCAACATGTGCTTCCAAAGTTCACGGTCGCCGTTCTCCCGTTCGTAATCCTGCAGCGCATACCAGTCGCTGCCCCAGGGATGAATCCGCCAGGCGCGCGGCGGTTCGACCGGATCAGCACCGACCAGATCTGCAACAGTCGGATCGTTGCTGCGATCGCCATTGCGAAACCGTTCAGGAAAAATCTGATACCAGACCACTTTTTTGGCCCAGTCTGGAACGAATTCGAGCTGCTTCTCTGTCATCTCTGCCATCCGGAGAGAAGATTCATTGTCGCGGCCGAGTTTGACCAATGCGGCGGTGATGATCAAGAGGAACAAGCCCGGGCCGATCAACCGACGCCATCGACTTGTCAGCATGGCTTATCCTCTGTGGTTAAGGGTTGTTCTTTTACCAAATTTTGGCGCGCTCACCGGTTTCACGATAGAGCGGCTTGCCGGGTTCAACGGCAAACGCCGCAAAAAATTCGGGCATATTGGTGAGCGGCCCGTTGACTCGAAAGTTGCCCGGCGAATGTACATCCTCTTTGACGCGGCGCATCAGCTCTTTGTCGCGGATGTTCTGGCGCCACACCTGTGCATAGGCGAGAAAGAAACGCTGTTCCGGTGAAAAGCCGTCAATCGCCTGTGCCTCTGGTTTTCCCTTGCGAGAATTCTGATAGGCGGTGTAGGCGATGTTCAGGCCGCCGAGATCGGCGATATTTTCCCCCAGCGTCAATTCGCCATTGATATGCAAGGTATCGAATACGGCAAATCGATTGAACTGATCGACCAGCACCTGGGTTCGTTCCTTAAAGCGCTTTGCATCTTCCTCGGTCCACCAGTCGTTCAGATTGCCGTTCATGTCGTATTGCCGTCCCTGATCGTCGAATCCGTGCGTCATCTCGTGGCCGATAACCACGCCGATGGCGCCGTAATTGACCGCATCGTCCGCCTCCATGTTGAAAAATGGGAATTGCAGAATTGCAGCCGGAAAAACCACTTCGTTCAGCACGGGGTGGTAATAGGCATTGACCGTTTGCGGGACCATTTCCCATTTTTCGCGATCGACCGGCTTGTCAATTTCAGCCAATTCCCTTCGCAGGTTGAATCGGCGGGCGCGCAGAACATTTTGCACAAAACTGTCGTCGCCTAATTCCAGAGTGCTGTAATCGATCCACTTGTCTGGATAACCGATCTTGACGTTCATGTGTTCGAGCTTTTCCTGCGCTTTCTGTTTGGTCTCTTCGCTCATCCAGTCCAACAACGCGATGCGTTGGCCGAGGGCGATTTTAAGGTTGGCGACCAATTCGAGCATTCTGCTTTTGGCTGCGGCCGGAAAATACTTTTCCACATAGAGTTGGCCCAAAGCTTCGCCCATGGCGCCATTAACGGCGCCCAGAACTCGCTTCCAGCGCGGTCTTTGCGCTTTGCGGCCCGATAAAACCGTGCCATAAAAATGAAAATCCTGATCGACAAACGCTTTGTTCAGATAGGCGGCGGTAGAGTTGACCAGGTTCCAGCGGCAATAGGTCTGCCAATCTGCCACCGGTATCGATTCGATCATCGCACTGATCTCTTTAAAGAACAGGGGCTGGCCGACGTTCAGGCTGTCGAGTTCACCAAACCCGCGCTTGGCGAGGTAGTCTGGCCAGGCAAAACTCGGCGATGCGGAAACCAGTTCTTCAATTCGCATTTTGTTGTAGGTTTTTTGCGGGTCGCGCATCTCCAGACGGCTCATCGACGCTTTGGCAAGCCGTGTTTCGATTTGAAGCACGGTCTGGGCATAGGCGGCTGCTTGCTCCGGTGTGTCGCCCAGCAATTCAAACATTGCCTGCAGATGGGCTAGATACTCCCGCCGCAGTTCTTGCGAGCGATCGTCGTTTTCGAGATAATAGTCGCGGTCCGGCATGCCCAGCCCACCCTGCGTCAGCTGGGCAATCACTTGATTGCTGTTTTTTTCGTCCTGGCCGGCCCAAAAATGAAAGAGCGACGAAATACCGCAATCGTGCATCCAGGCGATTTGTTCGCGAACCTGGTTAACGGTTTTTAAACTGTCGATGCGGCTAAACTCGGCGGCCAGCGGTGCCAAACCCTGTTCTTCGATTTGCACCGTGTCCATGCCCATGGTGTAAAAAAGGCCGATTTTTTGCCAATTGCCGCCTCTTTTGTCGGCTTTGCTGGCGGCTTCATCCAGCAGTGCTTTGATATCGTCGTTGTTGCGTTCGGCCAACTGCTCAAACGCACTGTATCGGCTAAAATCGTCCGGAACAGGATTTTGCGCCATCCAATTGCCGTTGGCATAGCGGAAAAAATCCACGCCCGGTTCGACGGTCAGGTCCATATTGGCGGGGTTGAGCGGCGGTTCGCCGTGCCTGGACTGCTTTTCACAACCGATTTGCAGCATCAGAGGGATGATCAGCAAAAGGGCAAACTCAGTTTTCACTTTTTCTCTCCATTTTTCTGTTAAACCAAATTCGGTGCGTCTCTGCAGGGCGACCTTCAAATTGCGGCCAAATCCTTCGCTGTTGACAGCCCCTATCGCGGCGCGGGGACTCGATTCAAAAATTGTGCATTTTGTGCATAAAGATATTGAATACGCACAAATTATGCAACGGCTTTCCTAATCCATTGATGGCTGTTTTTTTTTCATCCGGCAAAACACAGCGCCATCTCTACTTTTAGCTGCAACCGCAACAAAGGCAATTGTGCTTTGCAATGAGGAGTTGCGCAAATGGCACGGAAAACACTTTCATTTTCCACTAAAAAATGATATCTTGGCGAAATTTGAGTTGTTTGGTCGATGACGACCACTCGGGCGGGTTTCTCTATAAAGAGGCTTCATTTTGCACATCCAAAACAGGTTGGTTTGCGGGCAGCTGTCGGTGGGATGGATCTTGCTGATCGTCCTTGTACTGTTTTCTTGCACTCCCCGGATCACTCCCGATGACGTGCACCAGCGATTGTTGACCCTCGATTCGCATGTCGATACGCCCTTGCTGATGATCATTGGAGCTGTCGATGCAGGAGAACGTGCCGATTCTGCCAGCCTCAGCAAGTTGGATTGGGTGCGCATGCGGGAAGGTGGTCTGGACGCCGTATTCTTCGCCGCCTTTGTTGGCCAAGGACCTCGTACGTCGGCCGGCTATAACAGAGCCACAAAACGCGTTGATGCTTTGCTCGATTGTATCGATTCAACCTTGGCTGCACATCCTGATCTGGCAGCGTTGGCTTTGATTGCTGACGATGCCGAAAGATTGGCGAACGAAGGCCTGGCGGCGGTCTATCTCGGGATTGAAAACGGCTATGCCATCGGTCGTGAGTTGAGCTTTCTGGACCGTTATTATAACCGCGGAGTGCGCTATATTACCCTCTGCCACACCCTGAACAACGATATTTGTGATTCGTCAACGGATCCGAAAGGTCCGGAACACGGGGGGCTTTCGCTTCTGGGGAAAGAGGTGGTGCAGCGGATGAACGACCTGGGCATGCTGGTCGACCTTTCGCATGCTTCGGATGCCACATTTTTTGATGTCTTGCCGATCAGCACAACACCTGTCATCGCCTCTCATTCCGGCGCCCGGGCAGTCTGCGACCACCCGCGCAATTTGAGCGACGAAATGCTGCAGGCCCTAGCCAACCATGGCGGAGTGGTGCAGGTTTGTCTGTTCAGCGGTTATGTGAAAATCTTGTCGCCGAGTCCCCAGCGCGAAGCTGCGCTGCAAGAGTGGGAAGAGCGCTATTCGTCGAAGACCAACCTCAGCCCTGCCGTGCGCCGGCAAGCCGAAGAAGAACGGCGGGCGATCGATCGCCGCTATCTACCATCGCTGGCCACAGTGGCGGATCTGGTCGACCATATCGATCATATTGTCGCGGTCGCCGGAATCGACCATGTCGGTATCGGTTCTGATTTCGACGGAGGTGGCGGTTTACAGGATTGTCAGGATGTCGCGCAGATGCCCGCGATCACGCGCGAATTGCTTCGCCGCGGCTACGCAGTCGATGAAGTGCAAAAAATCTGGAGCGGCAATTTCCTGCGCGTTATGCGCCAGGCGGAAAACAACAGAAGGGAATAACAAACAGGAAATGGTATGATCGTAAAAGTGCGGGAGCTGGGCACTCTGCCGAATCTAATCAGTCTGAGCCGTTTGATAATGGTCATTCCGGCCGCTTATTTGATCAAAATCAACACCGAAAGCGGAAACCGGCTGCTCCTTCTCCTGGCGGTCTTGATCATTCTATCTGATTTTATCGATGGATATCTCAGCCGCCGAATGGGCCTGGTCACTGATCTGGGAAAGCTGCTCGATCCGGTGGTTGACAAGGTTTGTATGTTTATCGGCCTGCTCAGCCTGATATTCTATCGCGGATTTCCTGCCTCGTTGGCGGTTTTTCTGGTCTACCGCGATCTGTTGATCATCATCATCGGTTTTATCATTATTCGCAAAAGTCAACAAGCCATAATGGCCAATTTTTGGGGCAAACTCAATACCCTGCTTGTCTCTTTGACGATGTTTTTATTCATGATCGGGGTGGATAACGGGGTTTTCAAGATCTGTCTGATCGGCAGCCATTTTACAATTTTGGCATCAGGACTCTCTTATTATGCTTTTGCCGAGTCGGTTCTCTTTGAGCAGCGCAACTGCATCAATGGTTTCCGCATTACAATGTTTCTATTGACGATATCGGTTATTTTTCTTGCGCTGAGAATATGACGGTTTTCAGCAGCTGGCGCCTTCGAACAGGACGATAAACCGTTGGCCAAAAAGGGTATCGATAAAATCGATGGTCATCGGTCCGTACAGCGCCGCAATTTTATCAATTACCGCATCCCAGACGATTTGACTGCCTTCGATATCCAGAGAACCGGCTTCATTTTCCAACTTGTCTTTGACCTGAACCAGGCCCATCTTGGGGCCTCCTCAACCATAACCGGAAATGATGATGCGAAAACGAGGCGCTTCGACGGCAGCCGCTGCGTGTTCTCTGAAACCTGCTTGTGCTTTAGGTGTGATGTGGATCATGTTCTTCTCCTGAACAGAAACCGGCTTGGTGGTCTACAAAACCAAATGTAGCAAAAGCCTTTATTTGAAACAAGGTTTCGCTTGCTTGCAAGCACATGAGCGCCGCATTTTGCCGTGTTCCTTTGGTGGTCTGCAAAGCCCAGGCGAACAACCAACGGTACAAAACAATGGATGGTTTTTTTGTCTATATACTCGAGTGTGCCGGCAATCGTTTCTATACAGGTTACAGCCGCGATGCGCGGCGGCGCTATCGCCAGCACTGCCGCGGCCAGGCACGCTGCCGCTTTACCGCTGCTTTTCCTCCGATACATCCCTCTGCTTGTTGGCGTGTGCCTGGCTCCCGCTCTCAGGCGATGCGCCTCGAGCGTTGGCTTCAGGCGCAATCGCGCCTTCAAAAGGAAGAATTGATCCGCACGCCGGCAAAGCTGGCTCTGATTTTCCCTGAGCTGAATCTGCAAATCGAAGCAGTGGGGGAATGGTCGCGCTAGTCATCAACCTTGGCTGCCGGTGGCTGCACGCGCCATGCTCAACACATTTTCTGCCGACACATTGGGCAGCAGGGCTTCGTGGCTCGGGCTGACGATGAGATGGGGTCCCAGGCAGGCGATCACTCTCTCGACATCTGCCGCAACTTCTTTTGGCGTCGCATTGACCAGCAGATTCTGGGTATCGATGCCGCCGAGGAAAGTGATGCGGCCGCCGAACGATTCCGCCAGTTTTTCTGCATTCATGTTCGCCGCCAGCGCCTGCAGCGGGTGCAGACAATCCACTCCCGCCGAAATCAGCCGGTCGATCACTTTGTAAATCGAGCCGCAGGAATGCAGAATGACCTGCAAGCCGTATGAGTGGGCCAGGTCCGTGAATCTTTGGAACCACGGCATGACAAATCGATCAAACAGCGCCGGGCTCATGATCAGGTCGAGCTGGGTGCCGAAATCATTGCCGAAGAAGAAACCGTCGAGAAGGCCTGCTGTTCTTTCAAAGACCATGCGGTTGGCATCGTAGTAGAATTGACAGACGCGGTCGGTCGCTCCAAGCACCACTTCCGGACACTCGTACATCTTGACCAAATAGGCTTCCATGCCAAACAGATCCATCAGGTGGTGATAAAACGGGGTCCAGAAACCGCCGGCGCGGTAAAAGTCGCCGGCATGGTGCAGCGCAGCGATATAGTCGTCCAGATGGACATAGTCGACGCTCGGCCATTCGTATTCGTCCAGCTGGTCGACTGAGGTGCAATTGGCCAACGGTCCGGCCTGGCCATGGCTTTTTTTCTGCATGAATTCGTGAAATGGCATCTCGCCTCTGGGATGGCGATAAAAAGATGGAAATTGTTCCGGTCGAATCCAGCGATAATCGTCGCCGAGCAGCCGGCGCAAGCTCTCTTCGTTGTCGGTGTGAAAATGGCGAAAATAGAGAGGAAACGTGTCCGGATGGGGATTGCCGAGCCAGAATCCACAGCGGTCGGCGGGCTCACGAGCGATCAGAGCACGAATGCGTTCGCGACTGTTCATTTTGTTCTCCACAGGATCTATCGATTGCGGCATCACACAGCGGATGCGATTAACGACAAAATAAGAAATACAGCGATCAAAACAAACCATTTTGCTTTTTAGCCGGGAAAATTTATATTGCCCATGTTCGATCAATCGGTTCGAATCCGGGTCAAACCTGGAGGAGGTGGCATGCAAATCCCGGATCCTTTTACTTCAATTCGTCAAGAGATCGTCGGTATTGATCTCAAGTTCCGTACCCCTTGCGGAGAAAAAACGCTTCTCTACGCCGATTGGACTGCCTCCGGCCGCCTCTACCGCCCGATCGAGCAGCGTTTGAGCGAAACCATTGGCCCGTATGTCGGTAATACCCATTCCGAACTCAGCGTAACCGGCACCTGCATGACACGCGCCTATCACCATGCGCAGAACATCATCAAAAAACATGTCAATGCCGCTAAAGATGATGTGTTGATCCATACCGGATTCGGGATGACGGCGGCGGTCAACAAATTTCAGCGGTTGTTGGGGCTCAAAATACCCGAACAGTTTTGTTCGAATTTCCATATCCCCGATCCTGTTCGTCCGCTGGTCTTGATCACCCACATGGAGCACCACAGCAACCAGACTTCCTGGCTGGAAACGATTGCCGAAGTGGTTGTGTTGCCGCCCGGCCCAAATGGCTTGGTCGATCTCGATCGATTGGAGGACCGGTTAAAAAAATACCGCGATCGGCCATTGAAATTCGGCGCATTTACCGCCTGTTCCAATGTCACCGGCATCCGCACCCCTGTCCACCAAATGGCGTCATTGATGCACCGATACGGCGGCTATTGCTTTGTCGATTATGCCGCTTGCGCACCCTATGATTCCATCGATATGCATCCAGCCGACCCAATGGAAAAATTGGATGCCATCTATTTTTCACCGCATAAATTTCTTGGCGGACCCGGTTCTTCCGGGGTGCTGATTTTTGATTCACAACTTTACCGCAACCGCGTGCCCGACCAGCCCGGCGGCGGAACTGTGGAATGGACCAATCCCTGGGGAGAACACCGCTATGTCGCCGACATCGAAGTGCGCGAAGACGGCGGCACCCCCGGTTTTCTCCAATCGATCCGCGCCGCCCTGGCCGTCCGACTCAAGGAGCAGATGGGAGTCGATGCCATACACCAGCGCGAAGCCGAATGGACCGCCCGGCTTTTCAGCGGTCTGCGCCGCACTTCCGGGCTGCATCTGCTGGCCGATTCTGTAGAAGAACGGCTGGGGATCTTTTCATTTTTTCTCGATTCGGTTCATTACAGCCTGGCGGTCAAGTTGCTCAACGATCGCTTCGGCATACAGGTGCGTGGCGGTT
This sequence comes from bacterium, assembly GCA_029565675.1. Classification (GTDB taxonomy): domain Bacteria; phylum Zhuqueibacterota; class Zhuqueibacteria; order Residuimicrobiales; family Oceaniaggregativiventaceae; genus Sulfursilanivivens. Next base: position 77,597 of record JAKQNP010000051.1, read on the forward strand.
GCTCATGCGCCGGCACCTATGGCCACTATCTCTTGCATGTGGATCCCAATCGATCGAAGAAAATCACCGATAAAATCGATCACGGCGATCTCTCCGATAAGCCCGGTTGGGTCCGGCTTTCGGTTCATCCGACGACGACAGAAGAGGAGATCGACCGGCTGATCGATGCATTGCATCAAATCACCAAACACGGCGAAAAGTGGGAAAAAGAGTATGTCTATTCCCGGCGAACCAACGAATTCCATCACCATCGCGAAAGTGACTACCAAACTCCTGTAGAGAGCTGGTTCGATCTTTCGGAATGAATCGGCAGAATGCCAAAATAATAGAATTTTTTCTTGCAATTTAGGCTTAAAATACCTACATCATTGATAATAAAAGACATAAAGACCATGAAGCGATTCGAATGAACAATCGAGAAAGGAAAGTCGCCACCCTGTGAGTGGGGAGACGGCCGGGGCAAATTCCAAACAGCCCCGATCCGATATTATGCTGATTTTTTTGCCGGACAATTTCATCTCCATCTCTGTCACCCTCATCTACCCCTTTTTCTATTTCTGAATCCAGCTTCGGGATAGCGGCTGTGTTGCGCTCCGGGTTCCGAAGTTATGGCTTCGTTTCCTCTGATCAAATCCTTCTTCTTTTCAGCTCGTTTATTCAATATTTTTCGTTGCCTGGCATCGCATCCAGCCATTAGATCTTATCGACCCCATCGTGTGGCAACCTTTTGCCCTTGTCGTCAAACAGGAGTTTTGCTATGCCCATTTTTAATCCTCGACAACAGGAAATCGCCCAAAAGTTGGATCCACAAGCCGGCAAGGCGGAGTGGATGGACTGGCGTTGGCACATTCGCCATACTGTGCGCGATATCGACATGTTTGAAATGCTCCTCGGCATTCAATTCGGTGCGTCGGAACGGCGAAAATTGGCAGAGACGGTGGAAAAATTCCCCATGTCGATCACGCCTTATTATTTGTCATTGATCGACGAAACGGATTTCAGCCTCGATCCGGTATTCAAACAGTCTTTTCCCGGCGTGGACGAGCTGATGATCGATCCCCATGACCTGCGCGATCCGCTTGCCGAGGATCAGGACAGCCCGGTAGCGCAGATCACCCATCGCTATCCGGATCGCGTTCTTTTTCACGTCAGCAATATCTGTTCGATGTATTGCCGGCACTGCACACGCAAGCGCAAAGTAGGCGACATCGATTCGATCCCCAGCCGCAAAATCCTGAATGAGGGTTTGGAATACATTCGCAAGACACCGCAGGTGCGGGATGTGCTGCTCTCGGGTGGTGATCCACTGATGCTGTCGGATCGAACGCTGGATTGGCTTCTCGGTGAACTGCGCGCGATCGACCATGTCGAGATCATCCGGCTGGGTACGCGGATGCCGGTCGTGTTGCCCTATCGCATCACGCCGCAATTGACCGAGGTGCTGCAAAAATATCATCCCTTATACATCAACACCCATTTCAAACATCCGCGCGAACTGACTGCTTCCTCGCGACTGGCGCTGGCTCAATTGGCTGATGCGGGTCTACCCCTGGGCAATCAGAGCGTGCTGTTGGCCGGTGTCAACGATTGCCCCCGCATCATGAAAAAACTGGTGCACCAGTTGGTCAAGAACCGGGTGCGGCCCTACTATCTCTACCAGTGCGATCTGTCTGAAGGGCTGTCTCATTTTCGTACGCCGGTCGGCAAGGGTATCGAAATCATCGAGAATCTGATCGGGCATACGAGCGGGCTGGCCGTGCCAACCTACGTCATCGATGCGCCGGGTGGAGGGGGTAAAATCCCGGTAATGCCCAACTATCTGATCTCCTGGTCGACCCACAAGGTGGTTTTGCGCAATTATGAAGGTGTGATCACCACCTACAAGGAACCCGACTCTTATGAACCAATCTTTTGCGATCGCAACTGCGAATCCTGTTCATTGCAGCTCAAACTGGACGACGCCGAGTCGGATCCACCACTGGGTATATCCGAGCTGTTGTCCGATGAAAGCGAATTGATCACCCTGGTACCGGACAGCAATACCCGCCTGATCCGGAGAAACGGCAACGGTGACACGGACACAGACTGATTGGAGCGCATGTGGTTTTTGTCGATTATCTAATTTTCGCCGTCTATATGATTCTCGTCATTGGAGTGGGTTTTTATTTTTATCGCAAGAATGAAAATCGCGAGGACTATTATGTGGGCGGGCGGGAAATATCGGCCACGCATGTCGGCCTGTCGATAGTTGCCACCGATGTCGGTGGAGGATTTTCCATCGGATTGGGCGGACTGGGTTTTCTGATGGGCGTGTCGGGCAGCTGGTTGTTGTTCAGCGGATTGGTGGGTGCCTGGATGGCAGCGGTTCTGATCATTCCCAAGATCAAACACAATGATCGAAAACTCGGATTGCTGACCTATCCCGATTTTTTACGGACTCGCTATGGAAACGGTGTGGCCATGGCCGCGGCCGTGATTTCCGGAATCGGTTATCTCGGCTTTACCGGCGGCCAGATCATGGCCGGTGCCAAATTGGCTGCAGCCACCCTTTTCGCGGATCTGGGCGGAACCGTCGATCCGCTGATGTTTTCGCTGGTGGTGATGACTGCAGTGATTATCGGCTATACCGTGCTCGGCGGCATCAAGGCGGTGATCTATACCGACACCATTCAGTGGATCGTTTTGCTATGCGGTTTGCTCGTGGCGATTCCTTTCGCTCTATTCCACGTCGGCGGCTGGACAGCGATGCGTGAAGCTTTGCCCGCTCATTATTTTCGTCTGACGGCTTTGCGCCCGGTTCAGTTCATCAACTGGATGGTGACCATTGTTCCGATCTGGTTCATCGGCATGACTCTGTACCAGCGCGCCTATGCCTGTCGAACCGAAAAGGACGCCAAGCGTGCCTGCTTCATCGCCGGCTTGTTCGAATATCCGGTTCTCGCTTTTACCGGAGTCGTTCTGGGCATGATGGCGCGGGTTCTTTTTCCCGGCGCGGAAGCCGAGATGGGCTTGCCCCTGTTGATTAAGCACAGTCTGCCACCCGTCATCACCGGCGTGGTGATTGCTGCTTATTTTTCGGCCATCATGTCGACTGCCGACAGTTGTCTCATCGCTTCGTCAAGCAATTTCGTCAACGACATCATTCACCGTCGGCTGTTGCCCGATGCCTCGATGAAACAGATCATGCGGCTGTCGCAGATCGCTACCCTGGTGATCGGCGTTCTGACGTTTGTTATCGCCAGTTCGTTTCAAACCGTGCTGGAACTCATCCTGCACGCCTATTCGTTCATGGTCGCCGGGCTTTTTATCCCGACTCTGGGCGCATTTTTCTGGAAAAAGAGCGACTCTGTTGCCGCTCTCATCGCCATGATCGCCGGCGGCTCTTTGACGCTAGTGCTGATTTTTTCAGCACTTCCCAAGCCCTTTGGCCTCGATGCCAGTTTTTATGGAATCGTGACCTCGGCCTTGTTTTTTGTCCCGCTCTCCCTTTTGCGGGACGGGAAGGTGCAAAAAGAGGACAAGTCCTATGGATAAAATTGAAAAAATCGATCGCTCGCTTGTCCAGCACGGCAAGGAGAACGATCGCCTCTATCTGATCAAAATGGATCACACCGACTATCCCGAAATCATCACCAAAGTCGACGCTTTTTCCCAGGAAAAGAGCTATGGTAAAATCTTTGCCAAAGTGCCGACCTGGGCGGTGCAGGCGTTTCATCAGCACCGATTTATCAAAGAGGCGTTCATTCCTCGATTTTTTCGTGGCCATACCGGCACCTATTTCATGTCCAAGTATCTCAAAAAAAAGAGACGCCAGACTTCCGAGGATGAACGACAACAGATCGCCGAGATCCTTCGGATCGCCCGTGCCAAAATGCAAACCGATCCCGACTTGCCGACTGTGAATTTTGTCTTTCGTGTGCTGGGTGAATATGATTGCGAGGCGCTGGCCGAATTGTATCAGCAGGTTTTTCCCAGCTACCCGTTTCCGATTTTCGATCCCGACTATCTCATAGAAACCCTGCGTTCCCATGTCATCTATTTCGGCGCTTTTTTGGACGACAAGCTCATCGCCGCATCTTCGGCTGAAACCGATCCGGCATCCGCCAATGCCGAGATGACCGATTTTGCAACTTTGCCGGACTTTCGCGGCCACAAGCTGGCGTTGCACCTGCTGCAGCGCATGGAAGAAGAGATGCAGGCGCGCTCCTTCAAAACCCTTTATACGATTGCCCGTGCCCTATCCCCGTGGATGAATATCACCTTTGCCAAAAACGGCTACAATTTTGGCGGCACCTTGATCAACAACACCCACATCGCCGGCAAGATCGAGAGTATGAATGTGTGGTACAAGAGGGTTTGAGAGGGTGCCCCCGCGCTGCGGGGGGCACTTTTGCCGGCAAGATCGAGAGCATGAATGTGAGGTACAAGATGGTTTGAGGGGGTGCCCCCGCGCTGCGGGGGCATTTTTGCTGGCAAGATCGAGAGCATGAATGTGAGGTACAAGATGGTTTGAGGGGGTGCCCCCGCGCTGCGGGGGCATTTTTTCCGGCAAGATCGAGAGCATGAATGTGAGGTACAAGAGGGTTTGAGAGGGTGCCCCCGCGCTGCGGGGGCATTTTTTCCGGCAAGATCGAGAGCATGAATGTGAGGTACAAGAGGGTTTGAGGGGGTGCCCCCGCGCTGCGGGGGCATTTTTTCCGGCAAGATCGAGAGCATGAATGTGAGGTACAAGAGGGTTTGAGAGGGTGCCCCCGCGCTGCGGGGGGCACTTTTTCCGGCAAGATCGAGAGCATGAATGTGAGGTACAAGATGGTTTGAGGGGGTGCCCCCGCGCTGCGGGGGGCATTTTTGCCGGCAAAATCGAGAGCATGAATGTGAGGTACAAGAGGGTTTGAGAGGGTGCCCCCGCGCTGCGGGGGCATTTTTTCCGGCAAGATCGAGAGTATGAATGTGAGGTACAAGATGGTTTGAGAGGGTGCCCCCGCGCTGCGAGGGCATTTTTTCTGTTTTCCGGGCTCTGCCTGGGAACCCCGTTTTCGAGGCTTTGCCTCGTATTCGCTGCCGCTGTTGCCCGCAGATTCTTGCGGCAGAGGATTCGGGCTGCATTCCCAGCCGGAGGCTGGGAACGAGAGGTGTGAGAAGAAAGCCCCCGCGCGCCGCGGGGGGAACGACGCTTTCAGGGCGTGATCGAATCGTTCGGGCCCTGGATCAGCCGATTGCGGGTTTTCAGTGCTTCCAGCCGCACCGTTTCAGGTGCCAGAGAATCCTGTGACAGTTTTTCGCAAAAATCGATCAGCGGTTGACGCGAAGCCGAGAGCGTGTACCAGCCCAGCGCTTCCAGGCAGGCGACGCGCAGCACTTCCGGTTCATTCGCAGCACCGGCGATCCGGATCAGAACCGGCGGCACACTTTGAAAGCGATAGTTGCGAAAGGTGCGCACTGCGCCGATGCGTTTCCGCACTTCAAGGGAATCGTTTTGCAGGCGGTTCAACAGGTCTTTGCTCAACCATTCTTGCGACCGTTCGGCTGAACGAACGAGTATGTCCTTCAGCCGATTTTTGGAAGCGATGTCCGGCATGGCATCGACTTCCGAGGCATAGAGCTCTGTGGCCTTTTGAATATCGATCTTTTCCATGGCAAATTTGCCGCGAAAGGAGACGCGCGCCGAGGGATCCATGAGCAGCTGCCGCACCAGCAGCGGCAGATAATCCTCGCGTCCGACGTCGCCCATCCAGGCCACGCTGCAGCGGCGGATGAATTCACAGGGATCGCTGATCGCTGTCGGCAAGAGATCCATAAAAGCCGCATTGCGGTGATGCGCCAGGCGCCTGATTGCCTGGATGCGGACGATGAAAGCGGGATCGGATCGATAAATTTTTAACAGTTCGTCGGTAAACGCTTCGCCCTCGATGCGGTCGCACATAGTGACCGCCAGATTGCGCAATTCGGGTTCAGGGGAATCGAGCTGTGAACGCCAAAAATTGCTGTCAGAGAAATGATCCAGCCATCGGCGATTCCAGTCGTTATCATCGGGTGCGGTGAAATGAAAAGTCGGATCTCCGAAAAGATGAGATTCGAGATAGGATCGGGTTCGGTGCCAGAGACCAATTCGGACACCGTAAGCGATCAAACCCATCAATTCGTTGGCCCAGACGTCCTGCGCCACATTGACCGAATTGCCGATCCCGACCAGCGTCCGGCCGTCGTTGAACAGATAGGAACCGGCGATATAGGGATCGCGGATAAACGCGCCATTGAAGCATTCGTCAAAGACGATCATCCGCGCGCCAGGGGCGATTTTTTCGATATCGGAAATATGGATATCGAGTTTCGCCTCGGCCAGTGAATCCGCCACTTGCACGGAATCTTCAAAAGAGCCGGCAAACCAGGAAAGCGGGATATCGTACTGCTGCATGTAATAGAGTTTCGCCTCAGCGATCGATTGTTTGCGGCGTTCAGCCGTGCGCAATTTGCTGCGCAAAAAGGCTTGGATGGATTCGACTCGTTGATCTATGGAGACAGCAGGAGCTTCACCTAAAAGGTATTGCCGATCTTCAGCACCATGTGCGTGAAAAATCGCCAGGTCCAGCTCCGGATCAGAAAGTTCGAGCAGGACGATCTCTTTCAACTCGTTGTCCATGGTGTGGTAGAGATTTTTTATCTTTGCCCCCAATCGGTACAAGCGGGGAAATTGTTCTCGCAGTGTGAGCAGTTCGCCCTCCCAGGCAGAAAGCGATTCCGAGTTGTAGCCGTGCCCGGCAAAGGTCAATGCATGATTGAGCGGATTTTGCTGTTTTTTTTCGGCAACCGCGCGCAGCAAAAAGTCTGCTATCATCTGGTATTTGCGTTCATCATCGACAGGCGGTTGAATGCGCGCCGAATAGATCTCTTTGCCGATGCGCTGCGGGCCGGCGGCATCGAGCGAATAGTAGAAAAGCAGGGGATAGGCTGAATCCTGTTTGATAAAGGTAAACTGCAAATCCCAGTCGTCGTAATAGCGGTCCGATGGCACTGAAGATTCAATCATCGGAAAACGCTTGGGATTGTCCTGATCCATCTTGAAAGCCGAGGTCAGATGTTGGGCGTCGCGGATCATGGGGATGGGGATATCACCTATCAGCACCACACCTTCAAGGGGAGGCTGTTTGTCTGCCAGGTCGAGAATGCTCTGGCGGACTTCCTCCGGTCGTTTCCATTCGCCGATGACGATGTAAGCAGAAAGGCCGTCTGTTTCCACGGCATCTCGATAGCGATCCACCGCCTTGCCGATGCGGTTGTAGGTCTCGCTGTCAACAATTATGGCGAAAGCGGATGTGTGTTTTTTTGTCGGCGGTTTGACAGTCGGTGCCGCGACTGCTGCGCCAAGAGCCAGCAAGAGCAGCCCGGAAAACGCGGTGCGTTTTTTCATGGAATTTTGAATCTCCTGGATAATGAAAACGCCGGATGCCCTTTGGCAGCGACATCCAGCGTTTCGATTTAGATTTTGTTTATTTTACCAAAGTCATTTTGCGCAGTTGTACTTGTTGTCCTGCCTGCAACCGATAGAAATAGATGCCGCTGGGCAAATCGTTTGCATCATAGGTTATGCTGTGCTTCCCCGCATTCATCGATTGATCCAACAGAGTTGCGGTCTGACGGCCCAGGGTGTCAAAAATCTGCAATTTGACGGGACAGTCGCTGGCAATCTCGAATTTGATCAGGGTCGATGCATTGAAGGGGTTGGGGTAATTTTGTTCGAGACTGAACCGCACCGGTTGTACGGCCGGTTTATCGGCCACTCCTGTGCCGGTGTCATTCAGGAGGATTTGGCCGTCCATTGTGCCAAAAAGGATCTGTTTTGCGGGATTGATGGCAGCGGAAGTCAGGGAGGGTGCGCCATCAATCGTTTCACTTGTCATCTGCGTACCATGAGCGCTTGTTTTGAGAACAACGCCTTTCGAAGTGCCGATATAGCCCAGATCGGGACCGGCAAAGGCGACGCAAGTGAAGCTCGAGTCGATGTCTGCAACACCGTGTTTAACATAGGACCACGAGTTGCCCTTATCGCCGGTCGTACAAATAAATTTTGCGCCGACGATGATCGCTTTGTCTTCATCGACAACGCAGACCGCATTGGCATCGGCTTTGAGCGATATATGGCTGGGAAAGTTATGTTTCAGGGTGTCGGTTGTCCAGGTCGAACCACCATCGGTGGTGCTGCGGATCCAGCGATCCGGACCGGCTGCGAAACCGTGATCGGCGTCGAAGAAACCGATACCTCCGGAAAGATATCCCGGTCCCTTGGTCGAGTCCACCTGAGTCCAGTTTTCGCCGCCGTCAGTGGTTTTGTAGATGTGGTATTCGGCATAATCGTTCAGCGATACCCAGGCATATCCTGTCTCTGCATCGACAAAATCGATACCGCCGACTTTGTTGCGCGAGTTGAACGGTACTGGTTCGAAGACGGTTTGCCAGGTCTCACCGCCATCCTTTGTTTTGAGGATGTGGCGGTTTTCTTTGACCAGATACCCCACTTTTTCACTGACGAAATCCGCTGCGCCCATGTCCCAGATACCGGCATGAGACGTGAAATTCCATTTTTTGCCGGTTCCATCGGTGCTGGTCAATACGTCGCTGTAACGTCCGACGGCAAAGCCGCGGTCTCCGGCGAATTGCAATGCTTGGATGGTGGACGGTACCTTGAGCGGTATCAGTTCCCACGAGCCGCCGCCGTCACTTGTGCGCAAGAAATGGTTGGCAGTGCCCAACGCCCACATATGTGCACCAACGCCGCTGATGGCCTGTAACCCGAAGTCAAATGGCAGGATCTCTGCAGTCCAGGATTCGCCGCCGTCGCTGGTTTTGCTGGTGAAGCATTTGCTGAAACCGTTGCTGCCGACGACAATGCCGCGCATGCTGTCGAAAAAGTAGGCGTCCTTGGCCCGGTCCATATTGTCAGCTGGATGTTGATCGACTCGTGCCCAGGTGCGGCCGCCGTCTGTGGATTTGTAAAAAGGCGTCGGGGTCGACCAGAAATCGTTGCCCTCGCCAGCGGCGATGACGTCGGTTTCACTCAGCCAGCGTACAGCCTTGAGATCGCGAAAGTTGACGTCCTTGATCGTATCCGAGGCCGCCCACGTTTCGCCGCCGTCGTGGGTGTAGCGCTGAGTATAGATCTTGTCGCCGACAATGGCTCCGACTTTGCCTTCTCCATAGAATTCGATGTCGTACCAGTTTTGGGTGGAGTTGTCGGCAAGCGAGTCTTTGATCGCCCATGTCTGGCCGCCATCGGTGGTTTTCATCACATAGTGAAATTTGGATTTACCAGCGATGATATGACCCACATTTTTATCGACAAAGTAGAGACTGCGAAAATAGCTGAAGGTGATGTGGGGTGCGGCTTTAGCAAAGCTCACTTCGTTCCAGTTCTGACCGCCGTCAGTGGTCAGCAAAATGCTGCCCGCATTCGTTCCAACCCAGCCGGTTTGGGTGCCGACAAAAAAGACCTTCAATAGATTGCTCTTGACAGTGGAATCTTGCTTTTTCCAGGTCTCACCGCCGTCCGCAGTGAAATAGATGGCACCAGTGTTGCCTACCACATAACCGTTGGTTTCGCTTACGAAAAAGATGTCGTTCAATGTTTCCGGGATAAGCGGTTCAGAAACAGAAGTCCATGTAGCAGCAAAGGCGATAGTGGTGCTCACAAATCCCAAAAGCACAAAAAGTAGCCATTTCCTCATATCGAGCTCCTTTCTTTAAGATTGCACTGCTTGGTGAACACAAAAAGCGCACACCTTTTTTTTGATCTTGCCCCTGCTCAATCCCTCCGGCGTTGGTCATTGAATCGGCAGAGTGTAAATTAAATTGATATCGATATCGAGGCGGTCTTGCCCTCCAAAGGTTGTCGTGCCCATCGGTTCGGTAACCATTGCTGTGGCCTGCAGCGCAATGGTTCCGCCGGATTTTGGGGTGATCTCAACCGTCAACTGCCCCCATTGCCGTGAAAAATCGCTGATCAGATAGAGCAAATCGGCAATGCGATAGTCGGTATAGATGTCGGATTCGCTGCCTGCGAAATAGAACGGATCGCTGTTGCGTCCGTTTTCATAACCCAGGCGAAATGCTGTGCAGAGTTCTGTTGTCCAGATTTGCTGCCAGCCGATCTGCAACAGCCAGCTATCGGTTTTGGTTTGCAGGGCAATGTCGCTGTAATAGTCCTGGATTTCCGGTTTGTGTCGAATCCACCCGCCCTCGAAAGAAAAGCGCGACAGCGCCGAGTGGGCATAGCGCCAGGCAAGGATCGATTCTGCGGTTTGCTCGCGATTTTTGTGCAGCCGCACGCGGTAGAGGGGGTGTCTGGCCCACAGCCGGCGTTCAGCCAGGGCCGTGTGCAGGCGCACGCCATGTTGATCGTTCAATTCCCAGCCGGCCTCCAACGATGCATGCCAGCGCTTGGCTTGCCAGTAGCCTTCCGGCAGAGGCGTAAGGACATTGTCCTTCACAGTCATTTTCTCCTGCCCCCAGCCGCCTTCTGCAACGATGACGGCGTTTTCAGCCTTTGACCAGGTGATGGAGGCACCGCTGGTGTAGCCTCGGTGTTCTGACAAGCGGGTTTCTGTTTTTTTGCGCAGAACTTGTGGATAATCAAAACCGCGAAATTTAAAGAGGATGGTTTCACGGTCCATCGACTCTTTATCTTCGCTATAGGTGATCTCTTCGCTGCGGTCGAAAAGCGATGATTGTAGGCCGAATTGCAGGCTGCGGGAAAAAAGCCAACCCAAACCCACACTTGCTTGTATTTCGCGGTGTTGGGAGCGGGGTTTGGGGGAGACTTTTTTCAACCCCTCGTCGACAAAATAGTCGATCTCGGTTCCAAGCAGGAATGCCCGTCCAATTCGCTGTGCATAGGCGGCATTCATGACAATGCCGTCATAATGCGTGTCGCCGGATGTGCTGTCGCCGAGCAAAAACGGATTTCCGCTGGTGATGTCTTTGCTGGCAATCCAGTCCCAGCCTCCGCGAATCTCTTTTTGAAATCCGAAGGCACCGCTGAATACTTGTGTTTTGCTGAGGTGTTTTTTCCCCGACGCGCTTTGCTGCAAAATTCGCACTTGATCCGGCGTCAAAAAAGAGCGAAAAGCGCCTTCATTCTGGTAAAACTGCGACCGCAGAGTCAGGGCTTCTTGGCCTGGATCGAGCAGCAGAAATGCCGGATTATCGGCGCAGCGATAGGGATTGATTTCGGCGATCTCAGTGGTCATCAGCGACGCCGGATTCATGGGAACCTGCAGAATCTGGCCTGGCGCCGGCAACCATGCGGCCAAACAGAGCAAAATCGCGATTTTTTTCATTTTTGATCGGCTATATTGTTTTTCGATTGGTTTGTTCCGCTGTTTTCCGCTCATTCGCTGTGGTGAAACTCTGGTGTTGGATGGTCGATGACACGAAAATCCAGAGATGAATTGTTGTCGTCTTTGAGCAAGAATCGATTGTTGACCTGCACCGCAATCCGTTCCATCGATTTTCCGGTATAGAACTCGATGCCGCCGGTTGATCCTGCATCGATTTGCGGATTCAGGGTTTTCTTATCCAGACGCGAAGGATCTTCCAGGTATTCCACTCCGTCGAGGATATGCGTATAGGGAATCAAAAGACGGCCATTGCGAAAACCGAGTGAATCGACTGAAATTTTGGCCAAAACCAATGCATCCTGTTCGCCGCCGATCAGCCAATCGTATCCCGAATCCTGCAGAATCCGCTGCATATTGGGTACGGCCGGATTATCGATATCGGGAGCGTCGCGTTTGTAAAACTCAAAGCGCACTCCGGAAAGGTCGACGCTTTTGGGCGCATTGTTGCGGTGATCGATGCCGTCCGCGGCACAAACGGCAAAATGTCCGGGTTCAAGGGGATAATCTCTGCCTTTGCCGGGAAACATCCAAACATTCGACGAGTGAACATATTCGGGATCGTCAATAAAATTTTCGCCCGTATATGAGCTCGCATAAACAACCGCAATCAGCAAACTGTCGAGATAGACCGTTTCGTTGCTCTGATTGAAAATCTCCACATATTTATCGTGGAAATAGAGCCCCGATCCCAGCGGGCCGCAACCGTAGATTTCGCTGATCACCAGCGGTGAACCGCCGGCAACTGCAAACAGCGGCACCTGTACCGCATCGACCTGATCCGCCCGCAGGTCGATCAATCCCTTGGTGGCATTGATCAGCCTGATCTGGGCGGTTGCCTGCCCGGTTATCTGCTCCATTTCATCCGGTGTCATCTCTCGGCTGGCCGAAATCAGATAGGTATCGGAGATCAGTCCATAAGCCACGACCAATCCGGTTGTGTCAGCTGTAAACCGATTTTCCTGCTGCAAACGGTTGGATTTGAGCAGAACCTGGGCCCCGCGCACACCGTCTGTCCCGTAGAGAGCCTGCATGTAACCGCTTTGATCCTGGAGATAGATCTTTAACGGCGTGTGCCGCTCGACGGCAACGGGCATTTCCTCCGGCTCCAGAAGATCTGAACAGCCCAACCAGATGGTTGCGATGCACAATACAGCTGTGATGAACCAACGCATCAAAACACCTCATCGAGAAGAGTGCTGAATTCGACGCCATAAAAAATCGGCGAATTTCTGCGTTCGTAATAGACCGAAGTGGACGGCATGCTCTTGCGACGATAGAGCGGCCGGTGATTGAAAAGGTTGTTGACATAAAACGACACTTCAGCACCGCGCCAGAGCGCTTTGCTCACCTTGAGGTTGACCAGCCACTTGTTAGGCCGGTCTTCATCGATCCATTCATAGTCCTGAATCGGGTCCCACAGACGGATATAGATCGGATCGGTTTTCGAATCCGGCGGAATGAGGATCGTGTTGCCGGCACCATCGAAATAGCCCACCGCCAAAGAATCGGCCTGGCCAAGGGGACCGTTGATCTCAATGACCTTTTGCTGCACGTGCAACGTCAACCAGATCCCCAGCGGTTTGGCCTGGATATCGAATCGATAATTGATCAACAGATCTTTATATTTTTTGCCGTTGCTGTGATACAAAGGGCGGACATCCAATCCGAGTTCCGGGCTGTAACGACGACTGCCGAAATAGAGATCATCCTGCGTTCCGCTTTCCTGATCATGATAGGCGGCATCCAGTTTGATCACAGTGTCGATCACCGGCAAGCGGCGAGTGGTCAGTGAAAATTCCACGCCGCGAATGTGGTGCCAGCGGTTGTTCAGGTAGCGGGTGTTGCTCTCCATGAGCGTGTCTTTGATCACCGCAGTTGAGAGATCCGGATAATTGGGGAATTCTCTTTTAAAGAGCAAAAAAGGAATCCCTTTCGAATCGAACATATCACTCGATTCGTTGCCAAAAGCGGTCAAAGAGAGCCCAAAGTTGCCGATCTGTTGGTCGAGGCTGATTTCGTATTTTTTTTGTTTGTAGCCCTGCAGAGTCGGATTCGCCTGTGGAAGAATGGTTGTGGTGATCAAAGAGAAATTTTTTTCCGGCTGCAAGGGGTCAACCACCGACACCGTGTCTACGATATCATAATAATTGTCCTCGGCAAAGATCATGCCCATCGGCGGCGATTTGGATGTCTGACCGAATCCGACCCGGATCTGGGTGGTCGGCAACAGGCTCATCGAAAAATTGATCCGCGGATTCAAGAAACTGCCATTGTGCGATTCTATAAAGGGCTTGGACGACCACAATCCAGCGATATTCATTCCGTGTGGGCGATAGGCTTCGTAACGCGCACCGATCTGCAGGGTAAAGGGCTTCCATAAACGACCAGTGATTTTGTCTTCAAGATAGAGATTGACGATCGGGTAGACCGGTAATTCGTCATATCGGCGCAGACGGGGCGATGTGACTGATAGAGAAGGCGGGTAGAGCGGATCAACGACGATGCCTTCCCCGTTGTTGAGATCCATTCGCGCCGTCAATCCGCCACTCCACGTGTGGATGAATCGACCGCTCTCGATTCGATGTTGATATTGCAGGTCGTTATACAAGTTCCAGATGTTTCCTTTGATCCATTTTTCCCCCAGGTAACTGCCAAAAACGATGCGGCCTTCCTGTGTGCCTTCTGTGGTGCGGTCGGACATGACCAGATTGTCTCGCGACACCAGCTGTTGTTTAAAAGAATTTTGCCGTGTCCAGTTGGCCGAGGCAGTGGCTGATAATCGCCGCTGTGGCGAGAAATGGCGGCGATAGTTGGTGGTCCACTTGACGTTGATATCCCGGTTATACCAGGCTTCGCGCAGCGCGTATCCCGGTTTTTCCTTGCTTTCATCCAATGTGCGGGTAACGGTGACGCGGTTTTTAAGGTCAAACCGCTCATTGCTGCGCGACAGACCGACCTCTCCGGCGATACGGGTGTAGCCGTCGCCCTCCACGCGCACATCGTGCTCGGACATCGCCACATTCAGATTGCCGTTCACTATCCATGGTCCAATAGCTTTTCCGGCACTGATGTTGGTTTCATAGAGATGAGGATTGTATTTGAATTTTATCCGCAAGGCTTCTGCGGATTCCTTGGTGGTAACCACCATCACGCCATCTGTAAGATCGCCATACTGGGCTGAGGGAATTCCACGGATAATTCTTACCTCTTGAACATTTTCAGCCGGAATCGAACGCAAATCCAAGCCGCCATTGGCAGTTGAGTAACCGATACCAATCTGCATGTTGGCATTGTTGGTAATCGGCACACCATTCAGCACCAATTGCGCGCCGACACCATCTCCGCCGCGAATCGAGAGTTGTTCCGGCGTGTTGAGAGTCGGATTGCTGGTCTCCACTCCCGGTGTCAATTCCATGACATCGTTTAGACTCGATGCCTGCATGTGCTCAATTTCGCCGGAATGAATGCGAGATTGGGTTTCCGGTGAGATGGGCAAAAGCTCTTCGTCCGCGATTACCTGGATACCACCGATTTGCAAGGCCGTACTCGTCAGCACATACTTGCGCTCTATCGTCCGATCCGGAAGAATATTCAAACTGTCGACAGTGGATTTATAACCGATGTAGCTGATCCGCACGTTGTACCTGCCGGGTGGCAACCGCAAAGCAAAGCGGCCGCTGTTATCCGTCACGCATCCCGTGTTCAGCTCTCGGATTAAAATGTTCGTAAAGGGAAGGGGATCGGAATTTTCATCGACCACAGTGCCCTGAAAGACACCGCGCATCGGGCCGCCGGATCCGGGTGCTGCAAAGGCCGATAAAAGAAGGAACAACAATGATAAAAAATGGCGATTGCTTGTTTTCATTGGATAATCCCGATTGACGACGGATTCAAATGTTGGACTGAAGTGTGGGAGTTGTTGTAGTCAGCACCCAAAGCTGGAATGCTTGCTGATTTTGTATTAATTGGACAATTGGTCGATGATCGGCACATTCTAATAATAAAGAAAAAATATAAAAGGAACAAGCAAAATATGTCAAGAGGGCGATAAAGATTTACAAAGTAAACCTTGCCCTGGTGGTCGATCGATAGATTGACTACCTGGGCAAGGCGCCAGTTAAATGCAAGGTGCTGTTCGGGGGTTATTTCACTTCCAGTTCATCTTTTCCAGGCAGGCTTGGGAAGGTCGCATGCGGTTCTTTCTGATACCAGAACGCCACTGAGGCGATATCATCCTGCAGCGGCAGATAGCGACTGCCGGAACGCCAGCCCAGCGCCTGGATGGTTACCTTGAGTTCCTTTTCAAAGCGGATCGGATCCAGGATGTGCCAGCGATAGAGCCCAAAGCGCTGTTGGCTGTTTTCCAAACCATCCGGCAAGATGACCTGCGGCATTCCGGCATACGGGGTGGAATACTCCTGATATTTGGGCGCGTAAGGGTTGTGAAAGCCATAAGAGCCACAAAAATAATCTTCCAGACCGGTCCCGCAGATGGTGGGAAAGTCGCGGTCGCCGTCCATGTAGAATTTGATTTCACCTTCACCCCACCAGCCGTTGTTGTTGACGCCCCAGGCGAGATAGGTGCCGACATAATGTCCCCAACCCTTAATTCCATCGACAATGGTATAGACCTCCTTATAGGGCAGGGGATTGACTCGGCGGAACTGGGCATGCAGATAAGCCGCGTCGGCCGTCACTTCGGTCAGGGTATAATTGATTTGATAGTAGAGGGTTATCGAACCTTCATCGAGATTTTCCAGGGTCATTCGGCACGATTTGCGAAACGGCATCACCCAATAGCAATTGAGCGCGCTGCCGGGATTGACACAGACCGCCAGTGAATTGATCTGCGCATACGATCCCCACCCGGCGGCAAAAAAATCGCCCAGGGGGGTCTCAATGGAAGGGGTTGTTTCGTCGTCCCAATAGACGCGCAGGATGAGGAATCGCCAGTGGCCTGTGGGTGTCATCCAGATCTGTTGAATCGCGCCAGGACCCTTGATGTCTGCAAGGGCAAAAGTCTGGCCGGCTGCGATTTGGACTGAGGGAGATATTTTCCATCCCTGCCCCAGATCGCGGGCGGCGCGGGCGCCGGTGCCTTCGGTCGCCATTCCAGCCTTGCCCTTTTCACCGGTAAAGTTCTCCGGACTGATCGAACGCGTCTGCGCATGCGAAAGCCGACAGAGGTTACCCAGATGGAGATACAAACCATCGAATGATGGTTCCTGAGACGAAGCGGTTTTTGGCCATGCATACAGCAGAAAGCTGAGAATGAGGCCAATAAGAATGCCTTTCATAACGCCTCCGTTTTAATCTCATTCGATTTCTTTTCGTTGGTTGTCCGAAAAGGTCAAAAATTTTCTGCGCACTCGATCAACAGGTTATAGTTGGCCAGGGTGTTGGCCGACAGCTCTCGGCCATAAGGGCAGGCTGACGGCATCAGAACGAAACCTTTGCCCGGACAACAAAGACCTTCTTGCAGGCTGCGCTGCACGGTTCGGTGAAATTCGATTTGGTCCTGATTTTCCAGATCGCTGATTTCGATGTTGCCGAACAACACCCAGCGGTCGCCATAACGACGGCGCACAGTCGACAACTCGATATCGCCTTGCGGCGGCGGTTCGATGGGGTCCAACGCATCGATCTGCAGCTCTTCGAGGTGGGGGAGTATGCCCTGCAGCCGGCCGTGGGCATGAATTCTGGCATAACCGCCGCTTCTCTGAATGGTCTCGATGATCCTGTGGTCGTAACGGCAGACAAAATCGTGAAAAAGGGCCGGCGGCAGATAGGGAGCACCGGCATATTCAGGTCCGTAGATGCGCCACAGCCTGCCGGGCAAAGCCAGACATGCCGCTTCGACCTGCCGATAGGTCGGTTCGGCAACTCTTTCGAGCAGGCGATGAAACAGCTGTGTCTCTTCGACCGCAAAAACGACATAGTCGGCAAAATCAAAAAGCTCAGCCGCCAAGCAGAGCGGATCGGGAGTGTCGAGCATGACGATCCCGCTATCGCCGAGCGTCTGTTCTGTGGTCAGAATCGGGCTTGTCTGGGCAACACACTCTGCTTCATCGGCCGGCAATTCGAGCCAGAGAAGCGCATCTGATCGGTTTTTCAACAGCCTTTCGATGTGCCACAAGGTGTTCAAGTCGCGATCCTGCCGCGTCAATGCAGAAAGGCACCGCTTGCCGATGCAAATCTGACGCCTGCTCAGACGGTATGAATCGGTTTCCTGAACCGATAGAGTGGTCGCCTCTTCGATCGGATCAGGCGTTGAACGCACAAATGTTGGTGACCGCATGACAATGCGGTCGCTGCGGTTTTGTGTCAATTCGATCAACGGCAGCCAGGATGGATGGGTGAAGATATGATACGGATCTTTCGATTTCGGATCTTCATCCAAACCGTTGAGCTCATAAAAACAGACCGGCGGACGGTCGACTGGTTTGCCAGCCAGGGTCGCCAAAAGCCTTTCTCTTCGCGTCATCCTTTCCTCATCATCTGTCGAGCAAGCACGGGACGGCAACCCAACACGCCATGCCGGATTTGACACTTGGCGAAGCTATTGGGTGTAGAGATAGCGCTTGATTTTTTGTGTCGGTGTCTTTTCGAACGGTTCTGGCTGCTCAATGATCCGCTGCAGGCGGGAAAACGACGAAACCCGGCTGTTCACCTCGTTGCGCAGATTCGCCAAAATGGTCTCGATTTCCTTGGCAATCTGGGTGTTGCTGGTGTTGCGTTTACGGAACTCTTCATCGATTTTTTCATAATTCAAATGCACGCGGGCGATCAGCTGCCCGTGCTGTTCGTAAACCAGGGATTCCAGTACCCAATCGCTTTCATTGATGATCGATTCGATTCCCTCGGGGTAAATGTTTTCTCCGCTTGGCCCGAGGATCATGTTTTTCAATCGGCCTTTTATGTACAAGTAGTTGTCTTTGTCCAGACGACCGAGGTCGCCGGTTCTCAACCACCCATCTTCGCTCAGAATTTCGCGAGTGCGTTCAGGATCGTTGAAATAGCCTTGCATTACATTGTCGCCTTTGACCACGATTTCGCCCTCGCCGGTTATCGGGTGCTGATCACGGATTTGCAACTGTACACCGGGAATAGCCGGGCCTGTGGAGCGAAACCGGGTCAATGCAGGCCCGGTTCCGGCGATCAGCGGCGATGTCTCGGTCAAACCATAACCGATGGCATAGGGGAAATTGGCTTCGCGCAAAAACATCTCGACTTCCGGTGACAGGGCGGCGCCACCAACACCGAAGAATCGAATCTCGCCGCCAAAAGAGTGGATCAGCTTCTTCCCGGCAATGCGGTGCAGTTGCTTGCGGATCAGCGAGTTCTTGTAGAGTTTGCGCATCAGCGCTTTTGAGGTGAATTGCGGCAAAATCCGCATTTTGTAGATCTTTTCGATGACCAGCGGCACGGTAAGCATCATGGTAGGTTTGATCTTTTGCATTGCCGGTAAAAGCACCCGTGCCGTCGGTGGTTTGTCAAGATAATAGATGCTCGCCCCTTGTCGAACCGGAATGATCAGTCCGAGTGTATTCTCATAGGTATGTGAAAGCGGTAAAATCGACAACAGCCGGTCTTCATGGTTAACCGGCACGATCTGCAGGGTCATCTCGGCGTCCGAAATGATGTTTTTATGCGTCAGCATGACGCCTTTGGAGTGGCCTGTTGTGCCTGAGGTGTAGATAATGGACACCAAATCATTTTCGTCAATAGAAGCCGAATGCAAACCGGTGAGCCGCTTGGCCGCAACGCGCAATTTCGCCAGTTCTTTGCTCCCTTCACGCATCATCTCCGTCAATCTTGCTTCCGATGTGCGCTTGGGGACGATCGAAAAATTATCGATCAGGATGATCAACTTCAGGTCAACCAAATCCATTTCTTCCAACTTGTTGTACAATTTTTCCGAAATAAAGATCGCCTTGCTTTGGCTGTGGCGCAGAATATGCTGAACTTCATTGGCATGAAATTCAGGCAGGATGGGCACGGCGACAGCCCCCATCGTGGTCACCGCAAAAAAAGCGATGACCCAATTGACGCAGTTTTCGCTGAGTATGGCTACCCGGTCGCCATTATCGATGCCCTCTTTGCGCAAAAATTCGCTCATGTCTTCCACCTGCTTGCCGAATTCTGCATAGCTCAATATTTGGCCATCGATCATTCCCAAGGCAGGGCGGTTGGCATAAGTCTCCACGCTGTTTTGAAACATTGCCGTGAGCGTGCGATTGCTTCGGTTGTTCATAATGGTTTTCCTTTTGCTAAAAATACAGATCTTGAGTTTAATTTTGCGATTTCGACATTTTCTGTAAAGCAAGCCCTCTGTTCAGCGGTTGCTTTTGATACAGGCTGCTTTGCTCTCCTGTACCTGATAATCGTGCGAGTCGAATCTGAATAGCGTTCAGTATTCTTCTAATATAGACCTTTTGTTTTTAAAATTCAAGCAGAAGCGAAGCAGGTGACCGGAATTGCCGAAAAAAATTTTTCCTCTCAATAACAGCCAAAAGATCCTTGTCTTTGTCGGTCCACACCCCCGCTACAAGAAAAATTTGCTTTTATTTTGCGGCGGGAATTCCTATGTTGCACCGGTCTTGCCTGCTCACTCTACGCACTTTTCTCGCTCTATCTTGTGGAGTTTTTGATGCGCCCTCACTATTTGCGTTGTGCCTATCTGCAGAATCCTCTGGCTGTTCATGATTTGCAGCCTCGTTTGAGTTGGGAATTGCAGGCCGACGGCCGCAACCGACGACAATCTGCTTATCAAATCCGTGTCGCATCATCGCTGCAAAAACTCTTCGCTGGCGATGCCGATCTGTGGGACAGCGGCCGCGTCGATGGCAATGCGACCAACCAGATCCGCTATGACGGGAAAAAGTTGCCGTCGCGTGCATTCGCCTATTGGCAGGTCAGGATCTGGGATGAAACAAAAACCATGTCGCAATGGAGCGAACCGGCCTGCTGGCGGATGGGCAATCTCCACTCTGAAGACTGGATTGCCAACTGGATCGGCGCAGAACCCAAACCGCCGATCCGCCGACAAACCTATCTTACCGATCCACGTGATTGCAGCGCACGCGGCAACCCGCAAATTCCGCCCTCCCCGCTTTTGCGCCGGGAATTCCAAATTCAAAAACCGGTGAGCCGCGCTCTCTGCACGGCCACAGCCCTCGGCGTCTATGAACTGCATCTAAACGGCAAGAAAGTCGGCGATCGGCTGCTGGCACCTGAATGGACCGATTATCAGAAACGCGTGCAGGTGCAAACCTACGATATCACTGCCGATCTGCTCGAGGGCGATAATTGCCTTGGCGCCATTCTCGGCGATGGCTGGTATTTGGGCATTCTGGGATACTCACACCTGCCGTTGCCCGAACGGGGCAAGCATAACCACGCCTCAGAACGCCAATTTTTATTGCAGATGGAGATCGAATATGCCGATGGAACAGCTGAACAAGTCATCAGCGATGCAGCCTGGCAGGTTTGTCGCGACAGCATGGTGCAGTCGGCTGATATCTATCTCGGTGCCACAGTCGATGCGCGCAAAGATTTGCCCGGCTGGGATTTGCCGGGATTTGAAACGCAGAATTGGGAGCGAGCCCATATTTTTACCGATCCAGGCATTCAGCGGGTGCCGCAGCGCAACGAGCCGATCCGCATTCTCCAACAACTCAAACCGATAAACTGCAGCCAGACCAAAAACGGCTCCTGGCTTTTCGATTTTGGTCAGAATATGGTCGGTTTTTGCTCCATGCGCATCGATGAGAGTGAGGGATCAATTGTCAAATTGGAACACGGCGAAATTCTCGATCCACAGGGCGAACTCTATACGGAAAATTTGCGCAACGCGGAACAAACCGATTATTTTATCGCCGACGGCAGAGGCGCGCGTTGGTTTCAGCCGTTTTTTACCTATCACGGTTTTCGTTATGTTCGCGTCAGCGGGTTGTCGCGCACACCCGGCCTGGATGATCTGCTCGGGCTGGTGACCGCCTCTGATTGCCCGGTTGCCGGTGATTTCGCTTGCTCGCATCGCGATCTCAATCAGCTCTGGAGCAACATCTGCTGGACCCAGCGCGGCAACATCCCCGGTGTGCCCACCGACTGCCCACAGCGCGACGAACGCCTGGGCTGGACCGGCGATGCACTGATTTTTTCGCAAACCGGCATGTCCATTCTCGACATGGCCGCCTTTTTCAGCAAGTGGATGCAGGATCTGCGTGACACTCAACAGCCGGACGGCAAAATCGGCGATTTTGCCCCGTATTGCTCTCCAAGCCCCGACTGCTGGAACTCGCCGGGATGGGCCGACGCCGCGCTGCATATCCCGTGGCGCGTCTATCTCAATTATGGCGATCGCCAAATCCTCGAGGATCAATTTGCCGCAATGCAAAAATATATCGATAATATCCTGCAACACAATCCGAACCTCATCTGGACCCAGGTCTCCGGCAATAACTATGGCGATTGGCTGAACACTTCAACATTGATGACCGATGATCCGGCACTGGCCAAAGCCAAGGTGCCGGACACGGTGTTTTCCACTGCCTATCTGGCTTATTGCACGCGGCTGCTTGCCGGGATCGCCGCTGTTTTGGGCAAGGCCGAACTGGCAGAACACTATGCAAAACTTGCCGATGCGGTTCGCCAAGTTTTTCAGCAAGAGTTTGTAAGCCCTGAGGGGAGAGTTTTTGGCAACACACAGGCCGGGCTGGCGATGGCGCTGCAATTCGATTTGCTGCCTGAATCTCTTCGCCCGCTGAGCGCCGAACATCTGGCCAATGCAATCGTAGCAGCCGGCAATCGTCTGACCACCGGTTTCCATGCCACCATTATGGCCATGCAGCAGCTTTGCCGCACCGGTTATTGCGATCTTGCTTACCGGCTCATTGAAAGCCGCCGTTTTCCCTCCTGGATCTATTCCATCGACCAGGGTGCAACCACCATCTGGGAGCGCTGGGACGGCTATGTCGAAGGTCGTGGTTTTCAGTCCAACATCATGAACAGCTTCAGCCATTATGCTTTTGGCTCAATCGGCGAGTGGATGATGCAACACATCATCGGAATTCAGCTCGACCCGCAATCGCCTGGTTTTCGGCGATTCACGATTCAAGCTGAACCCGGCAGTTCTCTGACCTGGGCCAAGGGCTCTTATCGCTCGATCAACGGTCCCATCCGTTCCGAATGGCACATCAAAGACCAGGAGTGGCACCAGAAAATCACTGTACCGGTCAATGCCGAAGCCCAGGTGGTCATCCCGGCAGCAGAGGGCGCGACGGTGCGCGAAGGCAGTCAGCCGGCTGATCGAGCAGATGGTGTGCGGCTTTTGCATCGCGACGATCGCAGCGCCACTTTCCTGGTGGCCTCCGGCGAGTATGAATTTCATGCCCCTATGCCCACAGGATCAGCAATACCCCGAGTCGCAACACCGGAGTTCCTGCCAGCCGATACCATCGCGTTCACAGGTGATGAGACGCAGGTGCGGATTTCCTGTGCCACTCCCGAAGCTCAAATCCGCTATACCCTGGACCATTCATCGCCCAACAGCGCTTCTTCTCTCTACCAGGAGCCTATTGCCCTGTCCGATTCCGCTGCCCTCAATGCGCGCGCCTTCCGCGCCGGCTGGCTGCCGAGCCTGATGGTTTCTGCTGAATACCGTTTCGTGCCTGCTGAAAAAACATCGCGCGTCCGACTGACCGCCGCTGACATGATTGTTCATCGCGCTTTTCGCGCTCAGGTGGAGCTTGTCAATCCACCCAACCCACCCTATAATATCGGGGGCATCGCCGCGCTGGTGGACGGTCTGCAGGGTTGTATCAACCCAAGCGAGAATTGGCTGGGCTTTCTTGAACACGATTTTATCGCCACCTTGCACTTTAGTGAATCTCTTGCTGTTGACCGGATCTCTATTCGTTTTCTGCAGAATATTGGCTACAACATGTGGTTGCCCAAAGCGGTGACTCTGCAAATCGCTGCAGCAGATCATTCCTTTCAAACTGTTGCCCGAATTGAAACAGACGAGCAAAGCCATGAATTTTACAACTTGATTCGTGAGTATGCAGCGGAGGATCTCAAGGCCACAACCATGGCGGTGCGCATCATTGCGGAAAACATCGGATTCAATCCGCCCATTCATCCCACCGGCGATCTGCGGGCGTGGCTGATGGTCGATGAAATCATCGTTGAATGAGCGAGGACAACAATTATGCTGTCTCTTACACGCGTTGCCGTTGTGGCAGCGGTTTTAATTACCTGCCTTTCGATCGGTTGCACGCTCCTGACATGCGTCGGCCGGGACCAAGAACCATCCCCCGAACCATTGCTCTTGCCGCAGCCACGCCAGATGGTAAAGGGTGCCGGCGTCTTTACTCTGCTGCCGCAAACGCCGATTGCTCTGGCACCCGACACGGAACCTGATGGTCGCTTCGCCCTCGAACAGCTAAATGATGAGATCGAACGCCTGTTTGGCTTTCGGCTTTCAATCGATTCCCTGTCTGCGCAGCCGGCGATCTCCTTTGTCCGCCTGGCGCCTGATTGCTTGATCATTCCGGCTGCGGTTCCCGCAGCCGAGCGCCCGTTGTTCGTCTCCCAGGGCTATCGGTTGCAGATCCGCTCCGACAACATCGAGTGCACAGCCGCGACTTCGACCGGTCTGTTTTACGCCGTGCAGACACTTAAGCAACTGCTGCGCGCCCACCACCAGGCATTGCCGGAGTTGGTGATCATCGACTGGCCCGGTCTGGCGTATCGCGGCTGGCAGGATGATATCAGTCGCGGCCCTATCCCGACTCTCGATTTTCTCAAGAGCGAAATCCGGCGTCTGGCCGAACTCAAACAAAATGTTTTTACACTTTACACCGAGCATGTTTTCAAACTCGATAAACATCCGTTGATTGCGCCGCCGGACGGCATCACCGCCGCTGAGATTGCCGAACTGGTCGATCACGCCCGCCACTATCACGTCGAGTTGATCGGCAATTTTCAATCCTTCGGTCATTTTGGCAAGATTTTGCAGGTCCCCGAATACAGCCACCTGGGCGAAGGCGAAAGTCGGGGTGTCCTGTCACCTGCCAAACCCGAAAGTTATGCCTTTCTTGCCGATGTCTACAGCGAAATCGCTCCAGCCTATGCCAGTCCGTTGTTCAACATCAACTGCGATGAAACCTGGGAGTTGGGTGTCGGGGCAAGCAAAGCGATGGTGGACAGCCTGGGACTGGGAGCAGTCTATGCTTTTCATATCAATCGTGTTGTCGAACTTTTGCGCCCTTACGGCAAAACCGCAATGATGTGGGGCGATATTGCCGTCAACAATCCAGAAATTACCCGCAATCTGCCGCGCGATTTGATCGTGCTCTCCTGGGGGTATGATGCAAAACCGAGTTTTAAACACGCCATACAACCCTTTACCAGGCTCGGATTCGATTTTTGGGTCTGTCCCGGGGTCAGCTGCTGGGGAAGGATTTGGCCTGATTTTGGGATTGCCCGCATCAATATTCATAACTATATCCGCGATGGTTATCGCCATGGCGCCCAGGGAGTGCTCAATACAACCTGGGATGATTCCGGCGAAAATTTCTTTGCTTACCATTGGGTTCCCCTGGCCTGGGCAGCCGAATGCGCCTGGAATCCACCTGCTGCCAATGCCGGAGAGGAGGAACGCGAAAGACGCTGGAATGGATTTGCAGATGCCTGCGATCATTGGCTTTTCGCCGCTGCCGGGAAGCGGGTCACCCAAAAACTGCAGAAACTGAGCGAATTGGGCAGTTTCTCTTTGACCGCTGGGTTGGCTGATCATGTTTTTTGGCGCGATCCACGCGATCTGGTGCGAAGTGCAAAACTCGGCGATACCATCGCTCAGGCAGAATCGCTGCGCTATGACTGCAACCATTTGCTCGCCACTCTCGATTCTCTGGCGCACGGCTCCTTGCTCAATGGTGCTGACCTCGATTTTGCTCGTTTTGCTGGCCGGCGTATTCGGTTTATCGCCCAACGAGACCGGCTTGCTGCACAAACCGCTCTCATGGATGCGAATTTGGCCATCGATGAAGCGCGAAACCAGGCGAATGATTTGCGTCGCGAATGGCTGGCTTTGGCCGACACCGTGACCGTCCTGCGGCAAACCTATATCCCCCTCTGGCAGCAGGAAAATCGGCCTTGGTGGCTCGAGCAAAATCTGCAGAAATATGACGAGCTGATCGATCGCTTGCGCCGGTTCGATCTCGATCTGCGCTGCCAGGTTGGTCCGGCATCTCCAACCAGCGGCACTCGCTTGATTCTCAATCCGCTCTTCCCGGACACACCGATTTTCTATACTCTGGATGGCAGTGAACCCAATACTTTATCAATGCGTTATACCCAACCGGTCGATGTGAACGGCGAGGTGCATCTGCGAGCTATTGGAATTGATACCGCCAACCACAGAACAGGGCGTGAAATCGAACAGACCCTGTTTGCCCATCTTGCCCTCGGCAGGCCGCCAGTACTGCGCAATCCGTTCGCGGCAAACCGATCCGGCGGCGGTGCGGATGCCCTGGTCGATGGTTTTATCGCTTATGACGACCTTTTTTCGCCCTACTGGCAGGGTTTTGAAGGTAAAAACCTTGATGCGGTCATCGATCTGGGTTCCTTGCACCCGGTTGATCGCGTATCTATCCGGTTTTTCCAGCAGGCGATCTATCGGGTTTTCCTCCCCAAAACGGTTGAAGTCGCTCTTTCTCGGGATGGACGCAGGTTTGATCCGGCGCAGACTTTTGCCGTCGCCGAACCGGCAGCTGAACTCACACCGTTCAGCCGTGAATTTTGTGCGACCTTTAGCCAGCAAATGGCGCGTTATGTGCGTGTGGTTGCTCGTCCGATCGACGCCTGCCCAGATTGGCATCCAAATCCGGGCGCTGCGGTATGGTTGTTTGCCGATGAGATCGTCGTTCAATAAACTGAGGTGATGATGAACTGTGCAGAAATTTGGGCAATCATCGCAATCCTGGTTTTGACTGGTTGGATCGTTGCAAAACCTGTGCAAGCCGGGCAAAAGTCGGTCGAAGAATGGCCGGTGTTGAAAACTTATGATGCCGACCACCTCGACCGCATCGCGATGCCCATAGGCGGCATCGGCACCGGCACCGTCTCGTTGGCCGGCAACGGCGGTTTGCGCGACTGGGAGATCATGAACAGGCCAGCCAAGGGATTTCTGGCCGGACCGGGCGGCAACCAGGCCCCCTTTTTCGCCGTCAATATACTCGCTGCCGGCAAAAAATCGCAAACCCGGGGATTGATGGGTCCAATCCCGCTCTCTGAGTATGAAGGCATGGACGGCCGCAATCCAGCCAATCACGGTATCCCGCGTTTTCGCAAATGCCGGTTTTCCAGTGCCTATCCCTTTGCACAAGTCGACCTGCAGGACGACGATCTGCCCATCCGCGTGCAACTCAAGGCATTCAATCCATTGATTCCGGCGGATGCGGAGTCCAGCGGCATCCCGATCGCTGTGCTTCGCTATGAGGTCCACAATCAACTGGCTGAACCCCTGACCGTGTCGATTTGCGGAATCATGGAAAACTTTATCGGCGAAGACGGCTCCAGAACAGAACCCGATTGGCGCCATGTCCGTGTGCCGACCGGCAGCGACAACAACCGCAACATTTTTCGTCTGGGCCGATCGGCTCGCGGCCTGCTGCTCTCATCGCCGGGCGTCGATCCCGCGGATGAGGCTTGGGGAACCCTTGCCTTGACCACCGCCGAGCAATCTGGCGTTACCTACCTCACCGGTTTGCCGACCGGCATTTGGGGTGAAGATCTGCTCAAGCTGTGGGACGATTTTTCAGCTGACGGCTGCCTGCACGATCATCCGGGAGCAGAGGGGAACAGACCAATGGCTGCTTTGGCGGTGCAAAAGACGATCCCCGCCAATTCGAGTGCAGTTTTCAGCTTTTATTTGACCTGGCATTTCCCCAACCGCCGGGCCTGGGCACAAACCCGGGTCGGCAATCACTATGCCGAACAATACCGCGATGCCTGGGATGTGGCTGAACGAACGGTGCCGCAACTGCCGGCTCTGGAGAAAAAGACGGTTCAGTGGGTGACCGCCTTTGTCAACTCAGATTTGCCGCCTGAGGTCAAAGAGGCTGCCCTTTTTAACCTCAGCACTTTGCGCACCCAGACCTGTTTTCGCACTGCCGATGGCCGTTTTTTTGCGTTTGAAGGGTGTTGCGACCGCGTCGGCTGTTGCAGCGGCTCATGCACCCACGTGTGGAATTACGAACAGGCAACTCCGTTTCTTTTTGCTGAACTCGCCAAATCCATGCGCCGAACCGAGTTTGCCCACGCCACGGACAACCAGGGATTGATGAGTTTTCGGGTGCAACTGCCGCTGAACAGGGCGCAAAGTTTCGGCCTGGCTGCCGCCGACGGTCAGATGGGCTGCATCGTCAAACTCTACCGCGAATGGCAGCACTCCGGCGACGAATCGCTGTTGCGCGATTTATGGCCGCATGCCCGCCGTGCCCTCTCCTTTGCCTGGATCGAGGGCGGCTGGGACGGGGATGTCGATGGCGTCATGGAAGGTTGTCAGCACAATACCATGGACGTGGAGTACTACGGCCCCAACCCACAAATGCAGCTCTGGTACCTGGCCGCTCTGCGCGCTGCTGCAGAAATGGCTCGGGCACTGGGCGATGATGAATTCAGTCTGCTCTGCCGCGCACTTTTTGCGCGCGGCAGCGAATGGACCGATCGCCATCTCTTCAACGGCGAGTACTATGTGCATTTGATCACTCCGCCGCCGGAGGGCCAGGAAATCGCTCCCGGCTTGCGCGTGGGTGCAGGCGCCAAGGATCCGCGCAACCCGGCCTATCAGCTCGGCGAAGGTTGCCTGGTCGATCAACTGGTCGGTCAATTCTCCGCCCATGTCTGCGGCCTGGGCTATCTGGTCGATCCGCAAAATATCAAAAAGACGCTGCAGAGCATTCTGACCTATAATTACCGGCCATCGATGCACAGCCACTTTAACAACATGCGTTCCTATGTCCTCGGTGAAGAGGCAGGCTTGCTGATGGCTGCCTATCCGCACTCGCGGCCCCAATTCCCGTTCTCCTATTTCAACGAAGTGATGACCGGCTTTGAGTATACCGCTGCTGTTGGGATGTTGTATGAGGGATTGGTGGATGAAGGAGTGCAATGCATCCGCAACATCCGCGCGCGTTATGACGGCCGCAAACGCAGTCCGTTCGATGAGGCTGAGTGCGGCCATCACTATGCTCGTGCCATGGCCTCATGGGCCGCAGTCCCGGCTCTGAGCGGTTTTCACTATTCGGCGATCGACAAGTCGATCCGCTGGGCTCAATTCGACGGCACCCATTTTTGGTCTAATGGTTCCGCCTATGGCACCGTGCGTCAGTCGGGGGATTCCCGTGTTCGCACGCTGGAGATCGTCGCCTTTGGCGGTGAGGTTTCCTTGCTTTCGCTTGGCATCACCGGTTTTGGCCGCCAGACGTGGGAGTCCAGCCGCTCTGTCACCCCCGGTACAACCCTTGTCGCCAAGGTGACGGCAAATGATGCGACTGTCGGTATGCCGAGCCTGCCGGGGCGCGACCAGGAGATAGTGCCCGTTCTGCCCCGTCCTCAGATTGTGGTCGGCGATCTTTTAATTCGGCGGCAGGTTTTCAGCGATTCGCTGATTGTTTGTGTGCGCAGTGCGGATCCTGCAGCAGATATCCATTACACCTTGAACGGCCAAGTTCCCACCAGCCGCGACGCACGGTACACCAAACCGCTGGTTTTGGATCGCTCGTGCGAGCTTAAAGCCATTGCGGTGCGCAAGGGTGCGATTTCGGTGGCCGTTGCGCAGGCGACCTTCTGCAAGCGTGTCGCCGTCCAGAAACTTTCGCTGCTGCACGCCCCTGCTGTGCCGCAGAGCGGCGCAGTTGAGAAACTCTTGTTTGATGGCGTCCGCGGCTCGAAAAATCATGCTGACGGCCAATGGGTCGGCTTTGCAGGTGTCGATTTTGTCGCGGATATCGATCTCGGCATCGTTCAGACCATAAATCGCCTTGCGGTGGGTGCCTTGCACAAACCGGATGTTGGTATCTATTACCCGCGCCGTATCGATTTTTGGGCCTCGGATGACGGGGTGACCTACCGACCGGTCGCTGAACTCGACGAATCGATGATCAATCAACTGGCCTGCTGCGATAATGCGCAATTCGCCGTCGAGCCGCAAAGCCTGCGCTCGCGCTATCTGCGCATCCAGGCGAAAAACATCGGTTTTCATCCTGCCGCAACCGTCGGCGCCACCAGGTACACCTGGCTCTATATCGACGAGTTGTTTATCGAATAAAGCAAGAACCGAAGGCTCTATCTCATCTCTGCATTAAAACAACATTTCCATTGAGGAGAATGCTATGGCGCAAACACCGCGCGAAGTCGTCTTGAAGTCGCTCACCTTTGCAAAACCGGAAAGGGTACCGCGCGATCTTTGGACTCTGCCCTGGGCGGAAAAAAGATTCCCGGATGCCGTCCAGTGGATACGCACCCACTATCCGTCGGATATTGTGCATTCGGTTTCCGTCTATTCGCCTTCACCGCGCCTCAAGGGCGATCCCTATGTGCTCGGTTTTTATACCGACGAGTGGGGCTGTACCTTCAAGAACATCCAGGAAGGCGTTATCGGCGAGGTGGAAACGCCTCAGCTGCAGGATGTCGCCGATTGGCCGACTGTAAATCCGCCTTATGAATTGTTGCCGACCGATGAACAAAAGGAGATCGATCGGATCAACCGGTTTTGCGCCTTCACCGATTGTTTTGTGCTCGCCGATTGTTGTCCACGTCCATGGGAGCGCTATCAGTTCATCCGTGGCACGGTCAACGCCATGATGGATGTGATGGCACCGGAGGAAGGAGCCTCCGATCTGCTGAACTTGATCCACGAATTCTATCTCAGCGAGCTCGAGTTCTGGATCAAGAGCGATGTAGACGGTATCATGTTCATGGATGACTGGGGAACGCAAAATCAATTGCTCATCCCGCCGGCGATCTGGCGTCAGCTGTTCAAACCTCTGTATCGCGATTACTGTGAATTGGCGCACTCTTATGGTAAATTCGTTTTTATGCATTCGGATGGCCACATCAGCGCCATCCTGCCGGAATTGATCGAGATCGGCGTCGACGCGATCAATTCTCAACTGTTCTGCATGGATCTGGGTGAGATCGCCAGGATCGCCAAGGGCAAGATCACATTTTGGGGGGAAATCGATCGCCAGCATGTTTTGCCTTCGGCTGACTTGCAAGTCGGCCGTGATGCGGTCAAGACTGTGGTTGACAAGCTGTATGACCCCACCGGCGGGGTGATCGCTCAATTTGAATTCGGCCCGGGTGCAAATCCCGAGATGGCTAAAATCATATTTCCCGAATGGCAGAGGCTGACAGTATGACAGACAGAAATTGGACACCCCGGGAACGGGTGTTGGCTATATTGAACAAAGAACAACCTGACAGAGTGCCATGGTTCGGCGACCTCGATTACTGGGCAACCGGCCTGCGCGTGCGCGGTGTGGTAGGCGCCGACTTTGTCCAGAGTCAAGCCTATGTGGATTGGCATCGCGACCTCAGGGTTGGCTTTTATTTACAGGGGACGTTTCCCTTTCGCGTCCAGTATGATGGCTCGATTGCTGTCAAGAAATGGCGCGAGGGGAATCTGCGCTATCGGCAGTTCGATACACCGTATGGACAGCTGCGCGATTGCTGGCAGTGGATAGAACAATCTTGTTCTGAAGCGCCGATCGAACACCTGATCAAGACCAGCGCCGATCTGGCGGTCATGACCTATATCATTCGCCACCAAAGCACTGAACCCGATTATGATGCTCTGGCCCGCCGTCGAAAACAGGTCGGTGAACAAGGGATTGTGCTTGGTTATATGCCGCGTTCTCCTTTCATGGATCTGCTCGTCGAAGATTGCGGTATCGAAACCCTGACCCTTTTACAGCTGGATGCGCAGGAGCAGCTGGCAGAGTTGATGGAGGTTAAAGAGTCTGCGCATGATCTTGCGTCTGCGATCACGGTCGACAGTCCGGCCGAAGCCCTGATGATTCCGGAAAACTTGTCTGCCGAAATGGTCGGGCCGCAAAATTTTGAAAAGTACCTTCGCCGCTATCAAACCCGTTGGGCGAAAAATATTGCCGCAGCTGGAAAATATTCTTTTGTTCATATGGATGGAACCTTGCGCGGTTTGCTGAAGCAAGAGTGTTCGGTGGGATTGACTGTTCTGGAAGCGCTGACACCGGAACCAGTCGGCGATGTGGCGATCGAGCAATGGGCCGACTATGCCGGCGAATCGCGCACCATCTTTTGGGGCGGGCTGCCCGGCGTCTATTTTACCCCCTTGATCGATGATGCCGAATTCGATCGCCAGGTGATCGATGTTCTGGCGGTCATGTCGCAAGAACCGCGCTATGTCCTTGGCGTAGCCGATCAGGTGCCGCCTGATGCCTTGGAGGCGCGAGTTCGCCGGGTGGCTGACCTCGTCGATCGCTATGGAAGGTATTCTTCACGATAGGGAGACAGGAACAGATCCTCACTCAAGGAGAAAGATCGGATGCGGGATTCGGAACTTTCAACACTGCAGTCGCAGGGCAGTGTCGTTTATTTGACCGCGATTTCCCTGGTTGCTGCGCTAGGCGGCTTTTTATTCGGCTATGACACCGCAGTGATCTCGGGTACTGTCGGTTTTGTCAAAACGCAGTTCGCCCTCGATGCCCTGATGGAGGGGTGGTTCGTCGCCTCTGCTCTGGTCGGCTGTATCGCCGGCGTCTCGTTTGCCGGCGTGCTGAGCGACTGGAGCGGACGCAAAATCGCCTTATTGCTGTCGGCCGTGCTCTTTACGCTCTCGGCGGTCGGCTGCACCGTCGCACAATCGCAAAACATTCTGATTCTCTATCGGTTTATCGGCGGACTGGGGGTTGGAGTGGCTTCGATGCTTTCGCCGCTCTATATTTCCGAAGTCTCTGCCCCGCATTTGCGCGGTCGCCTGGTCGCGCTCTACCAATTCGCTATCACCATAGGCATTCTCTGTGCCTATTTCGCCGACGCCGCGTTGCTTAAACTGGCAACCCATTGGCAAGGACCGGAAGATGGATTCTGGTACTGGATCGTGCATCAGGAGGTCTGGCGAAGCATGTTCGGATCCGAAACGGTGCCGGCAGTGCTCTTTTTCCTGCTTCTGTTTTTGGTGCCCGAGAGTCCGCGCTGGCTCGCTGCGCATGGCAGCAAGGACAAAGCGCGCGCCGTTCTTGCCCGGGTTTCCGGCGATCGCAAAGCCGAACGCCAAATGGAGGAAATCGAGGTCACTCTCAAACTCGAAACCGATTCGCGAGCCGGCAAATCGGGATTTAGCCTCACCTTGCTCGAGCAGCTGTTCAGACCCGGCTTCCGCACCGCCATGCTGATCGGCATCGCGCTGGCGATTTTGTCGCAACTGACCGGAATCAATGCGATTATCTATTACGGACCGCGAATCTTTACTCTTGCCGGTCTCAACGTCGCGGATTCGCTCGACAGTCAGGTGATCATCGGCGTGGTCAACGTGTTGTTCACCCTGTTGGCGATCTGGAAAATCGACACCTTCGGCCGCCGCGGCCTGTTGCTGACCGGCATCAGCGGGATGTTTTTCTTCCTCCTCGTCATTGGCCTATTTTTTCTCGTCGGTCTGACCCGCGGCCTCTGGCTGCTCATCCCCATGCTTCTTTACATCGCCTGTTTTGCTTTTTCTATCGGTCCGGTGATCTGGACCCTTTTATCCGAGATCTATCCTACAACCGTGCGCGGAACCGCCATGTCGGTCGCCACGTTTGCTTTATGGACCGGGACTTTCATTATCGGTCAGGGTGTTCCGTGGTTGCTGGAAAATCTGGGCGCTACAGTGACCTTTTGGTTGTTCGCCTTGATGTGCGTGCCGGCTTTTCTCATCACCTTGAAAAAGGTGCCGGAAACCAAAGGCAAAACTCTGGAAGAGATTGAACACCATTGGCTGCGTGGATGACGAATGAAGGCACAACCGTGTGCCGGGATGGGGTTTGCTTTGAGTGTGTCCGGTCGCTTTCTGAACGCCGGCACCGGCCGATTAGAATCAAAACACTCCGCGGTTGCCGGAGTGTTATCGATCATATCATAAAAACGAGCTGAAAATGGCGCGTTTAACCTTGCGGGATGAAAAATGAGTGTTTGTCGCACGATTGCTGCAACCAGCCGTAAAGCTTTGCAGGTCGTCGCAATTCTGTCGCTGGCCATGGCTGCCTTTCGCTGTGACCGCGAGCCGCAGACAAAAGATCGCGTCCTTGCCCGTATCGGATCGCGCACCATCACGGTCGATGAGTTTATCCGCCGGGCCGAACTTGCAGTCCGGCCGCCTTATTGCCGCGGCGACAACATGGTGCACAAGAAGATTGTGCTCAACTCTTTGATCGCGGAAAAGCTTTTTGCCCTGGAAACGGCGGATTCAGCCGCTGTTTGGCGCGAGGAGAGGTTTCAATTTTATCTCCAGGGCCGCAAGGAACAAGAAATGCGCCGTATTTTTTATGAAAATTTGCGCTCAAACGTTTTATTAAAAGAAAGCGAGATTGCGAGCGCCTTTTCTCAGGCTGGCCGCATTGTCGAAGTGGACTGTTTGGTGTTGCCGCCGGATGTCGACATCCCGGCAGATTCAGCCGCGATTGCGCTCCATCTGAGCAGCCGAGATACCCTCGTGCGCCGCCGGATCAGCTGGTCTGATCCGCTATCGCTCCCCATGCACGATGCTCTCTTCCAGGATAGGCCAACGGCAGGCAGTCTTGTCGGTCCCATTTCCATCTCGGACGGTTCCCATCTGATCATGCGCGTCGCCGGCTGGCTTGACCAACCGGCATTGAGCGAACAGGAGGAGATCCGCCGTCGACAGGCGGTCAGAGAAAAACTGATCGAACGCAAGACTGCTGTTCTGTGGGAAAAAGAGGTCGCTGACTTGCTAAAAGACAAAACAATGCATCTTGACCGGCAGGGATTCGATCTGTTGGTGAAAATTCTGCAGCCGCTCTATTTCGACAAAACAGCAGAGCAGCCGGAAATTCTCGCCCAGCTGCAAACCGACGATCAGATACCGGCACGACTCGGCTCACAAATGGCTGAATTTGCCGACCAAAAGGTGTACGATTTCGACGGCCGTGCGGTGAGCCTGGGTGAATTTGCCCGCAGCCTGCAGGTCCACCCGTTGGTCTTTCGCGAGAAAAAAATTCCTGTTTCGCAGTTTCCCCAACACTTGCGCTTGGCGCTCGCGGATCTGGTGCGCGACCAGCAGATCACTCGCGAGGCTTACCGCCGCGGCCTGGATCTCGATCCGCAAGTAAAGCGGGAAACACAACTCTGGCAGGATGCCCTGTTGGCGCAGTGGTCGCAGGAACGGTCGCTCGCACAAGCTGCATTCGACGGCCTGACCGCTGAACAAGTTGTCGAGTCGATTTTTACGCCCTATGTGGAGGAATTGCAGCGCAAATACAGCCGGCAAATCGAGATCGATGTGGATGCCTTTGATGCAATCGAACTGACCGGCATCGATCTGATTGCCCTGCAAAAGAACGTTCCCTTTGCCGTGGTGGTGCCGGCTTTTCCGCAATTGACGGTCGATGCAAATCTCGATTATGGAAGGCGAATGGAATAGAACGACAGCCTCTTGCACGGTATGACCGCGATAAAACAAGCCGACAGCAGGGGCATGGTTTGGTCTTTCAGCGACAGAATGCGGATTTTGGAGTTGCAGTCAAGCGATCGACGCGGGTGGTACACCAGACCAGTCGATCGACACTTGGTCAAATAAATCGAAAAGTTGAAACAATTAAACAGGAATGCGAATGATGATCATGAAAATAAAAATTCGAGCCGCGTTTCTGCTCGTCCTTCTGGTATTGACGCTGGCAGCCTGTAGCCGCAAAACGCCGGTGGCTGTGCGTGTCGGTGAACAACAGTTGACCATGGATGAACTGGCAACTCTCTTTCGCAACAGTCCGCACTATATCCGTGCGCATGAGTTCAGCGCCGAAAGATTGAATGAATTCGTCGAAAAAGAGGTAGTGGACGATCTGCTGTTTCAGCAGCAGGGTTACCGCCTGGGACTCGACCAGGACAGCCTGCTGCTCAAGCGGATCGATTATCTGACCCGCGATCTCTTGACGCGGGAAGATGGATTGCTGTATAAAACAATTCTGCCCGATAGTTTTGTGGTCAGCGAAAGCGAAATCGAACAAGCCTACCGGTTGCAAGGCGTGCACAGACAGCTGGCCCATATCCTGGTCCACCGCCGGGAGACAGCGGATTCTTTGATCGAGCGCCTCAAGGCCGGTGCCGATTTTGCCGATCTGGCCAGGCGATACTCTATGGACAGTCAGAGTGCTGACCGCGAGGGCGTGTTGTTGCGGCCGGTCGTCTGGGGCAATGTACAGGCGCCGGTCGACTCGATCATTTTCAGCAAGGCGGTCGGCGAAATCGTCGATCCGATCCGTTCACCGGCCGGATATCATATCTTCAAAACCCTGCAGGAAAACGAACGGCCGCAACGACCGCTGCCACAGGAGCGCGAGCGCCTTCGCAAAGTCCTGCAAGACCGCAAGAAAAAGTTCTTTATGCAGTCCTATCTGCAAAAGCTTTACATGGAAAACCAGGTTGCCTACAACGATTCTTTGCTTCTCCGGCTTCTCGATCTCTATGAAGAACAGCCGGTTGTCCAGCGTTTGCTCCACCATGAAAGACTGACCCAAAGTGAGCGCGAACAAGTGATCGCCAGCAGCGTCGATGACCGGATCATGCTAGATGAAATCGTCCAGTCTTATATCGCCCCGCCGCCTGGTATGCGCCAACCCTGGCACAACATCGAGGATGTTCGCGATTTCATCAACGGCCAACTCAGCACCAGGCTGCTCTACCGCCAGGCTGTCGAGATGGGCTTGGATCGGCACCAGGAAACGGTAGCCCGGATCGATGAGTACCGCAATCGCCTGGTGCAACAACAAGCCCGGGAAAAGTTGGTAATCAACCAACTTGTAATCGATCCGCAGGAGATCGAGGAGCATGTGCAGCAAGAGATCGCGCAAGGCCGTTTGACAGACGAAGAGGAAGCGCGCATGTTGCGGCGACGCAGCCTGCGGCGGCAAAAGGCCGAAGAATTGACGGACAAATTGCTTGCGCAATGGCGAGAGACAGAAAAAATTTCTGTCGATGACCGCGTTTTGCAAAGACTGGCTGAACAACTGACCGCAGAGAAAAAAAGACTGAACTGAATCCTTAATTTTTAGGAACCCAAAAGCACTGGTGTCCGGTCGTTCGACCAGACACCAGTGACCCAAATTATGAAAAGCGAAAAAACAACACACACGCTCAACGGCGATCAAAATCCTCTTTTAGATGTGGTCAACCTGAGCAAAAGATTCGACGATGTGATTGCCGTTGATGGAATTGGTTTTTCTGTAAACAAGGGAGAACTATACGGGTTTCTCGGTCCAAACGGCGCCGGCAAAACCACCACCATCAGCATGCTCACCGGATTGGCTCGCCCTGATTCGGGAACGATCCGTATTGGCGGTCTCGACTGTACGAGAAATCCCAAAGCTGCCCAGCATCTCATCGGCGTCGTCCCGGATGAAAGCAATCTCTATCCCGAATTGACCGGCTATCAGAACCTTTGTTTCTGCGCCTCTCTCTACGGCGTTGCCAAGCAAGAGCGACAGCTGCGCGCCCGCAAACTGCTGGATAAATTCGGATTATCCGAGGCGGCGGAGCGGAAATTCTCCGGTTATTCCAAAGGCATGAAACGCAAACTGACCATCGCGGCCGGCCTTATCCATCATCCCGCTGTTCTTTTTCTGGATGAACCGACGACCGGCATCGATGTTTCCAGCGCCCGCCAGATCAGACTGCTGATCGCGGAACTCCACCGCCGTGGGATCACCATCTTTTTGACCACTCACTATATCGAAGAAGCCGAACGGCTGTGCGAACGGATTGCATTTATTGTCAATGGTCGGATAGTCAAGATCGATAGGCTGGACAACCTTTTACAGCCGGTACAGGGAATCAATGCCATGTCGGTTGCGGTCGCCGACATGCCGGACGACCTCTGCGCAAGACTTGCCGCTGCTTTTCCTCATCTTGTGTTCCAGACTGTGTCTGCCGAACAGATCCGGGTAGAGTCGGTCGAAGCGATTCGGGTAGGACCTCTGGTCAAGTTCATCGAAGAACAATCGGCTGAAGTTATCGAAGCCAGACGGATCAGACCCTCCCTGGAAGATGTCTTTGTCCGCATTACTGGCCTCGAGCTTGACCTGATGAAAAAAGAGAAAGAAAGAGGTGGAGGTCGCCCGTGAAACACTGGATCGCTTTTTGGAATATCATGCGCAAGGATATGCAGGCTTACTATCTCAAGCCGCCTAACATCAGTTGGGGATTGATTTTTCCTATTGCCTGGACCGGGATGTTCTTTATCCGATCAGGCAGTGGCCTGGACAGCATACTCACCCTGCTCCCGGGCGTGATCGCCATCTCGGTTTTGTTCGGCACCACTTCTCTGTTGTCGGTAACCGTGACTTTCGAGAAAAAGAACCGCTCCTTCGAGCGTTTGCTGCTCGCTCCCATCTCCTTGAAGCTGTTGATGCTGGCCAAGACGAGCGGTGCAATTCTCTTTGGCGTGGTCAACGCTTTTATCCCGATCATTTTGGCCCTGTTTCTGACCGATCTTTCGCAGGTGAACTGGGCGCTGGTGGTGCCGGCCATTTTCATGATCGCCGTCGCCTCGACTTTTTTGGGTTTGTTCATCGCCGTATCGGTTAGTGAAGTGTTCGAAGCACAGACCTTTTCCAACTTTTTTCGCTTTCCGATGATTTTTCTCTGCGGTTTGTTTTTTCCAATCAGCGCTTTACCGGTTTTCCTGCGACCGCTCTCTTATTTGTTTCCCTTGACCTATGGCACTGATGTTCTGCATGAAGCGATTCATGCACAAGGCGTACTCGCTCCCGGACTGAACCTGTTGATCATCGCCGGTTTTTGTGTTGTGCTTTTTTATGTCAGCGTCCGCAATGTGCAAAAAACATGGATAGTTTGATATTTGTACCCTGAAAATGAAAGGAAGGGTTTCGATGCTCGACAAGGAGCGCCGGGTTCTGGAAGCTCGGATCGATGTTTTTCTGCAGCATTTGCAGACACTTTTTTATCCGCAGACAGTCGAACTGTCAGCGACTTTCGGAGCCTGTGCAGAGGATATCGATTTTGCTGCGCGCTTGTCCGTCGTTCAACACCCGGTGAGCAAAGGGCAGGAGTGGGGCGAAAATTTCCAGACCGGCTGGTTTCATTTGGTCGGCGTTGTGCCGGCTGAGTGGCGGGGCAAGCCGGTTTATGGCCGGCTGAATATCGGTGGAGAAGGGTTGGTTTACTCAGCATCAGGCGAGCCTCTGGCATCGATCAGCATGCACTCGGTCTGGCAGCCGGGCTTCAAACGCGACCGTTTTTTGGTCATCGAATCGGCTCACGGGGGTGAAACCGTTGACCTGTGGATTGAAGCCACTGCCGCTCAACTTTTCGGGTTGCAGCTGCAGCGCGATCCAGCACTACAGAATCCGCAGCGTTTTGGCCATTATCGCCCGGCGATACAGGATCTCTCACTTGCCTTGTTCCGCGAGGATGTCTGGCGGTTGCACAACGATTGTCGCCTGCTCGACAGGCTCATGCGTTCTTTGTCGGACCGCAGTGTGCGCCGGGCGCGCATCCTGCAGGCGCTCATGCAATCGATCGATCGATTCAATGAAACTGACCAGGGCGTCGAATGCGCACGAAAAGCACTCCAACCCGAACTGCAAAAACTCGCTTCAGCCTCTGATCTGCATACCACTGCGGTCGGCCATGCTCATCTTGATACCGCCTGGCTGTGGCCGCTGGGCGAAACCGTGCGCAAATGCGGCCGCACGTTTCTGACGCAAGCGATGCTGTTGGAAAAATATCCCGATTATGTTTTTGGCGCCTCTATGCCGCAGCATTACGTCTTTTGCCAACAGCGCTACCCTGCCGTCTATGAGCGGGTAAAAAAACTGGTGGCAAAAGGCCGCTGGGAACCGCAGGGCGGTATGTGGGTCGAAGCCGACTGCAACCTGATCGGCGGCGAATCCATGGTGCGGCAGATTCTGCATGGAAAAGGTTTTTTCCGCGACGAATTTGGCATCGATGTGCGCCATCTCTGGCTGCCCGATGTCTTTGGCTACAGCGCCAATTTACCGCAAATCCTGAAAAAAAGCGGCATCACCACCATGGTCACCCAAAAGCTCTGCTGGAACCGCTTTAATCGGTTTCCGCACCACGCTTTTAACTGGCGCGGCATCGACGGCAGCGAGGTCGTTGTCCATTTTCCGCCTGAAGATACCTACAACAGCGAACTGTCGCCGGCGGCGTTGCGCTATGCGCAGGAGAATTTCGAAGAACGAGCTGTGCTCGATGAGTTTCTCACCCTGTTCGGCATCGGCGACGGCGGCGGCGGACCGACCGAGGAGATGATTGAAACCGGTCTCAAACTGCACGATCTCGAAGCCTGTCCACAAGTTCGCTTTGGCCCGGCGCAACCCTTCCTTGATCGTTTGGCAGAACACAAAGAAAAACTCAAGACCTGGACAGGTGAGCTCTATTTCGAGCTGCACCGCGGCACCCTGACCACTCAAGCATTCAACAAAAAGATGAATCGCAGGTTGGAGCTGCGGTTGCGCGAGCTGGAAGTTCTGTTCAGCGGTCTACCCCTTGCCGATTATCCGCAATCGGATCTCGATCGATTGTGGAAATCTTTGCTGCTGCTCCAGTTTCACGATATACTGCCAGGCTCCAGCATAGGCCAGGTCTATGCGGACTGCCGCATAGCCTATGCTGGAATGGAAAAGCAGGCCGATCGGTTGCTGCAGCGCGCTGAAGCTGCCTGGGTCGAGCCGGCACAGGATTCGCTGGCGCTGGTCAATACTTTGTCCACGCCCTATTGCCGGCCGCTTCTTTTGCCAG
Organism: bacterium; assembly: GCA_029565675.1. Lineage (GTDB taxonomy): Bacteria > Zhuqueibacterota > Zhuqueibacteria > Residuimicrobiales > Oceaniaggregativiventaceae > Sulfursilanivivens. Next base: position 118,030 of record JAKQNP010000051.1, read on the forward strand.
AAGAGTGGCGGGGATTCGCGGTTACCGATGAGGACGATAACTCGATTGCCGTGCAGGACAGCGAAACAGGCGCACTGGTGCAGATCGACATTCCAGCCCTGGCGATCAAAACGATTAAAAAAGGTGTTCGCCGGCTGCAGAAAAAAGAGACCAATGAAGGGCTGGTGCTGGAAAATGAGTTGATACGCTACGAATTCGGGTCGGACGGCACCATCTCCTCTGCCTACGACAAAGAAGCGGAATTCGAGGTGTTGAGAGGCCAAGGTGGCAATGTCATTTCGCTTTATGAGGACAGGCCGACCGACTGGGATGCCTGGGAAATCGAACATTACTATGAAAACCAACTCCTCGAACAGGCGAAAACAGTGCATCATTCGGCCGGATCTGCGGGACCGATCAGCCGCTCGCTCGGTTTCGAGTTCCGTATTGCCGGCTCTTTCATTCACCAGCAAATCGTTCTCAGCGCCAACAGCAAGCGCCTCGATTTTGTTACTCAGGTTGATTGGCAGGAGCGCCATAAAATGTTGCGTGTCGCTTTCGAAACCTGCCTGCATGCCGATCAGGCGGTCTATGAAATCCAGTACGGCGCCATTGTTCGGCCGACCCATCGCAATACAAGCTGGGATGCGGCCAGGTTCGAAGTGGCAGGCCATCGCTGGGCTGATCTTTCCGAACGCGATTATGGCGTCGCTTTGCTCAACAACTGCAAGTATGGCCACAAAATCACCAGCAGCACCATCGATCTCAATCTTTTGCGCGCCACCACCAATCCCGATCCGGAGGCTGACCGCGGCAGCCACGAATTCATCTATAGCCTGTTGCCGCATATCGGGGATCTGGCCGATTCGGGAGTGGTTGCAGAAGCCGCACAGTTGAATCAACCGGTTGTGGTTTTTCGCGGCAGGGCGCGGCAATCCAATCTGTTGCCGGTTCGCCTGTTGGGCGATGGTGTGGTTCTCGAAGTGGCCAAGAAAGCCGAAAAAAACAATGATTTGATCCTGCGGTTCTATGAATGCCGCGGCCGGCGGGCGAAAGCAAAGCTGCTTGTGCAACAGGCCGATGTGCACCTGTTTACGACAACGTTGCTGGAAGAGGGCGAAAAGGCGGTCGAAATCATCGATGGCTGCGCTGCTCTCGAATTCACCCCCTTTGAGATCAAGACTTTCAGACTGCAGGCCATCTAACGTCGCAGCAAATACGGAAGCGGAGCGCAAAAAAAAATCCCGGGCGTCGGAATCGGCGGCCGGGATTTTTGCTTTATCGCTAGAAGACTCAGCGGTCGACGCGTGCACCGCCGCCGGCAACCATTTTTTCCACTTCTTTCAGGGTTGCCATTGAGGTGTCGCCCGGTGTGGTCATGGCCAGAGCGCCGTGGGCGGCGCCGTATTCCACTGCTTTCTGCGCATCATTGAAGGTGAGAAAACCATAGATCAACCCCGAGGCAAAGCTGTCTCCCCCGCCGACGCGGTCGAGTATCTCGAGGTTTTCGCGATGCGCGGCTTCATAGACTTTGCCGTCTGCCCAGCAGATGGCGCCCCAGTCGTTGATCGAGGCAGTCTTGACGGTGCGCAGGGTGGTGCCGACCGCCTTGAAATTGGGATAGACCTTGACTGCCCGTTCGATCATTTTTTTAAAACCGCCGATATTGAGCTCTGTCAGCTTTTGGTCGACGCCCTCCACTTCGAATCCCAGACAGGCGGTGAAATCTTCTTCGTTGCCGATCATCACATCGACGTACGGCGCCAGGCGTTGGTTCACTTCCTGGGCTTTTTCCTTTCCGCCTATGCTTTTCCACAGCGACGGCCGGTAGTTGAGGTCATAAGAAACAATCGTGCCGTTCTTTTTGGCGGCGATCATCGCTTCTTCCACCACCTGCGGGGTCGTTTCGGAGAGGGCGGCAAAGATACCGCCGGTGTGAAACCAGCGCGTTTTCAGGATGGAAAAGATGTCATCCCAGTCGATATCGCCTTTTTTGAGCTGTGAGGCGGCGGTCAGGCCGCGGTCGCTGACGCCGACGGCGCCGCGGATGCCGAAACCGCGCTCAGTAAAATTGAGGCCGTTGCGCACGGTGCGGCCGATACCGTCATAGGGAACCCAGCGGATCAGCGATGTGTCGACTCCGCCCTGCAGGATGAAATCTTCGATCAGACGGCCGATCGCATTGTCGGCAAACGCGGTCACCACCGCGGTGCGCAGACCGAAACAGCGCCGCAGGCCGCGGGCGACATTGTACTCGCCACCGCCTTCCCAGACGCGGAATTCGCGTGCGGTGTGGATCCTGCCTTCGCCTGGATCAAGGCGAAGCATGATTTCGCCCAATGAAATTTGATCGTATCGGCATTCGTTTGCCGGTTTGAGATCGAGTCGTGCCATATCACTTGCTCCTGTTGTGTTTGCATTGATCGATTGCCGTGCGGTTCGCTTGCCGCGGCCGAACCGGATGCTGAACAAAACGCGTTGTTCAGCGGGATAACCCCACTGCCTCGCGGGTCAGACGGGTGACAGCGGCAAAATCATGCGCTGCGATCAAATCCGATTTGACCATCCAGCTGCCGCCGCATGCCCAGACCTTGGAAAAAGCGAGATAGTCGCGCAGATTTGCGGCTGAGATGCCGCCGGTCGGGATGAAACGCATGGCACCGTAAGGCGCACTGATCGCCTTCAGGGTCTTGAGTCCGCCGAACGCTTCGGCCGGAAAGAATTTGACCACTTGCAGCCCAAATCCCAACGCCTGCTCGATATCGGTCGGAGTGGCGATACCTGGAGTAATCGGGATGGTGTTTTCGAGGCAGTACGAGACCACTTTGGGATTAAATCCGGGCGATACGATGAACCTCGCACCACTGTCGACAGCGATGCGCACCTGCTCCACGTTCAGCACCGTTCCGGCGCCGACCAGCATATCGCCGCGTTTGGCCAGTTTTTCGATGCTGGCGGCTGCCGCAGCAGTGCGAAAGGTGATCTCGGCAACCGCCAGACCGCCGTCGACCAGCGCCTGGCCCAGCGCGTCCGCATTGGCTGCATCGTCGATGGCGACCACCGGAATGATCCGAAATTCGCGCAACTGTTCCAGAAGAGGATCCATTTCTTACTCCTTGTTGATATCGATCAGGGTGATGTCAAAATTCAATGTCTTGCCCGCCATCGGATGGTTGCCGTCCAACTGGACGGCGCTGTCACTGATAGCGCGGACGACAAAGGTGTGGCGACGGCCGTCTTCGGCCTCGACTTGCAGCTTCAATCCGACCTGAGGTGTGATATCTGCGGGGAATTGGGAGCGTTCGATATCAAAGATCAGGTCCTTGTTTTGTTCGCCATAGGCTTCTTGCGGCGGAATCCGAACCTGCACCTGTTCATCGATGCTCTTGCCGATCACCGCTGTCTCGAATCCGGGGATCACCTGGTTTTGGCCGAGGGTAAATTCGAGGGGCTCGCGGCCTTCAGACGAATCGAAAACCTCGCCGTCGTCAAAGTAACCTTTGTAATGAACTTTGACAGTGTCGCCGGTTTGCGCATTTTGCATGTGATTTCCTCTGTTGGTTGTATGACTTGCCGGAAATGATGCGGGCCGATATCCGAAAGTGACCCCTTGTTCGCGGGTGACTATAGCCGGGTGCCGCAGTTTTTGCAGTATTTTGCGTCGGGATCGTGGCCTTCTTTGCTGCAGTGCGGACAGGCCTGAGTTGTAACTTCTTTTCTCGCGGCGATGGCGATCTCGGCGGTGATGATGCCGGTCGGCACCGCAATTATGGCATAACCGATCAGCATTACCACTGAGGCCAGAATCTGGCCGAGCGTGCTGTGCGGCGAGATGTCGCCGTACCCGACCGTGGTCAGGGTGACGATTGCCCAATAGATGCTGCGCGGGATGCTGGTAAAACCGCTCTCCGGGCTCTCGACCACATACATCGCCGAACCCAAAGCCACCACCAACGTCAAAACCATAAACATGAAAACCGCAATTTTGCGCTGGCTTGCGCGCAGCGCATGCAGGAGCAACTGCGCTTCCTGCAGATACTTGACCAGTTTAAATACCCTGAAGATGCGCAGGATCCGCAGGATGCGGATGACCAGAAGAAAATGCAGCCCCGGCAAAAAGGTGCTGAAATAGGTGGGCAAAATGGCAAACAAATCGATGACGCCAAAAAAACTGGTGGCATAGCTCAACGGTCGGCTTACGGACAGCAGGCGCAAGAGATACTCAATAGTAAAAAGAATGGTAAAAAACCATTCGATGATATAGAGGGCACCGCCAATTCGCACATGGACCGACGCGATGCTGTCGAGCATCACCGTCGTGACACTGAACAGGATAAAAATGATCAGCATCACGTCGAAGAGTTTGCCTTCCCGGGTATCCGCCTCGAAGATGATTTCGTGCATTCGGGAGCGGAACGGCCCTGGTTCGAGATGAACAATTCTTTTGTGCATCGCTGTTTCGTTTATGAATGAAAAACGGATCTTTTGGCTTGGCAAAAGATACGGAACACGCCGCAAAAGTTCAACAGCAAAAATTGTGCTGCCGCCTGCCGCAATCGCCGACTGACGGAATGCAGCGGTGGTTCGGCGATCATGTGGCAGGCGCTGCAAGAGCGGGTGCTTTACAGAGATATTGTCGGGCCTTCCGCGAGTATTGCGCTCCGGCTCAGTTGAGATCCATTTGGAGCAGCCTCTGTTTTCGCATTCCATCCTGCAGATGGCGAACAAATTGCCTGGCGGTTTTTTTGCTGTTTTTCTTGATCGTTTTGGCGATTGCCGCCGCGGTTTCTGCATCGAGCTGAGCCAGACTTTCGGCGATGCGGTTTTGTATCGTGGCCGCAACCGCTGCGCGAAGGCGCTTGTCGAGCTTTTTATCTGACAGTTTTTCAGTCGGCGAGATCGAAAAAGTCGAATAGCCGCGCAAATTGAGGACCTGAGGCCACTCTTTGATATCGATCTCGATGCCCACGACGCCACCGGCAGGCAAGGTGGTATGCACGCTGCGCAGGAGCAGGGTGGCAAAATCGGTCAACATGGGATGATGGCCGACCACCATGACGCGCGAGACCTGGTTGTCCAGTTTTGCCAGCATGTCGAACAGAATATCGGTGTTTTCCTGATCATAGAGCGCCGACTCGATGACCAGGGATTCCGTCGAACAGCCGAAACGCTCGGCGAACAAGGCCGCTGTATGCAGAGCGCGCTGAGCGGAGCTGGTGATCAACAAGTCGGGAATTTGCTTGCTTTTGGCCAGTTTTTTCGCAACCCGTTCGATATCTTTGATGCCGGTTTTTGTCAACGGCCGATCGATGTCCTGCATATCGCTTTTCTCGGGCGCAGCTTCACCATGACGCACAAGACAGATGGTTTTCAAGGTCTTCCCCTTTGATTGAATTGGTTATTCTCGATTGATAAACCGGGCCATCGGTCTCTTGACCAGCTCGGTGATGACCAGATAGAGCAAGGCGAGCGACAGAATCAGCGCCAGATGCGCCGAAGATGGTCTGATGAACTCAAAAAAGTCAGCGGTCCAGGGTATCATCGGCAGCGCGAAAGTCAATACCAGAGCAGCAGCCGAGAGTCCAACGATGAGCGGTGCCGGCCAGCCGGCTTTTTCCACCGGCAGCATGGAACGAATCGACACCAGGAGCAGCAGTTCGGTGACCACGCTGGCGATGAACCAGTTGGTCTGCAGCACCTCGGGAGAAATGCGGTAGAAAAGCCCGAAATAGATAAAATCGAACACGGTGCTGACCAGGCCCAGGGTGACAAAGATGATATAAAGCGAACGAAAATCATAATGCTGTGGCCGCGCCACTTCCTGGTCTGAGACGCGGTCAAAGGCGATCGCCATCATCGGGAAATCCGAGAGCAGATTGAGCAGCAGCAACTGCTTGGGCAACATCGGCAAAAACGTGATAAAGAGCGAGCCGACCGCCACGGCGTAGAAATTGCCAAAGTTGGAGACCAGGGTGGCGCGGATGTACTTGAGTGTGTTGGCATGGGTTTCACGGCCGGCGCGGATGCCGTCGACGATGACCCGCAAATCGTTTTGCAGCAGCACAATATCGGCGGTTTCGCGGGCGACGTCGGCGGCCGACTGCACCACCATGGAGACATGTGCGGCTTTGAGCGCTGGCGCATCGTTGATGCCTTCGCCGAGAAATCCAACCGTAAACTGCTGTTTGAGCAGTTCAATCAGCTGCAGTTTTTGTTCCGGCGTGGTGCGCGCAAAAACCCGCACCTGACCGGCGCGTTTGTGCTGTTCCTGAACCGGCAAGGCCAGAAATGCCGAGGCTTCCATAACCTCGTTGCCCTTGCTGACCAAACCGGCTTCGCGGCCGACCGCCTCCGCCACCATAAGCGCATCACCGGTGATGATCGTGATCGCCACGTTCAGGCGTTTGGCTGCTGCAATAGTCTCTGCCGTGGTTTCTTTGAGCCGGTCGACAAACGAGACCAGGCCGGCAAATCGAGCGCCACTGCCGTCGTCATAGCTGACTCCCAACACCCTATGACCACGGCGCTCTTCTTGTATTAACCAGTCTTTGATTTGATCGCGCTTGACCATCCCCTGGGAGAGAAAATATTCCGGACTGCCTCGGCGAATGTGCAGCTCTGAGCCGTCTTCGCGGCGCACCCGGGCGCCGTTGCTGCGCAGCGCCGGATCGAACGCCTCTTCTTCGAGGACCACGAAGCGGTCCACTTCAGCGCGCTGTTCAGCCGACAGCGCCTCGTCGGCGGCGCGGTCGAACGGTTCCGGATTGTGCTGCCGCAGATCGTGAGCGGTTAACCGCGCCAGGACCAGCGGGTGGTATTGTCCTCCCTCTATGAGAAAAGCGTTCTGATAGAACAACCGGTTCTCGGTTATCGTGCCGGTTTTGTCGGTGCACAAGAGATTGACCGAGCCGAGATCCTGGACCGAAGACAGTCGCTTCACGATAACGTCTTGGCGGGCGAACTGCAATGCCCCACGGGAAAGGGAGAAGGTCAACACAAGAGGCAGCGCTTCCGGAATCACCGACACCGCCAGCGCGATGGCGAAAATCAGCAAGTGGGGGATGTCGGTATCCAGTCCATCGATCAGCAAATTGGCCAGCACCATGAACAAAAGAGTGATGAGAGTGGTGCGCAGGATGAAATTGCTGATGCGATCGATGCCTTTGACCAGCTCGCTCTCGGCTTGCACGCCGGATGCGGTGGCGGCGATCGCGGCCAGGCGGGTTTTGGTGCCGGTGGCGATAACCTCAGCCAGCGCAGTGCCGTGAACAATGACGACACCCTGCAGCAACCGGTGCTCATCGCCTGCCTTATTCAGGCTTTCGGATGCCTGTTTGGCCACCGGTATGCTCTCGCCGGTGAAGGTTGTTTCATCGACCAGCAAGTCGCGCGCCTGTATGACCACTGCGTCGGCCGGCACAATGTCACCCGGTTTGAGCTTGATGATGTCGCCGGGCACGATGTCGCTGGTGGAAATCTCCTGATCTTTGCCGTCGCGCCGCACTGCAATTGTGTTTACCAGATACGATTTGAGCTTGTCCGCTGCAGCATTGGACTTGTATTCCTGATAGACATTCAGTCCGGTGCCAAGAAAGACGAAAAACAGGATAAACCAGCCGTCGATCGGTTCGCCCAGGGCAAAGGTTACCGCTGCGGCGCCGATCAACAGCAGGTTAAAGATGCCGCGGAATTGGCGAAAAATCAACCTGAACAGGCGAAAACGGGCTTCAGGCAAGGCATTTGGACCGTAATGCGACAGCCTTTTTGCCGCTTCGATCGATGTCAGTCCAACCCATTTGTCCATATTCTAACCTTTCACCTTCCCATACTTTTGGCTTTATCCAGAATCGCGGGGATTGCCTCCTGCATGATCTCTTGCACATCGCGATAATTCCAGGTGCGCTCGCTGAATGTGCGGGTCTCGAGTCCGTGCAGGAACCGTTTTTCGAATTCGCGGAAATAGGCGCCATACAGGTGATAGCTGTCGGCGATGTGCACATAGCGGCCCAGGTGCACGGTTTTGCCGGCAAGTGTGCTGACGCGATCGGCAAGCCGCTTTGCCAGCTGGATCAGTGCGAACATGTTCATGAAAGCCGCCTTATAGGCGTCATTGGAACGAAAGCGAACATTGGTGTGCAAAATCCAATCGCCCCTGTCGTCCGGCAGGATGCGACACCAAAAGCTCTGCAGACAGGCCGGGTCGTAGCAAAAATTGTCTTCCCACACCTGCCAGGTGATCGCCTGAGCCCTGCGGGTGTGCGGCGTTTTGGCCAGCCGCTGAGCCATAAGCTCGATTTGGTCAAAGGGTTTTTCCAGACTCGGCACCGCATAGCCGAACAGGCGCTGATGGTAGGTGTATTCCCAACGCGTATCTTCTTTTTCAGCGGCGCTGTCGCGCACGCAGTGATCTTTTATGCCATCCAGCACTTCCATTGTGTATTCCTGCAGATCCTCGAGTCCACCCGGGAAATCCTTGTGGATCATCGGCTCGGCCAGCGGATCGCGAATTTCGATGATCATGGTGGCATCTTTGCTGGGCGGGTCTTCGGGTTTATCGTATTCAGTGCGGATGGCGCAGCCCTGTTCGTGCAGACTGATCAGCGATTTCTCCCACGCTTCCGCCAATCCGGCGCCGCTGACCGTGAGAACCGGAATATGATCTTGCATAACCCCTCCTGTTTTGCAGTGCTAAAAAATTCGCGGCCGGCATGTGGCGGCCGGCGGAAATCGATCAGATAAAACGCCGACGATGGTGGCTCCCATACTCGAGTGTCTCTTGCAAAAAGGCATGGATGTTTTCCAATGGCGTACCGGGCAAAATGCCGTTGCCGGCGGCCATGCACATGCCGCCATCCGGACGGTCAAAGGTGTCGATCAAGCGGCGCACTTCCTCGCGGACCGCCTTTGGATCGCTGTACGGCAGGGTCTGTTGCACATCAAAGCCGACCAGGAACGTCAACTGGCCGCTGAATTCCCGCGCAGTGGCAGCGGCGTCCATGGTGTTCTTTTGCACCGGATGAAAAACCTGAACCCCGGCTTCGATCAAATGCGGCAGCAGGGCAAAGTTGTCACCGCACGAGTGCAGCCACCAGTGCAGATCGCATTCGCGGATCACTTTGCCGAGTTGCCTGTAATAGGGTTTGATGAACTCGACAAAGGTTTCAGGCCGCATCATGGGCTGGCGTTGATTGCCGAGGTCGTCGCTGGTGAAAAAGGCATCTGGTTTGAACAAACGCGCCGCCTGACGGATAAAACGGCTGTAATAATCGCACAACGCTTGATGCAACCGGTGTACCTGCTGAGGGTGGAGATAATAGTCGACCATCAAGTTTTCCATGCCGCGCAGCTGCCATGGCCGTTCGAAAAAGAGCCGCCACCACGCAAACAGCACATAGCGGTCTTTAGCGCGGTATTGCCGGCACTGGCGCTCCAGTTCGGGAAACCTGGGGTCGTTTTCCGGTTCGGGCAGTTTGGCGATGAATTCATCGAGTTTGCTCCAGTCGTCGATAATCGCCCGGCTGTCCATCGCTCCGCTTTCTCCTGGTAAAGGCCAGGAGAGCTGCATCGCTTTATAATCGAATGGTTCCATCCACAGAAAAGCAGCGTCTTCGGGGTAGATGTCGAATTCAGCCAAACGGCTGCCAATCGCTTCGGGAAATCCCTGGCCCCATAATTTGCCGAGGACAATCGGTATGCGCTCAGGCGACCGGCGTTCGACTGCGCGAATGACCTGTTCGCGATTGAGAGGGGGGAAGATGGGGAGATTTTTCTGCATGGCAATCCTTGTCAATAGAGTCAGTGTCAGAGATAGATACGCACCGCGGTGATGAAGAGAAAAGGTTCTTCGGATTTAACGCAATCTTTAAGATAGATCTGTTTTCCCGTTCATTTTCATCCTGATTTCGGTCGGCGCGTCGATGAACGAGTGAATTTGACCGTCGCGGTCGCGTTCGTGTTCGACCGCGATCGGGCCAAAGGGGGTCGGATAGCTTCCCCGTGCCCATTCGAGATCGCCGAGGTGCGGAACGATCGCCGCAGCGGCAAAGCCGGGTTCGAGAGGCTGGATCCCGAGCACGTTTGCACTCAGCCAGGCGGTCGGTCCGGATGCCCAGGCGTGACACAGGCTGTGGCGCAGCCCGGTGTAACAATGGTCGCCGTAGGTGCGGTGGATGTCGATGCGCTCCGGCGGCACCAGCTCGTCGATGCGGCCGGCGTTCTCTGTCCAGGCCAGGTCGAAATCCTCCCAGAAGGCGGTGGCGCCGAGGTCGAGCATGGCTCCCCAATAGGTGCGGATCAGATCGAGACAACCCTGGAAATCGTCTGCCTTGGCGCGCGCCTGCAGGATATAATGGCCAAAGTAGGTCGAAATGCCGCTGTACGGATCGCGGCTGAGGACAACGGTATTGGTTTCGCAGGCATCGCTTAGACCGGCAAGCACTCGCAGGGCGGCGATTTGCTTGCTGGTGCCGGAATCGGGCTGATGCGGCCTGATCCGTTCGGCAGTCTTGCGCGCCAGTTGGGCGGTCGGATCGAGGCCGAGAATTTCGCACAAGCTTGCACCGCACTGCAGCGCCCAATAGAGCAACGCCTGCAGGCCGGCGTGGATCAGATGCGGATCACGCGCCGTCGGCCAGTCCAGCAGCCGGGTACCTGGCAGATTTTCCCGGCCGTGGTCGTCAATGTACTGCGGCAGCAATTCGAGCAGTTCCTTGAGAAACGGCATTTGTTGTTCGAGATAGGCGCGGTTGCCGTGATGGAGATACCAGTCGTTCTGTATAAGAATCCACTGCAGCGTATAGGAACAGAGGTTGTTCATCATCTCGGGCAGCCTGGTCTCATCGCGCACCAGGTCCAGGCTTTGTTCCACAATCTCGCATCTGCCAAAGACCGCCGATATGACAGCAGCAGCCGGGTGCATGTCGCCCACCCAGGCCAGACGGTCGCGTTTGATGCCGTCCCATAAAACGTTCTGCATGTTGAGGTGCACGGTATGAGCACCGGTCAGCCAGATGCGGTTGATGCGTTCGTCGCTGCAGACAAACGCACCCTGGTAATCAAGCGGCCGCATCAGAGAGACGGCGCACAATTCGACAATTTCGACAAAACTGTTCGGCTCGGCCAGGTCGATGCGGACAAAACGAAAACCTGTCTGACCGTATTCTGCGAGACCCAACCACGGCAAGCTGACGATCTGGTCGTGCACGCTGTGGTCGTTGTCGGGTTCGGCCATGGCTTCGCTGGCGCTTTCGCCGAATCGCAGGCGGATGCGAACCGGTTTGTGGTCTGTGGTGTCACCGCAGATGATCTGCATGCCGCCGTGCAATTCACAGCCGAAATCGATCAGCAAGCTTGCCGCATCTCTGTCCTGACGGCATAAACGGCAGCCGGGACGATGGCGTATGCTCGGTTGTCCGGTGCCCGGTGCCAGCAAAAACTCTTCGCCCTGCACGGTGCCAGACGTTTTCCACAGAATGCGGACCGGATTGATAAACGAACGGATGCGCGGGTCATCGATGATCACCGGCACCTCCGAATTCGGTCAGCCAGGCACTCAAAGTCTGCGCGTCGCGCAAAAATTGTTTGGGGTCATCGTCGGCAACGAACTCGAGCAGAACCGGCAGAATTCTGTTCGCCTGCGCGGCGACTGCAAGGTAATGCCGCCATTCGCTTTCCCCGTTTTGCAAGGCCAGACGGATAATCTGGTCACCTTGTTTTTTCCAGGTATAGGCATGGATCGCCGCCAGGTGAGGGAGAACTGCCTGCAAACCGTTGCTGCAGGAATCGAAAGACCGTCCAACGGGCGGCTGCCAGTAGGAGCGCATATTGGGACGGTCGATGCGGTTGAGAAGATCGAGTGCCGAAGTGCTGGTGTCGGTCAGAGTGTCACTGTGGTATTCGAAGGCGATGTCAACACCGGATGATGCGGCAAGGTCGGCGATGCGCCGGGAATCGTCGACAATTTCCTGCCGCTCTGCGCCTGAAGCTTTTGCCGAGCCCAGGTTGCCGGCCCAGACACGGATCAAGGGTGCGCCGAGAGCAAGAGCGGTGTCGAGGACGTCGGAAAAGGGGAGCCCTGCTCCTTCGCTGATGCCGACGCGATAATATGAGCCGTAGGCGCAGATCTGCAGTCCGGTATCCGCGGTGAGCCGCGCTGTGCGCCGGGCAACAGCGAGGTTGCCGTGCGGCACATGCACATCGCCACCCCATTCGATCGCCTTGAGGCCGGAACGGCCGAGCAGGTCGATGATTTGTTCGGGTGAAAGCTGACGAAAGGTGACCGAGACGAGGCCGCCGATGAACATGGTTGATCCTTTCTATTGCAAAACGTTCTGTTAAAAATAGGATTTGCCGGCAAATAAGCAAGGAGAAAAGATGGATCCGGATTTGGAGTCAACCGAATCCGGGAACGATCTCTGGAGCAGGGGCAGTTGCATGAATGCCGGTTCATTCCTTGCAGATGTGCACAATCAGAGCCAAACCGCGCCGCAGGCCGACAAAGCATTCAGAGGCGCTAAAGCGGTTGCTGACGGTGCGAGTAGAGCCATGCTTGATGGTTTGATTCTCGAGCGGCCAAACGGTACCGGCGAGCGACAAACCGGTGAGCGAGGTGCTCAGGGGAAGGATTGAAAGAGTATCGCCCACAGCACCGTCAATTTTGAGCTGCGCCGGACCGCGCAGCGCCTGGATCTGTTGGCGGCCGCTGATGATGCGCGTCGTGACGACAGCTGCCCAGGGACGGACGAGCAGCAACAAATTGGCTAGCTGTTGGTCGATACGGCCGCCGAGAGCGGCATAGATGTCGATTTCATCGACACCGGCGTCGCTGGCAGCTTGCAGGGCGAGTTCGAGATCGGTCTGTTCCTTGTCGGACGGGTAGGTGCGGATTTCGCAACCGTTTTGTTGACAAACGCTGAGATCCTCGGGGTCGATCGAGTCGAGGTCGCCGACCAACAGATCGGGCAACAGACCACAGGCCAGAGCGTGGCGTGCGCCACCGTCGGCGGCGATGACCCGGGTTCGACTGTCTGCCACAGGTTGCGGGGTTTCCATGTCCCACTCGCCGTTGGCAAAAATGATGGCTCTCTTTGTGGGTTGTCGGTTTCCTGTCATGTTTACCATCCATCCTGACAGCTATTTTGCGCGAGCGTCGAGAGCTGATGCGAGTTCAGCCGGGTCATTGGTTGGGAGTCGGCAGACGCAGTTTTCGCAAAGATACGCAGTGGCTTTGCCATCGACTCGCCGAAGGCTGTTGATGAATTCCATGTGTTCGGCAAGTGTCTTTTGTCCAGAGCCGCCGTCGGCCAACAGAATGATCTTGTTGGGAAGGAACCTTGAATGAACCTGGCGCAGCATCGCTTGGGTGTCCGGCTCGTTCGGTTTTCCGGCGATGATGATTTGCTGCGGTTCGTCCAGACCGAAATCAATGGCGACGAGCATCTGAGGCATGGCGCCGGGCGTGTTTTGCAGACGACTGGCGAAAGTCGAGAATATTCTCGCCGCCTGCCGGCCAAGTTCCTTGTTGTCGGTCATCTGCGAGAGCCGCAGCAGGTTCAATGCCGCGACCGAGTTTCCTGATGGCTCAGCGCCATCGTAATCGTCTTTTATCCGCAGAATCAAGCCGTCGTCCGCACAGCTTGTGCTAAAGTAGCCACCGCCATTCTTGTCCCAGAACAGTTCGTCTTGTTTTTTCTGCAGGGCGATCGCCCATTTCAACCACTTGACTTCGAACGACGCTTCATAGAGGTCGATCAAACCCTGGATTAAAAACGCATAATCGTCGACAAATCCGTCAATCGCCGGCTCCGCCTTCCGATAGCGCCGCCGCACAATGCCGCTTTTGCGGTCGTACAAGTTGTTTTCGATAAAGCTGGCTGCACATTCAGCAGCGGCAAGAAAGGAAGAAATTGGCAGCGAAGGAGGTGCAGAGGCTCGGAAAGTCGGCGCCGGTGCCGTTTCTGTGGGCAGAACCTGGGCTGCCCGGGCAAAGGCCGAGATCATCAGGCCATTCCATGCGGTCAGCGATTTGTCGTCGAGATGCGGCCGCGGCCGTTGCGCTCGGATTTCAAAGAGCTTGCCGCGCGCCTCGGCAACAAGCGCGCGCGTTTCAGCCGCTGACTTGGCGAACGCTTTTGCGGTCTCCTCGATGGTGCGGCGGACGATCAGAATATTCTTGTTGTGAAACATGTTGTGCGGGTCGCTGGATGCATTGCCGTTCGGTTCGATGCCGTAATAATGGCTGAAAATTTCTGCGGTCTGTTTGTCCAGGGATTTTGCGATTTCCAGCTGCTCCCAAACATAAAACCTGCCTTCCACCCCTTCGCTGTCCGCATCCTCGGCAGAGTAGAAATGTCCTTCATCAGCGGTCATGTCCCGCAGTACGTATTCGAGAACGTCGCGGGCTACCTGGGCGTACCATGGGTCATGCGTGATCTGGTATGCCTCCAGGTACGAACAGGCCAGTTGCGCCTGATCATAGAGCATTTTTTCAAAGTGCGGCACATGCCATTCGCTGTCCACCGAGTAACGGTGAAATCCACCGCCGAGGTGGTCGTGCATACCGCCCTCAGCCATTTTGCGCAGTGTAAACAAGGTCATATCGAGCGCGTCTTGACTGCCGGTGCGAGCGTAATACCTGAACATGAAATTCAGCACGACCGGCCGCGGAAATTTGGGCGCACTGCCGAATCCGCCGAAGCGCGGTTCATAGCTGTTTTTGAGCTGTCGATAACCGATATCGAGAAGTGTTTTCTGCGGCTGGTAATTCTGTTCGGCGCGAACTGTCGTGTATTGCTGCAGTTGTTGCGTCATCTGGCTGGCTGATCCGATTATTTTATCTCGGTCGGTTTTCCATGCTTCCGCGATGCGCAAGAGGATCGACCTGAATCCCGGCCGCCCCGATTGGTCCTCGGGAGGGTAGTAGGTGCCGCCGACAAACGGTTTGAGGTCGGGCGTCAACCATACGCTCATCGGCCATCCGCCGCCGCCGGTCGTCGCCTGCACGAAGGTCATATAAACGCGATCCACGTCGGGGCGTTCCTCGCGGTCTACTTTGACGGCCACGAAATACTCGTTCATGACCCTGGCGATCTCGTGGTTTTCAAACGATTCGCGTTCCATCACGTGACACCAATGGCAGGTCGAGTATCCCACCGACAGGAAGATCGGTTTGTTCTCCTTGCGCGCTTTTGCGAATGCCTCTTCGCCCCACGGATACCATTCCACTGGATTGTGAGCATGCTGCAACAGGTAGGGGCTCTTTTCTCGCGCCAGCCGGTTGGTGTGTTTGACGGTGTTGGCTTGTGCCGCGGCTGGTTTCAGCAACGAAACAAAGAACCTGGCAGCACGGCCGAGTTGTTTGTGCATGTTCGATCCTTTTGCAAGACACACCTGTTGGTCGCGTCCATTACCGTTTGGTGTCATGGTTTTTGCGGTTTTATCCAAATGTCGACGATCGTTGATTCTCCTGCTGATGCTGCAACATACTCTATAACATGACACGTTATCAATCAAATTTCAATCTTTATACAAATTTTTGCAGCTATGGACGAGAAAAAGGCGTGGACGGCAGCCTGACGGGGCAGGCGTCGGGCTGCCGTCGTTCATCGGTCGGTGTGGAAGAACAAAACACGGCGAGCGGTGTTGCGGCAAATCAAGTTCTACCAGGCGAATCGGTATTGGACCCCCACCATCCAACGAATCTCGAACACCGGCTGGTGCAGAACCTCATTGATATCGGTAAATTCGACTCCAGGTCTGGCATTGAGGCTGGTGTTGTCTGGACGGTAAACCGAGTCGCCGGCAACCACTTCATCGAGAAAAAAATAATCGAATCCATGTGATACCACCAGATGGGTGTATCGCGACAGCCTGAAAAATGCTTCCAATCCGATTCCCACTCCCCAGTGGGTGCTGTGCAAATCGATCGCATCGGCCTCGATGGGATAGTCGAATTGCGCGTTAAAAAACGCCAGGCGAGGTCCGGCAAATAACCGCAGCGGGGCCAACTCGAACCAATGAATCTGGCGGGTAAAATCGAGACGCAAGTCGACCACATCCGCAGATTTGCGGGATCCGGTGGCAGGACCGGCTGGCATGAACAGATTGTGGATTTTTTCAGCTCGCCCGGGATTAACGGCGGTGTAGCCGACGCCCAAACGCAGGCTCGGCCAAAACGGCAACGCTGTCGTGAACAGCATTCCTGGTCCGTCGTTGTAGCCGACGGCGATTGTGCCGGACAGCGGTTGCGTCAAACCCATCGTCGTCCACACCAGGCCGATCACCATTAGGTAAGCGCGAATTTCGCTTTTGGTGTTTTTCATGGCCTTTTCCTCCTGTTTTGACGCTCTAACCGTATTCATGCAAAATCAATACCATGGTTTTTCAGTTTGCCAAAGGGGAGGACGATTATCCAGTGTGGTTGGCCGTTAATGGCGGGAAGAGGTTGACAAGATTAAGCGCCTGCGCGGCCGGGAAATGACAGGCCAGCTGTTCACTGCTGCCATTTTGCGGCAAAGGCATAGTGGCTCATTTGTCGAGTGCAAACCAGGCGACAGCAGTTTCGCGTTTTAATCTCTGCGGGCGGATTGGTTGAGTTGGACTGGAGGAAATCATGAACCCGCGCCGGGGCACAATTGAACGTCCGCAAGGCGCCGGTCGTCAGGTTGTCTGGCTTCAGATCGATGCAGGAAAAGGGGACAACCGTGATGCTGTCCCCTTTTTCATGGCTTTGCTTTTTCAGAACAAGCTGATATTGATTTTTCGCCCCGATCGATCGATTTTAACCTTGTTTTCACGGGCGAGCCAGCCGATTGCGGCGGTGATGAGGAAATCGTCAGCATCGATCTCTTTCTTGATTTGGGTCAGACTCGATTCCCCCACTTGATTCAGAAAATGCCATATTTGGCCTGCGGTTTCGCCGATTTTGACAATCATAGGTAGCTCCTCTCTTGATTTTGTTGTCAAGGTCAGTGTGCCGACTTGATTTCTCTGCGAAAGGCCCGGTCGAGTTCATCAAGAAACAAAAATGTCAGCTCGTGGCTGCATTTTCAGGTTGTGCTCTGTGCAGTGGGTGGCTTGGGTGTTGTGCGCTTGCGCTGAGTCGTCGATCGGCGGCGCTTGGGTGTCGGCTTCTTTGTCTTGTCATCCGGTTTAGATTCGCGGGATGTCGGTGCGGGTTTGCCCTGCACCGCTTGTTCTTTTTTATCGCTGTGCAGAAAAGCGGCCGATGTTTGCTCAGCAACGGGCGGTTTTGGGGCTATTTTTGTGCTTTTGCCTGCACGATTGCGGATGACCAGTGCCAGACCGAACAGCGTGAGGCCAACACCGATGAGCAAGGAAACAATGCCAAAGGTGCGCATTTTGTGCACCGAATCCGCCGCCTGAGCCAGAGAATCGGCCTTGTTGGCGATTTCCGCCTCTCGTATTTGCAGCTCTGCAAATCGCTGCTCGAGAGCCAGTTCTCGTTGTTGCAGCAAACCGGCCAGACTGTCCAGCTCGCCTTGCCAGGTCTGCAACTGCACGATTTGCGAATCTGTGATCGCTTGCAGGGTTTGTTGTGCAGCGGATTGCGCGTCATCTTTCGCTCGTTGACAAGCGAAGATGGCGATGATCAAAACGAGAGCTGCCGAAAGAACGATGCCGAGTTTTTTCATACCTTTTCCTGTTTGTTTGGATTGATCGTAATTTGACGTTAACCTCATTCGGAGGTTTCGTCTGGTTTGTTTTTAATGCACCATTTTATATAAGGTTCCGGTAAGTTTCCGGAGTCGAATGAAAATCAGCGATTGTCCCGGCAACGCTGTTCACAATCGCTTCGCTAATTCGCTGTTTGCGGATTTCCCGGCGCAGATGGTCCATCTAATCGAATCACCCGCACTTCGCCAACTCTTTCGGTTCGACCAATCATGTCGAAATAGGTCAAAAGTGCCAGCGTATATTTACGAGTGGCGCCGAGAAGATCGCGAAATTGACTGACACTGATCTCTTCGGCGAGTTTGCTATGCTCGCGCAACAGCTGTTCGGCTTTTTGGATCGCAGGAGCGGTATAGTAAAGATCGTCTTCCAGGCGCAGAACCCGGCCAAGCCCCTGCAGCGCGCCAAGCAACCGCGCGACTTTTTCGACGGGTTGATGCACTGCCGCGGCTGTCTCTTGCAGGGTCGGCGGTGCAAATGGAGTGGTGTTCAGCACTTTTTCAATCTGTTTTGCGGTTTTCTCTTCGTCATCGGTCAGGCGGATATCGTGTTGCGGCAATTTGATGCCTGTTGGCTGGATCTGAATCTGTTTGGCCGCAGCACAGCGGGCCAACAGGCTGTCAAATACGCGTGGATTCATCTGCGATGCAATTTTTTCTTTGATTTCCGCTTTGCTCATGTCAGGGCGCAAAGGCTCGCGGCGGTGAAAAGAATCGAGCTCTGCGACAATCCGTTCCTGCAATCGATCGCTGTTGCGTCGATGGTAGAACAGGCTTTTGTTGCCGCTGCCGAATTGGCAAACTTGTTCGCTGCGCACCAGCGATTCCATAGCAGCCTGCAGGACGGTGGTCTGTAACCCGGTATTTTTCTGCAGTTGTTCGCCGGAGAGTTCCCGCTCATCGCTTTGCAAAAGGGCGATCTCGCAAATTTCCTGCGGGTCCTGTTTTAACAGATTTCGCAGCTGATCGATGACTTCGCTGCTCATACGCTTATGGCGCGGCGGATTCGCGTCGATGATCATGCCGCCGCCGATGGTCAACATGGGTGAATAGCGGCGGATGACAAAAGGCTCGCGGCGCAAGGCCACCGCGGGCTCTTCCAGCAGCAGCTGTGCAAATGACTGGCGGCCGGGATCAAGTTGATTGCAGTCGAGCAGTTTGACCCGGCAAAGGGTTTCCCGCGTGCCGATATGCAGTCGCACTCGGCTGCGGTTCTTCAGCGGTTTCTGCGCGGATTTGAGCAGGGTCAGCTGGACATCGAAAAGGGTTGATGGGGTAAACATGTCGGCGGCAGCCAATGTCTTGCCGCGCTCTAGCTGTTCGCGGGGCAGATTGAGGTTGAGAGCGGCGCGTTCGCCGACGCCGACCTGGGTAACGGTTTTGCCGTGCGATTGGATACCGCGCAACCTCACCGGACATCGATCAGGCAAAAGTTCCAGCCGGTCATCGAGCCGCGCTTTGCCTGAAACCACTGAGCCGGTCACCACGGTACCGAATCCTTTGACAGTAAAAGCGCGGTCGATTGGCATCCAGAAAAGACCCCGATCCGGCCGTTGCTCGGTTTTATCGGCTACATCCAACAGGTGGCGGCGCAACGATTCGATGCCCTCCCCGGTTGCGGCTGAAATACGAAACACCGGCGCGTCTTGTAAAAAGGTGTCGCGCACCGCACTGCGCAGCTCCTCCTCAACCAGATCGACGAACTCGGGTTCCGCAAGGTCGATTTTATTGATCACCAGACAGCCCAGGCGCACATTGAGCAGCGAAAGAATATCGATGTGTTCGCGAGTCTGCGGCATCATGCCATCGTCAGCTGCGACCACCAGCATGGCCATATCGATAGCGCTGACACCGGCGACCATATTCTTAATGAATCGTTCGTGTCCGGGCACATCGATAAAGGCAATGCGATCGCCGAGAAAGGCAAATCCCAGGTCGATGGTCATGCCGCGTTCTTTTTCTTCCCGCAGACGGTCCGGATCGATGCCGGTCAGCGCCCGCACCAGGGTGGATTTGCCGTGATCGATATGTCCGGCGGTGCCGATGATCAGATGCGCCACAAGAGGTCCTGAAGGTCAAAGATGGTTGCTTTTTCCTATAAACCTAATAAAAAAATGGTATAAACGCAAAGAAAATAATGATACCAAACAAGGAGGTTCTGCGCATCTCATGGCAGATGAGATTTTTGAGAAGCAGACGCCTGGTGGATTTTGCTCAGCAGTGGTGAATCCGGCGCCTGCATGCGATGTTTGCGCAAGTGCCGAGGTCAATTACAGGTTTTTCTGGTTTTATTGCTGATTTTTTCTTTTCTTCTCTTCAA
This sequence comes from bacterium, assembly GCA_029565675.1. Lineage (GTDB taxonomy): Bacteria > Zhuqueibacterota > Zhuqueibacteria > Residuimicrobiales > Oceaniaggregativiventaceae > Sulfursilanivivens. The sequence goes on from JAKQNP010000051.1 coordinate 138,019, forward strand.
CCAACGATAGAATTCAGTTTTGCTTGAGAGACTTTAATGGCAGAGACTCAATTGGAGGAGCAATGGACAAACAAGCCACCCCTGCAATGACCTGGCGGTTTCCCCGATTTTTCTGGATCGCCAACGGCGTCGAGTTGTTTGAGCGTGCGGCCTATTATGGTATGTTTATAGCATTGACGCTCTATCTGACTCGCGAAGTGGGATTCACCGACATCGAAACCGGTTGGGTTTCAGCGTTTTTCGCCGCCCTGATCTATCTGGCGCCGACATTTACCGGTGCCCTCGCCGATCGCATCGGTTTTCGCAACGCCTTGATCGCTGCTTTCACTCTTTTGACCGGCGGCTATTTTTTGCTCGGCCTTCTGCAGATCAAAGCCACCGCTATCGCAGCGCTTTTTTTGATTCTTTTGGGCGGATCTTTTGTCAAACCGGTCATCACCGGCACAGTCGCCAAAGCTTCAGACGGCGCCAACCGCGCCCGCGCTTATTCGCTCTTCTATCAGGTCGTCAATATCGGCGCTTTTTTGGGCAAAACTGTCGCCAAACCTTTGCGCACTGAACTGGGCCTCAAGTATATCAATTTCTATTCCGCGGCAATGGCGTTTGTTGCCTTGCTGTTGGTCATGCTTTTCTACCACAATATGGAAAGTGCCCAGAAACGCAGCGATTTGCGCGAAACCTGGAAGGGGTTTCTTGCTGCGCTTTCCAACGGCCGTTTTATGCTTCTGATTCTCATTACCGCCGGATTTTGGGTCATCCAGGGACAATTGTATGCGAGTATGCCAAAATACGCATTGCGCATGATCGGCGAACACGCGGCGCCGGAGTGGCTGGCCAATATCAACCCGCTGATGGTCGTCATCTTTGTGGTGCCGATTACCCACCTGGTGCGCAAACTGCAGCCGGTCAATTCAATCGCCATAGCCCTGGCACTGATTCCCTTGTCGGCGCTGACCATCAGCGCTAGCCCTTTGCTCGAGCGATTTTTCGGCGACGCCGTGCCGATCGGGCCGGTGGCTTTGCATCCCATCACCATCATGCTCAGCCTTGGAATTGCCCTGCAAGGTTTTGCCGAGTGTTTTCTTTCACCCCGCTATCTCGAATACGCCTCAAAACAAGCGCCCGTTGGCAAAGAAGGTTTGTACATGGGTTTTTCCCATTTGAATGTCTTTGTTGCCTGGCTTGTCGGCTTTATTGCTTCCGGCTATCTGCTCAACTCATTTTGCCCTGACCCGGCGACTTTGCCGAAGTTGGCACAAGATCAATATCGAGCGGCGCTCGCAGGACAGGTGCCGATGCCGGATGCTTATGCCCATGCGCACTATATCTGGTTTGTCTTTGCCGGAGTGGGCGTCGTGGCGTTTTTGAGCTTGCTGCTGTTTCGCTGGATAACCGGTCGCAACGATCGCCAACAAGCATGAATGCCAAATCGATCCGACCGTGCATGCTGACGACTTTGCCATGGCTGCAAACCCGCCCTGGTATGAACAATGAACCGCAATTTTTACAGCCTGTTGCTGAAAAGAACCGGTCAGAATTTTGCATTTTTTAATGCACGATTTTTTCTTGACATGATAGAGATTGCGATGCTCCGCAGCGACCTGATTCTGATCTGGTTCCGCAAGAAATTGTTATCATAAAGTTTGTGATAGGTGTGAACCCAATCGAACCATCTTTTCTCTTGCTTCTTTTTATGCGCTTTCCTATACTTGATCCAAACACCGCCGACCATAATGGAGTGACTATGAGAGCATTTTCTTTTTTTACCGACAAGGATGAACCCCGAATCGGTATCGAAATACAAGATGGATGTTACGATTTTACCACGATATGGGAATTCTTCAAGGATTTTAAAGGCTTCCGTCATGCTCCGAGCCTCAATTTTCTGCAGGTTATGGTGGAAATGGAGTATTTCGCCCTCGATACCTTTACAGAAGTGGTGCAAACCGTGCGCGATTTTCGGCCTTTGGAGGATGTGCGCATCCGCAAACCTGTCCGTTTCGACGTGCCGATCAGCCGTCCGCAGAAGATCTTGTGTCTCGGCCGCAATTATCGCGCTCATGCAGAAGAGTGGGGCAGCCAGGTGCCGGATGAGCCCATTGTGTTTGCCAAATTGTCCTCCAGCTTGTTGCCGCATGAAGGGATCGTGCGGATCCCTGACGGTGTGGGAAGAGTCGACCATGAAATCGAATTGGCAGTGGTGATCGGCAAAAAAGCCTCACGCATCGCTGCCAATGCGGCGATGGAAGCCGTAGCGGGATATACGATCGTCAACGATGTGACCGCCCGCGATCTGCAGCTGAGCGACATGAAGAAACGCCATCCCTGGACTTTGAGCAAAGGTTTTGATACCTTTTGTCCCCTTGGACCCTATCTGGTGCCTGCAGCAGCCGTGGTTGATCCGCACAATCTGAAAATGGAGTTGCAGGTCAACAGCGAATCGCGCCAGCGCGCCAATACCCGTGATATGGTGGTCCCCATTCCGGAGATTATCGCTTTTATTTCTCGTCATATTACCCTTTTGCCGGGAGATATCATTTGTACCGGCACACCCGAAGGCACTCTGCCGATTCAGTCAGGCGATCTGATCGAAGCGACGATCGACGGATTGGGCGTGTTGCGCAATCGTGTCGCCGCCGCTTGACGAATTGTCTGCTGTCGGTACTTTGTGGAGGGAACCATGCAGATTCATTGGCTTGATATCGCTGTGGTGGTGCTTTTTTTTATTGCCATTTTTGCCATTGCCGCCTATTACTCCAGGCGCGCGGGCAAAGACACTCAGGCCTTTTTCCTCTCTGGCCGCGATTTGCCCTGGTATGTGGCCGGTACGGCTATGGTCGCCACCACTTTTGCCGCTGATACGCCGCTGGCGGTTACCGAACTGGTGGCACGCAACGGCGTGGCCGGCAACTGGTTGTGGTGGAATCTGGCGATAGGCGGCATGTTGACGGTTTTCTTTTTTGCTCGCTTGTGGCGGCGCGCCGGCATCATGACCGATGTCGAGTTTACTGAAATCCGTTACTCAGGCAAACCTGCTGCTGTGCTGCGCGGTTTTCGCGCCATCTATCTCGGTTTGATCATGAACGCGATCGTCATGGGCTGGGTGCACAAGGCCATGCAAAAGATCTTTCATGTTGTTTTGCCCGGGTGGGATTCTTTTATGCTGGTGGTGATCGCCGCAGTGATCGTCGCCCTCTATTCTTCTGCCTCGGGGTTACCGGGCACCGCGCGCACCGACAGTTTCCAGTTTGTGTTTGCCATGGTGGGATGTATCGTTTTGGCGATCATTGTGCTGCAATTGCCGCAGATCGGCGGTACCGTCAAGCTCAAAGCCCAGCTGGCACCGCAGCTCCTCGAATTTTTTCCGCGCATCGGCCGGATCTCGGCCGGCGGTATAACCGGTGGAGCGCTCGCTCTGTCAACGGGTGCCTTTTTTGCCCACGTAGGCTTGCAATGGTGGGCAAGCTGGTATCCAGGTGCAGATCCGGGAGGCGGCGGTTACGTCGCCCAACGCATGATGTCCGCAAAAGACGAGAAACACAGTTTTTTTGCCACCCTTTGGTTCACCATCGCTCATTATACTCTGCGGCCCTGGCCGTGGATTCTGGTCGCATTGTCGGCGTTGGTGATCTTGCCGCGCGCCGAATCGCCGCAAGTTCTGCAACAGGAAAATCCTGTGCTCTATGAACAGGTGGCGGCCGCCTATCAGCAACCGGGGCTGCTCAAATCGGGCGATCCGCTCTATTCAACCCCCGAGTTTGCTGCTTTTTATGAAAAATATGAAAACACCGTCGACCCCGGCGTCATGTATCCCAAGCTCATGCTCCGCTATCTGCCGGTTGGCCTGCTCGGCCTGCTGATCGCCGTTTTTCTCGCCGCGTATATGTCGACCATCGCCTCAGGACTCAATTGGGGAACATCTTATCTGATCAACGATTTCTACAAACGCTTTATGCGGCGCGATGCAGATGAAAAACATTATGTGCTGATTTCCCGCATCGGCGTCCTTTTGATCATGATTTTTTCCTTGTTGCTCACCCGTTATTTGCTCGGCACCATTTCCGGCGCCTGGGAATTTATCATCAACGCCAGCGCCGGAACGGGCCTGGTCCTGATCTTGCGCTGGTTTTGGTGGCGCATCAATGCCTGGTCCGAGATTTCTGCCATGATCGCGCCTTTGGTTATCTATCCAATTGCACGCTATGGGTTCAATATGCAGTCACCGATCACTCTCTATCCCACCGTCTTGGGAACCACGGCTGTATGGCTGATTGTGACTTACATAACCCGACCAGTCGACCACCGGGTTTTGCTCTCTTTTTATCGCCGTATTCATGCCGGTGGTATCGGCTGGAAACCGATCGCCGCAGAATTGCCCGGTGTCAAGGGCGATTCGGGATTCGGCCGTTTATTTCTGGATTGGTTTTGTGGAGTCGTGGTGGTCTATACCGCTTTGTTCGGCATCGGCGAATTGATCTTTGCCAACTATCTCAAAGCGGCTCTCTATTTTGTGGCAGGTGGACTAGCAGCTCTGATCATCTATAGAGATTTGCAAAGCCGCGGCTGGCAAGAGCTCAGCCAGTAAACGAACCACGGCAGGGCAGAATCGTTTTTCCAACCGCTGCAACCTTTACGCAACAGGAGGCAGATGATGAACCCTTTATTCGCCGCCATGTCGGTTTTTGTTGTCGCTCTCTCGGTTCCCGTTGTCAAAGCGAATGAGCCGGCACCTGCGCTCATGCCCTGGCCGGCTGAGATCAAGATGCAGAGCGGCCGTTTTCGTCTCGATTCCGGTCTGCGGTTGGCGGTCGATGGCCAAGTCAGCGACCGTATGGCCGGGGCAGCAACCCGATTTCTGCGGCGTCTCGATGAACGCACCGGCCTTTTCCTGGCACAGAATAGGATCTCCACGGCTGATCGCGACAGCACAGCGCAGATCCGATTGGCTTGTCATCGCCCAGGCCAACTCGAGCTCTTCGAAGACGAAAGCTATCGTTTAACCATCACCCCTGCAGGTGTCGAGCTGTCTGCGGTAACCGATATCGGGATTTTGCGCGGTTTGGAGACTCTGCTGCAATGCCTGGCCGCCGATCAGGACGGCTATTATCTGCCGGCTCTCCAGATCGACGACGCACCGCGTTTTCCATGGCGCGGCTTGATGCTCGACGTCTGTCGCCATTTCATGCCGATGGAAGTGATCAAACGCAATCTCGATGGCATGGCCATGATGAAGATGAATGTATTTCACTGGCATCTCTCAGAAGATCAGGGTTTTCGCATCGAATGCAAGACTTTTCCCAAACTGCACGAAATGGGATCTGACGGCTTTTATTTCACCCATGCACAGGTCCGGGAAGTGATCGCGTATGCCGCCGACCGCGGGATTCGGGTGATTCCCGAATTCGATATGCCAGGCCATGCCACCAGTTGGTTTGTCGGCTATCCGGAGCTCGCCAGTGCACCCGGGCCTTATGAAATTGTTCGGTCCTGGGGCATCATGGACCCGGTGATGAATCCGATCCGCGAAGAAACCTATGAATTTCTCGATCGATTTCTGGCCGAGATGACCGCACTTTTTCCTGATGACTATTTCCATATCGGCGGCGATGAGAACAACGGCAAGCAGTGGAATGCCAATCCAGAGATTCAGGCTTTTATGCAGGCCCATGGTATTCCGGATAATCATGCCTTGCAGATGCATTTCAATAACCGCATTCTGGAGCTGTTGACCAAATACGGCAAAAAGATGGTCGGCTGGGACGAGATACTCCATCCCGGGATGCCCAGGAACATCGTTATCCAATCCTGGCGCGGCAAGGAGGCGCTGATCCAGGCGGCGCGGCAGGGGTATCAGTCGATTCTATCGAATGGCTATTATATCGATCTGATGCAGCCGACCGATTTCCACTACCTGAACGATCCGCTGCCGGCGGATACGCCGTTGACCGCCGATGAAGCCAAACGAATCCTTGGCGGCGAGGCGACGAGTTGGGCTGAATTGGTCACTCCGGAAACCGTGGATTCCCGGATCTGGCCGCGCACAGCCGCAATCGCAGAGCGGCTGTGGTCGCCGGCAACGGTTCAGGAACTGGATGACCTCTACCGCCGACTGAACCGCATCGACTTTCTGCTGGAAACGGTTGGACTCACGCATCGCAGGAATACGGAACTGATGCTGCGCCGCCTCGCCGACGGCGGCGATATCGAGCCCTTGCGCACCCTGATCGATGTGGTGGAGCCGGTCAAAATCTACAACCGCCATCGCCAGGGAAAAACCTTTACTTCCTATTCTCCCTACACCCGGGCAGCAGATGCGGCACACGCCGATCAGCCGGTGGCACGCAACTTTCGACGTCTGGTGCAAGATTTTCTGCAACAGCGCGACCGCACTCAGGCTGAACAGATCCGTTTGCTGCTCGCGCGCTGGCAGGCCAATGATGCGGCGCTGCAAAAGACCCTGCACCGATCGCCGATCAGCCGCGATGTGGCGCCGTTGTCCAAAAGCCTGGCGCTGATCGCCGACCACGGACTGCAGGCAATGGATCGACTGGAACGGGGAAAGCATTTGACCGCCAAAGAACTGGATGCCGCGCGGCTGGACCTGCAGCAGGCCAAACAACCGGCGGCCGAGTGCGAATTGATGGTGGTGTCGGCTATCGAGGCATTGGTCGAAAGTGCCGCAACAAAAGCAAAGTCGCGTTGATTTGCGCCGGATTTCTGCAAACACCTTGTCTCTGGTGCGCCAAAGAGGAGAATGTTTATGAACAAATTTGCTCCTTACCCGCCGGATTTCGAACGTCTGCGCAAGACTTTAAAAAGCGGCCAGGCGGATCGCGTACCCCTGGCCGAACTTGGAATTCATCCTGATATCATGGCGGCGATCATCGATCGCCCGGTCGAGACATTGCAGGACCGCATCGATTTTTTTCGCCTGGCCGGCTATGACTATATCAAACTGTCGCCGATCATCGATATGAATCCCGGCGGTTTTCGTTCCGACATCAAAGCGCGGGTAGCCGACCGCGGCGACCGCTTCGCCTGGGCAACCGAGGGAAAAGGCGTTATTGCCAATGACGAGGATTTTGAGCGGTTTTTGTGGGCGGAAATCAACGATGCCATGTTTTGCGAGTTTGAAGCCGTGGACAATCTTTTGCCGGATGGCATGAAAGTGATCGGTCAGTACGGCGATATCTTTACTTTCACCTGGGAGTTTATGGGATTCGAAACCTTTTCTTTTTCCCTGGTGGAAAATCCCGAACTGATACAGAGAATATTCGATCGGGTCGGCGGGATCATCGTCCAGCTTTTCGCCCGCATGGCCCAATTCGATTGTGTGGGGGCACTCTTTTACAGCGATGACATCGCTTACCAGTCAGGATTGATGATTTCGCCCCAATCCTTGCGCACTTTTCTTTTTCCCTTTATGCGCCAAATCGGCCGTATTTGTCAGGAACACGGTTTGCCGTTTCTTTACCATTCAGATGGCAAGATGTGGGAAGTGATGGACGAACTGGCAGAACTCGGTATCGATGCGCTGCAGCCAATCGAGCCGCAAGCATGGGATATTGTGGAAGTGAAGAGGCGCTATGGCGACCGCTTCTGTTTGATCGGCAACGTCGATGTCGACCTGTTGAGCCGCGGCACAGTCGGTGAAGTCGAAACAGAAGTCCGGCGTTTGTTGCGCGAGCTCGCACCTGGTGGCGGCTATTGTGTCGGATCCGGCAACACCATTCCGTTTTATGTCAAACCGGCCAACTATCGCGCAATGCTGGAAACCGTCTGGCAGTATGGTGAATATCGCTAGGTGCGGCCACATGTTGGATTATGTCGATGTTCCGACTGGTCTGCGGCGTGGTGATCTTCGACAACCAGTCATGGCTTGTTAATCTGCAGCGAATCATGTGGTCATAAGCAACGACGGACTCTTTATTCGAGTTTTCAGCTGACATTCCGTTCGTTCTGTACCGGTGCCGCTCAGAGCCCTTGCTACGTTGAAAAGAAGGCAATATGTCTGTTTTTAAAAGCATCAAGAAGCTTTTACAGCACTCGGCAGTCTATGGAGTCGGTCATATCGTCACCCGATCGATCAACTTTCTTCTTTTGCCGTTGTATACCAATGTTTTCCCGCGACAAGAGTTCGGCGTTGTGGGAATCCTGTTTACCTATATTGCCATCATGACGATAATCTATACTTACGGGCTCGATTCAGCCTTTTTTCGATTCTATATCCTCGAAGACAAAAACAGCGACCGTCGGTTGATTTTTTCCACCGCTTTCTATACCATCCTTTTTTCATCGATCATCATGACCGCTGCATTGATTCTGGCGGCGAAAAACTTGACGGGCTGGTTGTTCTCGTCCGAGTCGTTGCAGCTCGGTATACCGATTCCATTGTTGATCTGCATGTCTGCAGGTATTCTCTTTTTCGACGCCTTGTCCTTTTTGCCCTTTTTGATTCTGCGCGCCGAACAAAAACCGATTCCGTTTGTGATTCTAAAATTTCTCAACGTTCTATTCAATGTCGGCGGCAACATATTGTTTTTGCTGATTCTGGACCGGGGAATTCAGGGGGTTTTTTTCGCCAACCTTTGTGCATCGTTTCTGACTTTTGTGTTCATGTTGCCGCTCATTTTTCGCCATGTCGGTCTGGTCTTTTCGCGTCCGCTGCTGCGGGACCTCTTTTCGTTTGCCCTGCCCTATATCCCCTCGACATTGGCGGTCGTGATCATGGATACCATCGATCGGCCGCTGGTGGAACGCTTGATCGGTTTGGAAGCCGCCGGTCTTTACAACGCCGGGGTCAAGCTCGGCATGTTTATGTCTCTTTTTGTGGCCGCGTTTCGCTTTGCCTGGCACCCGTTCTTCCTGTCGACTTCCAAACAAGAAAATGCCAAAGAGATATTCAGCCGCATTTTTACCTATGTTCTGTTCGCCTGTCTGGGTGTTTTTTTGCTGTTGTCGATCTACCTGCGCGATTTAACCGCCCTGAAAATCCATGGCTACTCTCTGATCGGCCGCGAGTTTTGGGACGGCATGTCGATCGTACCGGTTGTCTTGCTGGCCTATGTCTTTTATGCAGCCTATCTCAATTTTCTTATCGGTATCTATATCTATAAGAAAACAAAATATCTGCCCCCCATTACCGTGGCCGGCATGATCGGCAACCTGGCCGCCAATTTTATCCTGATTCCGCATCTCGGCATCATGGGAGCGGCATGGGCTCGGCTGATCGCCTATGTGATCATGGCTGTTTGCCTTTATCAGGTGGCGCGCAAGCTTTATCCTGTCGATTATGAATGGGGACGTATTCTCAAGCTGATCGGTGTGGTTGCACTCGCTTTCTTTGTCGGCATGAGTCCAACCGTGCAGAGCAGTTTCTGGCTCAAGACCGCCGTGGTGGTGCTTATCCCGTTCATGCTGTTGCTCACCGGGTTTTTTCAAAAGTCCGAGATACAGCGTCTGAAGAACCTGCCATGGCGGTTTACCGGCCCCTGGAAAAAATCATCTTGAGATTTTCGATGAGCAGCACGATCCAAAGCGCATTGCGCAATTTTTACGAGCAAGTCGGCGACAAATATCCGGAAGAAGAGTTGGTCTATGAGACCTTGCGCGGCCGATTGCGCAAGGAATATGTATTGTCGGTTCTCGCGACTTTCCGCGGCAGTTTGCTCGATGTTGGCTGCAACCGCGGCATGTATCTCTTGCACTACAAGGGTGGTTTTCGCTGCGGCATCGATCTTAGCCACGCTGTTCTGCGCCGGGTTCCGTCCGACTGCGGGCTGCATTTGGTTGTCGCCGATGCCGAGAATCTCGCTTGCCTCCGCACGGCGCAGTTCGACCATGTGTTGTGCAGCGAAGTGCTGGAGCATTGTTTGCACCCGCAACGGGTTTTCGCGGGAATATTCGATGTCCTCAGGCCCGGAGGCACCGCGCTGCTGACCACCCCCAATTACCGCGGCAAACGCCCGCAATGGATCGCTCCAGGAGTTCTGACCGACTTTGGCGTCACCTGCGAATGCAATGCGGGTTATTATCATACCGCTTATCGCCCCGCGGAACTGCAGCAGATGGCAGAAAAAACGGGATTCCAGGTTCTTGACGTCGGGACCCTGGAAAAAGAGGTCAAATATGCAGCCAAAGTGCCGGCTGCACTGTTGATCGCCGGCCGTTTGTTCAATCGTCTGTTGCGTTCCGAGCGACTTGGCCGCGCCAATGAGGCTTTTTTCCACCGATTCACTCTGGTGATCTATCGGGTGATGCGGAAAACCAGGCTGGAAAAGCTTGTCTTGCCTTTCATTCGCGAGGGTGTGCGGTCGCGAATCTTGCTGCAAAAGCCACAGATACAATGAATCCCAAGATTGACAAGCTCTCCAAGGGAGCGAGAATTTGCCGCGTCGATAAATTCACATCGGTGATCCTGATCAGCAGAAAGAGATAGAGATGAACATCTATTTTGCCGGCTCAATCTCCGGCGGCCGCGCTTATCTGGCGATCTACCGGGAGTTGGTTGCCTTTCTCAAAGAGGCCGGTCATTTGATCTACACCGAGCATATTGTCGATCCGGCGGTGCTCGATAAAGAGATGCAGCTGACCGCTCAACAAGTCTATGAGCGCGATATGTCGTGGTTGACGGAATGCGACTGCCTGATCGCAGAAATCTCCAACCCCTCACTTGGAGTGGGTTATGAGGTTTGCGCGGCCTTGACCCTGGACAAACCGGTGCTCTGCCTCTATCGACAGGGCTTGTTCGCCTCGCGCATGCTGACCGGCAATACCCGGCCCGGCCTGACCGTTCGCACCTGGCAAGATCGCCGCGACTGGGAAATGCATATCCGCGCTTTTTTGCAGGACTGCACTGCAAATGGCAAAAGAGCTTGAGCGGGCGGTTGGTCTTGCTCTTCTGCCGTGATCTGTTTATCTTGTTATAAATGGATCGTTTTCGATAATCAATCAGGATGGGTGAGCGATGCAGCGCGTTGTTCTGCATATCGACATGGACGCTTTTTTCGCTGCCGTTGAACAGCTGGACCATCCGGAGATGCGCGGCAAACCGGTGGTGGTCGGTGCGGATCCCAAGGGTGGCCAGGGCCGCGGTGTCGTCTCCACTTGCAGCTATGAAGCGCGGCGATTCGGAATCCATTCGGCCATGCCGATTTCCCGCGCCTGGAAACTTTGCCCGACGGCGATCTATGTCCGCCCCCGCGGAGAGCGTTACAGCCAGGTTTCCCACCAGATCATGAAAATCTTCCTCTCCTTTACCCCGCAGGTCGAACCGGTCAGCATCGATGAGGCGTTTCTCGATATCACTTTGACCGCCAAGTTTTTCGGGACAGCGGAAAATACGGCAAAGCTCCTCAAGGAGCGGATCAAGCGGGAGACCGGTCTGACTGCTTCCGTTGGGGTGGCGTCGAGCAAATTCATCGCGAAAATCGCTTCGGACCTTAAAAAACCGGATGGGCTGGTCGTTGTCGAAGCGGGTTGCGAAAAAGAGTTCCTCGCACCGCTGGAGATCAGCCGTTTATGGGGGGTGGGACCCAAAACCGTGCCGGTGATGAATCGCCATGGGATATTCAAAATAGGCGATTTGGCCGGGAAAAAACCGGATCAGGTGATGCATTGGCTGGGAGAACACGGCCTGCATTTTTGGCGCTTGGCAAACGGAATCGATGATCGGGTGGTGGAGGAACGCAGCGAAGCCAAATCGATGAGCAAAGAAGTGACATTCGCATCCGACCTGAGCGACCAGCAGGAACTGCTGGCAACGCTGCGTTCGCTTTGTGATGAATTGGCGCACGATTTGCGTCAACAGCATTACCGCGGCCGTACCGTCGGTCTCAAAATTCGCCTGGCTGATTTTTCCACTTTTACCCGGTCCCACACCTTGTCCCACGCTGTGGTCAATTCCAACGAGATTTACTCGACTGCATCTGAATTGTTGCACGAGTTCGACCGTCGTGAACAAGCGGTGCGCTTGATCGGTGTCGCGGTTTCGCATTTCGATGATCCACAAGCACAACTCGACCTGTTCAGCGATGACTCTGCAGCAGTCGATCCAATCGATCGGCTGATGGACAACGTCAAGAAAAAATTCGGCGACCAGGCGATTCGGCGGGCAAGCGCAGGATCTAAACCGCGGCGATCTTCAGACTGAATCGACCCGGATTCGGTTGACACCGGATCTGTGGATGGAAATGGCGACCGCTGCAAGAAGGATGAAATTATAAAGATACTTTTTGCAATTCTGTTGACACAGCCTCCTGGATCGATAAATAAAGGATGTTTATGCGCCGGCGATTAACATGGCATCGTTTCAAAGCGATCCGACCCGAAGAAGCAGTTGCTCGTCTCCGCAGCGCGTTTGTCTGGCCTTTTCTCCGCCGTCGCTGGCTGCGCATGAACCGCTCCGAGTTTCACCGCCAGTGGTTGGGAGCCGATTTTGCTGAACGCCGTCTGCATCTCTGGTTCAGGCAGCCTTTGCCATGGCAAGCCAATTTGCGGCACGATTTATGCAAATATGATGAGGAAAGCTTTTCAGATTACAAAAACGAAATTGTGCGACAGGCGGAACAGATATGCCGGCATGATTTTGAGTTGCTCGGTAGACGGCATTCTTTTGCCGAACAGATCGACTGGCATTATGATTGGATGGCCGCAAGAACGATCCCGGTCAAACCCATGCATGCGGCCGATGTCTGGTCACCGGACATCGTGCGCGAAGTGCGCTATGTCTGGGAACTCAATCGCCACCAACATTTTTTCCAGCTTGCCAAGGCATCCGCATTGACCGACGACTCGCGTTTTGTCGAAGAATTGCTCACCCAGTGGCGCCATTGGCTGGCGAGCAATCCGCCGTTCATTGGCATCAACAGCATCAGCAGCCTGGAAATCGCCCTTCGTCTGATCTCCTGGACCTGGACTCTGGCAGCTGTGGGCGATCAGCCGGATATTACAGATGACCTGATTCTGGAGATTTTGCAGTCCGTCGCCTGGCAGACCGAAGCCATCAACAATCGGATGTCGCTAGGCGCCGGTGCCAACAACCATCTGATCGGCGAGGCGACCGGTCTGGTGTTGGTGGGCTGCTATTTTCCGGAACTCAGGCGAAGCAAAGCGTGGCGTGAAAAGGGATTCGCGATCGTTTTTCGCGAGTTTGAGCGCCAGGTTCATCCGGACGGCGTTCTAAAGGAACAGAGCCCGGCCTATCAGCTCTATATTTTTGCCTATGGTTTGCTCATCTATCAAGCTGCTGGATGCATTGGACAACCCATGCCTGCAACCTTTCGCCAGCGGCTGCGAGCAATGGCAGATTTTCTTGCGGTCTGGCCGCCGGAAAAAGCGCTATGGCCGATCGGCGATGACGATGGCGGCGAAGCCTTGCGCCTGGGCCCCTATCCAACCACCGCCGCCGATTTGCTGCATGCCGCCAAACAGTTGGGTGTGACAACCGCCTCAGCTCGAGGCGATGCTCGACGCGCTGCAGAATGGGCCTTTTGGTTGACAGGCAAATGGCAAACAACATCGCCACAGACTGGCGATGCGACACAGTTGCTGCAGGTGCACCGTTTTCCTGCCGGTGGTTTGCTGGCGGTGCATGCTTGCGCTTCGGGAGGGCATCAATACGGCTGGCTGGATTGCGGCCCCATGGGTCTGGCGCCGTTGTCTGCGCATGGCCATGCAGACACCTTGAGCTTCTGGCTGAGCAATGACAAGGAACCCTTATTGACCGACGGCGGTACTTTTCTCTATTTGGCGGCCGGCGATCAGCGCTCCTATTTCCGCGGCTGCCGGGCCCACAACACCATTGTGGTGGATGATGCCGATTTTGCTTTAAGCGGCGGCCCGTTTCAATGGCTGTCGACGCCGAACGCCGTTTGTCTAAAGTGTCGGCACGATGAACAGCGGGCGATAGCGATCGCTGCCCATGACGGGTATCAAAAAATCGGTGTTTCAGTGCAACGCCGTTTGCGTTACTGCCGCGGTATCTGGAGCCTCAGCGATACGATTGCCGGGACAGGAGAACACAGGATCACCTGGATTTTTCACCTCGGTGAGTGCCGGGTTTGTCGTTCTGTGCGACCCGGACAACAATTATTTGCTTTTAAAAGTGCCGATTTGCTTGTACATTGGCGATCACGAACGCCGATGCAGACCAAGGTCATCTGCGGCGATCCATCTGATGCGATCGGATGGGTGTCGCCGAAATTTGGTTTGCGTGTTGCACAACCGGCATGGATTTTGACTCTTCAGGCTCGCTTGCCGATCAGCCTGATCACCCGCTGGAAGGTAGAAGAAAAGCGATGAACGGCATCCGAATTTTTGTTTTTATCGCCATTTTGCTGTTGCTGATCGCCATGTTTGTGGCAACTGTGCCGGCCGGGAGCAGATTTACAACCGCCTTGATGCTCATTTTGGCAGCCGGTGCCGGCCTGTGGTTCGCTCAGATGCGGCAAGGCCACAAACAGAAAACACAAAAAAATAACTCTGACGCTTTGCCGAATGCGCCGAGCGTGCCGATCAGCCAACTTTTTCTTTTCAATACCTTGCACAATATTCAGGCTTTAATGCAATTCGATGTCGAACGGGCCAACCGGACTCTGGAGCAACTCGCTGATTATATCAGGGCGGTCATGGAAGTTCATCGGCAGGAGTGGATCTTTTTCGCCAATGAAATCAAGTGTATCGATCTCTATCTGCGGATCGAGGGACAAAGGCTTGGCGATCGCTTGCACAAAACTTTCGATATCGCTGACAATTGCCGCGAGCTGCTGGTCCCCGGTTTGCTGCTGCAACCTTTGGTCGAAGCGGCCATGCGCTTTGGCGTAGAATTTTTTGACGGTGCGAACGAGATCACCTTGTCCGCACGGCAGGATGGAACCCGACTGCAGATCGAATTGGTGGATTTAGGTCAGGATTTTGCCGCCGAAACGGAATCGACTCTGGTAAAACGCAAGCCTGTCTACGAGCAGGTGCAGAAACGCCTGAATTTGCTGTACGGCGCTGCCGCCGAGTTCGACTATGACGCGATTGTCCCCAGCGGATGCCGGGTGCGGTTGCAGTTGCCTCTGCGGTCGGGTCTGTGAGGCCTGGCGCAGCAGGCGTTCCGCATTCGCCTATGCAGGCAACGGAGTGATTGCCGCAACTTTTCGCTCAACTGTTATGGCTTAAATTGAGGTCTCTTATGTGCCGGTTGCGCCATTTTCTCTTTTTCATCGGCCTGCTGTTTTCTGCAAGCACCTGGGCGGCAAGCCCCACAGTATGGATTTGTCAACCGGTTGATACCAGTCTTCTGGCAAATGCCTCTTTCTGGACCAGCCGGCTCAAAACAGAGTTGCCGGAGAGCCTGGGCGGCATTCGGGTCGAAAATACCGATGTAGAGCCGGACGTACCCCTCTCAGCGCTGCGATTCGATTTTGTCAACAGCGATTCCACCACCAGCCGAACCTTGCAGGCCCTGGCGGCAATCATCGAAGGGGTGAACACCTTTGTCGGTCGGGTTCAGCTGCCGGATTTGCATCTGGTGGTCAAATTTGCGGATGTCTTTTCAACTCTGCAGGTGCCACAGAATTCGTCATCGCTGTTGATCTGTCATATCACTCCGACGGGTTATCGGGTGGCTTTTGCTCCGGATCAGCCGCTGTCCGGAGCAAATCTGCAGATTTTGTTGCCGGTGCGGCCCTGGTTGACGGAATTGTGCACCACGCAGTCGACCCTGCCTTTGTTCACCTTGAGACCTTTGGCGGCATTAATCGCCGCCCGCCATCTCGGTTTGACCACCGACGCGGTTAAAATCGAACTCGGCGGCGTGCTGCAAAAATTCGACTCGACGACTTTAGCCGCGGTTTTTGCGATTGCGATCGAGCAACACAGACTTTGCAAAAATCAGGCAGAGGGGTGCGATCTGCAAGCTGCGCGCCAGGCTTATTCGCGCGCTCAGAGTTTGAGCCGCGATTTTCCCCACGCCCTTGGTTGGATTTTGCTGAATAAAGGGGCGTGTGAACTCTTTTATGGTGAGGCTGATTCTGCGGTCGCTCACCTCGGCGCCGCAAAGCAATTGTTTATCGAAACACCCGACAGCATCGGCCTGGCACTTGGCGCCTTGCTTTACAGCCAAATCTGGCAAGATCGACGCAACCTGACTCAGGCCAATTTGTCACTCTCCGAGGCTTACCGCTGGCTTCCCACCAGTCACCATTTTGTGTTGCGATCCATAATCGAATCATTTCTGAAAAGGCTCAATGCGGGAGCCGATTCATCTGTAAATCCGGTTGCCGACGGTATGGGTAACCAGGCCGGAACGAAACCGGCGACGGTTTCTGACACTGCTGCGGTGGGAAAAGTTGCGGCTGTGACCCTCAGCCCCTATGAGGAAGCGGAACGTATTTATCAACTCGCTGCAGCGAGTTTGCGCGCTCAGGATTTGCCACAAGCGATTTCCTATATGCAGATCTATCTGCAGCAAGCGACCGAACTGCGCAGCGAACCCGCCATTTCACGCGGCTACTTTCAGCTCGGCAGTTTGTTTTATCAAATGAACCGCAACACAGAAGCCATAAAAAATTATCGCTATGCGGCAGACTATTTGGAAATGCTCAACGACACCTGCGGACTGGCAAAAATCGATAACAATCTTGGAGCCGTCTATCACAAGATCGGCGAACGGGCAAAGGCCGAAGGTCATTATCGATCGGCTTTGCAGTTGGCCGAGAAATGCCGGGATATCGAAACCCAAATCCGCAGCACGGTCAATCTCGGCGACCTGCATGCTGAAGAACGCCGTTGGGTAGACGCACAAGCTGACTACAGCCGGGCCTTGGCTTTGGCGCAAAGCATCGCCGATCCGGCATGGTTGTCGACCATATCCTACGCCAAAGGATCTGCGCATATTCAGGAAGGTCTGTTGGATTTGGCATATATGGAAATCCGGCAGGCGCTGGAGTACAGCAACGGCTCCGTACAGAATGCGCCAGCCGCGGAACAAGCTTTTCTGCGCAAACTCGAAAACATGCTCAATCGCGACTCTCATTAGCCGCTGCGGTTGCACAACAATTGACGATTATGAATCTGACCGGGTTGCATAAAAAACTCAATTCCCGCCTCGATAAAGCGGTGTGGGAACATCAGTTGTTTCATGACGGCGATCGGATTATCGCCGCCGTCTCTGGAGGCGCCGACTCGATGGCGCTGCTCTATTTGCTGAAACAGCGCTTGTCGATCTATGCGCGCGACCTGTGGCTACATGCGGTCTATGTCGACCTGGGATTCGGGAAGGATGCCGAAATTCGCTGTCAGTGCATGCAATCCTATTTTAACTCCTTGGAAATTCCGGCAACTCTTATCCGCACGCAGATCGGCCCCATGGCGCATTCGAGGGAGAATCAGGGCAATCCTTGCTTTTATTGTTCGCGCATTCGGCGTAAAAAACTGTTCGAGACCGCTGAAACTCTCGGGGCAAAGTGCATCGCCTTCGGTCACCATAAGGACGACGTGGTGGAAACCCTGCTGCTCAATATGATTTTCGGACGCGAGATCAGCAGCATGATTCCGCATCTGCGGGTCATGGGCGGAATCTACTCGATTATACGCCCACTTTACTATGCCGATGAAGAGATGATCAAACGCTTTGTCCGGCAGAAGCAAATACCGACCGTCGATCAACAGTGTCCGACCGATGGCCATTCAAAACGCCAATATATCAAGGATCTCGTCCGCCAAATCGAAAAGGATCATCGAGGGGCGCGCGAGAATATATTTAAAAGCCTGCGTCACGTCAAATCCTCCTACCTGCTGCAAAATGCTGAATGAGCTCTCTTTTCCTCTCTTTGTTTCGTTTTGAATCGGCTGAAAAGTGCCCTGCCGTATCGCTTGCTTTTAGGTGAAAATTTCTTTATGTTTTAACGGCACTGCCGAAGTGAACCCGTTGACAGAAAGCAGAGATGACCGTACGAAACCTCGAGCCTTATTTCGATTGGGCGGGACTGGATGGCTTTGCCTATCCTCTCGACCCCCAGGGTATTCCTCTGGCCCGCTTCAACCGCAAGATCGGCTGGCAGCACAACCCGATCACCATCGCCCAATACGGTCTGTACCGGCTGCATAAGTGGGCGGACGGCGGTGCAGATGAGGACCGTGCCGCTGCACTGCGCTGCGGCTTGTGGTTGAAACAGAACTTGGCGCCCTGGCGCGAGGGACAATTCGCCTGGATCTATCGGTACGATCTCTCTTTTTATGGTCCCCGGGCGCCATGGATTTCGGCGATGGCGCAGGGGGAGGGGATCTCATTGCTGCTCCGTTTGGCAAAAATGCAACCAGAGCAGGAATGGACCGCAGCCGCCTGTCAAGCTTTTACGCCTTTTCTCCATACGGTTGAGCATGGCGGAGTTGTGGATCGTCTCGACAGCGGCGACGTGATCTTTGAAGAGTATCCGACCCAACCGTCTTCTCATGTGCTGAACGGTTTTATCTTTGCTTTGTTCGGGGTTTTCGACCTGGCGCGCCACACAGAAGATCAATCAGCGCAAGCTCTCTGTCGCCAGGCGATTCAAACACTGCAGCACAATTGGCAGCGCTGGGATACTGGTTTTTGGACCCGCTATGATCTGCACCCGACGGGACGCCTGGCTTCGCCGATGTACCACGAATTGCATATTCGATTGCTGCAGCAGACAGCCGAAATGTTCAATGCGGCGGATTTGTCAGCTGTCGCTGCCCGCTGGCGCGCAATGCAGAAAAAACCGGGTTGTTGGATGCGGATGGGGGGAGGCAAAGCCTTCGAAAAAATCCGCTTGCTGGGGAGACGGCAGTGAAAAAGGTTCTGATGCTATGTTATTACTTTCCGCCATTGGGGTTGGCAGGAACGCAAAGGGCGGTCAAATTTGCCCGCTATTTGCCTGAATTCGGCTGGCAGCCGACAGTGGTTACGGTAAAACCCGTTGCTTATTGGGCTCAGGACGTGTCGCTGCTCGATGAACTGATCGGAATTGATATCCTTCGCACCGAGTCCTGGGATCCGCAGCGCTTGCTCGCTCGTATGCGACCCGATTTTGTTTCTGCTGCGAATGGCAGGTCTTTTGCCGGCGGCGTGTTGTCATGGATCCATGAACGAGTCGAGCCTTTATTTTTGCTGCCGGACAGCAAAATATTGTGGAAATTCCCGGCTCTGCAGGCGGTGCGGCGGTTGATGCAGGCCGATTCCTTTGATGTGCTTTTTTCCACCTCACCGCCGCATTCGGCACAGCTCATCGCCGCACAGATCAAAAAGCGCAGCGGCATGCCGTGGGTGGCTGATTTTCGCGACAGTTGGACTGGCAGCGCTGTGGTGCGCGAAGCAACGGGTTGGCACCGACGCCGCAACGAACGGCTGCAGCAGCGGGTCGTCCAACAAGCCGATGCCCTGATCGCCGCGACACCAGCCATTCGACAGCAGCTTAAGGCGATGGGCGCCAAACAGTGCGAATGGATACCCAACGGATTCGATCCTGTCGATTATCCAAAACCGACAGGACGGTCGGATAACCGTTTTGTGCTTTGCCATTGCGGCACAGTGACCCAATTCAGCCGGCCGGATGTCGTGCTGCAGGCGATGCGTTTGCTGAAAGAGCACCAGCCCGGGATAGCCGCGCGTTTGGTGCTGCGGTTTGTCGGGCATGACCTTACCGGCAAGCTCGACGATTGGATTGCCGTTAATGGAGTAGGCGATCAGGTAGAGCAATGCGGCTACCTGGCCCATCACCAAGCACTGCAAGAACTGGTCGATGCCGATGCGCTGCTCCTTGTCGCCCATGCACAGGCTGACAGCGCTTTTATCCCCGGCAAAACTTTTGAATATCTGGGCAGCAAAAAACCGATCCTGTTGCTCAGCGATGTGCTGGATACTGTGTCGCTGTTGGCTGATTTCCCGCAAGTTTTGGCTGCTTCGCCGAACGATCCGCAGTCCATCGCCGGAGCACTGGCAGATTTGTTGGGTGGCAAGCATCGCAACGAGATCATATCCGATCTCACTCGTTTTGAGCGGAAGTTTCAAGCCAGCCAACTCGGCGCATTGTTCGATCGATTTGCCGATCACGGCTAAAGGTTGTAAGGGCAAAAAGAGCAGAGAGGTCTGGCTCCCGGTTGTGCCCACATTCGCACCAGAAGAGGATGATCGCATGAGGAAACTACCCTACCGAATGGTCATGATTGGCTGTTTGATTGTCTGGCTTTTCAGCTCGGTTGAACAATCGGCTGCCCAACCCTATTTGTGGCCTACCAATGCAAGCCGAGCGCTGACCTCGTCGTTCGGTGAATCCCGACCCGGCCGCTTCCATGCCGGTATCGACGTCAAAACCTGGGGAAAGGTCGGCTACCCGATCATCGCTGTGCGTGATGGCTATGTATCCCGCCTTCGAGTCTCGCCGTTCGGCTATGGCCGGGTGGTCTATCTCACCCTTGATACCGGTGAGGTGGTGGTCTATGCCCATCTCAGCCGTTTTGGTGAAGCCCTAGATGCCGCCGTGCTTGCTGAACAGGAGAGGCGCAACCGCTTCAGCATCGATTTGTGGCTCAACAAGGATGATTTTGCGGTTAAACGCGGCGATGTGCTCGGCTATACCGGACAAAGCGGAGTCGGTTTTCCGCACCTCCATTTTGAGATGCGGGATGCACAAGGCCATCCCATCAACCCCCTGAGCAAGGGGTATGTGGTAGATGATACGCTGCCGCCGACTGTGCGCGGGATTTCCATCCAGCCTCTCGACGCTCAGTCCACGGTTGAAAACGACTGGCGTCCTGCGTTGATATCGGTAACTGCCGACGGCAAAGGATCTTATCGTTTGCAGAAACCTGTAGCCGTGAGCGGCAAAATCGCTTTCGGTCTCAATGCCTTCGACGGCATGGACGGTATTACCAACAAATTTGGAACCTATAAAAACCAGTTGTGGATCGGGGAGCAGCTGATTTTTCAGGCAACCTATGACCGTTTTCCCTATTCTCTTAACCAGCAAGCCGATCTGGACAGGGATTATCGCTTGCGCGCACTGGATCTCGGCGCCTTTTACAAGCTGTTCCGCGATATGGGCAATCAACTCTGGTTCTATTCTTCAGCTGAACCCTATTCCGGAGCAGTCTGGTTCACCGATAGTTTGGAAACCCCAAGTGCTGACGCACAGGACGCTGTCTTTTCTGCGGCTGGATTTGTCAAACTGCTCCCGGGCCGCTATCCCTTTCGCATCGTAACCAGCGACTATTGGGGAAATGAGTCAATCGTTCGCGGAGAATTGATTGCGCAGGCGCCCTCTCTGCCAGCGATGTCGCCGAAAATGGCTGCCTTGCATGCCAGTGACAATGAGGTGCAATTTAAACTGCGAACCGACTATTATGACCATTTTATTCGCCTGGAGTTGCAGGCCAACAAGGATCTGCAGGCCTTGCCGGTATTGACTGGGTGGAGCAGCCGTGGCCGGCGGCAAAACATCCCGCTTTTGCCCAACGGCCCTAGCGGTGTGGTCGGCGCCTGGAATTTGCACCGCCAGATCGCCTATCCGCTTTTTTTTGAGTTGAGCTATTGGGACGGTGCCGGCAATCAAACGATGCAATCCTGGATATTGCCGGTCATACCTGTGGCACAGGGAAGCCAAAAAACAATCAAGAGTGAAGATCAACAGGTCAAGTTGGCCTTTAACAGCGGCTCACTTTATCGCGATCTCTATCTGCGTCAGCAGATTCTCGACAAAGCTGCAAATTTGCCTTATGATTTTGTTGGCCGCATCTATCGCTTTGACCCGATGGATGTGCCGCTAAACAATGGTATCGATCTCATCCTTCAGATTCCGGAAGCGGAAGAGCGTCCGGAACAGCTGGGCATCTATACCCGGGTCGGGGACAAACGCTGGGTTTTTCTCGGCAATCGCCTCGATGCTGAAAAACGGACCATCACCACTCGCGTGCGCGGACTGGGAGAGTTTTGTCTGATTCGCGACAGCGAAAAACCGGATATCAGCGGCATGGCTCCTGCTGACAGCAGCCGGTTGACTGATGACCGGCCTGTTCTGCAGGCGATCGTGGTTGATACCTTATCCGGATTAAAGAACGAACCCCACATGGCCATTTATCTCGATGGCGTGCGGGTGATTGCCGAATACGATCCAGAGAGCAAGCAGCTCTTTTACCGGCCGCGCCGGCCGCTGGCTCCTGGAAGACATGAAATGCGAGTCGTGCTCGAGGATTATTGCGGCAATACCAGCAGCAAAACGCATTTGTTTTGGATCGATCGCAATGGCAAAACCAACTAAAATTCGGGGGAACGAAACATGATTCCATTCAAGGATGAAAATCCCACCCACCAGGTGCCGGTGGTTACCGTGGGTTTGATTTTGCTGAATATTGCGATTTTCATTTATCAGATTTTGCTCCCCAACGAACAGGTGAATGCGTTTTTGTTGCGTTTTGGCGCGGTACCGGCATCGATCGTGCAAGGAGATCAGCTGTGGAGTGTGTTCAGCAGCATGTTCATGCATGGTGGCTTTATGCACCTGTTCGGCAATATGCTCTATTTGTGGATATTTGGCGACAATATCGAACAACTCTGTGGCCACATGCGCTTCATTTTGTTCTACCTGCTTTGCGGAGTGTTCGCTTTCCTGTCCCATTTTATTTTTGCGCCTCATTCACCCATTCCGATGGTCGGCGCCAGCGGCGCCATATCGGGGGTGCTGGGTGCATATGCCTTGCGATTTCCCCGTGCGCGTGTGCATGTCTTCATCTGGTTCTTTATCATTTTCTGGGACGTCATTCGCGTTCCCGCGGTGATTCTGCTTGGCCTCTGGTTTGTTATGCAACTGTTCAGCGGTGTGAGTTCGGCGTCTGATCAGGCAGGGGTCGCTTGGTTCGCGCATATCGGCGGTTTTATAGCCGGTTTGTTATTCATCCGCTATTTCGAAAAGAAAGAATATCGCGTCAAGTTCTGAACGAAACGTTTATTTTTCCTGCAAACCTGCCAGATTGCCGCAAAGGCAATGACAGGGAGGTGGACTGCAATTTGCCTTTTGCTTCCAGGTTTCATGCCTTTTAGGCCAGGATTGGATTGTTATTCCAGTGCCATACCGCCCGCCTTGGCCGACCTGTCTCGGTTGAAAAAAAAGTAAAAAATACTTGACAAACATTCTCTTTTTTTGTATTATTAAGTGAACAGATGTTCACTTAATAAGTAAACAGAAATGTTCTTTTGGCAGATAAAGCGAATGGATGCTTTCATCAACAAGCCAAGAGCTCTGCATGCGGAAAGTGGTGGTGGAATTTGGCGATCGAGTGGCATTTGGGGCAAGCACAACAGCGAGGGGATCGTTATGAGCGGAGGTGAGATACTGACTGCAACGCAGCGGCGAGTTTTGGAGCTCTTTGCCGTTTATATGCAGGAGCACGGATTTCCGCCGACAGTGCGCGAGTTGGCAGATGAGTTGGGCCATTCGTCAACCGCGGGTGTGCACAAGACACTGAAGATCTTGCAAGCCAAGGGATATTTGACCCAGCTGAGCCGAGGCAAATCGCGCACCCTGAGTTTGGCTGATGGTCAGCGTTTGCCGGGACCGCGTGCCAGATCGCTGCCGTTGGTTGGGCAGGTTCAGGCCGGAGCTCCGATGCTGGCGGTCGAGGAGAAGGAGAGCGATTTTTACCTCGATTCCGAGTGGCTTGGGGATCGCAATGCATTTTTATTGCGGGTGCAAGGACACAGCATGATCGACGCCGGGATTGTTCCCGGTGATTTGCTGGTGGTGGAACCGGGCCAGGATATCCGCAACGGCGATATCATTATCGCCTTGCTTGAAGAAGAAGCCACGGTCAAGCGCTACTACAATGAAAAAGAGCGTATTCGACTGCAACCGGAAAACCAGTCCATGCAACCGATTTATATTCATCGCAACGATCCAGCCTTGCGAATTCTCGGCAAGGTGCGTGGCTTGTTGCGCAAATTTTAAGAGGCCAGCCATGTTTACTGAGACGATCGAAAAGATGCCGCTCCGGCTGCTCGATGTGCCGGAAACGCGAATTGAAGATCCGCAGCGCTTGCTCTCTCGTGCCATCGACCGAGTTGCCCAGGCTTTTTCGCAATACCAGCAATGCTACGGTTTGCGATTGGATGAGTTCACGGCGTATTTGCAGGAAGCAGAACCCCACATCGCCCGACAGTTGAACGAATTGCATATCGCGATCGATACGGATATAGCCGGTCGCTTTCATCGCGGTGAAATCGATGGCGATGATGTGCGCCTATGGGGGCAAAAAGTGCAGGAATGGCGACAATTGCTGTTGTCCGCGTTGAAGCTGTATGCGCTTTCGCAATTGGGTCTTCAAATGGTGGAGAAAAGTTCGGCGAATTGAAATTCGCTTCTTGAATCTTTGGCGATAATGTTCTATATTACACGATTAAACAGGAGGAACAAAGAGTGGCGCAGAATAAGCTACCCGACTGGAAGGTCTACTGGAATCAGCACGATAATATCGAGGCGCTGCACAAAATGATGTTGGAAATGGATGACACGCTGCGCCGGATCGAAGCCGAATTCAGCTGCAAATTGTTGTCAGGCGATCATCTGCTGATCATCGATGCGCTTGAGGAGAGAATCGATGAACTGGAAAGCGCCAAATCCGCTAATCCGGTTGGGGTGCAAGGCGAACTTTTTTAAATGACAGAGGGGAACCGATGGCTGAAAAGCGCAATAACGCCGGCGTGACCACATCACGCATCAAATTCTGCGATTTGCGCTGCGAACACGCCTCTTTCCCGCGCGAAGAACACCTGGATGGTGCCAACAGCTGTCGCACTTTTGCCGCACTCTATTGTTCGTTGCTCGGTGAAGTGGTGAGCAAAAATTCACCTTGCGCGGTTCTGTTCGGCAAACGCCGACCGAAATCCGCTCTCTGATCGCGCAGAACCGAGGATGGCCAGTTCAGATGATTAAAAGAGAGGATCTCCCGGGATATCTTTTTCTATCGGCGTGTCCGGTGAAAAGGTGAACACTCTATCGGGCAAGGTCAATCGAACTGCCTTGATGCTTTTGATCCTCGACAAGGGTGTTGCTTGATCGCCATAGCCATTGGTTCCGGTTTGGCTTGACCAATAGAGCAGCAAAGATTGATCTTTGGATTCAATCCATCCCAAAAAGATCACCGAATGACCCAATCCCTCTTTCCAGGCGATGTTGACAAAGTCTCCTGGTCGGCATTGCTCGGGATGCACGACCGTTCCCATTCCGCTGTACTGCACCAGCGCAAAGTGGTTGCCAAAACCATCCGCATTCCAATTGCCCCAAAATTTGATATCATCCTCTCGTCGACCACCATCTATTTCCTGCATGCGCAAGGCCTCATAACGGTCATCGCTTAAAAGCCGAACCCCATCGGGGTAGAGCAGATTTAGGGCCTCAATAAAGGCGGCATAGGTGGCACCGCTGCAATAGCTGGAGCGGCGTGGAATATCAATCAGCGGTCGCCCGAACAGACCAAGATCATAATAGACCGGCGACTCTGGCGGATCGGCATGCATACCGGTGAAATAGCCGCCGCCATCCGGCGCTTGCGCCTGAACACGATCGATCCCAGCCAGGACCGCCCTGTTGATGCCGTCGATTCCTCGTCCATAGAGATCGAGATGGCGGGTATGGTGGGCTGCAGCCGACTGCTGCTCCTCTGACAGGATCCATCTCTTTCCGTTGCCAGCAGTCGGTTGCCGGGAGAACACCGTTTCTTTGCCTTTTGACGCAGGATGCCTGGCGCAAGCCATCAGCACCACAGCAACCGCAAATAGCAGGATTGGGCAAGACTTCATCTTTTCCCTTCACTTCAACAAGGTACAAAACAGTTTTCTGGTTATCCTGATGTCGATTTCACATACGGCCCGGCAATTGCACGATTGTGCCGCTGATATCGTCCGCATCCGCTGAGCACAAAAACAACAGGGTTTGGGCGATTCGTTGCGGCGATGCCCATTTGGAGTGATGCGCGTCCGGCATCGCTTTGCGGTTGGCATCTGTGACAACAATGCCGGGCGCCAGGCAATTGACCTGGATGCCATGGTCTTTGCCCTCTTGTGCCAGGGTTTGCGTCAGCGCGATAATGCCGGCTTTGGCGACTGTATAGGCAGCGCGTTTCGGTTTTGCCTGCAACGCGGCCAATGCCGAGGTCAACACGATTTTGCCGTGTCCCTGCACAGCCATCTGGGCCATGGCGGCACGGCTGCAAAGAAATGCGGACTCGAGATTCAGCTGAATCATGAACCGCCAATCGTCGAGGGAAGTATCGGCAACAGCGGCGCCGGCGCGAAAGCCCCCGGCAAGATGAATCAGACTGTCGATACCCAAAAATTCATTTTGAATCTGTGCGAACAATTCCTCCACCGCGTTTTCATCGGTCACATCGGCGGCTATCGTTGTCAGCTGATCTTTCGAGTCGCCGAAGAGGCTGGATAGTGCCTGCAAATTGGCCGTTTCACGACCGTTGGCGATGACCTGTGCACCCGCGCGCAAAAAAGCACCGACAACCGTTTGTCCCAATCCTCCGCTGGCGCCAGTGATCAGCACCCTTTGCTTTTTCTGCATGTAGCCTCCTGTTGTTGTCGATTTGCAGCTGACCGCGACACGCTGGCCCGCCTTGATGAACTAGAGTTCCGTTCGCGCATAGTTCACCATACGGCAGCTGTAGGGTGGAATCTGCAGGGCGAGTTTTTTGCCCTGCAAGCTCAGGTACTGCTCGTCGAGGCAATCGCGTACTATTCCGTCCGCCGGGGCGTCTGCCAGTTCCAATGTTCGTTCGACCTGCTGGTCTGATGTGTTCACTGCGATGATAAATGTTTCCTTTTCATCACGGCGCAAAAAAGCATAAACCGACTGATCGATGAGCAGATCTGTGCGCTCTCCTTTGCGCAGAGCTGGCGAGTTGCGGCGCCAGTTGCAGAGCTTTTTGATCAGCGGCCGCAAGTCGCGGGATTCGTCGCCCTGCAGCTGCCAGGGCATGTTGCGTCGATTGAGAAAATCGCCTTGCACGCTGTCTTGAGCTGTTCCGCCCGCCAGCAGCAGTTCCGTGCCGTAATAGAGGCTGGGAATGCCGGGTTGGGCAAAGAGCAGGATTAAGGCGCTTTCGATGCGCGGTCGGATCGGTTCCTGGCAATAGGAAATGAGCCTCTCGACATCATGGTTGTCGATGAAGGGTGCGAGCAGGCAGGGCAGTCCGGTGAAAGCTCGGTCGGCTTCAGCCATCGCGTCGCGCAGTTTTTGCGGTGAGCCGCTGTTGGCGACTGTGGAGCCGAGGGCAAAATGAAGGCTGAAATCGAACAAGGCGTCAAAGCCCAACTCACCATACCCAGCCAGGTAATCCATTTGACTGGAAAACACCTCACCGATCAGAAAAAAGCCGTTGCCGGCAAAGTTGTGCATCTCGTGCGTATACCGGCGCCAAAACGATTTGGGAATATGGCGGACAGCATCCAGGCGGAACCCGTCGCAGCCTGTCAGGGTGACCCATTCTTTGGACATATCTAAAAGAAATCTGCTGACCTGTGGATTTTCTTGGGCAAAATCAGGCAGGCGGGCGATTTCTTTGCGCTCCAGTTCCCTCTGATTATCCCAGTCGATGATCATTGTGCTTTCATCGGTAAAGCTGTGCGGATGGAACCAGTGTTTGTAGCCTTTTTCGTTCCAGTTGACGGGATCGGCAACCCAGGGATGGTCATAGCTGACCTGGTTGAGCACCATATCGAGCAATACCCGCATCTCGCGGCTGTGGGCTTTGTCGATCAGCTCTTTGAGATCGGCCAGATCGCCAAAATGTTCATCTACTCGGTAGTGGTCCACCGGGTGGTAGCCGTGGTAAGGCCACCATCCGCGATAGTCTTGATCGCTGTTGTCGAATACCGGTGTCAGCCAGATCGTGGTGACCCCCAGATCATGCAGATCATCCAGTCGGTCGATCACACCGCGCAAGTCCCCGCCTTGGTAGGTTTTCAGTGCCTCACTGCCGTTGATTCCAGGTTGGTAGAGGCAATGGCTGGCCGGAGTGTTGCCGCGGTCGTTGCTGGTGTCGCCGTTGGCGAATCGATCGATCATGACCAGATAGATGATCTGATCCGAGAAATCGATCTCGGGCAACACTTCATCAGCGTGCTGAGTCGCAACGCGCGGCGAATAGTGCGGACCCTGGGGCTGACAGGCGATGATCCCGATCAGCGGCAACAGCGCCAACCGGCAAAGGAACGCCATTTTCTTCATGTTTTCCTCGCAAAGAAAAAGATGGGGCAGCAAACCAAGCGATTTTCCCGAACCGGAGCAAGTGGTTGCGGTTGGTGCGGAATCACCCTATTGCACCAACTCATCTGCGTATTGCAGCTGATAGAGCCGATAATAGATGCCTCGTTTGGCCAACAGCTCTTGATGTTTGCCGATTTCGCGAATTTTACCCTTGTGCAGCACAATAATCCAGTCAACGCTTTTGATGGTCGACAGTCGATGGGCGATGATCAGCGATGTACGGCCGGCCATCAGCTTGTTGATGGCATCGCGGATCAGCATCTCGGTTTCCGTGTCGATGCTCGAAGTGGCTTCGTCGAGGATCAAGATCCGTGGATTGAATGCCAGGGCACGGGCAAAGGAGAGCAACTGTTTTTGCCCAACTGACAGATTGCTGCCGTTTTCCATCAACTCGCTTTGATAGCCGTTTTTCATCCGCGAGATAAAGGGATGGGCGTTGACGTCGTGGGCCGCCTTTTCGACCTGTTCAGGGGTAATGGCTTCATCGGCCAAACGAATATTGTATTCGACCGTGCCGGAAAAGATGGTGATGTTTTGTGAGACCATGCCGATAGAGCGACGCAGGTCGTCGATCGGAACGCGACAAATATCCACTCCGTCAACCGTGATCGATCCCTTTGTGGGCTCATACATTCGGGTGATGAGGCTGATGATCGATGTCTTGCCCGCACCGGTTGCGCCGACAATCGCGACTCTTTCTCCCGGTCTGATTTTAAACGAGATGTTGGAAAGAACCCAGTCTTTGTTGTTGTAGGTAAACGAAACATCGCGAAATTCAATTTCACCGCGGATTTTGGGCAGCTGTTGGGGGTTTTCCGGTATGCGGATTTGTGGTTTTTCATCGAGCAGTTTAAAAATGCGCTCGCTGGAAGCCATGGCGCTCTGCATGATGTTGTATTTTTCCGACAGGTCGCGGATCGGCTGAAAAAAGCGCTCCGAGTATTGAATAAAGGCAACCACCACCCCAAGGGTCAGGCCACCTTCGATCGTTTTTAAACCGCCAAACCACAGGATCGCCGCCAGAGCGATGGCGCCGAGAAAGTCCACAGTCGGATAGAAAACGGCATAATAACGGATGGTCTGCAGGTAGGCATGCAAATGGCTTTGATTCAGCTGATCAAAATGTCGAGAGTTGCGTTCTTCTCGGTTGAAAATCTGCACCACAGACATGCCAACGATGTTTTCCTGCAAGTAACTGTTGATGCGCGCGATACGGAGGCGGACTTGGCGATACGATTCGCGGACCTTGACACGAAAAATCAATGTGGCGACTACAATCGCCGGCAATACAATAAAAGTGAGCAACGCCAGCTGCCAATTCAAGTGCAGCAACACGGCCACGATACCCAAAAGCACAAAGACATCGCCAAAAATCGATACGACACCGCTGGACAACATGGTGTTGAGCGTCTCGACATCGTTGGTTGCCCGGGTCACGAGTCGGCCGACTGGATTGCGGTCAAAAAAGGAAAGCGGCAATTCCTGCAAATGGGAAAAAATGCGCAGGCGAATATCGTACATGACCTTTTGCCCAATCCACTGAGTCAAAATTTGCTGGACAAAGGCAAGCGAAAATGCCAATACCAGGACGGCGAAATAGAGGAGGGCGATCATGCGCAGCCCGGTCAGGTCATTCTGGCTGATATGTCGATCGATGGCGGTCTTGATCAGAAAGGGGCCTGCCAGTTGCGCTGCGGCGCTGAGCAAGAGCAAAACAATGGCCAGCGCCACCTGCAGTCGATAGGGGCGGAGAAAGAACAGCAACCGTTTCATCAACCGGCTGTCGTACGCCTTGCCCAATATTTCATCTTCGCTGATTTCTCGACTCATCCGGATCGCCGTTTATAATTGTTCCAAGGATTTTTCCAATTGCTGGCGTTTGTACAGATCGCGGTAATACCCCGGCGTTTGGATCAAATCGTGGTGTTTGCCTCTTTGGGTGATGCAGCCGTCTTGCAGAACGATGATCTCATCGGCATACCGCACGGTGCTGACCCGATGGGAGACCAAAATGGTGGTCCGCTGTTGCATCACGGTCTTCAAACGCTGGAGTATTTCTTCTTCGGTATAAGTGTCGACTGCAGATAGCGCATCGTCGAGAATAAGGAATCGCGGTTGTCGGATCACAGCCCGCGAGATGGCGGTGCGCTGTTTTTGTCCCCCGGACAAGGTGATCCCTTTTTCGCCGATCATCGTATCCAGCCCGAGCGGCAATTGGTCAAGATCGACCTTGATCTGTGAGGTTTCGGTGGCCTGCTCGATCTCTTCGATCCTCGGACAGCAGATTCCATAGGCAATGTTTTCGCGCAAGGTATCGGAGAATAAAAAAGTCTCCTGCGGTACATAACCAATATTTTCGCGCAACAGCTGCAGAGGCAGGCTGCGGATATCCCGGCCATCGACCAAAATTTGCCCTTGCGTCGGCTCGATCAGACGCGGGATCAGGTTGACCAGGGTCGATTTCCCGGCTCCGGTCGGCCCGACGATCGCCAGGGTTTTGCCGGCAGCGATCTTGAGATCAATCCCGCGCAAAACCGGCGGTTCGTTGCGGTCATAGCTAAAGTGTACGCCGACAAACTCGATGTCGCCGTTGATTTTGCTGATCGAAAAATCGGTCTGCTCATTGTTGCGAATGTCCGGTTCCAGGTTAAAGATTTCAACAACCCGTTCGGTCGAAGCCAGCCCTTGCTGCCAGAGATTGAGCACCCAACCAAACGCGATCATTGGCCAGGCCAGCATATTGTAGTAGACCAGAAAAGCAACCAAATCGCCGATGCTGATTTGCCTTTCGATGGCCATGCCGCCGCCTTTCGCGAGCAATGCGATAATCCCAAGCCCCAACAACAATTCGATCGATGAGTGCATCGTTGCATGGGTCTTGGCAATATCGATATTGCGCCGAATCATCTCCCGGTTGAGCTCTTTGAACTGGACAATCTCCTGATCCTCTTGCACATAAGCCTTGATGATGCGAATGCCGGATAAATTTTCCTGGACTTTGCTGGTGATACCGGCGAATTGTTCCTGAATACGGCGAAATTGTTTGTTGATCCGCGAAATCAATCGATTGACAACAACCGCCACAAAGGGCAATGGTACCAACGACCAAAGCGTCAATTGCCAGTTGATGCGAAACATCAGCCAGAGCGCCACCACCGCCAGAAGCACGGTGGAGACCAGATGCATCAGGCCCGGACCCAACATGGAGCGAATCGCCTCCAGATCATTGCTCGCCAGGGCCATGAGGTCGCCTGTTTTGTGGCGATGGTAAAACGATTGCGACAGTTTTTGCAGGTGTTGAAAGTAAGCATTGCGCAGGTCATATTCGATGCGGCGGGAGATACCGATTATCAGGTTGCGCATCAGGTAACGAAAACTTCCCTCGATTCCCACCACCATGATGATCAATACCGCATAACCGGCTAAAAAATGGCCGGGCTGCACAAAGTCCAGATGATTGACGAAGAAATGGTAGACCAGATTGTCCTGCGGCTGCGATCCGTTACTGATAAAATCGATTCCATAGCGCAGGATCCATGGCGTCAGCAGCTGCAACAAGCTGGCCAGAACCACACATAAAAATCCAATGGTCAGCAGCGGCCGATATCTTTTGATATAGGGCCAGAGAAATCGATAACAGCGACGGCTCGTCTGATTCAACATGGGTTGGTAAGGCGACTAGGGTTCATGGCGATTCGTTATCTGTGAACTTGGCAGAACAAAAATCCCCTCGTGAGCTGCTGTCAAGATCGCAAGATCACAGCAGTGCGGTCTAAAGCCGCTCTATTTTTCTTTTGATGGGTGAGGTCCGCTACACCACAATATATGGCGAAAAAAATAGATTTGCACGCCATTCTAATGCAAATGCATGTTTTTTACTTGACTTTGACTCTGTTAAGTATTACTTTTAGAGGTGAACATAGGCAAACTTTTACTATTCTAGGTGATTTGAGGCACTCTCCTGGTTATTATGATGGAAGGTTTACTCGGTACATATTTCAATTCTTACGATCCCAAAGGGCGCGTGGCGATCCCGGTCAAGATGCGCAATGCATTTCCCGTTGGGGAGCAGGACCGTATTTATATCACGCGCGGCATCGAGCCTTGTATCACCGGATATTGTCAGCAGGAGTGGGATCGGTTCCGCCGCAAGTTGAATAAAGCAAAAATAGATGAAAAAACCAAAAGAAAACTCAAACGCGAGTTCATTGGGCGTGGCTCCGAAGCGGTATTTGACAAGCAGGGAAGGATCACCATACCACTGGATTTGATCAACTATGCGGATTTGCACAATGTCGAGGAGTTGATCATCGTTGGCTGTGACGATTATATTGAGATTTGGAATCCGCAGAAATACCAGCAGTCAGGCAGCGCATCGGAGGAAGACGTTGATTCGACGATGAGCAAGATCATTTTTGACGAGGACGACGACGCTGCCGAGGCGAAGCCGTAGGCTGAGAAGGAGCCGCAGGTGATGAGGTCAGCGGATTATCATATCCCTGTGTTGGCGGAAGAGGTGGCGGACGGATTGCGGATCGCACAAGTTTCTCGGGTTGTGGATGGGACTTTAGGGGATGGTGGGTATTCGCTTTGCTTTTTAGAACGTTCGGCAAGTGTTCAGGTCATCGGGATCGACCTGGATCGCGATGCGATCGAGCGGGCCGGGGAGCGGTTGGCAGGTTACGGCGACCGTTTTCGGGCGGTACAGGGCAATTTCAGCGATATCGATACCTTGGTGGGGCAGTTGGGGGTAGAGGATCTTGAAGCGATCGTGGTTGACTTGGGGATATCGCGATTACAGGTTACTGACCCTGCAAAAGGTTTTATGTTTTCCAAACCGGGTCCATTGTTGATGCGGATGGGTGGTGCGAGCAGGGTGGATGCGGGAAAGATCGTTAACGAATGGGACGAGAAGATGTTGGCGCAGCTGCTCTGGGAATATGGCGAGGAGCGGCGTGCCAGATGGATCGCTCGCGCGATTGTGCGGGCCCGGTCGAACAATCCTATCACGATGACGGATGAGCTGGCTGAAGTGGTCAGACGAGCGGTGCCGCATGATCATGCGGTCAAGAGTCTCGCCAGGGTATTTCAGGCGATCCGCATTGCGGTCAATGATGAGCTGAACAATCTGCGCTCGTTTTTACCCAAAGCGTTGCAGTTGTTGCGGCCACAAGGCAGGCTTGCAGTCGTGAGTTATCATAGTTTAGAGGATCGGATCTGCAAAGAGTTCTTTGCCTCGCAAATTCGGCCGTGCACTTGCCCGCCGGATTTGCCGATTTGTGTTTGTGGAAAGCAACCAACCATCCGTTGGGTGGAACGACTGGTGCGGCCGTCCGAGGCAGAGGTACAGCGCAACCCCAACGCCCGGTCGGCAAAATTGCGAATAACGGAAAGGTTATGAACAACGGCATTCCCATCACAGCTTTGGTTAAAGCCAGGCGAAAAAGGCGTTGGATTGTTCTGGCCTTGTTGGGATTTGCCGTTTTTTGTTTTCTCAAGGTATGGCAATCGGTTCGCGTCGATCAATTGAACCGCCGCAATGCCGAATTTAGCAGAGAACTGCGGAAAATTGCCGATGAAAATGCGCTTCTGGAAGCCCGTATCGAGCATTTGAAAAACCAGGACCGTATTGTCGCCATCGCCCGGGATAAGCTCGGGTTGGTGCAGGCACCCAAAATCAACATTTCTGTGGCGCCCGACTGAAACCGATAGATCCGCTGGATCCGGTTGGGCTGTGCTGAGCATTTGATGCAGCTGGGACGCCGTTCAACATCAACAATGCATTGTCCGTTCGGGAGTTGATCGGCATGAGGCAAAGCGAGGAAAACAGGCTCGGTTGGCGGGTGGTGGCTTTTCACAGCGCCGTTCTGGTTGCCTTTATCCTCTTGGTCGCACGTCTGGCCTATATCCAATTTTTGGAGAAGGAGAGTTTGGAATTGATTGCCGACCAACAGTACAAATGCGAAGTGAAACTCTCACCGCAGCGCGGTTTGATCCTCGATCGCCATTTGCGCCCACTGGCGATGAACATTCCTGCCGTTTCGATAATGGCCAATACCAGAGAGATTGCCGATAAAGTCCACACCAGCCGGGTGCTGTCGCAGATACTGGGCCAACCGGCTTCGCATTTTTTGCTGCGCTTGCAGAGCCAGAGTGGGTGGGTGGCCTTGGCATGGAACGTTTCGCCCGAGATGGGTGCCCGGTTGGCCAAAACGGGATTGCCGGGAATTCAATTGCAGGACAGCTGGGCTCGCAGCTATCCCAAAGGCCGCATCGGATCACAAGTGCTTGGCTTTGTCAGTGTTGAAGGTAAGGGCCTCGGGGGTATTGAAGGATCCTGCGATGCTCTTTTGCGCGGCAAGCCGGGCAAAGCGATTATGCAAAAACTGGCCACTGGCAAAACCGCCCAGCTTTTTGAAAGACCGGAATATCCGAAAATCTCTCCGATCGATGGCAGCGATGTGGTGTTGACCATCGATTGTTTTTATCAAAGCATTGTCGAACGCAATTTACAGCAGGCGATTGCGGAAACAGAGGCGGACAGCGGGGCGGTGGTCGTCATGGATCCGTTTAGCGGTGAAATCCTGGCCATGGCTTCCGCGCCGAATTACGATCCCAACCGCCCGTCTGATTTTCACCCGTCGAGCCATCGCATGCGGGCAATCAGTGATCAATATGAACCCGGCAGCACATTCAAATTGGTCTTGGTCAGTGCAGCGCTGGACATTGATCTCAAACGTCCGGAAGACGAGGTTTTTTGTGAGAATGGCAAGTTTGAAATTATGAATGAAACGCTGCATGATACTTCTCCTTATGGGCGGTTGAGTCTGGCCGATGTGTTGGCCAAGTCCTCGAATATCGGGGCGGCCAAGACCGCACTAGAGATGGACAAGGCCAAGTTTTATCGATATGCCCGCGATTTTGGTTTTGGAGTACGCACCGGTGTCGAGCTTCCGGGAGAGGCGGATGGCGTGCTCAAGCCGGTTTCGCAATGGTCAGGTTACACCCCCATCGCGATGGCGATCGGCTACGAAATCGCAGCAACACCGCTGCAGATGTGTACCATGCTGTGCACAATCGCCAACGGCGGTTTGCTGCTCAAGCCAACACTGGTTCGCCAGGTGCGCCAGGGCGAGCAGGTGCTGAGCAACCGGGCCCCGCGGGAAGTGGTGCGTTATGTGATCAAAAAACATACAGCCATGACGATGAAAGATCTCATGCAGCGGGTGGTCGAAGTAGGAACCGGTCGCAAGGCGCAAATTCCAGGTTTGCAGGTTTGCGGCAAAACTGGAACGAGCCGGATGGTGCGCCGGGATGGCAACGGCTACTCGCGCACCAATTATGTCAGCAGTTTCGGCGGTTTTTTCCCCAAGGAGAATCCCAAGATCGCGATTTTTGTCGTCATCCACAATCCGCGCAGCGGTTTCTATGGCGGCGATGTGGCGGCTCCATGTTTTCGCGCCATCTCTGAAGAGTTGATTTACCATGAAGGCAGCGATTATTTCGATCTGAAAAAACAGGATGTGGTGGTGGCTGAGAATCCGGTGCCTGTACCGGTGCCGGTATTGATTGGTTTCAATCGCGATGTGGCGCGCAATGCCGCGATTAAAGCGGGATTGAAGATCAAATGGATGGGGTCCGGAGATATTGTCATCGAACAAAAACCCGACCCAAACACATTGTTGGGGCTGGAAGACGAGGTGGTCTTGTGGACTGCCGAAGCCGACTCGCGCATTGTGCCCAACGTCGAAGGATTGCCGATTCGCAATGCTCTCAATCTGTTGGCTGCCAACGGGATTCGGGCGGTGGTAGACGGCACCGGCAAGGTCGTCAAGCAGCAACCCTTTGCCGGCCACGAGATCAAATCCGATGAACAAGTGCTGTTGCGATGCGAATCGTCGATCGATCTGAAAAAGTTGATCATTCTTTAGGGTGTCGAGTGAAAGAAGCGCTGCTGACAATCGATGAAGTTTTGGCCATCGAAACCCTTGTTTCCGAATGGACTGGAAAAGGGGCGACGACCATGAACGGCATCAGCACCGACTCGCGTCTTCTGCGGCCCGGCGAGTGGTTCTGCGCAATCGCAGGGGAGCGATTCGACGGCCATGAATTTGTTCCAAAAGCCATGGCCAGGGGGGCGGCAGGTGCAATTGTCAACCAGGAGTGGTTCCGCAATCATCCGGAATGGGCTGACCGCGCGCTGTTGATCGTCGAAGATACCCTGCAGGCTTATCAGGAAATCGCCCGGCATTATCGCAACAAAACCAGCATTCCGGTGATCGGCATCACCGGCAGCAGCGGCAAGACCACCTGCAAAGAGATGGTCTATTCGGTGTTGTCACAGCGATTCGCCGCACATTGCAATGCAAAGTCCTTTAATAACCACATCGGATTGCCGGCGACTCTGCTGACTTTGCGGCCGAATCACGAAATTCTTGTCGCTGAGGTCGGCACCAATCATTTTGGTGAACTGCGCCGGCTCGGGCAGATCCTCAATCCGACAGTCGTGGTGTTGACCAATATCGGCTTTGCCCATCTGGAGGCCTTTGGTTCTCTTGAAGGCGTCTTGCGTGCCAAACTGGAATTGCTCGAATCGCTGCCGGCAAACGGCACGGTGGTCTTCAACAGCGATGACCCGCTGCTGTCTGCTGTTCGCTATCCAGGTCAGACTCACCTCCGCTACGGCTTGTATCCGCCAGCGGATGTGCGAGCAACCGATCTCTCCTGCAACGATACCGCCTGTTATCAATTTTCGGTCGATGATCGACTTTATCGGCTGCCGATCGCTGGCCGACATAATGTCTACAATGCTCTGGCCGCCATTGCGGTTGGACAATTTTTTTCTCTGTCATTTGAGGAGATACAGCGCGGTCTGCAAAATTTTGTCGCGGTGGAAAAGAGAATGCAGATCGAACACCTCGGCGGGATGATGCTGGTCAATGAAACCTACAACGCCAATCCGAGCAGCATGGCTGCGGCACTGCGCACCCTTGCCGATATGACTCTCGCCGCCGGTGGGCGGCGTATTGCTGTGTTGGGAGATATGCTTGAACTGGGCTCTTCCGCTGTCAAACAACATCAAAATCTTGCTGAACAGGTTGTCGATGCAGGGGTGGAAATTCTTTTTCTCTACGGCGATTACACACGTTACACTGCCGAAAGTGCACACCGATATGCCGATTTGAAGGTATACCACTTTGCAAAAAAAGAAGACCTGGCGGACCATTTGCACGAAATCATCCACGCAAACGACATCATTTTATTTAAGGGCTCGCGGGGAATGCAAATGGAATCAGTGATTGAATCGCTTAAAACTCGCAAGAGTGAATAGGATGGATCATGTTATACTATTTGTTCTATCCGCTGCGCGAACATCATATCTTTTTTAATTTGTTCCGCTACATCACTTTCAGGGCGGCGATGGCTGCCATGCTGGCTCTGTTGATCAGCTTGGCGATTGGACCAGTGATCATTCGCAAGCTCAAACAGATGCAAATTGGCGAGCAGATTCGCGCAGATGGACCGCAATCGCATTTCAACAAGCGTGGCACACCCAGCATGGGCGGAATCATTATTTTGATCAGCGTGCTGGTGCCGACCTTGTTGTTTGCCAGGATCGGCGACACGGCTATCTGGCTGGTGGTGGTTGCCACAGTATGGCTTGCGCTTTTGGGCTTATTGGACGATTACCTCAAAATCGTCAAAAAGTTGCCTAAAGGCCTGATCGGCCGTTACAAACTCCTGGGGCAAATATTGCTGGGGCTTTTTGTCGGGGTGGTGGTCTACTTTTTCCCGATTGTGGAAGAGGCGCGTTCCTCAACGACATTGCCGTTTTTTAAAGATTATGAATTGGAGTTTGGCATTTTCTATATCGCGGTGGTCGCTTTTGTCATCACCGCAACCAGCAATGGCAGCAATCTGACGGACGGCTTGGATGGATTGCTGATCGGTTTGATCGCTATTGCTGCGG
This sequence comes from bacterium, assembly GCA_029565675.1. Classification (GTDB taxonomy): domain Bacteria; phylum Zhuqueibacterota; class Zhuqueibacteria; order Residuimicrobiales; family Oceaniaggregativiventaceae; genus Sulfursilanivivens. Next base: position 176,260 of record JAKQNP010000051.1, read on the forward strand.
TTGTATTTGCTGGCATTGCTTATGTCAGCGGCCGGGTGGATTTCAGCGATTATCTCAACATCATCTATCTGCCGGGTGCGGGTGAATTGACTGTCTATTGTGCGGCAATGCTCGGTGCATCGCTCGGATTTCTGTGGTACAATGCCTATCCTGCGCAGGTTTTTATGGGCGATACCGGCGCCCTTTCCCTTGGCGGGGGCATCGCTGCAGTCGCTGTTTTGTTGAAAAAGGAACTCTTGCTCGTTTTGATCTGCGGCATATTCGTCGTGGAAAGCCTGTCGGTGATTCTGCAGGTCTTTTTCTTTAAACGCACCGGCAAACGAATATTCAAAATGGCGCCGCTGCACCATCACTATGAGTTGCTTGGCTGGGCTGAGCCCAAAGTGGTCATCCGTTTCTGGATCATCGGCATTTTGTTGGCACTGTTGACTCTGACGACTTTTAAAATTCGTTGAGGTTGGCGGAGTGCGGTTGTGCTTGGATTTTACCATGCCGAGGCGATCTGAATCGTTCTTTATGACGCATTGAATTCATTGACATCGGCAAACAGATGAAAGCAGTTAAAAAACTCGCGCATATCGATTTCGTGCTCCTGGTCTGTGTGCTGGTTTTGTTGATCATCGGCACCATGATGGTCTATACGTCCAGCTCCTATCGAGCCGAGATGAATTATGGCGACAGTGAACATTTTCTTACGCGTCAGCTCGTTCGCCTGGTCCTGGGTATCGCGGCAATGCTGCTTTTTGCTCTGATTGACTACCGCCGCTGGTTGGTCTATGCACCCTTGTTCTATGTCGTTTCATTGGCGTTGTTGGTTGTGTTGTTTACCTCGATGCCGTTTGTCTCGCCGGTACATGGCTCGCGCCGCTGGATTCAATTGGGCTTTTTTTCTTTTCAGCCATCCGATCTGGCTCGCTATGCGCTGATCCTGGTTTTGGCCCGCGCTCTCTATTCTGAACGCGACTCGCTTGATGATTTTTGGCGCGGCTTCGGCAAAATGTTGGTCATTTCTCTCGTCATAATCGCGCCGATTCTCGTCGAACCCGATCTTGGTACGGCGGTGATTCTGCTGATGGTTGTCTATGCCATGTTTTTCTTTGCCGAAGTGAGAATAACCTATCTTCTCGCTTCCGGACTGACATTGGTCTCTTTCGCATTGTTTTTTATAAAATTGCATCGATACCAATCAACCCGGATCGACAGTTGGATTGTCGCCCTGAACACTGGGCAGGCCGGTTGGCAGGTCAAGCAATCTCTGATCAGTCTGGCTGAAGGCGGCTGGTTCGGCAATGGCCTCGGCAACAGCCGGCAAAAATATATGTTTTTGCCGGAGGCGCATAAAGATTTCATTTTTTCTATCGTCGGCGAGGAGATGGGATTTATCGGTACGGTAGTGGTTTTGTTTCTTTTTCTTGTCATTATCTATCGCGGCATGCGAATCGCCATACAAGCACCGAATGGGTATGGCCGGCTTTTGGCGGCCGGCCTGACGGTGTCGCTGGGATTGTATGCGTTTATCAACGCCGGAGTGGCGGTGGGAGTGTTGCCGACGACCGGTATTCCGATGCCCTTTGTCAGTTACGGCGGCACCGCGTTGGTGATGAATCTTGCGGCAATCGGTCTATTGATGAATATCGCCCTGCAAGGGTCGCGTTCGAATGCGAATGCGGTGGCGTGGCGGACTTATCGCCAACGGCTTAATCGTCCAATTTTCACGCGCTGAGGAGAGGCGGGATTGAGATGGCAAAACCGGATTTACAACCGGTAGTGGTTTTTGCTGGCGGCGGGACCGGGGGGCATCTTTTTCCAGCTCTGGCCATTGCCCGTGCCTTGTTGCAGCGCAGACCGAATGCCACAATACACTTTGTTGGTACTTCAAAAGGAATCGAAACCCGTTTGATCCCACAGGCCGGATTTCCGCTGCACTTGATCGCGGTGCGGGGTTTTGTGCGCCGTTCTTTGTTTGCCAATCTGAGCGTGATTTTTCGATTGTTTGTGAGTCTGGTGCAAAGTTATCGCCTTTTGCGGCGACTCAAACCCGCTCTGGTGGTCGGCACCGGCGGCTATGTCAGCGGGCCGGTGCTCTATATGGCGTCGTTGTTGCGTATCAGCACGGTGATCCAGGAACAGAACCGTTATCCAGGCGTGGCCACTCGCTGGTTGTCAGCCAGAGCCGACCAGGTCCATATCGCTTTTGCAGAGGCGGAAGAATATTTCAAAAACAAAGATCGCGTGCATCTGAGCGGCAATCCCATCCGGTCTCTGGAAACCGATCTATCACCGGCACAAGCGCGGCGACATTTCGATTTGGCTGCCGACAAACCGACCATCCTGGTTTTCGGCGGCAGCCAGGGCGCGCGGATCATCAATCGATCTCTGTTGCAAATCATACCCAATCTGTTGGCAGAAAGCACCGCACAGCTGATCTGGAGCACCGGTACACTGGACTATGAAGAGGTTTTTTCGACGTGCGAACAATACAGTGGACGGATTGCCGTACGGCCGTTTATCGATGAAATGGCGATCGCTTATGCCGCAGCCGACCTGGCGCTGTGCCGTGCCGGCGCTTTGACCTTGGCCGAGATTACAGCTTGTGGAATCGCTGCGGTATTGATTCCTTTCCGCTATGCTGCGGAAAACCATCAGGAACACAATGCCCGGGCGTTGGTCAATTTGGGAGCAGCACGGATGCTCACCGAAACTGAGCTGAGTGGCGACCGCCTTTTTGCGGTGCTGCAAGAGTTGCTGCACAACGAAAATGAGCTGGCAAAGATGCGTCGGGCCGCCCGTTCAGCCGCTTTCCCCCGGGCAACCGATGCGATTGTCGACTCTTTATTGCCGTTGATCGATCGAAGCGTATAGGAGGACGGCAAATGGATTATCTCAGCTATGGTAAAAAAATACTTTACGTCTTGGCCGCCATGTTGATCGGCCTGATGCTCAGCATGGAACTGCTCGATAGGCATACTCCGAAAGAGGAAGCGAAGCAGAATGTGTTTTCCTCTGTGTTGCCGACCTGGATGAAGGTCGGTGATTTGGAGCCGATCGATAGCGATTCGCAGGTTCGCGAGGCCGAGGATGACGGTTCGAGCCTGCCGCTGACTATTCCGGAAGTACAGAGATGGTTGTCTAGCAGTGACCAGGGCAAAGCGAATTGGATTTTGTATACCGACTCGCAGCTTTATGGTTTGGACGACAAGTGGCGCCTGTTGGGCAAACTCGATTCATTGACTCTGGTTGCAACTCCGCTGATCAGCGGTAGCGGGTTTCGTGTTCACATGAAAAATCGCCGGTTGGTTCATCCGGTTATGGCGGATTTTATCGCTTTTAGCCAGAGCTGCAGGCGGACGGACAACAGGATCTTTACACTGATCAGCGAGATTCAGTTGGATCCGGATATCGGACTGGTGATCGTCATTAACCGCGGCCGTCAGCTTCCGGTAGTGCTGGGCAAAGGAGATATGCAGCGCAAAGTCGATTATCTGCTGGCGGTTTTAAACCAGGAAAAGGCACAGCCCTATCTGAGCGATGCGATCTTGCTCGATATTCGGGTCAATGGCCAGGTGATCGTCAAGCAAAGAGCGGGTTGAGAAGAACTTTGGATAGAGACCCGCTTGTCTGCCGCCGATTCGGCGTTGCAGAGTCGGCTGACAAGAAAATGGTGGGATAACTTATGGAAACAAGCGAAATTTTTGCCGGCCTCGATATCGGCACGACCAAAATAGGCTGCTATATCGCTGAGGTCTCGGTCAATCGCGAGGTCAAGATCATCGGTGTGGCATCGGTACCATCCGACGGACTGCGTTATGGGGTAGTGGTCGATGTGGACAAAACCGTCCGCTCGATCAAACTGGCCATCGATGAAGCCAAACGGATGGCGGATGTTGAAATCGACACGGTTTTTGCCGGTATTGCCGGCGACCACATCCGCAGCATCAACGGCAGAGGGGTGGTCGCGATTTCCGGCGAACAGGGCGAAGTCAGCTCTGACGATGTGCGCCGGGTGATCGATGCAGCCAAGGCGGTAGCGTTGCCGATCGATCGCGAGATCATCCATATCCTGCCGCAGGAATTCACTGTCGATGATCAGCACGGTATTCGCGATCCGGTCGGCATGAAGGGTGTGCGTCTGGAAGCAGAGGTGCACATCGTCACCGGTGCAATCGCCTCAGCGCAAAACATCCACCGCTGTATTGAAAAGGCGGGTTATATTGTCGCAGATTTGGTGCTTGAACCGTTGGCATCGAGCTATTCGGTGCTGAAGGACGATGAAAAAGAGCTCGGGGTGATTTTGATCGATATCGGTGGTGGAACTTCCGACATCGCCATGTTTTATGAAGGTTGCATCCGGCATACGTCGGTGGTTGCGCTTGGCGGCAGGAATGTCACCAACGATCTGGCGATCGTTTTGCGCACCCCGGTTGAAAGCGCGGAAAAGTTGAAAGTCGAGCACGGCAGTGCCCTTTACGGCGACGACAAAGATGCGGTCGTCGAGGTGGCGGGTGTGAACGGTCGGCCGCCGCGACGGATTTCGAAAGGACTGCTGGTCGACATCATCCAGCCACGCATGGCTGAGATTCTCACTCTGACTTATGAAGAGGCCAAAACTTCGGATTACATCAATCTGATGACCACGGGAGTGGTTTTGACCGGCGGCGCTTCTTTGTTGCCCGGAACCATCGAATTGGCTGAGGATATCTTTAACATGCCGGCCAAACTGGGAACGCCGTCTGGATTTGTCGGCATGATAGAAGAGGCTCGCAAACCGCAGTGTGCGACCGGCGTCGGCTTGATCCTCTATGGATTGCACCACCAATCGGAAGCCAAACACCAGTATGTCTCGTCAGAGAGCGGCATGTTCGACGTGATCAAGAAACGTTTTCGTCGGTGGTTTGGCAGTGTCACCACTTTTGCATGACCGGAGGGGTTGTTTGTTGAAAAAACCGCAAATCCGTTGCCGCAATAACCAAAACGAGAGTGCGAAAAACGCAAAAATCGAGGATGGCAATTTTCAACTCATCCTATGGAGTCGCCTATGAATTTAACTTTTGATTTTGATGAATCCGCCTCTTTGACCGCTCGCATGAAGGTCGTTGGGGTTGGCGGAGCTGGAGGCAATGCGATCAATCGCATGATTCACGAAGGGCTCAGAGGCGTTGAGTTTATTGCGATCAACACGGACGAGCAGGCTTTGGAAATCTGCGAAGCGCCAAATAAAATCCGCATCGGCGGCAAGGCGACGCAGGGGCTGGGTGCTGGAGCTGATCCGGAGCGCGGCCGCCGCGCGGTGGAAGAAGATCGAAATGCCGTCTATGAAGCGCTGGCGGATGCGGATATGGTGTTTGTCACGGCCGGCATGGGTGGAGGAACCGGGACAGGCGCTGCGCCGGTGGTTGCTGAAATCGCCCGCGATATCGGCGCCTTGACCGTGGGCATTGTCACCAAACCGTTCGTCTTCGAAGGGCCCAAACGCACCCAGCGCGCCGAAGAAGGCATTGCCGCGTTGAAAGAGTGCGTCGATACCCTGATTGTGGTTCCCAATCAGCGCCTTCTTGTGATCGTGCCAGAGGATACCCCTCTTGATGCGGCCTTTCGCTATGCCGATGAAATCCTTTTTAGCGCGACCAAAGGTATTTCCGATTTGATCAGCATCCCCGGATTGGTCAATCTCGATTTTGCCGATGTGCGTGCCATTATGAGCGAGATGGGAGATGCTTTGATGGGATCATCTTCGGCTCGCGGAGAAAACCGCGCCAAAACAGCGGCAGAGCGCGCCATCACCAGTCCGCTGCTCGAGAATGTTTCCATATCCGGGGCTTTGGGAGTACTGATCAATATCACGGGAGGCCCGGATTTGACCCTGCATGAAGTCAACACTGCAACTTCGATTATATTTGAAGAAGCCGGGCCAAACGCCAACATCATTTTCGGGGCGGTAATCGATAAAGACATGCGCGAAGAAGTTCGGGTTACCGTCATTGCCACGGGATTGTCGTCGCAAAACGGCCGTCGCCGTTTGCCCGGCCTCAACCGGTCGGCGATTCAAATGCCGCGCAGCGGCTCGGTGCAGCAGCGCGAGATTCCGGCGATCGATCGAATCGACGAACTGAGCCAGGAGATCAGCAAAACGACCAACTCGCGTATCTTTAACGGCAACGAGGTTTTTATTCCAAAGAAAGATCTCCATACCCGCAAAGCTTTCGAGGCAAATGAGGAAGCGCAGCGGCCTCAGGGCGGACCTCAGACGAACGACGAAATTCGAACCTCTGCAGCGCGAGCGCACTCCGTGCTGCGCGAAGACGCACTGCCAGCGGTTTTTCGCAAACGGACTGAAGAACGAGATACTGAATCGCCATCTCTTGCGGTACAGAAAAACAACAATGGCGATAAGCGGATTTCCGATTCTTTGGATTTGGATGACGAACAGCAGGTCAATGGCAAAAACAACGGCAAAAAAGGCAATGACTTTTTGAGCGACTATGAAATCCCGACCTATCGCCGCCGCCGTTGGAGTGGTTTTTAAAACCGCGCACCAGTTAGAGCCTCACGGCTGCCCTTGCCCGGGTTGATCGCCGAATAAAAAAGGGGCTGTTCCGAGGGATTCGTGCATGGTTTGCCGAGTCCTCGCCGGAACAGCCCCTTTGCTGTTCAGCAATGCAATTTTTACAGTGCTTTGACCACTTTGCCGGAACGCAGGCAGCGGGTGCAAACATAAGCGGATGTGGGATGGCCGTTTTCGATGATCCGCAGCTTGCGAATGTTGGGCATCCAGCGCCGCTTGGTCAGATTGTGAGCGTGGCTTACAGTGTTGCCGACTTGCGGGCCTTTGCCACAAATGTCGCATTTTTTTGCCATGGTTATTGCTCCTTTATCGATATTTTTGTATATTTATCTGGTCAATACCTATCTCATGATCTTGCGCTGCGGCTCACCGAATTGAAAATTCATTACCCGCTCGGCAAACCCCGGCTCATCTGCGAAGGCGAAACGGCCAAACCAAGACACGTGCAATAATGCGTCTCTATTTTAGCGATTGGATAGCCGACAAATAACTTAAGAAAAAAAAGAAATAAAGGCAACAATTAATTTTCCCGGGTTGTTGGTTTTGAGTGTTCGGACCAGCGTTTTGATTTGTGGCTTGTTCTGTGCATGGCCTATTCCTGAGCCTGGATCGCAGTTGATTCTGCGCATTCCCCTTGTTCTATGGATGGCGGAGTTGAGCTTTGCGGTTGTCGCGCACAATCTGCAGGTTGCGCTTGAAGAGTGCATAGCCGGCGCGGATCAACGGGCTGTTGCGATAGCGCTCTTTGAATTGCATTTTGTCCCAATTCTGCGCTGCATCGATGTCCATAATCAAGCGGCGCGGATCTGCGGCAAAACGCGGCTCTTTGCTTGTTTTTGCCTGTTTTTGGTTGATGGGGCAAACGCTTTGGCAGAGGTCGCAACCAAAGATTCGGTTGCCGAGTTTGGATTTCACCCAATCGGGCAAATCTGCCTGACGATTCTCAATGGTAAAATAGGAAAGACACCGGGACGCATCGATTTGGTAAGGTGCAACCAGTGCGCCGGTCGGACAGGCATCCAGACATTTGCGGCAGGTGCCGCAATCCCGCTGTAGGGGGTTGTCGGGTTCCAACTCGATGTCGAGCAACAATTCGCCGAGAAAAATCCACGATCCGAATTCGGGAGTGATCACCAGACAATTTTTCCCTTGCCAGCCGATCCCGCAGCGCACCGCCCATTGCTTTTCCATGACCGGTGCACTGTCGACAAAATAGCCGCCGCTGGTCTCAGGGAAGCGATCCTGAATCCGGCTGTAGAGCAGCTGCAGGCGCTCCTTGACGATCCGATGATAGTCTTCTCCCCAACAATAGCGCGAAAGTAGAGCTTGCGGCAGCGGTTCGGGATCTGCGTGATAATAGTTGAGCGCCACCGATACCACTGCGCGAGTCCCCTCGATCAGCTTTCCGGGATCGAGGCGTTTCTCGACTTGCCCGGCGAGATAATCCATTTGACCGTGAAAACCGTTCTTCAGCCATCGGATAAAAAATGACGCAGGCAGCGACTCCGCTCGGGCGATGCCGACCTTGTCAAAACCGATGCCGAGTGCGGTTTGTTTGATCCAACGGCTTGCTTCTGTCGGGTTGTCTGCCCTCATCGATGGCGGCGTTCCAGCAAATCGAAGATGCGTTTGGAAAGTTCGGGATAGACGCTCAGCGCTTTCTCCTCTGGCAAGGGGAGAAAACAAGCGATGATATAGCGCACCTTGTCACTGTCCACCAGCCCGACATCGTGGGTCCAATAGGACCACCAACCGGTTTTGTGATAAAAGACCGCCTGTCTGGGCAGACCACCAGCCAATTTGGTGCGATCCAACTGCCTGGAGAGCAGGCTCTTCAACTCAAGGCTCACCCGCTTGCTGACCAGAGTTCCGCTTTCCATGCGATAGAGAAATTCCGCTGCATGGCGGGCGCAGGTCTCGGTGCCGCGCACCTCGCTGTACCCGGGGTCCTCGACTCGCCGGCTGAGGAATTTTCGGGTCACCTCACTGCCTTGCCAACCATAGCGATGCAGGAGGCGGTCGATAAACGGACGGGTCGCGAGGTCGATAAGGCAATTGGCTGCCGAGTTGTCGCTGCGCGAAATCATCAGGTCGAGCAGATAATAGACCGGCACGCGATCCTCAGCCTGCAGAAGAGGACGCGGATCAAAGAAGATCTCTTTTTGTCGATCCACTGCGTTGTGCGCAGCAACAATCCAGGTTGAATCCCACCGCACACACCCGCTGTCGATCAGCGCTAGAACCGCCGCCGCGACATACATCTTGTAGACACTGGCTGGGTAGATGAAATTGTCCATTTCTACCCCACCCAAACACGGGGTGTCGGCTGCAGTCAGGTCGATGACGGCCAGCGATATCTTTTCCTTGCCATCCTCACCGACACCAAACTCTCGATCCAACCCGAGCTGAGCGACGATTGATCGCAGGGAATCCGAGAGCGCCGGCTCTTCCGACAGCCCTGCCGGCAACATGGCATGTATGGGTAATGAAATAACCAATAAAAAGAGAGCGCAAAGGCCACTTGCTGTCATTTCGATTCCTCCTTGGCGGCGATCACCACATGACGGCAGATCGGGCAGTTCTCAGGTTGATGCCCGCGAGCGGGACAATATTGGCGGCCGAAATAGATCAGCTGCAGATGCAATTTTGCCCATGCAGAAGGCGGAAAGAGGGCTTTGAGATCTTTCTCAGTCTGCATAACATTCTTGCCGTTGGACAAGCCCCAGCGTTGCGCCAACCGATGGATGTGGGTATCCACCGGAAATGCCGGTTTGCCATAGGCTTGTGACATCACAACAGAAGCCGATTTGTGCCCGACGCCGGGAAGCGCTTCGAGATCGGCAAAATTGTCCGGTACCCTGCCGCCGTATTTGTCGACCAGGATACGCGATAACGCCGCAATGGCGCGCGCTTTTTGCGGAGCCAGTCCACATGGGCGGATGATTCGCAGGATTTCATCCTCTCCGAGGCGCGCCATCCCTTCTGCAGTATGGGCGCGCGCAAAAAGGGCGGTGGTCACCCGATTGACCTGCACATCTGTGGTCTGTGCCGAGAGGACGACCGCCACCAGCAGGGTGAAGGGATCTTTATGGTGGAGAGGAATGTCGGGCTGTGGGAACAACTCGTCCAACTTTTGTCGAATAAAAGCGCTTTTTTGCTCGAGAGTCATCTCTGTTTGATGCGGATCCTGTGCTGTCACCATTTTTTCTCTTTCTTCGATACGAAAGCCTTGGTTGATTCGGCACTTTGTTTCTGCTTTTTAATCTATTCTAGTTGCAGCAGCCGTCATCACTATCCCATTGGTGCAAATATTATTCTGTATTTGTTGGAGATTTGGTGCTGCGCACCCTGTCCGGGTTCATTTTGCAAGACGATTTAAAAGTAACCATTTCTCGCTGCAAAGCCAATTAATTTTTGGCGCAAATGCCGCGAACCGATCGTTCGTTCGGATTCTGCGATGATCATGCCGCAACAAAAGCACGCTTGGTTTTTGGCTGTTTGTGGTTTTTTTCACGATCGGCGCATCGGCAATCGATTGATGCGATCAAAACTGCAGCGAGGCCGCCAATCTCGGCATGACGCATTTCGATCTGATACACTGTTAAACAGTGGAACACTTTTTTCAGTGTTGCAATGGCGGCCTTTACGGCGGAGCAAAAAAGGGCGCATCGAGACGCTGCCGCTCGATTGTCCTGTCATTCCCGCCTGAAGGATATCTTCCTAACTATAAGGATATCAATAGTAAAAAGCTTTTCGACAAGGTGCCACGGTTGCCGGTTCGGCCCTTTGATTGGAACGATGAAGGCTGTTTTTGCCGATCTGGATAAAAACGACGACTGATTTCGGCCTGAATCTTGCATTCATAATGTTTGCACCCGTCTAGTTAAAAGGGAATTTTCGCCAGGCACCCACATGAAATGCTGCAAAAAAATGAAACACAAGGTATTGGAGACCAGCTGTGCGAAAACCTGTCCTGCCGGCAATCATCTGCAAACTGGCACTTTTGCTGATTTCTATTGGCACTTTACATGCGGCACCAAATCACTCCCGGATCTATTATGAGCACAACCTGCAAAGCGCGAGCAATGATGAGATCGCATCGCTGCAGAATTCTGGTGGGGAATTTGTGGCGGGCAAAGGATGGCGCGCCAGGACATCTGAAGGAAAGTTGATCATCGACCTGAAGGATGATCTGCCACCCGAGGGTACGATAGAAGTCAAAATGACCAATTTCGATGTCGCCAATTTGCTGGGCGGCTGGGTTCCATTTTCGATTTGGTCTGATGCACGGGGAACTTTTTGGGAGGTGCATCAAACTTCGACCAATTATGCCTTTTTTAAAACCGAGGTCAACTACCTCAGCGGCTCTAACCTCTACTGGGTGTTATGGAATTCACCGTTTGCCTATTCATCCGTCGCCAAGGAACAATGGGAAGTTTATGCGAACAAGTATTATCCTTTTGCGCAAAAAAACTACAATCCAGCAGACATTCACACTTTTAAAATCGTTTGGACTCCTCGCAATGTCTATTTTATTCTCAATGAATTCGAATATTCCTTCGTGCAGCTCGGTCCGTATGGACCAATAGAAGCTTTTTCAAGAATATTGATCGGCGATGATGAAACATACAATTTTCGTGCGGTTACCGGGGCGTTATTCTATGATTTCAAAATTCTTTTGCCTTCCGAGCCGCTTGAATTCACCGATCTCTCCAGGCGGACCGGTCTGTTTCAGGATGGTTGGCATGGTGCCCAGAGTGTTACCGTGGCCGATTTTGATTCGGATGGGTTGGAAGATGTCTTCATCTCGTCGTGCAATCAAGAATCTCCGCAAGACAATCTGCTCTATCATCAACAAAGCAATGGGACTTTTCAGGAAGAAGCTGCGGATCGCGGATTATTGGTTTCGGGTTGTTCTCGCGGTGCGGTATTTGCGGATTTCGATGGCGACGGCGATCTGGATATTTTCGAGGGGGTTACCAATGGGCCCAATCATCTCTATATCAATCTAGGCACTGGCTCATATAGCGAGCGGGCTGCGGTGAGCGGGATCTTGACCGGCAACAGCGACACCCAACAGGTGCTGACCATCGATCTCGAGCGCGATGGCGATATCGACTTGATTGTCATCAACAACACCTCTCCCCATGAAGTCTATATCAATCGAGGTGACGGCCAGTTTATTCTCTCCCAAGAAAAGCTGTTGGGGGCGAATGGCAGCAGTTCCGACCCAGTTATCGCTGCGGTTACCGGCGATGTCGATAACAATGGCACAACTGATCTTTTTATTGCCCGCCGAAATCAGAGCTGTCTGCTGATGATGAACAACGGCAAAGGCATTTTTACCAATCAGGCGGGGACCCGCGGCGTTGCAATAACGGCAAAAGTCAACAGTCCGACATTTGTCGACTTTGATCGCGATGGTGACCTGGACCTGTTAATTTCTCAAGCTTATGCCGACGATGATCCAAGTCCCTATCTGTTGGCCTATACCAATCTTGGCAACGGCGTCTTTAACGATGTCACGCAAAAATTGGCCATCCGCGGCGATTCCTTCGGCGTCTACAGCGGCGATTTCGATAACGATACTTTCCCGGATCTTTATTTATTGAAAAACAATCGCAAAAATGTTCTGGATGCTGCCAAGATTTTTCGCAATACCGGCGATGGACGGTTCGAAGAGCTTTCGGGAAGCGGTGCTGAAGTGGTTTATGCCGATGGTCGTGCGGCGGCGGTGGCTGATATGGATCAGGATGGTCGTGTGGATATCGTTGCCAGCGGCTATGGAGGCATCATTGGCGACGGTGAGCAATACGGCCGCCATTATTTTCTGCGCAACACGACGAAGAACAACAACCACTATTTGCTGGTCGAAATCCTCGATGCTGATCAACGCCGGTCTGGACTTGGCAGCAAAATCTGGGTCTATGCGCCCGGCGGGCTGAACGATCCAATGCGGTTGATCGGGTTCAGCGAAGTCAATACTGCCCAGGGATATAAAAGCCATCGCTCTCTATTGCAGCATTTTGGATTGGGTCAATATACCGCTTGTGATATTCGCATCGACTATCCGGAAGGTGTCAGCAGGAACTATTCTCAGGTGGCTGCTGATCAGAAATTCAGTATCGGTCTGGTCAGTCCGGAGATTGTTCCAAATCAGATGATTCGTGAATCTGCTGCCAGTTTTTCTGGAACTGTTGGTGACTTTTTGTCTGATTCTCTGACTGTAAAGGTATTGGATGATTTGAATAGACCGGTAGTCGGACATCCGGTTGAGTTCAGTGTGGTTGCCGGTGGCGGCAGACTCAACTCCGAGCAGCTGACGTCGGTCACGGTGCAAACCGATAGAAAAGGGCTTGCTGAGGCGGCCTGGAAGTTGGGAACTGTCGCAGGGCAGGTCAACCGCGTGTCGGCGCAATCAACCTATCAGGGCGCTTCATTGCAGGGGTCGCCATTGGAATTTACCGCCGAAGCTGCCCTGGCCCCCGACTCGGTTATTTCCAAGCTGACCACGCAACCCTTGACCGGTGCGCGGGGAGCTGTATTGCCCGATTCAATCAAGATTTTTGTTCATGATGGGCTGCAAAATCCCCGTGGTGGAGTGCAGGTTCGGTTCAGCGTGCTGACCGGAGGCGGATCGATCGACGGTCAAACCGCAGTCGTGCGCGCGACACAGAGCAACGGCATGGCAGCGGTAGCTTGGAAACTGGGATCGGCAGCCGGTTCGCAAGCGCATTCGCTGCGCGCGGAAATCGTGGGTCTCGACAATCAGGCAGTGATCTTCACTGCAACCGCGACGTATGGCATGCCCGCTGACTTGCTGGCCATCAGCGGCAACGAGCAGCGCGGCCGGGCTGGCGAGAGTCTGCCGCTGCCCCTGGTTGTGCAGCTTGTCGACGATGCCAATGTGGCAGTTCCCGGTTTTAGCGTGCAATTCACTGTGGTCAGCGAACAAGGTTCCTTGCAGGGCAAGCGCGAGATGACCGTCACCACTGATGTCAACGGCCACGCTTCGGTCTATCTGACCCTGGGAGGACAGGTCGGCGAGGGGATCTATCGCGTCAAGGTCTCCTATGACGGTTTGCAAACGGTTCTTCTTTTTACTGCTTCGGCGGTCCCGGGTCTCCCCGCTGAGCTGTTTAAAATTGAGGGCGACCAACAATCGACCTCCATGAATCGCGATTTTTCCATTCCCCTTTCTGCAGCCGTAACCGACAGTTTCGGCAATCCAATTGCCGGCCATTCGGTCACTTTTACCACCGCTGCAGACCTGCTGATCGACGGCAAAAAAGTCAAGAGCGTCAACACAAACGCCGAAGGTATCGCAGTTGTCACTGCAAAGGCCGGCTCAACGCCTGGTCAGTTCATGGTCACAGCAACCAGCCAACAGGATGGGAAACAGCTTTTGGGATCGCCGAAAAATTTTATCCTTACGGTTGTTTCACCTCCTGTCTATCTCTACAAAATAAGCGGCGACAGCACCATCGGGCTGATCACTCAACCGGCGGTTCAGCCGCTCAAAGTTCGAGTCACTGATCTCATGGGCAAATCGGTCGCCAATCATCCGGTGACTTATCTGGTCCGCCAGGGCGGCGGCAGTTTTAACAGTCAACTGGAAAAGATCGTCTTTACCGACGCCCAGGGAGTAGCCTCCGCTACCCCGTATCTGGGCAGTGCCAGCGGTATGCACAACAACATCTTTGAAGCGCGTGCCTATGGTGAAACCGGACAACCGCTGGTCAATTCACCGGCCGTGTTTACTCTGTCGGCAAAAGTAAATGCTGCTACTCGGATGTATCTTGTCGACGGCGACAAGCAGTCGGGACAAGCCGGACAGGTGCTTGCTCAACCGTTGCGGGTTCAAGTAGTCGATGCCGCATTCAATCCGATCGCCGGCCATGAAGTGGTCTTTGCGGTCGAATCCGGAGGCGGTAAATTGGGCAACAGTTTTCGCGATCAGGTTACCATCGCCACTGATTTGAGTGGCGTCGCTGCTGTGAATGCCCGCCTGGGAACAGAAGTGGGCGTGGACAACCACGTCTATAGCGCCAGCGCCACTGATGGCATTTCACCATTGCTGCAATCGCCGCTGCGCTTTACCGCCAGTGCGCCCTATGGGCCGATCAATCCCGAGGTTTCGACGCTGACTGCCGAGACGCCGATCGTAGCGAACGGTGTGGCTGAGTCCAGAGTGACGATTTATTTGCGCGACGATTACGGCAATCCTGTTCCCAACGAAAGGGTCACCCTGATCGTTCTTGGGGAAAAGACCTTTGTCGAACAACCGAGTCAGCCGACCGATTCCCTCGGGCGGACATTCGGGGCCATTCGGTCGACTCTCAGTGGACGCAAGGTGGTGTCGGCCAGGGCTGTGCAAAACGGCATCAATCTCCAACAGAGCGCGTTTATCGATTTTACTTCCGGCCCTCCGGCGGAAATTTCAATCGTTTCGGGTGATCGCCAGGCCGGGATGATCAACACTCTTCTTGCCCAACCTCTTGTCTGCCGGGTTGTCGACTTGCAGAACAATCCGATCGAAAATATCGCGGTTTATTGCGAACCTCGAGTGGGATCCGGATACGTTGTGGCTGAACAACCGCTGCTGACCGATGCGTCCGGAGAAGCGGCATTTTCCTGGTTTCTCGGTTCAGCGGTTGATTCCCAATTTGTGGATATTCGCATCGATGATATTGAAGAGAAAAAAACCGTAACTGCGTTGGTTGAATTGCCTGCCGGACCGCATCTGGTCAAAGTGAAAGGCGATGGCCAGTTTGCAGCACCGGGTACGGCGTTTGCAGATTCGCTCATTGTGCGCGCGCTGAGTCAGGATGGTATTCCGCTGGCCAATATGATCGTACAATTCGGCATTCGAGCGGGTGATGCAATTGTCAGACCTGACCGGGTGACCACCGATCCGAATGGATTCGCCCGCGCCTATTTGATCGCCGGCAACCAGACCGGATCAGTTGCAATCGATGCTCATCTGTCCATTGGCAATGCCGTCCAATTCATCTGTGCCATCGCCAATGGTGCACCGGATCGCATCTATCATTTGGTTGGCAACGGCAGCAAGGGTGTGGTCGGCAACACCATCTCGCCATTGGCGGTTATGGTCGTCGATGCCGGCGGTTCTGCGGTGGCCACAGTTCCGGTGACCTTGGTCAGCGAAACCGCCGAAGGAAAGGTGACCTCGATCAATCCTGCCAGAACCAACAGCAATGGTCAAGCGATCTTTTCTGTTCAGTTGGGATCGAAGGCGCAAATCTATCGTTTTCGCGCCGTGAATACAGAGCTCAAAGGATCTCCAGTCTATTTTGACATTCAGGCTCTGCCGGACAAACCCGATAAATTGATCATGGTTCAGGGCGATGGTCAAAGCAGTTTCAGCGGCGAGGTCCTCGACGATACCCTGCAAGTTCGACTCATCGACCGTTTCGGCAATGGAGTAACCGATAAAACAGTCAATTTTGTCGTTCGCCAGGGTGGAGGGGTCTTGCTGACTCCTACTGTAGTCAAAACCGATCAGCGCGGCATCGCCTCGACAGTGTGGAGGTTGGGCAACAGCGGTGAACAGCAAGTGCGGGCAACAAGTGAATATCTGCCGGGGCAATCGATCGACTTTGCCGCTCAGCTTTTGGTCAACAGACCGCCGGAGATTATCGCTCTCAGCGACACCACCATTCAGACCGGTCAACAGCTCATTTTCCAGCTGGTAATCAGGGACCCGGAGAACAAGAGCGTAACACTTGCTGCAGAAAATTTGCCCGATGGGGCACAATTCGATGCGGTCAATACCCTGCAATTTCGCTGGACGCCTGCACCCGCTCAGATAGGCGAATACGTGGTGCGGTTTGTCGCTGTGGATCAGTATGGTGCCGAGGGAACCGCATCCGTGCGCATTAGCGTGATTCCACTGAACCATCCACCGGTGATCGTTCACAGTGAACCAGAGCAAAACGAAATGCTTTTCGGCTATGGCCAGCGGGTGGCTTTCAGTGCGGTTGCGCAGGATGCGGACAATGATCCGCTCGAGTACCGCTGGTTGCTCAACGGCATGCCGGTCTTGCACAGCAGCACGGAATTCGTGATCACCACCAATCCGACTCTGGAATTTCCCTTGATCATTTCGGTTGTGATCAGCGACGGCAAAGATGCTTTAACTCACACCTGGACGATCTACTATGCCACCGGTGTGGAGTTGTTGACGTTCAGCGCGGTTCAGGTCGGCGACCGAATCCAGATTTCCTGGCAGAGCGCCGATGAAGACAATATCGCCGGATATCGCCTGAGCCGCTCAGCGTCCTTGGCAGAGCCTTTTGGGCCCTTGCATTCTGAAGTTATTCCGGTGAATTCACAAGGCACCTATCTCTATATCGACGCACCGCTGCCTGTTGCGCGGCGGCTCTACTACCAGTTGGAGGCACAATTTTTAAGCGGTGGCGAATCCTGTTTTGCGCCGATCTCTGTCGACCTTTCCATGCCGGAAACGAATCGATTGCAGCAGAATTATCCCAATCCATTCAATCCGGAGACGACACTGAATTATCAAATTGCAGATCCACAAGCGGTTGAATTGTCCGTCTATAACCTGGCCGGTCAAAAGGTCAGGCAGCTGTTTGTCGGACCCGTGGCCGCCGGCTATTATCAGGTGAGTTGGGATGGCCGGGATGATGGTGGACGGCCTTTGCCGTCTGGAATTTATCATGCGGTGATGAGCGGTCAGACCTTTCGCAACAGCATCAAACTGCTCTTGCTCAAATAGAGCGCGGTTTCAGCGCTGCAGCGATTTCAGTTATTGGATCGGCTTCCGGCTCTGGGCGAGGGAAAACAGCAACCGCTGACAACCGGCTGTGTGTCAAGGTGGAGAGCGCTGTTCTCAATGCCTAATGTTCAATTTTCTGATTTTGCATACTGATCCGTTGATTTGTTTTTGATTGAACAACAAGGAGATATCATGACCAGATCAATTCGAATACTCGTGCTCGGCCTGTTCGCTGCAAGCGTCGCCGCATGGAGCGCTCCCCAGCACACTGCGGTTTTGTACAGCGATCCTTTGCTCCAAGCCGGGGAAAAAGAATACGGGTTGATTCGAACCACTCATAACGGCACCTTTACCCCAGAGGGGTGGCAGATTTCCAGCCGCTCGTCACAACTGTTTATCGAGTTTGCCGATGCTCTGCCGCACGAGGGGACCATACAAGTCACCATCAAAGGCTTGATGCCTGCCATAACAGATGACTGGTATCCGTTTTCTGTCTGGTCGCGCCGGACCGGTGAGTTTTATGCGTCCAATGAAGTGCCGATGTCCTATGCCATGATCAAGACCGACAAAAAAATGATCGATACTGGCGTAGAACTTTTCAAGTTTATCACTTGTCCGTTCTACGGCGATACAAGATCCTGGGAAACAAACTATTTAACCTTTGCGCAGATCCCTTCTTTTAGTCCGAATCTCGAATACACCTTCAAGTTTGTCTGGGATCACCAGCAGATCTATTTTTTAATCAATAACGTAGAGGTGGCAAACAGTTTTATCAACCGGGAATTGAATGTCAGACAGATCGAAGCGTTCCAGTATCTGTTGCTTGGCCGCGATGAAGGCTATGGAGCGATGCCCGGGCCGATATACAAAAATTTGCAAATTCTGGTGCCGGAAAGCGATGTTAAATTCAGCGATGTCAGTCAATCCACCGGCGCTTTCATCGATCGCAGCACAGGCGGACAAGCGGCAGCCTGGGCTGATGTCAACGGCGACGGTTTGCAGGATCTTTATGTAACTTTCTACGAGAAAAACAACCGGTTATTCATCCAGAATCCAGATGGTTCTTTCAGCGAAGAGGCAGAAGCGCGTTCAGTTGCCTATTCCGGCACTTCGATGGCCGCTTGCATGGCCGACTTTTCAGGTGATGGAGCGGTTGACCTCTTTATCGCCGACTATGGGCAGTCGAATAAATTGTTTATCAACACAGGAAATGGCAATTTCATCGATCGTTCTCTGACGAGCGGCATATCCACCGCTGCAACCCAATCCGTGGGTGCTTTGGCGATAGATGTCGATAACGACGACGATCTAGACCTTTTTGTGGCCAACAACAGCGCAGCACCGGAATTGTATATCAACCGCGGTTCCGGAATTTTCGACGTGCGCGCTCTTCCCAACGCTCCGGCCGGCGCAGGCGGCCGGGCTGCTGCGGCCGATGTCAACAATGATGGTTATGTCGATATCTATTATGTCAGAAGGAATGAACCGAACGTTCTGCTCATCAACGACGGCACCGGCCGTTTCAGCAATCAAGCAACAGACTTCAACCTGGCTGCAACCGATGATTTTGTGAGCCCCACCTTTCTCGATTGGGACAACGACGGTGATCTCGATCTGATTTTAACCGCCCGCGAAACTACCGCAGCACCGATTCCAAAAATTCGGTTTTTCGAAAATCAGGGCGCAATGGGTTTTGCAGATCGTTCGGAAACGATGAATATCCAGTTTTGGAGTTACGGCGCCATTCCGGGCGACTATAACAATGACAGTTGGGTCGATTTTTATCTGCCGGCCCGTCGGCCGTATGAACCCGGCCGTCTCTATCTCAACAACCAAAACGGCACCTTCTCTCTTGCTGACGGTTCTGGTCTGGAAAAGATTTATGCCGACGGCCGCGGTGGTGCTGCCGCGGATTTCGATGACGATGGCCGTCTCGATCTGTTCGTCACCTCGATGGGTGGGACAGTCGATTCAAAAGAATATGGCCGCAACTACCTGCTGCAGAACAGCAGCGACGCCAGCAGCAACTATTTAAGCGTGGCGATCTTTGACAGCACCAACCATCTGAACGGATTGGGTGCCAAAGTTTATGTCTATCGAGCCGGTCAATTGAACGCCGGCACCGCTGCTCTGCTCGGATACCGGGAAATCCAACCCTGGCAGGGCTATCAGAGCCAGATGTCGCTGGAGCAACATTTCGGTTTGGGCTCTGAAAAGGCGGCAGATGTGCGGGTTCGACTGCCAAACGGACAGGAAATGATCCGCACCTATGTCAGCGCCAACACCAAACTGGTCATTCAGCCCGATATGAAAGTGCCTTATCGACAGCTGTTGGTCAAAGGAGACTTGCAGCGGGCAAAGGTGGGAGAATTTTTAGCCGATTCGCTGACTGTCCGGGTGGTCAGCCAGAGCAACGAAGCCGTGAGCGGTCGTGCCGTACGCTTCAAGGTCCTGAAAGGCGGAGCGACCTTGAATGGCGATTTTCTCAATGAAGTGGTTGTGAATACCGATCAGCATGGACTGGCACGGGCAAAAGTCAAGCTGGGATCTGTACCTGGTGAAAACAACACAGCCATCGAAATCTCGAGTTTGAACGATCAGAATATCGACCTGGTCAATTCGCCGATGCAGGTTACAGCTTCAACCGATGTGGGAAATCCCTATCGGTTGGTGCTGATATCCGGAAACGAGCAGACTGCTTCGATCGGGCAGATGTGTGAAGCACCGCTGGTCGTGCAGGTACAGGATCGATTCGAAAATCCAATTCCCAACCATCGCGTGGTTTTTCAGGTCATTTCCGGCGGTGGCTCCATCAACAGCGGAGTGGCGCAGATTGAAGTGTTGTCGGGTCCAAGTGGTCAGGCACAGGTCAATTGGCGTTTGGGACCGACTGTTGGCGGCCAACAACTGCAAGCGCGCAGCGAATTTCAGAGTCAGGCGCTGCAAAACAGCCCCATTGCCTTTCAAGCCACGGCCACGCAACCGAGTCTGCGGCTTTCGATTTACTCTGGAAATTATCAGACTGGGACGGTCAATCATCCCCTGGACCAGGCTTTTATTGTTAAAGTGACCAATTTGCAAGGCGCGGAATTGGCCAACGAACCCGTGCTGTTTTCGGTGGTACAGGGAAACGGCCGGTTCAGCGGCAACAGCCAGATCACGGTGTTGACCAATCCGTCGGGATTGGCTTCCACAACCGCCACGTTGGGTTTCACCGCAGGAGATACCAATCAGGTTTTTCACGCCACGGTTGCCGGCGCACAGGGATCGCCGGCTGTTTTCAAGGCGACCGCTCTGCCGGCAAATCCTGCACAAATTGAAGAGATCGGTGGCAATCGGCAAACAGGGCAAGCCGGAGCGCTGTTGGCCAATGATTTTACCGTCAGGGTGATGGATGGTTTTGGCAATCCCATCTCCGCCTATGAAGTCCTTTTCGTGGTCAACCAGGGACAAGGCACACTGAACGGGGCTTCCCAAGCTCGAATCCAAACCGATCAGACCGGAGTGGCGCGTGTTCGCTATCGCCTGGGTTCGGTTGTGGGCAATGAAACGGTCTTTGCCCGCGCAGACGGGCTGCAGGATTCGCCGATCATTTTTACTGCGGTTGTGCTGCCAGGTAATCCGAATCGCTTGAACAAGATCTCCGGTGATAACCAGCGCGGTGACGTTGGTCAAGTGTTGCCGATGCCTTTTGTGGTTTCAGTCAGCGATACCTTTGGCAATCCTCTGCTCAATCAACCGGTGGTTTTTTCGGTGACGCGTGGTGACGGCAGGATCAACAGTGCGGTCGACTACTCGACATTGACCGACTTGAATGGCCAGGCGAGCGCCAGATTGACCATGGGAACGACAGAGGTAATCAATGAAGTCACGGTGCAGAGCAGTTACGAAAACCGGCCATTGATCAACAGTCCAATGATTTTTCGCGCCACCACCGGGCCGGGTACTCCTGATTCTTTGGTTTATGTGAGCGGAAATTATCAGCTCGGTCGGGTTAACACCGCCTTGCCGCAACCGTTTGTCGTGCGCATCACCGACGCCAATGGTATCCCGGTCGAGGGGCAAGACGTCGAATTCGAAGCGATCAGCTCGGGTGCGCATTTTTCCGGCCAGTCAAAGCGAACGGTCAAGAGCAATGCAGACGGTCTGGCCCAGATAATCGCCTCGATTGGCACGGAGATTGGCGATAACCGGTATACCTATGAAGTGCGTGCCTATCGGATCGAAGGAATGCAAAAAATTCGTCTGAACGGCAATCCCGACTTTCCGATCATCTTTACCGCTTCCGGTCGATTGAGCACAGGAACACAGGTGGTCAATGCGACGGCAAACAGCAACAATCTGGTCGGCACCGTCGGAACCTTTCTGCAGGATACTCTTAAAGTGCGGGTTTTGGATAAACTGGGCCTTCCCGCAGCAGGGCAGCCTGTTGTTTTTCGCGTCATCGAAGGCAGCAGCCTGTTTGAAGGCGATTACACTTCGCGGACTGTGCTTTCCGGGGTTGACGGCACTGCGGCGGTTCGCGTCAAATTGTCTGTACGGCCGGGGATTTCGCGGATCAGAGTGACGGCCAATGACGGTGTGGTGGATTTGCAGAACACGCCGCTGGAATTTCGCGTGACCAGTGTCATCGGCGCTCCCACCGCGCAGAACAGCACCTTAACCGCCGATTCAACGGCGGTCGCCAATGGCATTCAGGTCGCCAATGTGAAGGTGACCCTCAAAGACACCTATGGCAACCCGGTTCCCGGCAAAACGGTCAATCTCTTCACTCACGGCCTGGACGTGACCGTTCTGAAGCCAGGGCAGCCGACCGATGCCGACGGAATTGCCAATGCATCGATTGCTTCGATCCGTGCGGGATGGGTGCAAGTCTGGTCTCAGGTCGATGGCAAGGTTCTACCTGCCGATACGGCACGAATCCGCTTTACTTCCGGACCTCCCACTCAGGTTGTCACCTTCGGGTCGGGAAAAGTCGGAGAAATGGGCCGGCTCCTGGCCGATTCGGTGGGTGTTGTCGTTAAAGATCAGTTTGCAAATCCTGTTTCAGGCGTTACAGTGGGTTTTCGGGTGATCGCCGGCAACGGATCCCTGGTGGAAACAGGGCCGTTCGTCACCAACAACCTGGGAGTCGCTTATGTGCACTGGATTCTCGGCACTCCCGGTGAACAGGTTATTGAAGTGGCTGTTCCAGGGGTGATTGCCCAGCCGCGGACCATTTCCGCTGTTGCCTTGGCGGCGGCACCGGCATCGATCACCTCGGCTGGTGGAAATCAACAGATCGGACTGGTCAACCAAACTCTGGCTGATTCTTTCCGGGTGATCGTTCGCGATCGCGATGCAAGACCAATTCCCGGAATTTTGGTCCAATTTGCCGTTAACCAGGGAGAAGGCAGCTTTTTGCCAAACAGTGCGGTAATGACCAACATTTCCGGTCAGGCAGCTGTCCTGTTTCGCGCTGGCACATCGGCGGGTATGCATGTCATCACGGCGTCGGTGAACGGTTTAACTCAAAAAGTCCAATTTAACTGTGTGGTGCAACAACAACCCGAGATTGCACTCGAATATGTCGCTGGAAATGGACAAAGCGCCAGACCGAACCGCGTGCTCAACAGTCTGCTGCAGGTTTATGCCAAAGATGCCTTTTCGCGGCCGCTGGTCGGCGTACAAGTCGAGTTTGCCGTGATTGCCGGCGGTGGCTCCATCGTTGAAAATCAGCCGGCCACCACTGACGGAAATGGCCTGGTCTCAGCCACATGGCGAATGGGCACAGGCGGTGAACAACGCGTGCAAGCCAGACCTTATGGCCTTGGCGGCACGCCGGTCGAATTTGTCGCCCAGTTGCTCAATTCAGCGCCGATTCTGCAACTGCCGGCGGATACCACCATCGAGAGCGGTCAATTGCTGGCTTTTACCGTGCTTGCCACCGACCCGGACGGCGATGCCATCTTTTTAGGAGCGCGAAACCTGCCGGCGGGTGCCTATTTCGATTCCACTTACAGCCGCAACTTTAGCTGGCAGCCGAGCCGGGAGCAGGCCGGAACACATTTGTTGAAATTTATCGCGAGCGATGAATACGGAGCGACAACACAAGTCGATTTCCAGGTGATCGTGCAGTCTACCAATCGTCCGCCGATGATTTTGAGCTATGAACCAGCAGATACGGTCTTGACTTTTGTTTATGGTGAGACCAAATTCTTCAATGCGCAGGCCACCGATCCGGACGGCGATGAGCTGACCTATACCTGGCGTGCCAACGGTGTTTATGCGGGCGACTCCAATTCATCGGTGATCTATTTTGCCCCAGGCCACCTGGGAGAACAGGTTTTGGTGGAACTCGTTGTCGATGATGGCAAAAGAACCACCTCAGTTCGCTGGCATCTGTCGCTGCTGGGGAGTTTTGTCGAACTTTCCCTTTTTGAGACACAGATCGTCGACCATCACATTGCTTTGGTCTGGAAAACCGCTCGCGAAGAGAACAATTTGGGCTACTTTATTTTGCGCAGCCGCGCCGAGAACGGCCACTACGAACAACTCAATGAGCAACCGATTGCACCTGATCAAACCAGGGAATATCGATTTATCGATCCTTCCGCCCGGGCGGGTGAGCAGTGGTATTACAAACTGGTGGATCTGGGAGCAAACGGCGTGCAAAGCGAACATGGGCCGATTGTCGCGCAATTGCCTTTGCCGACTGAAGTGCGATTGACGCAAAACTATCCCAATCCATTCAATCCACAAACCACCATCTCTTTTGAATTGCCAAAAACAATGCGCGTCGCCTTGGCTGTCTTTAACGTCACCGGACAATTCGTCTCTTCTTTATACGAGGGTGAATTGACAGCCGGTTATCACGATGTGGTATGGAACGGCACCGACCAGCATGGCATCTCTGTGCCATCCGGGGTTTACCTCTATCGCCTTGTCACTCAAGAGCACACCATGACTCGCAAACTCTTGTTGAGCAAATAAGCTGCAAAAGCCATCGCGCCGCGTTACAGGCCTGCACCACCAGGGTGCAGGCCTCTTTTTTTTTGTTGTGAAAATCCCACAACATCCTCTTGATTCACAAAGGGCAAATCGTTATACTCTGTTGTTGGTGCTTTTTATCGCCTTCATTCTTGCATGATCGAATTTGCAAGTAGTGGTTGAACACTAGAAAATCCACATTTTCGCTGCGGCAGATCATAAAGCGTTTTTTTGAGGATGGGGTATGCGCCTAATTTGGCTGACCTTGCTGTTGATGATCATGGTATGGGGGTGCGCGGGCAATCGCCAGAGCACAGATGAGCAAATCGAGGCGATGTTGGCCAGTTCAGCTTCATATTATGCGAAAAGGGCGTCGTCGTATGCCGACAGCAGTCAATATGAGCAAGCGGTGCACAATTATCTCAAAGCGATTGACATCTTGCCCTATGAACCGGCTTATTACAACAATCTCGGAGTGGCCTATTATCACCTCGACAAGCTGGACTCGGCCCTGGCGGCTTATCAGACCGCTTTGCGCTTGCGACCAAAATACGGCCAGGTGCTGATCAATGTGGCCAATATCTATCTTAAGAAAAAAAATTACAATTACGCCGCTGCTGCGGCTGATGCCGCAATCGAATCTGAACCTGGGATGGCCGCTGCATATGCGGTTAGGGCAGCGATTTTCACCGAGCTCAAACTTTTCGATTCCGCCATTGAATACTACCAACGCGCACTGAAAACTGCGCCGAATGATCCCTCTTACCGCACCAACCTGGGGGTGCTCTATTACAGGAAAGGATTGACGAACGAAGCCATCCGACAATTCGAAGGAGCCATTGCAATCGACTCGACCCTGTCTGCGGCTTATTTCAATCTCGGCAATGCTTACGCCCGTCGCTGTCTTCTCGATGAGGCCATTCTCCAATACCAGCTCGCCTTGCGCTATGATCCGAAACTGATCGGTGCCTACAACAACATGGGATTGGTTCTGATGGGGCAAGCGAGGTATGCAGAGGCGGTGCAAAACCTCATGGACGCTTTGGATTTGCAGGACAAAAATCTTTCAGCCATTCATTTCAATCTTTCCATTGCCTATGAACATCTGGATTCCATCGAGGCTGCTCGTGTGCAGATCGAAAAGGCTCTCGAACTGGAGCCGGATGGTGCGCTCTTTCTTGTGCAGAAAGGCAATATCTACTTGCGTTTGCAGGAACGCGCCGCAGCGATCAATGCTTTTGACCGAGCGATCGAATTGGATTCTTCATTGGTGGTGGGTTTTAACAATCTGGGAAATGCATGGTTGCCGTTGGAGGCCGAACGAGCAGAAATGGCCTATGAAAAAGCCATGCAGATCTTTCCCGAATACCTGGAAAAACGCTATTTCATCGCCAACCAATATTTGGAGGAGGGGTTAACTGACTTGCTGGGCGCCTGTCAATCCCCTCGCCAGGTACTGAGCCATTATGCCAAGATTTATGCCAACCTGGGTAAAACTTATTTGCAGGTTGGCAAGCTAGAAAAGGCCAGAGAAAGGCTGGAACAGGCCCTCCAAATCGATCCTGCACTGATCGACAGTTGGCAAACTCTGGCGGTGGTTTATCAGCGTCAGGGCTCGCCGCAGGCTGCCCGACAGGCTATGGCGGAAAAGCACTACCAAACTGCGCGGGCTGCTGCAGCACAACAGCAGTATGCGGTCGCTGTTGCAGAATGCCAGGACGCCGTTGACTATCGTCCGGACCATGCGGCGGCTTACGCCTTGCTCGGCGACCTATGGACCCGTATGGGAAAGCAGCAGGATGGCGATGCAGCGTTTGCCCGTGCGTTCAG
The DNA here is from genome assembly GCA_029565675.1 of bacterium. Taxonomy (GTDB): domain Bacteria; phylum Zhuqueibacterota; class Zhuqueibacteria; order Residuimicrobiales; family Oceaniaggregativiventaceae; genus Sulfursilanivivens. Next base: position 202,383 of record JAKQNP010000051.1, read on the forward strand.
GCTCGCTCCCGACGATTCGCAGGTTTTGATCCACAAAGCGAACGCTTTGCTTGGACAGCAGCGCTGGCAAGAAGCGCAGAGTCTTTTTGTGCAGGCCCTTGAACGACAGCCGGATTCACGGGAAGCGTTGGAAAAACTCGTGGGTTTGTTGCAGAGGCAGGGCGATGATCAAGCCACCGCGCCGTATCGGGCTCGCCTTAATTATCTGCAGGGACAGGATATGCAGTTCGCGGGACTATGGGATCAGGCCTATGAAGCTTTCCGCACAGCAGCCGAACTCGCTCCGAATGTTGCAGACTATTTGGCCGCGCAAGGTTATTTGCTGGCCCAAAAACATCTAAATCTGGAGGCTGTTCAAGTGCTGCAAGCGGCTTTGGTGTTGGACCCGCGCAACAGCACTGCTCTCTATGGTCTGGGAGTGGTCTACGGCGATCAAAAGGAATTCGATCTGGCGGTGGAAGCCTTGAAAAAAGCCATTGCTGCAAAAACTGATTTTTCGAAGGCGTATTATGCGTTAGCTGTAAATTATTATTTTAAAAAAGAATATGAGCTTGCCTGGCAAAATATAGAAAAAGCGGAAAGCCTGGGAGAGGTGATTCGCTCCGATTTTATCAAAGCTTTGGATGCTGCTCGCAGGCCATGAATCCGCTGTTCTGGCTTGGCACAGGTTTATACAAGTCCCAATTCGTCTACGATGGCAATAAAAGTGCCGATCGTCCATCCCCAAACCGGTTTGTTCTGTATGCCGGCAGGCGTATCACAGCGGCGTTCGACAACGTTGTACCATTCCCAGAATTCGCCGGTCTTTTCATACACTTCTGCGACCATGCTCAGCCAATTGTTGCCGATGTCGGCGGCGTCCTCCAGAAAATCGTAATCCATCATGCCTTTGAGAATCAGGTAAACATAGGGTGCATAGCCCAGGGGATAGTTCCACGACCGATTGGAGTATCCATAATCCTGATCGGTGCAGCTGAGCCCGCCCGGCTGGAAAAAGAGGGCGATTTTTTTAACCATCTTTTCCGCTCGCGCGCTGTCGACCATTTCGACAAAAAGCGGCATAAAACTGGCAAGCGATTTGATGGGACTGGTCGTTTTTTCGCCAAAATTGTTGTCGAAGTAGAAGCTTTGCTGGTTATCCCAGCAAATTTCGATCATTTTTTTCAGTTTTTCGGCTTTTTTGAGCCAAGTCGGATCGCCTTGCCCATCGGCTTCAATCTGCAGGTCGTGGATCAGCAGCGCATTGCGATAGAGCAGAGCGTTGAGATCGATGGGATCGATTTCAACGGAATGTTGAAATCGAGGTGAATCGATCCATAACGATTCGGCCATGGTCAGACGTCTGGCTGTTTCGGTATCTGTTGCATGGCTTTTAAATCGATACAGTCCTGAAGACGAACGGTGTGGTGCTTCAGTCCAAAAATGATATTCATCGATAACGGTCGGCAGCACTCTGCGCAGCCACTCCTTATCGCCGGTCGAGCGATAGACGTCGCGGACCATCCATGGCAAAAACGGCAGTTCTGAATGATCGCTTTTGTCTTTGCGATTGGATGCAGGGATGTAGCCGAATCGGCTGAAAAGCGACAAAAGATTCTCCACATTATAGCGGGCCATTTCGATCTGTTTGAGGTGCAACAGTCCAAGGTTGATAAAAAAGGTGTCTGCATACGATTGGGTGCCATCTTTGCTGGAAGCGATATAGGGATAGGGCAAGCTGAGCAGGTTTTCGGTCTCTTGGGGAACTTCGAAGATGAATTCATTCAGTTTTGCCTGCATTTTGGGAAACAGATCGCGATAATGGTTAGACATGATTATCCTCTCCAATTAGACTGCTTATGGAAATTGCGGAAATGGTTTGCATAGCATGGCCGATCGATCTGTTGGCCGCCACCGTTGTGGTTGATTGCGGGTGAAGCAAACGCGGCATATTCAGCAGAGCATCGCGTTGCCGGGTTGGTGCCGAAAGGACAGGCGATAAAAAAACAGACCTGCGGTTGAGTGATGACTGCATGAGTGGGTAGACCCGAATTTTTGCTGTTTTTCCAGATCTTTTCAGGCGTTCGGTTTGCCTGATTTCACCGGATGGAAGGAAAAAGGCAACGCCATCTGACCGTGAGCCAAGAATTTATCGGATTTGTTTAAGGCGGATCATCCCTGTAAGCAAAGTAATCGCCCTTTTGGACAAAAGCAAGCGAATTTACCAGCCGCGGGAAAAAAAAGCTTTCAGCAAGGGCGAAAGCAATCTGATGCGCATGCGTGTTTTCGAATAGGCTTCTGGCGCTATTGACCGAACAACTTTTAGATAGCTTTCGATATAGGCGGTCAGCTGGTCGCTGTTGCGCGGCATTATTTCCAGCGCTATATAGCCAGTGTAGCGCTGTTGTTGCAAGGCAGCCAGAAGAGGGTCGATCGGCAGCTCACCACCACCAACGCCAAAGGGCCAGTGTTCATCATGCTTTTTCGAGCAATCGGAGAGATGCACCAAACCAACGTCGGTATGGTTTTTCTGCCAGAGTATCACCGGATCTTCACCCTGGATATAGTAGTGCGCTGCATCAAAGCATTGGCGGATCACCTGGTTTCCCAGAGCTGCTCGAATCCTCTGCAGATCGCGTTGATGGAGGTCTCTTGTATTTGTTGCAATATTTTCAATAAATATCGGCATGTTCAACCGCGAGAGATTTTGGCACAAAAAGGCCAGGGCGCGATCTCGGTCAACACAATCCGCTTCCGGCGGATGCGCAACCACATATTGTAAATTCAAATCACGCTGATGGCGATTCAAAATCTCGATCATGCGATCGATTTTTTTTACTTGCTCGGATTGCGTGAAATCCCAGCCGTTTACCTCTTGGATCGGCAAGTGAAATCCGGTTTGTAGGTTGCGGGTGTGTTTTTTGATCTGTTCGATCTCGTACAGACATTCTTCCGCCAGCTCAAAGAACTGCACGCCCAAAGCTTTTAAACCGGCCAAAATCAGGGATGGACGATACCCTCGAAAGGGTTGGATGGTAAAGCCAATTCTATTGTTTCCGTTTTTTTGCATAGGGTTTCCAGTGATGTCAATGGTGAGACCAACCGTCGATGAAAATCTGCGGCAAGCGAATTCTGCGAATGCTCGAGGCCGCCGATTTTTGCTTCTCGATTGATCGAATTTGCCTTCAAACTGCCGACAAATTCGTGTAGATTAAAAATAGCCAATTGAGCAAAAACAGCAACAACAACAACCAATACCATTGCGCGCTGCGCTTTGGAGAAATGTTCAGAACCAAAGTGCGGCCGCTGATGAGAGTTGTCAATGAAGCGACTCCCCACAATCCGAGAACAACAAACAAGATGGCAAAAAAGGGGTTGGCCAAAAAGGCCGGCTTTAGCGCAAACCGGCTCAGGTGGGTTGCGGCATGTGTCGCTCCACATGAGGGGCAGGGGATTCCGAATTGTTGGCGAAACAAACAGGGTGGCATCGCTCGCAGCACGCCCGGGAAAAACCGCAGAAGTATAAAGCCGGCGAGACATACTGTCAAAACGGCCAAACCAGGAATCGCCGCACGAGGGGCTTGTTTTTTATAGCCAATCGAGCGCCACAGAGGTTTCATTTATTTTACCATATCAGCGAAAAATTGCGATCCTTGGTCAATACACAGAATCCGGGATTCAATTTCTATTGACATTGCATGCTTATTTTATTATAATAATTTTTATTATTTATTACAAGTTGGATTCTTTCGCTGCTCGGCGTTTTTCTGCAGCACTGTTTTGCGCGCCGCTGAGGCTGGGTCTTTTTTGGCAATGCAAGTTCGACAGATGTCCACTGTTCAGGGACAACAGTGGGCTTTTTTTATATCGGTCCCATGGCCTAATTGTTTCTGTTTCAGGTAAAATTAGATGACAAAACTACCCTGTGCCGTGTTGGGGGCGACCGGTGTGGTTGGACAATATTTTTTGGCTCTCTTGGCCGATCACCCCGAATTTCAAGTGCAGAAAGTGTGTGCAAGCGAATCCCGCACCGGCCGACGCATCGCCGATGTTCCTCGCCTGATCGACGCTGATCTCTCTGCTCTGGGCGATCTGGAATTTTCTCCCCTGGATATGGTTTCCTTGGCCGATGCAGGTATCCGGGTGGTTTTTTCTGCTTTGCCTGCTGACGTCTCTAAACAGATCGAACCACAGGCCGCGCAAGCCGGACTGTGCGTTTTTTCCAATGCCAGCGCTTTTCGCATGGCCCCGCAGGTGCCCATTCTCATTCCGGAGGTCAATGCCGATCAGCTGGCCCTGGTGGAATACCAGCAACGCGACACTTCCGGCTTTATCGTCACCAACGCCAATTGCACCACCACCGGCCTGGCCTTGGCGCTTTTGCCTCTGCGTGCACTGGGAATACGACGGGTGATTCTCTCCAGCTACCAGGCGATCAGCGGTGCAGGCTATCCTGGATTATCCGCTCTCGATATTTCCGGCAATGTGATCCCCTACATCGCAGGCGAAGAGGAAAAAATTGCCCTCGAAAGCGGCAAGATATTTGGCCGCCTGAACGGCGAAACCATCTGTCACGCCGACTGGGAAGTCCAGGCGCATTGTATTCGAGTTCCCACCCGGGTAGGGCACCTGCTGTCCGTACATGTGGAGATGGAAAAAACGGTTGCTGAATCGCAAATTGTGCAGCTCTATGAGCACTGCGAGGCGCCTCTTGCTGTGCAGGGGCTGGCAACAGCGCCGCACAAGCCGGTTCTGTTGACCAAAGACCCCTGCCGTCCGCAGCCTCTGCATGATGTTCTCGCAGGCACACCGGCACGCGCCCGGGGTATGGCGGTTACGGTTGGCAGGCTGCAGGTCAAAGGCAACGCGGTGCGTTTTGTCGCTCTCGCCAACAATCTGATCCGGGGGGCGGCAGGCGGCTCAGTATTGAACGCCGAATTGGCCCACAGAGAGGGCCGTTTATGATTGTCCTGAAGATCGGCGGTTCATCGCTGAAAACGGTGCAATCTCTCGATCTGATCATCCGCTTGCTGCAGCAGCAGACCGACAAGCGACGCATCATCGTCCTCTCTGCCCTGAACGGAGTGACCAACCATCTGATGAAAAGCACTGCCGAAGCGCTGCAAACAGATCGCAAGATCAGCGGTTTGCTCGATTACCTGTGCACTCTGCATCGGGAGTGGATCATCAATGCGATTGCTTCCCCGGTGCTCAAAAACCGGGTCAAGGATGAGATCGATTATTTGTTGTCGCGATTGGAAAAATTGCTCTACGGAATAGCTTATACAGGCGAATGCACACGCCGGACACGCGATCTTGTGGCCTCTATGGGAGAGCGGTTGGCGGTTCATTTGCTGGCGGGATATCTGACAGACCGGCAGATCGAAGCGGTGGGACTGGAAGCGGATAAAATTGGCATCGTCGCCGACGGCGATTTTGGCAACGCCACGGCCAATCTGCCGCAAACCGCAGAGAAACTGCCGCTGTCTGTTCTTCCCTATGTCGAAAAAGGCGTGATTCCGGTCATCACCGGTTTTTTTGGTGTGACGGTTGACAACCACACCATAACCTTTGGCCGCGGTGGTTCGGATTACAGTGCTGCGGTCGTTGCAGCGGCGCTCAATTGCAGTGAATTGCAAATCTGGAAAGATGTGGATGGATTTCTGACCGCCGATCCGACCATCGCTCCAGATGCGCAACCCTTGACTTATTTGTCGTATGATGAGGCTGCCGAACTCTCCTATTTTGGTGCGCGAATCCTGCATCCGCGCACGGTTGGACCGCTGGCTCAGCGCAATATTCCAGCGGTGATCAAAAACACCTTTCGTCCGGAAGCACCAGGCACCCGGATCGGCGCCGAAAAACGACAGAACGATGGGATCATCAAGAGCGTGACCTTCAATCCCCAGATCGGCTATCTGCGTCTCGAAGGAGCAGGGCTCGGCCAGCAAGTGGGATTTTTACAGCAGGTGGTGTCAGTGCTCAGTCAACACGATATCAATATCATTTCGGTGATCACCGCCCAGACGGCGGTGAACCTGTTGCTGGAAAAATCTGATATTAATCGAAGCAAAAGCTTTATCGAAATGACGAGCATCCCGGGTATCGATCATCTGGAGCCAGTGCTGGATGTGGCGCTGGTGGGAGTTGTAGGTGAGGGATTGTCGGCCACTCGCGGACTGGCTGCTCGGGTGTTTGCGGCGGTTGCCGAGTCAGGTACCAACGTTGAGATGATTGTCTCCGGCGCTTCACAGGTGGCGCAATATTTTATCATTAAAGAAAGCGATGTGGTGCCGACCATACTGGCAATCCATCGTGAGTTTTTTAGCAAAAAAAATAACTGAGTTTCTGCTTCGGCAGTGTCAATACCAGCAGGCCAATAACAAAGACAACGCTATGAAAACCGCATACTCGCTCAATGCTGACAAAATTATTATCGATTATTCATCGTTCTATTGTGAAACGCCGGAAAAACTCCTGCGCAGCAGACCTTTTGCCGATGTAACCAGCCGCTATTTGGAAACGATAGCCGAACGCGAAACGCCGGTTTACCTCTATTTCCGCCAATTCTATTCGGAGCAAGACATCCTAAACCTTTCGCAGGACGTCATTGCTGCGCTGAGGTTGTTGACGACCCACCGTTCAGATGAAGTCAGCGCGCTCAGCCCATCTCTTGCCCACCTTTTGAGCGATACCGCACAGTTTTATGAGTTTGTCGAAGGTCTCTACAATTATTGGCGTACGTTTGAACGTTACATTGTTCTCGCGGCACCAAAGACGCGATTGCGCACCCGCGACAGCATTCATCACGCTTCTTTTATTCATGCCAATGAAACTCTTCGGTTGCTCATATTGCGCACCTATCGCACCATCTGCGATAATTTGGTCGATACGCCGTTTCGGGTTTACCGGCAATTGCCGGCAGGTGCGCAATTCGGTCTTTTGCTGCAGCATGTGTTGTGGGATTGCCCGACACCCTATGAAACCTTGCGCAAAATTCCCTTTATCCGGCTGACGTTGTTGGAACCGCCTGTCATCCTCTACCCACGCCGCAACACGCGATCGGGTTTGTTCCGCGAAGTACGGCAGAATCCCGTTGATGACCTCGAACTCGCTCCGGAAAGTTGGTTTTGTTACCCGGCAAAAATCGGCAAATTGTTGGCGTTTACCTATTTTCATAAAGATTTCATGTCGCACGGCGCTTCATTGGCCAATCTTTTCGAGCTGGCGAATTACGAAGATATCGTCGATCGACGGCCGGACATTGTCATGATCTTCGGCGGGCCATCGCTCAAATTCACCGAAGAACAAACAGTCTTTCACCAAGACCATCACAGCGGGATGATCGTTGGATATGTGGTCGGTTGCGAGGAGATCGATTATTTCGGTTATATGAAAAAAATGCTGCTGACCCTGCATAACGTCATTATGCTCGATCGCGGCCATTTGCCCGTCCACGGCGCCATGGTTACGATCCAATTAAAGTCCAACGTCAAGGCGAATGTGGTGGTGGTCGGCGATAGCGGCGCCGGCAAGTCAGAGACGCTGGAAGCGGTTCGTATCCTGGCGGGCAATTATATCCGCGACATGTCGGTCATCTTCGACGATATGGGCTCGCTGGATTTTTCCGGACCAAGGGTTCTCGGTTTTGGTACTGAAACCGGGGCGTTTTTGCGCCTGGACGATCTGCAACCCGGCTATGCCTTCGAACAATTCGACCGGTCGATATTTATGAATCCGAATCTGACCAATGCGCGAGTTATTCTGCCGGTGACAACCTATCGTCGGATTGTGCGGGGCGAGACAGTCGATTTTTTTCTCTATGCCAACAATTACGAAAAAGTGGGGGCTGAACAGCCGGTACTTGAGTTGTTCCAAACGGCAGATGCAGCTTTGCCGGTCTTCCGGGCCGGACGGCGAAAGGCCAAGGGCACGACGTCGGAATCGGGAGTGGTGGACAGCTACTTTGCCAATCCCTTTGGCGCACCACAGCGACGAACCGTGCATGAAAAACTGGCAGTCGAATTAATGCACAAACTCTTTGCCAGCAAAACAGTTGTCGGGCAACTGCGAACCCAACTGGGAATCGAGGGCATGGAGCAATCCGGCCCGCAGCAGGCAGCCCGCACGCTTTTTGATTGGATAAACAAGTCTCACCCCTGTTAATCGGGTTGGGACGACACATTCGGAAACAAAACAACAAAGGATGGGCTGGACAGGCTATCATTGGACTGGTTTGGATCATCATCTTTATGGAGGTACCTTTTATCATGTCAACCATTAAACTTCCCGTGATCATTCATGGCGTGACCGGGCGCATGGGACAAATCGCATTGCGGGCTCTGCAGCTGATCGCGAAAAAACAAATGACCCGAGTGGCTGGAGATGTCATCGAACCGGTGCCGATCGGTGTGGGGCGAAACTTGGAAAAAATGCAAGCCATGGCCAAAGAAAAAGGCCTGTCACATATGTTCACGGAATTGGACGCAGCAGTGGAGTTTGCTCATTCGATCAATCCCACAAAGCAGGTCTACCACAATACTGTTGCTACCGGGATACGCCGCGCCGTTTTGCTGGAGGCCTTGCCGTTTCTCGATCCATCGACCTGCGGTGTCTATATGGAAAAACCGTTGGCCGCCAACTATGCCGACGGCTTTGCCATTGTTGACGCTCTGGAAAAGGGCGGATTTATTCACGGTGTGGTACATCATATGCTTTCGACTCCTGGCCTGCGAAAAGCGATTGAATTGTTGCCGCAGATCAAGCCACTCAGCGCCCAGATGTTGTTCGGCTACGAGGTGGGTTCTGGACTGGGCGGCAACAAAGAGTTCTGCGCTCAACGTCCGGATTTCAATTGGACACTGGCAGAGGCCGGCGGTGGAATTATCCTCGATATGTGCCATGAAGGGTATCTGTCGCAGGCTCTGTTCGGCGATACGGTTGCCTTGAGCTGCATCGCCAGGTTGGTAGTACCACAACGGCTCAGCAGCGACGGCAAAACCATCATCGATTGCGATGTCGAAGACTATTCCCAATTGACCCGACAACATGCCAATGGCGTGGTCAATACTTCGGTGTGGTCCTGGTATCGGCGAGTGAACTCTGAGTTTGGGCCTCTTGAAATCACGATCGATGGCGAAGGCGGCTCATTGGTCTTTGGCCTGTATGGGTTGAAGGTGCAGTGGAAAGAGAGTGCACCTGCCAATCGCTGGGAAAAATCGGTCTCCGGTGAAAAGATCGAATGGCGCGATCACTGGCAATACATCGAGATGGATTATGAGGATCCTTTTGCTTTTGAACTGGCCGAATACCTTGGCAATTTTATGCAAGGCAAAAAATACCGCAAAAATGCGATTCAGGCATTGAACATCCTCAGTGAGGTGGAAGCGCAGTATACCAGTGCGGCAAACAGCGGCAGCATGGTGAGACGCGGCGCGATGACCTATTATCCGCAACCTGTGCCGGCCGGTTGGAAACCGGAAAGATTGCAAGGCAAACTTTTAACGGTTAAGAGATGAGGCCCAACTATCAACTGCGCGAATTGCTGCTCAAACAACACGTCTCGATTCGCGATGTATACGAGCGGCAATGCGATAAGGAAATCCTCGCCACCACAGCGATGTATGGTCCATGGACTCCTGCGGGAGAGTTCGACTGGCCGAGTTATGACAATCTGGTCAGAGAGGTGATCCGCAGCGAAAGCGTGCCTGCCACCAATGTGGATACCACATGGGCGATCTACAACGATTGGGAACTGACCAAACAGTTGATCTGGCGGACAGCGGAAATCGCCACTGAATTGAGCGATTACATCGCCGTTGATCGGCCTTTGCTGGTGGCGGGTTTAAACACCAATTCCTTCGAGATTACAGCGGATCAAGTGGCGGGTGCTCTGCGTCAGCAAATTGCCGAGATCGATGCCGGTTTGCGCGAACGGCAGTTAACCGAGCGGATCCGCTATATGCCGGTGCCGGATCGCCGGCTCTACCATGCCGATAGCGCGACCAAGGTCCGCGTTTATCGGAACATCGGGCAGATGATCAGCGATTTTACCGACTTTGGCCTGGTATTTTTTGAGCTCGATATCGGCATTCCAGGCTTTGGTTCCAATTTTACGGTGGAAGAGATCGAAATGATTCTCGCCGAAACACTCGCAATACAGGAATACAAGAGCGCTTTGATCACCCAAAAACAGCGCTTCAGCTGCATCTATGACTATTGCGATGATATGATCCGCATCAATCTTGTCGAAAAAACAGCGCCGGAGCGGGTGCAGTACTCCACCGGCAACGATTGGTTTATCGCTCTGGCGCGCTATGGCAAGAACATTAAAAAACACGGCTACTTGCTCGGCGCTTCTCAGATCAGTCCGGAGCTGTTCAAATTGTGGCGCGATTTTGTCAGACAGGCAAGACCTTGTGCTTTGGCGATCGAGCAGGATCTGCAGGCCGCGGCCAAGGATTTCTGGACACCTGGCAATGTCGGCATCTATCGCCACTATCTCGGCATCTTTCTCGCAATGACCGGCAAGATCCGCTATCCGCTGCCGCATCCGAAAACCGATTCCCGGTTTCGTGTGTTGGCGGAAGACTATTTTATACCGCTTCGGCACGCGATCCGTTTGAATTTGCTCGACCGCCGAGATGCCAAGTGGATTGTACGCCAGATGATCCCCGGGTGTGATTCGTGGAGTGATGAGCAGATACAGAAGCGAATCGAATGGCTCGGATAAAAAAAAGCCCGTCATTACTGACGGGCCTTTTTTTATTTTTCCGAGTTTTCTCTAATGCCGAATTTTGAATCGATATTCAGAAAGGGGATAACAAAGAAGACCGGCAGGCAGGCGATCAATACCCAGATAAAAAAGTGCTGGTAGCCGATCAATTCCTGCAGCCATCCAGAAAACATACCGGGCAACATCATTCCCAGAGCCATAAATGCAGTGGTGATGGCAAAATGCGAAGTTTCGAATTGCCCTCTGGAGATATAGATTTGGTAGAGCATGTAGGCGGTAAAGCCGAAGCCATAGCCGAATTGTTCGAGCGAGACACACAGATTGATGAGAATAAAGTTATCGGTCAAGGAATGCGACAGGTACACATAGACCAGATCGGGCACATTGATGGCAAAGGCCATCCACAGCAGCATTTTTCTGAGTCCAAATTTTGCGGCGACAAGGCCGCCGAGAATACCGCCGGCGGTCAAAAAGATCAAGCCGATCGTGCCGTACACCAGGCCAACCTGGCCGGTGGTCAAGCCCAAACCGCCCACCTCACGCGCATCGAGCAAAAAGGGTGATGCCAGTTTCACCAACTGCGACTCTCCCAGGCGAAACAAAAGCAGGAAAGCGATGCTGCGGCCGATAGTTTTTTTCTGGAAAAAGGTCACAAAGGGCTGCTTGAATTCTTTCAGCACGCCGGCGATTGACTGGCCGCTGTGTGCTTGACTGGACGCGGGTACCGGCAGAATAAAAGTGTGATAGAGCCAGAGCAGGATGAAAAGAACGGCTGCTGATCCGATGGTAATGACCCAGGAGAGCGGAATGTTGCCAGCCCGGGTGATAAAATCGGTATCTGTTTGCTTTTTAAGCTTGGGATCGAGCTGAATCAGTGCTCCGGCAGGCTGGTTCCAGTTTTTTTCGGTAAAAACAAATCGATTTCCCAGGATCAGACGAATGTCCGGATTTCGGCTTTCCTGGCCGAAATTGAGCACGATTTCCTTGCCAAACGGCGGCGGTGCGGATAGCTGAAAATAGATAATCCCGAGATTGCCGTTCTTGTCGATTTCCGCCTGCGAGGTTTTGGGGCCGAACTGATCCCGTATCCAGGCGGCCAATGGTCGAGAGATTTGTTTTTCCCACCAGCCCGGCTTGTCGCTGTCTTCTTGTTGCCGGTTGGCCAGGATCTCGTGTTGCTGCCCGCGTTCGTGATTCCAGGTGTCGACCTGTTGCCGCCATGCCGCTATTTGCTGGGCAGAGCGGGAAACGATGGGGATTTGCAGAGTATCCGCCGAAGCGATGATGCGCAGATCGCCGGGCAACGGCGACGTGGTCGCAACGCTGTCGGGATGCGGAATTTCTTGCACCACAGAGGCGACAGGGGCGGCTGTCACATGGAGATGATAGGCCTCAAGACCGCTGTGGTTTTGAATATAGCCGGCCATGATGACCAGCAACCCTTGACCCACGATCATCGCCAAACGATAGAATGTGCTGCGCACTCCGACGTAGAGTGCTTGTTGATGGGAGTTCAGGGCGCTCATGTAGAAACCGTCTGCAGCGATGTCGTGAGTCGCCGAGCCAAAAGCGATGAGCCAAAGAAAAGCCAGGGTGTATCGGAAGAAATTCGGCAAAGGAATCGTCAGGGCGATACAGGCAAATCCGGCGCCGATGAAGAGCTGCATGAGCAAGACCCAGAAGCGATTGGTGCGCCATAAATCGACTATCGGGCTCCAGAACGGTTTGATCACCCAGGGAAGATAGAGCAGTCCGGTGTAGAGGGCGATATCGGTATTGGAAATCCCCAGAGTCTTGAACATGATTACCGATACGACATTGACGATGATGTAGGGGAGTCCCTCTGCCATATAGAGGGTGGGTATCCAAAGGAACGGACGATTGCTGGTTTTGCCGCTTATTTTTTGCATCGCCGGGCTCCGCTTGTGATGGGTTGGCCAATGTTATGCGTTCGGCTGCGGAAACGCATCACGACTCTTTTTCTTCTTGCTCTGTCGAAGATGGCGGATTCGGCACGGTCAGACGAAACTCTTCGACTGTCATTTGCAGTTCGATATTGAAATAGCGGTAGAGATCGCTCAAAATCGTGCCGCCGTCCTGGCCGAGTTTGGAGGTCAAGGTTAGTCCGGCAAACTCGCTCTTGACCACATCGACATCGTCTCCCTGTCCCAGTTTGACCTTTTTTTGTTTGATGCTGAACGGCTTGATGGTGACAGCCGGCAGGGTATATTGATCGCCTGTCAGGTTGTCTTCCAGAGTAACGCGCACCAAACCGCGCACCATATTGTTGAACAACTCGCCGACTTGCCGGCTGTTGTCCACTTCAGCATCGATTTGGACGACCACCGTGCGGATGATTTCACCCTCCTCACCCTTGTCGTCGGCGGGCCAGTATCTTTTTAAAATTGCGCGGTCGAAAACCAACATGCAGGTTCCCTTTCAGAATGGCGGTTGTTGCGATAGGTCGATTTTGGAGTCCAAGGCATTCAAAGCGTGTTTTTCAACTTACAAAAACTCTGCCTATCATGCAAGAGCAATTGCGGGCATCTTTTGCGCCAAAATATCGCTTGACAGTTGGGCGTAAAATCGCTATAATAAAATCCAATTAAATCCCCACAAGCTGGAGAAAGAGTTTAGCATGCTGGTTCGCGTTAAAGTCGAAAGAGTCACCCTCGATACGGCGACCAGTCGATTTGTGGTTATTCTCAAGGATGAGAACCAGAATCGGTGGCTCCCCATTGTTGTCGGATCAACCGAAGCGCAAGCCATCGCGCTGCAGCTGGAGAACATCTCGCCCCCTCGACCCCTAACTCATGATCTGATCAAAAATCTGCTCGAGTCATTGGATGTCAATATTTCACGCATCGTGGTGAGCGATCTGCGCGAAAACACCTATTACGCTTTAATCGGTTTGCAGAGCGACCATCTGTTTCAGGACGTCGACGCTCGCCCGAGTGATGCTATCGCCCTGGCCTTGCGCATGAATGCCCCCATTTTTGTCGAAGATGGCGTGATGCAGCGCGCTTCAATCAGCGAAAAACACGAAGAAACCGAGCACCACCGCGACGATGAAGATCTGTCGCCCAGCGACAAGCTCGAACAGCTCAATACCGATTTGCAAAAAGCCGTTAAGGATGAACGCTACGAAGAAGCCGCGCAGATCCGCGACGAGATTAAGAAAATCAAAACGAGTTTACGCCAAAGCTCGGAATAACGTGCCGACTTGTTGAGCCTCCCGCTGGGAGGCTTTTTTGCTTGATCCGGCGCAGCCGGGAAAACCGTTTTATCCGCCACAGTTGCTCGACCTTGATGGAAAATCGCACTCATCATGAAGCGGAGGTAAACTCGATATGCAAAAACTATTTTATGTCCTGGCGTTGGTTGTCGTTATCGGTTGGGCGGTTTCGGCTATCTCGACACAAACCGCCAGCAAAGATGATCGCGTGCCGGTCAAAACCGGGATCGAGGTGCTGCTGGCCGACAAGTTTGACCTCATCAAAGGCAAGCGAGTCGGTCTGATCACCAATCCGACCGGAATTGCCTCTGATCTCAGTTCATCCATCGACCGTTTGGTCGCTCGTCCTGATGTTAAACTGGTTGCTCTTTTTGGCCCCGAACATGGTGTGCGCGGCGATTTTGACGCAGGCGCACATATCGAAACCGTCGTCGACACCCGAACACAAATTCCTCTCTACAGCCTCTATGGCCAAATACGAAAACCCACACCGGAAATGCTCAAAAATGTCGATGTTTTGCTCTATGATATTCAAGATATCGGCTGCCGCTCTTATACCTATATCTACACCATGGCCTTTGCCATGGAGGCGGCCAAAGAGGCGGGGATTCCGTTTGTCGTTCTCGATCGTCCCAATCCGCTGGGAGGCGATTTGGTTGAAGGCCCAATGCTCGATTTGGAGTACCGCTCCTTTATTGGCTATTATCCCATCGCCTATGTCTACGGACTGACAGTTGGCGAGCTTGCGGCGCTTTTCAATCAGGAGTATGGGATCGGTTGCGACTTGACAGTGGTAGAGATGGTCGGGTGGGAGCGGCAAATGCGCTTCTGCGACACCCGGTTGCCCTGGGTGGCGACTTCACCCCACATCCCACGTGCACTCACCGCGCTTTTTTACCCGACCACCGGCATTCTCGGAGAGCTGAACACGTTCAACATCGGCGTCGGCTATACCAAGCCGTTTGAACTGGTCGCTGCGCCGTGGATCGATGCCGAAGAATTGGCCGATGAACTCAATAGCCGCAATTTGCCGGGTGTGCGTTTTCGCGCCGCGCATTATCGACCCTTTTACTCCCACTTTCAAGGGGAATTGGTGCATGGAGTGGATATTCATATCGTGCTGCCTGAAATTTTCAAGCCGATTCTCACCCAGGTGCATATTTTGACCGCTCTGCAAAAGCTCTATCCGGAACAGCCGTTTTTCGATACAGCCCGCAGCAGCAGTTTTGACAAAGCAGCAGGTTCGGACCGGTTGCGGCAAATGGTGCTTGAAGGCCGTCCCGCAGAGGAGATCATTGCCTCTTGGCAGGCGGATCTGCACGATTTTGAGAAAATCCGCGAAAAGTATCTGATCTATCGCTGAGTTTTACTTTGCGATTGGTTTTTGCCCGGGCGAGCGCATTCGCGGCCGATGCTGTTCAGCAGTTCAGCAAAAGCGTCTGAGAACAGCTTGACTCCTTGCGATAAAAGCTCATCGGTAATCCGATGCAGGTTGATGCCGGCAGAGCGCAAGGCGGATATTTCCGCCCATGCTTCCTCAAGCCCCTCGGTTATGGTCGGTTCTGTTTTTCCTGTGTTTTTGAATATTTCGTAGGTTGGCAAGGGCAGGGTATTGATTGTATCGCTCCCGATCAAGGGATCGATATAGAGGGTTTGGCTGTAATGCGGATTTTTGGTGCTGGTGCTGGCCCACAGCAGCCGTTGAACTCGTGCGCCGCGCCTGGCCAACTTCTCCCACCGGTCGCCGGAGAAGAAACGCAAAAATTCCTGGTAGGCCAGTTTGCAATTGGCAATGGCAATTTTGCCCTGCAAATCGGTAATCTCCCGAGTTTCGAGCTGTTTGTCGATCGCCGAATCGACCCGGCTGACAAAAAACGATGCCACCGACGCGGTTTTGTCGAGTTTTTCATCCGGGCGTTCCTCCATCCCCTGCAGATAGGCTTCGATCACTTGTCGATAAACTTCCAGACCAAAGATCAGGGTGACATTGATGTTCAGACCGGCGCTGATCAAGGCACGGATTGCCGGGATCCCCGCAGCAGTGGCCGGGACTTTGATCATCAGGTTGGGGCGATCCACAGCGGCAGCCAGCCTCTTGGCGGCAACGATGGTTTGAAGAGTGTCATCGGCCAGGTTGGGATCGACTTCAAGGCTCACCCAGCCGTCTCTGCCGTTGGATTGGGTGTAAACCGGGACAAACGCGTCAGCGGCTCGCCGGATATCGTCGATCACCAATGCCTCATAGATCTCCATGACTGTTTTCCCTGCCCTGGCGAACCTTGCGATGTCAGCGGCATAGGCCGTGCCCTGAGCGATGGCTTTCTGAAAGATCGATGGATTGGAGGTCAAACCGCTGATCCCTTCATCGATCAGTTGTTGCAGAGCGCCGGAGTCGATGAATTCGCGATCGATGTGGTCAAGCCAAATCGATTGGCCGATTGCCGCCAACTTTTGAATTTTGTGGATTTTGTTCATAGACGTTCTCCGAGAGCAACAGCAAATCGCTGAAGCCGATTGGTTTTAATGGATTTGCTCTGCGTCTTTGGCTTCGGTAAATTCCGCCTGTTGGTTCAGTCGAAACCGCAGGTATTTGATTGTTTTACCGCTCTTCAGATGCCGATCCTGGTAATAGGTCGAAAGGCGCAATATCTCATCGTTCGGGTATTCGCGCATGACGTCGGCCGTATCCAGATCGATGGCATGACCTTGTTTGAGCAATAAATTTTTCGTATAGCTGTAGAGGCCGTCGTCATCGGTTTTCAGGTGGATAACACCATCCGGCCGCAAAATGCGCTGATAGGCGCGCAGAAACCGCGAGGAGGTTAAACGCTTTTGCGCTTTGGCTTGTTTGGGATAGGGATCCGGGAATAGGATCCAAATTTCATCGACTTCGTGGCGGCCGAAAAAATTTTCAATCGTCTCGATGGTGATGCGCAGAAAACCGACGTTGGCGAGCGACTCTTCGAGAGCTTGTCTGGCGCCTGCCCACATGCGGGCGCCTTTGCGATCAACGCCGATAAAATTTTTATCCGGACAGCGCTGCGCAAGGGCGATGGTATACTCCCCGCGACCACACGCCAACTCGAGGACAATCGGGTGGTCATTGTGAAAAAAATGGGTGCGCCAATGGCCTTTCATGCCGGTCGGTTGAGTCCGGGTATTGGGGAAGGATTCAAATTCTGCAAAGTGGATGAGTTTTTTCTTCACCATATCGATGGTCCGCAATCAACTTGTCGGTGGACGCCTGCTCTCGGCCCTCTTTAAAAAGCTTCTTCCTTGAACAGAATCGACAACAACCGAGGGTCGCCGATTCGTGCGGCAACTGCATGACAGGAAAAAGAAATATCAGAAAGAAGAATGATGGAAGCAAGCAAAAACTATGACAAACGGGATTCGCTGTTGGAAGGTAAAATCGAGCCGGCGCCATAAGGGGGTGTACACCGGCTCGATTTTTTCACGACTGTGTTTGCTCTGGATTTTCACGTCGCAAAAGGGTGGAAGCGAGAATATAGTAGAGGACCAGAGCTAAACCACCAAAGATAAAAATCATGGCGATCTTGATCTCTTCCGAGTAGCGCTGCCCCACGATCAATCCCAAACCAATGCCGAGCAATACCAATCCCCATTTAAGCGCAGCGGGAATTCGCGGGTCGCCGCTGTTCTGCAGCAGTGATACCAGTGCTGGATCGACTTTTTCTTTGGCAACCAATGTGCGTTTGACGCGGTTGTCGGACATCGTTTTGATGACCCATGCGATGGCTAAAAATAAACTGATCGGTACGAGTGTGTCTTCCATGGTCGATCCTCCTGCATGATCTTGTTCAAACTCTGCCAGCAGCTTCTGGAAATTCACAGGCTTGTTCTGTCCGCCTGAAAACCGCTGGTCCTGTTTTAAAATCGGTCGCTGCTCGGTCAATAAAGCTTGCAGTATTTTTCTACCAAATTCCGGGCCCATGACCTGCAGCACGTGCTTTCACTCTAATCAGACCGCTCATGCACAAAAGGGTTGCAATTTTAATTTTTGGCCTTGGGTTGCACAAATCTGCAAAAGAAATTGTAACTTTTTTTGCTATTGCCGGTCTATTATCGTAGAGTCATTCCGGTTGCCAAGAGCTTTGTCAGTCGAGGCGACTGCACCGGCAGTTCGGTCTCTCAGGCCGAAAAATGGCTGGAACACGTGGGCGATAGCCGGTCAGATTCAGTGCTGGCGCCCGTTGGGATATCACGGCAGTTTGAGCAGAACCACAAATGGGCAGATGAAATCATGGCAGGCGAAACAGATCAGGCAATGATCACCGCCATTCAGGCAGGCAACGCCGAGGCGTTTCGCGAATTGGTGGAACGGCACAAGGGCCTGGTCTATCACATCGTCTTTCGAATGATTCGCCAGAGCGAAGACCGGGAGGATGTTTGTCAGGATATTTTTCTGCGGATTTTTAAGGGATTGCCTTCTTTTCGTTTCGAAGCCAAGTTGTCGACCTGGATCGGCCGCATCGCCTATCACACCTGCCTCAAACAACTCGAAAAGAAAAAGTTGCCCCTGAGCGACGATTGCCTGCCGTCCCGCTCTTCCATCGATAGCTGTATGGGTGAGGATTTGCTGCAACAGATCGAAGACCTGGATCTGCTGGCACACATTGAAAAAGAGATCGAACAGCTGCCGCCCCTCTATCAGACGCTGCTTACCCTTTTTCACGTTGATGAATGCAAAATTTCTGAAATCAGCGGGATGGTCTCTTTGCCCGAAGGAACGGTCAAAAATTATTTGCACCGCGCCAGGGCGCGGATCAAACATGGGCTGGTTGAAAATATCGCAAGGGAGATTGCATGACAGGAGAACATCCGGGAGATGAGGTTTTGCAGGCTTGGCTCGAGCAAAGCTTGCCGCAATCGGAAGCTGACTGCGTGAGCAGCCATTTGCAGGGCTGTGCAGATTGCCGACGACTCGTCGACGATTATCGATTTCTATTTTCTGCCCTCTCCGCTGCCCCCGAAATCGCGTTGACGGCTGATTTCTGCACACGAACGGCAGCCTGCGGATTGGTTGTGTATCGCCGCCGGCTGTGCGCTCTTGCGTTCCTACAAACGGCAGCCTACGGGGCCGCGATGGCGGTTTTGCTGACGGCCGGCGCTTTTTTTATCAATCCATCGAGCGGTTTGGCCAAGGCCAAGGAAACATTAATCGGCGCCTGGTATTTGGTCGCCAAAAGCATGCAAAACCTGATGACCGACCTGCAATTGGACTGGGCGCTCTTTCTTTTTTCTCTGTTGGCACTTGGTTTGATTGCGGTTATCGATCGATCTCTCTCTCAACGTCAGGAAAGTTTTTTCCTCGCATAACCCATCTTGTGCGAAGCGGCTGCTATTGGCAGGCACGGCTTGTGCTCGAATTTTAATAGCTGTTCGCGTCCAGTTTGACTTTACCGCGGAAAATCCAATAGATGCTGGCGGTATAGGCCAGCACCAGCGGGATGCCCATAATGGCGATCACCAGCATGATCCGCAGAGTTTTTCCCGAAGATGCCGCGTTGTAGATGGTCAGGGTATTCTCAATCTGGGGTGTCGACAGGATCATGTTGGGATAGATACCGAGACCAAAAATCGCCAGCAAACAGAGCATCACCGCACATGAGGATAGAAACGCCTGGAAGTCGCGACCCCGTTTGATTTGCCATTGCAAGTTGATGATCGCCAGGACGTTGAGGATCGGCAGGGCTAAAAAAATCGGATTGTTGCGGATCTGCATCGACATATGGGGGAGAAAGAGCAAGGTTGCCAGAGTAGAGACCGCATACACCAGGACAAAGAAAACAACAGCCTTCTTGCTCCAAGTCTGTATTCGGTCGTGGAGATCCCCTTCGGTTTTCAACATGCCATAAATACTGCCATGCATCATGAATAAGGCTACAGTGGTGACGCCGATCAGCAGGGCATACGGATTGAGCAAGGACCGGAAAGACCCGACGAATTCGTGCTGTTCGTTGAGCGGTATGCCCATGGCGATATTGCCGAGAGCCACACCGATCAGCAGGCTGGTCAGGATGCTGCTGAGCGAAAAACTGAAATCCCACCAATTGCGCCACCACCGCATAGGCTGTTTGCTGCGAAAGTCGATTGCCACTGCACGGAAAATGAGCATAAAGAGCAAGAGAATAAACGCCATGTAGAAACCGGAGAAAGCGGTGGCATAGACCTCGGGAAATGCGGCGAACAGAGCGCCGCCGCCGGTTACCAGCCAGACCTCATTGCCGTCCCAAACCGGTCCAATGGCATTGAGCAGGGTGCGGCGCTCGCGGTCATTTTTGCTGAGCAGGTGCAGGGCGCCGATGCCGAGGTCAAATCCATCGAGGATCGCATAGCCGGCAAAAAGCAGCCCCACGAGAAAAAACCAGATGGTGTTCAAATCGATAACGGTATTCATGCTCGTCGGCCCTCCACAGACATGTCTTCGCCCAAAGGTCCTGCCTGGATTTTTTCATTCAACAGATAGACGAACAGAGCGAACAAGAGGGTATAAATCAAACCGAACAAGATCAGCGATGTGAGTATTTGTCCTGCTGAAACGGAGGGGGAGACCGCCTCGCTGGTGCGCAACAATCCATACACGATCCAGGGTTGGCGGCCGATCTCAGCAGACGCCCAGCCCACTTGATTGGCCACTTGTGGTCCGAGAACCGAAAAAACTAAAGTCCACAACAACCAACGGATATGGAACAGCCGCCCGCGCCACAGCAGGACGATTCCCAACCAAGAGAGTGCGATCAAACCAAATCCGATGGCAATCATCAGATGATAGGACTGAAAAACAATCTGCACCGGCGGTCGATCGGTTTCTGGCACCGCATTGAGACCGACGAGCGGGGTCTGGCTGTTGCCGTGCACCAGAAAGCTGAGAAATCCGGGAATTTTGATGCCGTGGACGAGATTTTCTTTTTGATCGACCCATCCGAAGAGGTACATGTCGGCCGGCGCGAATTCGGCATAGTGGCCTTCAAAGGCAGCCAGCTTGGGTGGTTGGGTTCTGCTGACGGTAATGGCGCTCGAATGTCCGGTGACCAATTGGGCCAGAGATGCGATTGCAGCCACCCACAGGCCGATTTTCAGCGATTTGCGCGCAAATTCCAGGTGCCGGTTTTTGAGAACATAAAAAGCGCAGACGCTGATTACGAAAAAGGCTCCTGCCTGCCAGGCGCCGGCGATCGAATGGGTCAGGCGATCGATGGCCGAAGGATTTAACACCATTTGCCAAAAATCGACGATTTCCGCCCGTAAGCCGTTTTGGGCGGCAACCACATGGTGGCCTGCCGGAGTCTGTTGCCAGGAATTTGCGATGATAATCCAGACGGCACTGAAATGCGCGCCGAATGCGACCATGACTGTCGCAAAGAAATGGGTGCGGGGTTTAACCCGATCCCAACCAAAAAGAAGAATGGCCAAAAAGCCCGATTCGAGAAAAAAGGCAAAAATGCCTTCGGCAGCCAGGGCACTGCCAAATACATCGCCGACAAACCTCGAATAGGTCGACCAGTTGGTGCCGAATTGGAATTCCATCACAATTCCGGAAGCCACGCCCAGGGCAAAGACCAGTCCAAAAATCCGCGCCCAAAACCGAGTCATCTGCAGGTAGATGGGTTTGGCTGTTTTCAGATAGAGCCCCTCCATGATAACCAGAATCAACCCCAGGCCAATGCTCAGTGGTGGAAAAAGATAGTGAAAAGCAATTGTCAAGCCGAACTGCAGACGGGAGAGCAAAAGGTTGTCCATTTTATTTCTCCTGCAAGGTTGGGGCATGTCGGCAGTTTTTTGCCGCGTTTGGCAAGCCAAAACGGCAGCAACATTTTGCATGGGCCGCAAATATTGCCTGATGGCGCCAAAAAGCGGTGGCCAAAAACCCGGCCATCCATCCGCAGATGCCACTGATCAAACATAAAAAACAAAGAAAGAAAAGTCAAGCGGCAATAACCTGCTCCACAAGTGCTGCGGCACGGCGCAGCACCAAAAACTCCAATTTGGTGCGCAGCACCGGATCGGGAAAAAGATTAATATTGATTATAAGCATATTATTCATAAATTTATTAAGGTATTGTCCCTGGAAGCATTAGAAACAGAATACAGAAATAACGATGACCCGGCGCGCTGTTGTTAACCAAGCCACTCGATCCTGGAAAAGTTGTTTTATTTAATTGAAATTAATGTCTTTAATGGTCTTTGGAAATAAACGGATTTTCCTTACAATTTGGGCCCCCAAATTTACTCACCTTTCATCGCTTTGTGAATTAAAAAAATGAGAGAGCTTATGCACGCTGACCGACTCGATTCGATTGATCTCAAAATTCTGGAAATTTTGCAGGAACGCGGCAGGACCAAGCGCAACAAGCTGGCAGAGGATGTCAAACTTTCTATTCCATCGATAAGCGAACGGATGCACAAGATGGAGATGGCGGGAGTGATTCAGGGATACAATGCCATTGTTAATCCGCATCGTGTCGGACTGGAAGTGACTGCATTCGTCATCATTCGTGTCGCTTCTACCAAGGATTATGACGAAATCATCGAGAAAGTAACCCAAAACGATGAGATCCTGGAGTGCCATTCGATTACCGGAGAAGGCACCTTTTTGCTTAAAGTACGAACCAAAACCACAGAAACACTGGAAAAATTGCTCATGCAGATCCAGCAATGGCCGGGGGTGACCAATACCATCACCAATATCGTCCTCTCCAGCGCCAAAGAGACAACGGTTTTATCGCTCAAATATTATCAGAAAGACTGATCGATTTTTTGTCGGTCAACTGCGCTGTTCCATCAGCAAAATCATGCCGTTCCCGCTGACCGGCAAACGGCCGCAGATGCTTTCTTTGCGGCGTTTGCCATCTTTTGCGATCCGGAATTTTGCCTTCCACTGTTTTGCCGCTCGCTCATGTCGGGGCTAAATAACACAGGCTGCGGTCGGATTTACAGTTTCACCGGGTTGGTCATGTTCCCTCCACAAGGTCGATGTGGCATTGGCGGTGCTCAGGATAGACAGAAAATTTGCCGCCATTGTC
This sequence comes from bacterium, assembly GCA_029565675.1. Classification (GTDB taxonomy): domain Bacteria; phylum Zhuqueibacterota; class Zhuqueibacteria; order Residuimicrobiales; family Oceaniaggregativiventaceae; genus Sulfursilanivivens. The sequence goes on from JAKQNP010000051.1 coordinate 225,379, forward strand.
CTGCTCACCCGAATTTTTATACTCTAAACTGCGCTCACAGCACCATACCAAGTGGAAAGAATCTTGACGATAAAATATTTTCGTTTTTGCTGCGTATAGTCAATAGAAAAAGGATCAGAAACCATCATGCAAGAGCAAGAGTGGATTGCCAGGTGTCAGAACGGTGATGAGCAGGCATTTGCGTTGTTGATGGATGCCTACCGCAAGCCGCTGTTCTCTTTCTTGATGCGTTTTTGTCGCGAGCGCGGTTTGGCTGAAGACGCATTGCAGGAAACGCTGATCAAAGTGTGGCGTCGCATCGGTTCATTCAAACCCGGCCATCGTTTTTCCAGTTGGGTAATGCAAATCGCCTATCGCACTGCGATCGATCAGCGGCGCCGTCGAAAAAGTGAACGGCTCTTCTTCAGGGACGATCTGCCGGAGCCCGTGAGTCCCGATAACCCTGCATCGGAAATCGAGAGTTCTGAAGGATATGAAAATTTATTGGATCTGGTTGATCGGTTGCCGGAAAAGCAACGCCGAATTTTTCTGTTGCGTGTGCAAGGCGAAATGACCTTCAGGGAAATCGCCCGCTTGGTCAAATTGCCGATCAACACGGTCTTGAGCCAAATGCGATATGCGGTCACAAAACTCAGAAAGCAGCTCGATGAAAATCAAAACAAATGATACCAACGGCCGGCTGTGCAAAAAATTCGCCGGGCAGGTCTGGTTGCTCATCGACCATTCTCTCTCAGCCGAGGAGATGGAAAAATGGCAAGCTCACCTGCAAAAGTGCGGGGATTGCCGGATGGTGCTTCAACAGGCTGAAGGGACAATCCGCTCTTTTCGCCGGGCAGCTGATACCGAAATCGATGCCTTCAATTACGAACGGATGGTGCATAAAGCCGTTCAACACCCACAGGACGGATGGGCCGCCCGGAATCGACCCTGGGTATGGGCGGCGGCAGCTGTGCTGCTGGTGATGGTCTCGAGCTTTGGGATCTTGCACAACAGCACGATGCCGTGGAACAGCCATGGGGACCCGACTGTTGCTCTTCTGCGGCAACAAGAACAGTCGGATGCTGATTTGGCCGCTATCGATCTGTACGATTTTGGCGGTGCGACAATCGATTCGCTGTTGCTGGTTACCCAAGATACCTTCACCGAGTTGGAAAACCAACTCGACAGCCAAAACCAGATCGGATCGTTTTTCTGAGACTGAGGGTGTTGCGCCAAAGCGAGGAAAGGTCGTTGCAGGAGTTTATCGAAAATGGGGTTCGCGACAGTGCCGAACCGATGCCGACTGACCTTGTCAGCACAACGCCGATGAAACAATTTTTGATGCACGATGGCCACTGCTTACTTGGATTGAGGAAGGAGACGTTATGAAGCGGATATTTTTATTTAACATAATAGTCCTGGCGTTGCTGGTTTTTTTCGCTGCTGCAACCCAGGCGCAACCGCAAGGAGCGCGGCGGAAACCCGCTCCAGAATCGATTCAAAAGAGAGATTATCGCCAGCTCACTCCACAACAGATGGCCGAAGCTCTCGATTTCATACGTGAATCAAATCCACAAAAGGCAGATCAGCTGGAAGCGCTGCGCAGCGCAAATCCCGACAGCTTTCAATGCGAACTGGGCAGTGCGCATCAACGCATGATGCATTGGCAAAACTTGAAAATGCGCGATCCCCGCAGCCATGCCCGACAGTTGGAGATCATACGGTTGGAAGAAGATGCCCGCCAGCTCGGCAAACGTATGGCGCAAGCTCCCGAGGCTGAAAAAGCGGATATCAAGAATGAACTGCAGCCGATTCTGGAAAAACTATTCGATTTGCGAGAAGAGGAACGGCACGAGGAAGTCAAACATTTGGAAAAGCGCCTCGAGGTTTTAAAGGATCGATTGAATGATCGGCAGAAGAATCGCGACCGGATTATCCAAAAACGATTGGAAAATTTGAGCACCAGCAAAAAAATGCAGAACAATCAGTAATCCATTTTCAACCTCAATTTACCAGCCCCATCCCATGCGAGTATCACCCGGATTGGATGGGGCTTTTCTATTGGCAAAAAATCCGTGTAAAATCGCCGTGGAATCCTTATATTGCACTGCACCGGCTAATAGTGCAAGAATCGGCTGATGTTCAGGACCAATCAGAGGAGAAAATGGCGAACCCAGGACAATTTCTTTTACAACGCAAATCAATGTATCGTGACCCTCAAAAGCAAAAAATCGGCCGTGAAATTCTTGAACGCTACACAGGTTCAGCTCCGGCGGAGTTTTCGCCCTATATCATCTTGACGAATTTCAATCGCTATCTCGATGTGTTCAGGGAACGGCATGGAGGCATAAGGACTGAAGGATCTGTCATTTCCGCTCACCATTGCCCGGATAAACACGTCTCGATGATCGACTTAAAAATTGGTTCCCCATCCGCCGCCTTGATCATCGAATGCCTCAGTACCATCGAACCACAAGCTGTTTTGTTCCTCGGCATGTGCGGCGGTCTGCACCGCTCTCTCAAGGTTGGTGATTTTATTCTGCCGACGGCTGCCATTCGCGATGAGGGTGTGTCTCACCATTTTATTCCTTCCCAGGTTCCTTCGTTACCGACCTTCAAGATTCAGAAATTTGTCAGTCAGGTCATTGTCGAGCGAGGTCTGGATTACCGCACCGGTGTGGTCCACACCACGGATTATCGATTTTGGGAATTCGACGAAAAGTTCAAACAGCAGCTTTATGAAGAACGGGCAATTGCCATCGATATGGAATGCTCCGCGCTGTTTTCGGTTGGCTTTGTCAGCAAAGTCGCAATCGGCGCCCTGCTTTTGGTTTCTGACTTGCCGCTCAAGAGCCGCGGGATCAAAACCAAAGCGTCGTCGAGAAAAGTGTTTGAAAAATATACCCAATTGCATATTGATGTCGGCATCGAATCGATTATCGGCATCCAGAAACGCGGCGAGCACATCCGCCATTACCGGTGGTAGTTTTGCTTCTTCGCCTTTGAGCAACGCATGTGCCGGTGGCGTGAGAAAAAAGGCCTTTTTCTGATCAATATTTTTCTTTATTTTCCGCAAATCTGCAAGGCCACGTCGCATCGGCGTCCGGGTGGCGAACAGTTTGACCGGCTGACCTCGCCCGCTGTCCAAACGAATCGGCAAGCGGCAGTTGTGACGCCCGGGAAAAGCGTTTTACTGATCTGCCCAAATCACGACCAGCGGCGCAGGCCTCGGATTTGTGCTATGAACAAATCCGGGTTAATGTTGAAGGAGACGAGCTATGCCCAGTTTACAGACGCATTATCTCAAGATGCCTTTGCAAAACCCCATCATCGTTGCCAGCAGCGGTATGAGCAAATCGGTGGACAACATCCGCGCTTGCGCCGATGCTGGCGCCGGTGCTGTGGTGATGAAAAGCCTGTTTGAAGAAGCCATCGCGCAGGAAGATTGGGGAATCGAATCGAGCCTTCCCTATCATACCGAAGCTTATGACTATCTGCGCAGCGAGTTGCAGAATCAGTACGCGCCGCGGGAGTATTGCCATCTCATCGAAAAAGCCAAAAAGAGCGTTGATATTCCGGTCATTGCAAGCATCAACTGTATCTCGGCCGAGTGGTGGCCAAACTATGCGGTGCAAATCGAAGCCGCCGGAGCCGATGCGCTGGAACTCAATGTTTATCCGACTGTTTATGATACCGATATGCGTTCGCAGGAAGTGGAGCATATCTATTTCTCCGTCGTCGAAGAGGTGCGCAAAAGAATCAAAATACCAATTTCGCTCAAGATTGCCCCTTATTTCGCTTCGTTGCCCTTCATCGCTTTTGAACTTTGCCGTCGCGGTGCCAGCGGCCTGGTGCTTTTCAATCGCTTTGCCCAACCGGATATCGATATCGACAAGGTCAAACTGAGCACCACCTTTCAATTCAGCACTTCTGCAGAGAGCCACCTGGTCCTGCGCTGGATCGCTCTGCTGGCCGGCAAAATACCAGGCGAATTGGCCGCCACCACCGGCATCCACACTTCTGTCGACGTGATAAAAATGCTCCTGGCCGGCGCGCAGGTCGTCCAAATGGCGTCGGCTTTTTATAAAAACGGCCTCAAGATCATCCCGACGTTGTTGGATGAAGTGAAGGCATGGATGCAGGAGCACAATTTTCAATCGATCGAAGAGTTCCGCGGCAAGCTCTCGTTTCAAAATGCCCACACCCCGGACCACTATCTGCGCTCGCAATTTGTGCAAAAAATCCGCGGTGTGGAATAAGCTTTTGCCATGACTCTGCAAAAACGATCCGGCTGCATTGCTTATGCCGCTCTTTTCGGCTCGGTGCTTTGCTGGGGCTCTGTGCCGCTCTTGCTCAAATATTTTACCGCTTATATCGATGCGTGGACGGCGAACGGTGTGCGCTATCCGTTCGCCGCACTCCTCCTGCTGCCCTGGCTAATCCGGGAGTATCGCGCGGGACGATTGCCGGCCGCTTTTTGGCGACTGGCTCTGTTGCCCGCGTTTTTTAATCTAAGCAGCCAGATACTCTGGGCCTGGACACCGTATTTCGTCGACCCGGGATTGATCTCTTTCCTCGTCCGACTCTCCACTCTTTGGGCGGTTGTCGGATCGTTCATTTTGTTTGTCGATGAGCGCCCGATCATTCGCCAACCGCACTTTTGGGGCGGTCTGCTGTTTGCTCTGCTGGGATTCGTACTTATGGTCGCAGGTGGAAGTGAAGCGCTCGGCAGCGGCAAAAAAATCGGCATTGTTCTGGTGGTGTTGTGCAGTTTGCTTTCGGCCGCTTACCAGTTGATGGTCCGCCGATACTTGTCCGCTGTCGATGCCCGCACTGCTTATGGTATGGTCGCCGCCTTGACGGCGGCTGGTCTGCTGGTGCTGATGTTTGCCGTTGGCCAGCCACAACAGGTGACGAACATGCCGCCTGGACCTTTCCTGCTGCTGATGCTCAGCGGCATTGTCGGTTTGATCATCGCCCATATTTTTTTCTACACCGCTTTGCGCCATTTCGGTGTCGCCGTGACTTCCTCGGTTAACTTGCTGTCCGCCCTGATTACCGCAACCGCCTCGCGTTTTCTTTTCGCCGAACAGCTCTCCCCTGTGCAATGGCTGGCCGGATTGTTTCTTCTGGGCGGCTGTTTGCTTTTGGCCATTGCTCCCCGATTCTCGCGAAAAACCGGCTGATTTGCGCTTGAATCCTGAATGCGTGTTGACTTTAATGGAATAAAGTTTTATATTATTGATCAATTTTTTACCGCTTGCTGCTTATCCAAGTGGGCAAAAGACGGTTTGCAGAGTTTTGTGATGTTTTATCCTCGAGTTCGGCAAGATGGACAACCCTGCAGGCAAGACGATCTGAAGGTCGATGGCCAGATCGCGAGATGATCGGGTTACCCCCCAATCAAAAACGAAAGCGGAGTAAAGAATGTTAACACAGTGGTTTTGGTTTGTTCCGGCGGCGGCTCTGCTGGCGCTGGTGTTTGCCTGGTTCTTTTTCAAACAGATGATGCGCTCCAGCGAGGGTACCGAGCGCATGGCCACGATTGCGGCACATGTGCGCAGAGGCGCCATGGCCTATCTGAAACAGCAATACAAAGTGGTCACCCTGGTTTTTATCGCGCTGACCTTATTTTTTGCTTTTCTTGCCTATGGCATGCATGTGCAGAATCCATGGGTGCCCTTTGCGTTTTTGACCGGTGGTTTCTTTTCCGGTCTCGCCGGTTTTTTCGGCATGAAAACCGCGACCTATGCCTCGGCACGGGCAGCCAATGCCGCGCGCAATTCGCTCAACCAGGGTCTGCGCATCGCTTTTCGCAGCGGTGCCGTCATGGGACTGGTGGTGGTCGGCCTGGCGCTGCTCGATATTTCGATCTGGTTTTGGGTATTGAACGCGGTCTATCCCGCGGCTGAAAATACCCACAATCTGATTATTATTACCACTACCATGTTGACCTTTGGTATGGGTGCGTCGACTCAGGCCCTGTTCGCCCGCGTCGGCGGCGGCATTTACACCAAAGCTGCGGACGTCGGCGCCGATTTGGTTGGCAAAGTGGAAGCGGGCATCCCGGAAGATGATCCGCGCAACCCGGCCACCATCGCCGACAATGTCGGCGACAACGTCGGCGATGTGGCAGGCATGGGAGCCGATTTATATGAATCCTACGCGGGTTCGATTCTGGCCACTGCCGCGCTTGGCGCGGCTGCTTTTTTGGCCCACGATGTGGTGATGCAGTTCAAAGCGGTGATCGCGCCCATGTTGATAGGCGCAATCGGCACAGTGCTGTCCATTCTCGGCATCTATGTCGTGCGCACCAAAGAAGGCGCCAGCCAGAAAGAGCTGATGGCTGCCCTCAACCGCGGAGTCAACCTCAGCTCGTTGTTGATCATTGTTTTGTCCGCCGGGGTCATCCATTTGCTCGGTTTGCCCAATCCCTGGGGAATCTGGTTCTCGATTGTGGTCGGTCTGCTTACCGGTATCGTGATCGGCAAGTCGACAGAATATTATACCTCCAGCTCTTTCAAACCGACCCGCTTGATCGCTGAAAATGCCAAAACCGGCGCCGCTACGGTGATCATTTCGGGCCTGGGCATGGGGATGCTTTCCACTGCCATTCCGGTCATGTCCATCGTTATCGGCACGATGCTCGCTTTTCTGTCAGCCACCGGATTCGATGTTGCCAACCTGAACCAGAATATGGGAATGGGATTGTATGGTATCGGTATCGCTGCGGTGGGCATGCTCTCCACCCTTGGCATCACCCTGGCAACCGACGCTTACGGCCCGATCGCCGATAACGCCGGTGGTAACGCCGAGATGAGCGGCTTGGGACCCGAGGTACGCAAACGGACTGACGCCCTGGATTCGCTCGGCAACACCACCGCCGCCACCGGCAAGGGCTTTGCCATCGGTTCTGCAGCCTTGACTGCATTGGCCTTGCTGGCGTCCTATGTCGAAGAATTGCGCATCGGTCTGGATCGCATCGGTGTAACCCAATTGGTGTTCGATGCACAAACAGCCGTCGATGTGAAAACCGCTTCGCTGGTTGATTTTATGGCCTATTACAACGTCACCCTGATGAACCCCAAGGTGCTCATGGGCGTTTTCATCGGTTCCATGATGGCTTTTCTCTTCTGCGGATTGACCATGAACGCTGTCGGCCGCGCCGCTGGTCATATGGTCGATGAGGTTCGACGCCAGTTTCGCGAAATCAAAGGGATACTGGAGGGCAAAGCCGAACCCGATTATGCCCGCTGTGTCGCCATTTCCACCAAGGGCGCACAGCGTGCCATGATGGTGCCGTCATTATTGGCCATTATCGCACCGATTGCCACCGGCATCGTTTTTGGTGTACCAGGGGTGATGGGCTTGTTGGTTGGGTGTTTGGCATCCGGGTTCGTGCTCGCTGTTTTTATGGCCAATTCCGGCGGGGCCTGGGATAATGCCAAAAAGTATATCGAAGAAGGTAACCTGGGAGGCAAAGGCTCAGATGCCCACAAAGCCGCTGTTACCGGCGATACCGTCGGTGATCCCTTCAAGGACACCTCCGGCCCGAGCCTCAATATCCTGATCAAATTGATGACCATGGTCTCCATCGTCATGGCGGGCCTGACCGTGACCTATTGTATGATGTAGTGCGAACCTGACTGGTTTCGAATTTGGCCGCTTTGGAATGCAGATTTTCCAAAGCGGCTTTTTTATTTTTTAAAATAGACACAGAAAGTTTCGTCATTTTTCTTGTCAATCCAGTGTTCGATCTCCAGGCTCGATGCTTTATCGATCAATGGCGCGGGGATGAATGGAGCGATAACCAAGAACAGGTCACCAGCTGCAAGTCGATTCAATTCAGCCATCACCTGATTGACGGGTTGCTCTCCCGCATTCAGCATTTCCCTGATGTCCAATTCCTTTTTCACAAGAGATTTGTCGAACCACTCGGGTTGGGTGGTAGTGTAATTGTCATCGCTTTCGAGGCTTATGGCGTCCTGTCCCGCCTCTTTTCTCAACGCGTTGATCAAATCCTCAACCTTGACGTTGCCTATGGTGGCGGCTTGCTGCAAGGTTGCAACTTTTGCCACGGTTTTTCGCAAAACCGGGTTCTTGAGTTTCTTGAATGCCGGCACGTAGCCGATCAGAGTGTCTTCAAGATGCGGATAGCTCTCTATGAGCTGCAAGACCTTGGTCTTGGGGCTGATCAATTTATCCGTTTCCATGTTTGTCCTTTTTTGCATAGGAAAGAATTCTTTGTTCACCCTGCAGGTCGCGATAGACCTGCACGTTGTGGGATACTTCGAGAGTGCCAAGGTACTCGCCTTTTTCATCTCTCAGGGCAAAATATTCGATATGGATCATTTTGCCGCCCATGTTGATCCAAAAGGGAGCGCTGGATTCTCTGCCGCTTTTAAAGTCATCGATGATTTTATCGACGATATGAGCACTCGCGGGTGGGTGGCACAACCGCACATCGCGATTTAGAATGGCGCGATTTCGCTGAAATATCCTTTCCTTGCCTTGCGAAAAATATTTCACCTTATCGTGCTTGTCGACGAAAGTGATATCGATCGGCAAATGATTCAGGATGGCCAACAATTCTTCGACAGAAAAACTCCCTGACGGCAGCTGAATCGTCCCGCCGATCTTGTTCATCGCTGCCAGGCTGTTCTCTGTGGCCCATTGGGGTTTCCATGCTTTCGGCGGGTCATACAAGCAGTAACCGATCTCCAGCGATTGTTTTTCGATCTCATACCATTCTGCATCGGAAAGTTTGTCCAGAGCCATGGGAAAAAGAATTTCTTCCTCTTTTTTGGTCATCTCGACAACCTGGTGAGCAGCCGGCAACAAAACGATTTCCGCGGCAGCGAGCAATTCCTCTGCCGATATGCCCGGAGTCTGCAACAATTCAATCCCGCCTTTCACCAGTTCCCTGATCTCGTCATGTTTTCCCCACATGACTTTGGGCGGTCCGGTTATTCCATAGTTTTCGAGATAGGGAAAGAGCAGATATTCTTTTCTTTTGTAATGCTTGTCGACATCAAAGAGATTGTTGAAATTCCCCCGCAGTTTTAAAATATCTGCTGCAAGGTCGCGGCCTTTGTCTTTGCTGATTTGCCCGATCAGCGTTTTGATCTGTTCCGCCAATTTGATGATTTCTTTGTTCTCGTTCATCATGACATCGACGGGATGGCCTGCGGGGATTTGTTTGGATGCGGACAAATCCACGTGGCCATGCAAGACGGCAGAGTGGACATCGCACAGTTTCAGGATTTCCTGCTCGGGCAATCCCTCGCTGATGAGTTCTTGCTCCACCTCTACCACTTCGCCGTAAGGAACCTGGCTCAAACTTTCCATCAGCTCACTGCGGACTTGCTCCTCTGATTCGCCGCTGTGCAATTTCAGAATCAGTTCTTTGAGCTTCTTCTTCCGGGATTCGGAATTGTTGATCAATTCGCTCATGATTCGTCCTTTTATTTTTATTGTTCTTCTACTTTATGCTGAAACACTCTGGGCCGATGCAGTTATGCTCCACAAGCGGTAGTATTTTATTAGCAGCTGTTGAGGTAGGATGTAATCAGTTTCGTTGCATCGGCCCCCATGCGCATGGTGGCATGCATGTTCGGATAGCTAAATCCACCTTGACGCCCCACTGACTGCAGATTTTCGATCTGCTGCAGTTGTGCCATAACTTTTTGAAAATGCTCTTCGAAACCCAAATTAAAGATGGGATAGGCATGTCGTGCGTTGAAATGGTGGATTTCAAGAACCTCTTCCGGGGTGATCAATCCCTCTGCCTGCAGATCCTGCAGGAGTCTGGATCTGGTCTCATTGCCACCAAACCACCTGTCATCACCCACCTCACAAGTCATTTCCGCTATCAGCACCGTGCAACCCTCCGGACTGACCTGCAGGCCGCTATTCTTGGGTTCAGCCAGGCGATGAAAAATCCGCTTCCGAAAATGCACATAGAGTGCATTCAGCACTGTGGTCTTGCGGACGAGTAGACCGAACACGGTGATGGGTTTGTAATGAAGGTGGCCAACAGCGTCAAGGACTTTTGCATCAGGCACAGGATGCAATGCCCGAATCAAATCCGGTAATGGGATGGTCGAAAGGCAGTAGGAACAGGGGAATGAGCAAGGTTTTCCCTCCTGGGAAAAATGGACTGCTTGTATTTTGTTATCCGCGGTGTCGATGCGAACGACTGGGCTGGCCATCAGGACCTTGCCCCCGTCATTTATGATAGCGTTTGCCAGTGCCTCTGGCACTTCACGCGAGCCTGAAGGCGCATACCAGAGTGTTTCTTTGCAAAGAGCACTTGCTGTAGATTCCTCCCTGAAGCGAAATCCAAGTTTTTTAAGGTGATCTTTGATCACATCGACAGCGCTCAGTCGGGGCATTTTGCTGCGCACGAATACTGCTGATAGCTGACTGGCCGGGAGACCCCAATAAGCATGGGTAAAGTCTCGAAAAAAGTAGTTGTAGAGCGGCCGTCCATAAATGCGAACCAATGCCTCTTCTGCATCAGAAGCAGTTGACTTGTCGAACTGGTTGATGATCTGCTGAATGAGGATTCCGGACAGGGCACCCACAAGGGTCCACGGCGGGATACTGCCGAGCATATCAGTAAACTGCAGGGGATATTGATGAAAACCTTTCCCATGCCGGATCAAGGCCTTCAGTTCAACCGGTTGGAGCCGTTCCCCCATCAGGTTCTGGATATCCGTCAGGATCTCCCGATCAAAGCCATGCAAGTGATGCACACCAAGATCGTAGCAATTGCCATTGCGTTCAAATCCAGCTGCCAAACCGCCGGGAACAGCCTCCTTTTCGAGAACAATCACCGGAATTTTTCGCTCAGCGAGTTTATGGGCTGCATAGAGTCCGCAAATCCCCGCTCCTAAAATGATGACTGGAGATCGATCCTTCCTGTCATCCATAATGAATACGGCCTGGTTTTGAATTTATCATTTTTTCTTGGTCGCGAAATGCCTGCAAGAGAAAAGTTTCCGGCAGTTCGATATCCTTGATGGTAAGGGCCTGGTCCTTGCGAAGGGTTCTTTTCAACCGTGGCACGCGCTTGCCCTCTCCCTCCAGCAAAGTGATTGGAACGCAACCATTTGCATCGGCATCGCTGCACTTATCGATCAAACCATAAAATGTTTCGCCGCCTATACCCTGAGTAATCTTTTCGCCTGCCGTGATATCCCGTTTGGCATAAGCATACACATCATTTAGCCTTCCAAAACGTGGCCATAGGATGGACTGTTTATCCAAAACTGCTGCCGCGACAGCGCAGGGTGTCTCGAGATGGCAGAGATGATAGGGCCGGTAAAAGAGATAATTGGGGCCCTCGCCCAACTTGTAGTATTTGAGATAGGGAACTTGAATTGGATCATCGCAGCGGCCAATCACAAACACGCCGCCATTGGGTTTTGACCCGACAATATAATCGACCACTCCCAAATTTCCATAGCGAGAAAAATCAAACAAGGAGAACACTTCATGAACGTCGCTGGCTGGAGGGCCTTCCATGCCAGGACACCATGGCACAAGGCCAACACCATTTCCGATCAGGGCCATTTCGATATTGAGTTTTGTGCCATCGGTGTAGGCGGCACACTGGATGGGATTGAGGTTGCGTTTGCGAGCCTCTTCCCGAATAGAATCGGCTGTTGCGTAGCGGTCAAGGTAGCCTTTAATATTTCCCGCCATAACGATATCGAAACCCCACATTCTGATCTCTTCAATCATGCGCATCAACACACCATGCTGGTCGCCAGCGTCGCTGGTAATAACGCGACCCTGCTCAAGAGCCTTCTCATGCAGCAGCCAGCCGGTGGCGAGATCGACTTCGGCGTTCATCAATATAACATCGATGCCTTCGTGTAAGGCCCGGAGACATAGCTCGCAGGCGAAACCTATGGTATTGGTCGATTCGATCAAAACATCCAATTGCAGCCCATGCTCCCTGCGGATCAGAGCAAAGGGATCGGTGGTCACCAATACGGCATCTCTTTTTGGAAAAGGACCAGATGGTGCGGCCATTTCGTAAGCCGCGCCATAAGCCCGAGCCGCGTTCACTGCTGCTTCTGGATTGGTATCTACAATACAGATCAATTCCATACCTGGGGTGTGCGCAATTTGCCATGCAATGCCCACTCCCATAGATCCGGCACCAACCAATAAAATCCGAATTTTCCTGCCATCCTTTTCTAATTGCCTTAATCTGTCATAATACATAATCACTCCCATTGTTGTCCTATCTGACGATGGGACATGAGTGAATCACTCCATAAATTGAAAGAGCCGTCAATTATTTCTTGCTTGAATTCAATTAAAAGATAGAGTGTGATCGATCTTGTATAGATAGTACTTTTCATTCGTAATTACCAATGTGAATTGCGCCAAGGGTTGCAGGGCAACCGGATAAGATAAAATCAATATTACGGCCTGTTTTGCATCCATACTGATTCGTTTCGCCTCGGCCACTATGAATCGTTCTTGACGCTCAAGATCTTTTTTTTGCAGCCAACCGATATTCTGTCTGGGGGCGTTCCATTTTACATAAGAGCCCCACAGCCCAGTCACTGGATAGTATATTTTTTTACCTGTCCATGCCGAAATCGGAGCCACGATATAATCTTCATCACCAACCCATAGCTCCTGGTCGAGCTCGTTGTCTATCAGATAGTCAACTGCCTGTTTATTGGCTGAAAAGGGATATTTCCAGTCCATACTGATTGCTGCTATGGCAGCAGCGAATTGAACAACACACGCCAAAGTCAATAGACTCCACCGCCCGTTGAGCAGGTTGACCCATCGGCGTGGTGCTGAAATGTGGTGGACTGACAATTCTTCCAGCTCCAGCCCCAATATCCACAGCACTGCAAAAAATATCAAATAGAGGAAACTATGATGCCGAATATAGCCGAAATAAATGGCGGAAAAGAACAACAAAAAACCTGCCACTGCGATTGAATAGAACAAAGCCAGCCGTCTTTTATGCAATCGCACCAAGCTGATGTTTAGCAAAATAATCACTGCCAGGGAGAGCGGCAAGCTCCACTTACCCGAGAAAAGATAGGTGTTCCAGAATTCCATCTTCAGCTCTGGCATAGGAGCGATCGTTTTGAAAATGAGAGGCAGCGCAGCCGGAACAAAATAGCGCTGAAAGGAAGCCAGGCTGGCAGGTATACTTTTTCCTTGAATGAACTGAAAGTTGGGATCGGGTCGTGCATGCAGATAATAAAGCGCCATTCCGACGATAATAAAGCCCAAAGCCGACAAATACTTTGAACTTTTGAATGAATTGATGATCGCTTTATGACCTGTTATCACCATATCGCTTATCCAGTACCCCGCCAGCATCATGGCGAATAACAGAAACAATATATGTGTATTCATCATTAAGGCCAGCGTTATCCCCATCCATGCAGCATAATGTTGGCGATGGCGATAGAGGGAAAGAAAAACTGTCAGGAAAAAGAATCCCAAACCATAATCGCGGCAAATCACGGTATATTCATATAAAAAATAGTAACCGAATGCAGCCAGAACTTTGTGGTATAGGGAAAATGGAGCATAACGAAGCATTAACCAGATAGCTGCTGCCATGAATGCCAAGTTCAGCAGCTGCATACCCATTGGATTGGCCGTAAACAGTTGAATAGTCTTGACTGCCAAAAACCATAAAGCCGGATGACCACCTATCCTGGCATGTTGAAAAATGCCACTCCAGGAATTATCGCGTGTGATGGACCAAACACCCAACTCATCACGCCACATTTCATGATGACGAATACTGCACCAGGCCAGGACGACGAACAAAACCAGGGTCGAACATATTACAAGGCCTTGTTGATGTTTATGCAGGTATGACAATTCGGTTCGCGGAGCCTCCTCTGGATCAAATACAAGTGAAAATAATGACTTGGATCATGGCTTTTTTTATGGTTTAAATCGTTTGGATCCTTTTCTTTTTGTCCAGCATTTTTCCCATCTTTAGAACGCCAGGCCATCTCTGGCAAAGTCGCAGCTCTGAACCTGCCAAAATAGTAGCCACTCTGGACCTTACAAGCAAGCAAAATTTCTAAAAACTATTTAACTAGCTTCTGCTTCGCTGCCGAAAAATATTATTCTATCATCTCAACAATTTCAAAATTGGTGGGAAATAGGCTGGGATAAGGATGCGAAAGCACTGTTCCATGCATTCAATTCAAGTGGCCGATGACTCTACTAACACTTCAATCCCTCGACTAGGGATGTTCCCATCTGCGCTGACGAGGTTAGGCAAATTGTTTTAAACCAGCTTAGCAATCTTTGGTTTGATAAAAGCAACCATGAAGTCTATTGACATCTGCAAATTCCTTCTGAAGTTTCAATTCCACTCTGGTTCGATTAGGGCATAATTTCCTTTTCCGCACAGCTGAAATAATTTAGAAGTTTCAATTCCACTCTGGTTCGATTAGGGCCGCAATCTGATGCGGGCGCGGACCAGCCTGAATCAGTGTTTCAATTCCACTCTGGTTCGATTAGGGCGGCATGAGTTATTATCCGGGAATGAGCCGGACCTATGTTTCAATTCCACTCTGGTTCGATTAGGGCTGGCAGGCGCTGCAGAATCGAGCAGCCTATCAATTGTTTCAATTCCACTTTGGTTCGATTAGGGCCAGAAGATCGCCATGAGAGCGGCGGCCATAAAGAAATTGTTTCAATTCCACTCTGGTTCGATTAGGGCAAACCCCTTGGCTTTCTCGAAATTCGGGTGATCCTGTTTCAATTCCACTCTGGTTCGATTAGGGCCAAGCGAGGTGTGAGATGAGTTTCGTGACGCGGCATTGTTTCAATTCCACTCTGGTTCGATTAGGGCAATAAAACCGAGGCTGAAAAGATGGTTACGCACCTGCGTTTCAATTCCACTCTGGTTCGATTAGGGCCCAAACGGGATGAAGGCTTGTCCCTGCTGTATGAGAGTTTCAATTCCACTCTGGTTCGATTAGGGCCGACGTATCCCCAGTGCAACGGCGAGCCTGCAGGTTCGTTTCAATTCCACTCTGGTTCGATTAGGGCAGTGTGCGAAAAGTGTGGTCGATTTGTTAAGGCCAAGTTTCAATTCCACTTTGGTTCGATTAGGGCTTTTCGATTGCAGTTATAAAATAACCATTTTCTTTGTTTCAATTCCACTTTGGTTCGATTAGGGCACCAGAGCCGATCTTTGTGGGGCCTATCTGGATGGTAGTTTCAATTCCACTTTGGTTCGATTAGGGCAACACCACCAGCAGCGCAGCCAATACCGCGACCTTGTTTCAATTCCACTTTGGTTCGATTAGGGCGGCGTCGAGCTTCTTCTTTCTCTCGACGCATTTGGAGTTTCAATTCCACTTTGGTTCGATTAGGGCTCTGGACCGAGGCGCACGAGGTTGCGCATCATTTGGAGTTTCAATTCCACTTTGGTTCGATTAGGGCCGCCCTGCTCGTCGGCAAAATGCCGCTTCAATGCCACAGTTTCAATTCCACTTTGGTTCGATTAGGGCTGGACAGCTTGACACCTGCCGATCTTGAAAACTTGTTTCAATTCCACTTTGGTTCGATTAGGGCCGAATTGCTTCGCTCGTTTCGTCAACGCCAATCTGGTTTCAATTCCACTTTGGTTCGATTAGGGCACACGACCGTAGAGCGCGGCGGCGGCGAAGAATAGAAGTTTCAATTCCACTTTGGTTCGATTAGGGCCTTACGACAATGTGATGGTCAGCGCACCCGTGCCCGTTTCAATTCCACTCTGGTTCGATTAGGGCGTTACCCATCACATATATTTTCCCCTCGTCCACCTGTTTCAATTCCACTCTGGTTCGATTAGGGCCTAAGCAGTACCATGCACCTGAGCCGTACCATGCACCGTTTCAATTCCACTCTGGTTCGATTAGGGCCGGCTAAGCAATACCATGCGGCTAAGCAGTACCAGTTTCAATTCCACTCTGGTTCGATTAGGGCGGTGATTTGATTGTTTCGAAATACACAGATTCACAGTTTCAATTCCACTCTGGTTCGATTAGGGCTTTGTTTCATACATTATCAAAAAAGAAAGGAAACAGAAGTTTCAAT
>JAKQNP010000055.1 GCA_029565675.1 bacterium
GGCGGGAATGGTTCCCTCGGTTCGGGCCCAAAGGATCGCACTTTCGAAACAGGCCAGCTGACCGATGGCCCGGGGGGCGAGAAGGCCGTTCTTGACGGCCTGGCTGACCAGGGGCGCCATTCCGTGATACCGCAAGCCGCCCGCATGAATGGGCGACGAGACAAAATTATGGCCGAGACTGTGCATCGGCAGAAGCGGCGTCAGCCCCGCGGAATCACCAAAATCGTAGGCGAATTTTGACCGGGTAAGGGTGGGGCAGGATTCCGGTTCGACCGGGATGAACTCGATCGTCTCCCCGTGCATTTTATCGCAGAGAAAGGGGAAGGCCAGACCGGCAAAATTGCTGCCGCCGCCGACGCAGCCGATAATGCAATCGACTTTCTTTTCGCCGGCAATTTTGAGCTGTTTTTTGGCTTCCAGACCGACGATCGTTTGGTGCAGCAACACATGGTTTAGAACGCTGCCCAACGAATAGCGAGTCTTGCCGCTCTTGTCTTCCACCGCTTGTTCAATCGCCTCGCTGATCGCCATACCGAGACTGCCAGGAGTATCGGGATATTGGGCAAGAATGTCACGGCCTGCTTTGGTCTCTGTGCTTGGGCTGGGCACACACTTGCCGCCCCATGCTTCCATCATCAACCGTCGATAGGGCTTTTGTTCAAAACTGATGCGGACCATGAACACTTTGCATTCGAGATGAAAAAGAGAGCAGGCAAACGCGAGAGCACAACCCCATTGGCCGGCGCCGGTTTCGGTGGTGATGCGTTTGATGCCGAACTCCTTGTTGTAATAGGCTTGTGCCACAGCCGTATTCGGCTTATGGCTGCCGGCCGGACTGGCACCCTCGAATTTGTAATAGATTCTTGCCGGAGTCTGCAATGCCTGTTCGAGGCGAATCGCTCGGTATAAAGGCGCAGGCCGCCACAAAGCATAGATATCGAGCACTTCTTGTGGAATATCGATCCATCTTTGCGTCGAAACTTCTTGTTCGATCAGATTCATCGGAAAGACCGGTGCCAACTGTTCTGGAGTGAGGGGTTTACCATCAGGTCCCAGCGGCGGCGGTGCCGGCGGCAAATCGGCGGCAATATTGTACCATTGTCGCGGCATTTCCTGATCGTCCAGCAAAAATCGGTAGCGTTCCATAGTTCCTCCTGTGATGGGATGATTGTTGGCCGGCAGCGGCCCCAAAAGGCCGCCCGAACCGTTCAGAGATGACTTAAAATAAAAAAAGCCCGCTGCAAATCGCTTGTCGCGGATTGCAGCGGGCTCTTGACTTAAACAGGTTAAAAAAGCTTACCTCATAGCGCTCCACTTGCCCTGACAATCCGCCAGCAGCTGCCACCAGCCCCACCACCAAGACCAATTTTGCACACGGATTGTCAGCGACACAAACACCATTGGTAAAACTCCTTAATATCTATTCTCTATGGTTAAAATATAAATATTTTTAATAGAGTCAAGGGAAATTTTCTAATATTTTAAGACACCCCTTTTGGCAACAAAACGATCAGATCGTCACGACGGCTTGTCGGAGTGACCTGCAGATTTTCGAGCTTGCCATTTTGCAGTCGACCTTTTATCACGGTCTGTTGCGGCGCATGCAGTTTGAACTCGACATCCCAATCGGTCGGCCAGGCGGGAAATAGGAAGAGCTTATTGCCGTCAGCCTGCAACAACATTTCCTGCAATGCGATAATAATATTGCTGCCGTGATCTTGATCCGGCGTCCAGTCATAATTTGGTCCCCAAAACGCCGGAAAACGGTGATCCGGGTTGACTTGTTTAGCTCGTTTGATCAACAACTCTTTCGCGGTCTGCATCTTGCCGGCCCGCGCGGCATAGACATCGGCGTTTTGCCAACCGGCGGCTGATTTATGCACCGATCGGTCATAGGTGTTCTGCAGACGAGCAAAATCAGGCTTTCCAATTGCAAAAAGCGGATAAGGGAAAGATGCGTACAATTCGGGATTTTCCATATTTTCGGGTAACTGGTCGATTCGTTCGGCAGCCAGTATGACCGGCTGTCCATCGATAACAGCCAAAGGAAGATCGGGCAAGACTGCCTGTACTTGCAGCAATGAGTCGCGCATCGCTGGAACGAGCTTTGAATCCGGTAATCCCAGCAGTGTCGCGACAACATGGTGCAAGCCGGCAATCGGCGGTGTCGGGTTGATGGTCTTCCAGAAGGTTTCCAGCGCTTGCGAAGGTTCCAGCCGCAGTCGGCCTGCCTCGTCTATGGAATAGTGCTGCCGATAAAAGTTGACCACTTCCCAGCTGAATGGTACCGCCACCCGTTGGAGAAATGGCTGATCCTGCGCATAGTCGGCATACGCCAACATCAAAGCTGCCACTTCCAGCGCACCGTCGAAATAATAGCGAATATAGCGATTTTCGATGTGCTGAAAGTCGTTGAAATCTGTCTGCCAACCGAAATTATCGAGATTGTAGGAGCCCCAAAAATAGAACGTTTCCGGGAAAAAGGCTCCGCTATGGTTGTAGAGCTGCTGACAGGCAAAGCGAGCATAGGGCAAGGCATCGCTGTACATCGCAAAAAAGGGCTGCAACAGATCAAAGTCACCGTTTCTCAACATCGGCCAATAGATCAAGCGGGTGTTCTGCAGCCAATAACAGCCACCCCAGCGGCGAAAATCGGCATTGAACGGCAGATCATTGACTGTCGATGAAACGGTAAACAGCGATCCATTGAATTTTTGCGGGAAATTGCCGCGTCCGGCGCAGGCGCTGATAAATCGCTGCAGAGCAAACGCCCGACTGACCGTCCGGCTCTCTTCCGTGCCGAGCGCATGGATAAAACTGCGTTGCCAAAAAGCTGTCCACCAGCGTCTGTGCGCCTGGCGACGCACACTTTGGTTAAGCGCTTGAATTCGCGCGGCCTGCGCGCGCACTTGCTTTGCCCACTGATCGACATTGCCATTTTGTTCTGTATGCGCAAAGATACGGATATAGCCCCGTTTTATCGCGTTGGCGGTTTTCAGAGTGTGGGAATTTGCCTTTTCCAGATCGCTTCCCATCACCAGTGCACCAAAGGTGCGGTTGAGCAACGGATCTGAGTGGTTGCTCAGCCATTGTTCCATCCCCTGCCGACGCAGCGTTTCAGACCAGATCGAGGAAGAATTGTGATGCAGCCATATCAATTCCGCTGCATCGCTGTGCAGCAGCGAGTCGGGTTCGTCCCAAATGGGGCCGCCGGAATTGATCCAGCCATAGGCACGGTGTCGTTCGGTGTCTGCCAGGGATCGGCGTTTATCGCGCCAGATCACAGTCTCGACCGCCAGGTTCAGCGGAAAATCGCTCTGGTAATCGATATCGATGACCGGTTCATTGGCGTCGACGGAGATAACCATGCGAAGTGCCTTGCCATCCGCATGACCGAGCAGATAAATCTCGCCGTTCTGCAGATCCAGTTTTTGTTCAAAGCGAGCGGTCTGACCAAAGGGATTTGGGGTGATGGCAATCTTGATCAAACCGACCTTGAGAAGAGTGCAGTAAGCATCCCAGGCATCGGTGCGAGCGATATAAAGCCACACACGGCCCGAAGAGTCTGCCCAAACATTGGTGCCGATTTCGCCGTTTCCCAGGGGCATGGAACCGGATTCGTCAAGGCTCGGTGTCGTCCAAATCTCATCATAGACGGAAACGCTCGGGGTGCGACGAGCACATCCCCATAATACCAAAAAACAAAATGACAAAATGAGCAACCACAATCCGCGGATCATCTTTCACCTCCAGCTTGAAGAACTCCGATGCGGTTCAAAAGAGCCATCTGATGAATCAGCAAAGCTGTTGAAAAGCTCCGACCGATTCGAGCAACTGGGATCATCTCGAAAAGCGGTTTAGTCGCACAATCAAAGAATGGGTGTGCGGTTGACTCTTCTGGTCAAACCGTCGATCGTCAAATGTCGTATTCAATTTGCAGCAAAACCGGCACTGGTTTCATCCGCCAATCCCAGCAATTCAAATGCATTATCGCCCATAATCCGGTTATAAGCTGTTTGGCTGATTTTGCCGTTGTTGACTGCGTCGTACAGCCAGTCTATCAGAGGCCGTTCGTTTTTTGGCGAACAATAATCGAGACCCATGAGCAATTGGCGTTGAAAACGTTCGATAAAGCCGTGAGCGAATTCCGGATCGCGAGCCAGGGCATTGTAGCCGCTGTTGGCCGAAAGATCGGCATAGAGATTGGGATACTTTTCGAGCAACTCGATCACGCGGCCGCCAGGACGGACTGTGCCTTGAGGATAAATCGATTTTTCTGCGGCGACCACGTCGCCGCTGATTTCGCTCCAAAAAGCCATGGAGTGACCGATCAATCTGACTTCCGGGATGGAGCGCAAAACCTTTTCGAGCCTGGGGAAGCCCAAATCATCCATCGGACCGTAATCCCGATTTTGAATCAGCGAAGTGTGAAAAACGACGGGAAAATTCACCTGACCACAGGCAGTTAAAAGAGCGATCAAGCGCGGATCATCCCAGAGGATTTTTGCCGTGAGTTCGCCCAGGCCGCAAAAGCCGAGTTCGGCAAATTGCTGCAGCAAGAAGACAAAATAATCGCTGTCGCATTCATGTGCGGTGCTGGTGATTCGTGGATCGACATTGCAGAACGGGATGAAACGTCCTGGATAGTCTGCACAGATCTGCAATACTTCGTGCGGGCTTTGACTTTCAGGCAAAACTTCTGGACTGAACAAGGGCAAAATCACGGCTTTATCGATCTGCAAGCGATCCATGACCTGAAGCTGTTGCTCCGCCGACATAAACGGTGTGACGTCAGGGTGAAAACGTATCAAAGGCTTGCGCAACACATGTGCATGCATATCGATGACCATGGATTCTCCGATTAATCATGCTGGTTTACAGATCAGCTATGCCAGAACAAACCACCGCTGACTCGATCAACGAAAAAAGGTGCTGAAACCGCCGATTTTGCTGTCATCGCCCGTATCAGCCGCCAAAAGATCGCGGTATCGGGACAGTACTTTGCGATATGCCGCTATGTGTTCGTCGATGCGAGCCCGGTCGAATTGTTTGAACCATGGCACCTGAAACAAACTCTGATAGATCGATTCACTGATTGGCAATTTCCGCAAATAGACGGATCGATCAATATTATCCGGTAAATTGGCAAATCGTGTCGGTTTGCCATGACCGTAAACATCCATTTCGCTCAACAGCGGATGAAGATGCATCGGCGTGTTGCTGCCGGGGTAACAGACCGATCCTTCAGCTTGAATGGCCTCAGCAAATCTCGTCAGCGATAAACCTTCAAGTTCTTGTTTAAGATATTCGAATAAGGGAAAGTACCATCCTCCCTTAGAGCTGTTTGGATCTTTTGGTCGAATTGGTCGGATGCCTTTCTGGTCTTGCAGTGCGTCACAGAAATAGTTCATGGCTTTTTGAATGGTGTGCATTTGCGCATCATAGAGCTTGAGTTGCACAAGGCCAAAAGCCGAACTGAGCTGATGCATACGGTGTTTGTAGCCGCCAGCCGGCAGACCGGCAAAACGCTGCAATTCGGGGCTCAAGATTTCGTCACCGCGAATGTAATGGCCGAACAGCAACGCTCTTTCATAGACCTTGCGGTCGTCGGTGAACAAGATACCGCCTTCTCCGATCGCAAAAGATTTACCGGACATGACAGAAAAGGCAGCAGCCTGGCCGAAAGTACCCACTTCCCGACCTTTATAGAGCGTTCCATGGGCATGAGAACAATCCTCGAAAATCGGCACGTTGTGTTTTTGCGCGATTTTCTGCAGCGTGTCCATGTCTGCTGGCATACCCGTATAATGGACGACGACGATTGCGCGCGTTCGCTCGCTGATCAGAGATTCAACATCTTTGGGATCAATACACAAGGTATCGCGGTCGACATCGGCAAAAACCGGAGTGGCGCCCAGGCTATAGACCTGCAAAACCGAAGCCCAAAAAGTTAGGCTTGGAGCGATGACCTCATGCCCGACACCGACGCCCAAACCATAAAAACCTCCGAGAATGGCGCTGGTACCGTTTGGATACGCCAGACCATAGGTGCGTCCCAATTTCTTGGCATATTCCTGTTCGAATTTTTTGCTCACATCGATCCCCGACATGCGGCCGCTGCGCAGCACTTCGAGCACCGCCTTTTCATGCGCCGGTGTCACAATTGGCCAGCGAAACAAATCGCCGGGATCGAGCTTGACTGTTTTTTCTCCGTTTAATAAAGCGAGCTTTTCCAATGGATATCCCTCCTGTCTGGTCATTTCCAACTGATCAGTTGCGAGTGTTCTCCGGCTGGCAATTCAAACCGATTGGATCCAAATTCAGTATTGACGATGAGGATCAGAGGGGCGGCACAGCGGATGGTCAGGCGGCGCATTCGTATTGCAGGATCCACCTGTTCGGCAATCAAATCGCAACTTTGGCCGTTAAATCGATAGCGCAAACAACCGGTCTGGGTTGCAGATCGCAAATTCCATGTAATCGCGTTTTGGGCTGCGTCAGGATCGAGTCCGATTGCGAATTCGATTAAGTATAGAATGGGACCGATGCCGCTCCAGCCGACAAAATCTGCCTTCACAAACGTCGAATCATTTACCATGCCGGGTTTCCAGGCATCGGGTTGATAGTTTTCCCAGATGGTTCCGGTTTCGCGATGGACGTGCGCCACTGCCTGCAGATGTTCAAGCGCGATCTCCCGAGCCAGCTCGTTGTATCCATATTCTTGCAGACCGCGAATGACCATCGTATTGGTGGGTGCCCAAACGGCACCGCGCCAATAACCGCCGTTAGCAGCATACCCTGGCTCATCAGCTGCACAGGTCGGCACGCGGTGCTGCCGGCCGAAAGTCGCCGGGTTGCGCAAATGCGCAACCAGAGCAGCTGCTTGCGCATCGGAAGCGATATGGGCCACCAGCGTCCAGTAAGCCGCCACGGTTTTGCAAGAACAAAGCCGGCCATTTTCGCGCAAATCGAAATAAAAGTTTTTAGCAGGATCCCAAAGCAAACGGTTAATCTGGGCACTGGTTTCCTGGACGTCGCGCGTCAGCTCTGGAACCTGGTCGGGTTGGTTGATCAAACGGGCGATTTCGATTAAATTGCGGGCAAAAAGAACCATTTCTGCGGAAATATCGATCCCCACTCCCCCTCCAGACAGGCAGGAGTTGCGCGGCGAGTTGTCCATGCTTGCCCAGTCGGTCAGATAGAGACCATTTCCCTGGCGCAGATAGGTTTTCAGGGCTGAATAATAGCGCAAAAGAGGTTCGAACACTCTTTGCAAGCGTTCGCGATCGCCGGTTATTGCGAAAGATTCGAGTTCAGCCCAGGACAGCAATGGATGGTTGAGGGCGTCCAGCGTCAAATAGGACGGTTCATCCGGCGCGGTTCGATTGCGGTAAACAACACCTTCACATTGGAATCCCTGATCGAAACCCCAGCGGCTAAAGAGCGGCAATCGTTCGCGATTGACCCAGGGAGAAAAATCTTCACCGGTTTCCCGATCGATTTCGCGACAGATTTCGCCGTTTGGATATTGCTTGCAGTAAAAATTGTCCAGCGATTCAATACCAGGTACAAGAGGATGAGCCAAAGAGCAGAACATGGTCATGAAACAGGTATCCCAGAGAAAGATATTTTGGTTAAAGGCTGCATCGATAAAATTGGCAACAAATCCGTTGTTCGTGGACGGCTGGTGAAAATTGCCGTAGGCCAATTCCCAGGCTTTCCAATAAAGCTCGATCCATGTCGTGTCAGCTGCCCAAATCGGCTGTGGCAGATCGATTCGCAACCTCTGGAACTGGGGCAATTCTGGTGCAATGGTGCTTTTGAGCAATAAATATTGCCCTTTGCGGTCGTTTGTATGGCGAGCAAAACATGATATGGCGTGAATCAAAGCCAAACTGAGAGCAAAAAGGAGAAATTTGCCATAAAATAGTTTCACTGCAACAAGCCTCTGCTGCTGTTGTCGTCGCCAATTTCAAGTCGGTACAGTCCAAAAGCTGCTGACGCACTGAAATCCCGCAACAAGGTTATTTTTTAAGCAATCGATCGAACCCAAAAGTGCAACCGGTTTGCAGAACTGCTGTTTAAGAACGGCGTTGGTGGTCAAACCGCTGTTGCACAGGCTTTGACCACCACTACGGTCTGATCATCTTGTTGTATGGTCTGGCGAGCGAATTCCTTGATTTCCTTGATAATTGCATTGCGGATCTCGGTGGCAGACAAATGGTTGATCTTGTGCAAGAGCTCGCGCAAGCGGAGTTCACCGAATTCGTTTCCAGCATGATCAAAAGCCTCGGTTACTCCATCGGTGACGAAAAGCAGGACATCACCAGGCCGATAAGCTTTACGGACTTGTTTCAAACTCTCTGCAAAAAGTCCATTGTTCTCCAATCCCAGACCAAGGCCTTTGGGTGTCAAGGATTGTATTGCATCTTGCTGCCGATTGTAATAGAACAACGGTAGATGACCAGCGCGCGCCAAAAGAAATTCATTTTTTTGCGTATCCAGATGCACTCCGAGGCTGGTGATAAAATAGCTCTTGTCCAGATCCTGGCTTAAAATATCGTTTGCCCGTATAAAAAGCTCGCGCGGTTTCAGGGCAAAGGCATGCAGAGAGCGCAAAATGCCCTGGATCTTTGACATATAGAGAGCGGCGGAAATCCCTTTGCCGCTTACATCGCCGATTATCACGTCGATCGTAACATGATTATCGGTGAGAAAATCATAAAAATCGCCGCCAACCTCCTGTGCAGGTATAGAGATGCCTGAAATATCGAGTCCGGCGATTGACGGCGCAGACTGTGGAATCGAGGTCATCTGGATATGCCGTGCGATTTCCAACTCGTGGGTGATGCGCTGATTTTCCGATAACTCCTCATAGAGAAAAGCATTTTCACCAGCGACCGCTGCTTGTTTGGCTGCGGAGCTCAAAAACTCAAAGTCCTCTTGGTTCAGAGGGGTCTCTGACAACTTGCTGCCGACAAAGATAACCCCCAAGAATTTGCCTTTCGAGCGGATCGGCACGAGATAGTCGAAATTCTCTTGATGCAGTCGCTCAGCCAATTCCCGCGGCAGGTTGCGAACGCTGAAGCGCTCTTCTGTTATTGATGTGCGGATCATCTGCAAAAAAGGATTCTCATTCGCGGAACACAATTCTTCGAGCACCGCGCCGTGATAGCCAAAAGTCTTGTGACAGCAGCATTGCGACTCATCGCGAAAGAAAAACACTCCGGCTCGCTGCAGATGCATCAGCTCGGCCAGTTTGTTTACCAGAGTTTCTGCCAACTCGGAAATGGTCTGTGGAGTTGAGATAACCTCGGAGAATTCCGAGGTCGCCTGGCGATAATTATACTTGGTGCGGAAATATTTCTGGTCCAATCCCTTCTGGCCCCAAACACCGATCTTGTAGAAAGCAAAAGTCAACGCAACCGCCAAAAACATCAAAAAACCCTTTTCCATGTTTTGGCTTTCGGGGGTTTCGACTGGTGTATCAGAAACGAGGACGAACGGGCCGGAAATTTTGATAGCCGGCAAATTGAACTCGGCTGAGGTCAAGTGATTCAGCACAGCGATCAGTGCGATAAAAATCGCAACTGACCACAGAAGCGATATGATGGTATATTGGATATTGCGGCGAATGCGCAAATCAATATCCATCAATCGATAGCGGCCGATGGTGTAGAGAAAGGCAACAGGGACCAACAGCAAAGGAATGCCGATCAATCCGGATTGCGCTTGGTTTTGGGTCAAAACAAACGCGATTAAGAGGCCTAAAATGATCGACACCGCCAGTGCCGTCGCGATCCAGATGGGTCGTACGATTCGTTTGTTTTCCGGCGCTTCAGTTTTGCGATAGCGCCATGTCATCGCATTTTGCAGGATCAACAGGATCGCAAGCACGAGAAAAAAAAGCATGAAACGGTGGTGGATGAAAAAAACAATCAATCCTGCAAGGCTGATGAGATAATAAATCGACGGCAGCCAATGCAAATGCGACAAGAAATCCCGTGTTTTTGGAAAGTAAAATTTTGCATGCAAAAATAGCGGCACGGACAGAAAAAGCGATGAATACATCAAATAAAAGCGGAGATAGAAAAACCATGGTGTTTCATAAATTCGCTGGATCATATTGAGAGAGATGAACAGCCCCATGAGCAAAAAAGCCGTTCCCAAAAGTCGAGCAGCGGCTTCGCAGGGCCGTTTTAAGGCCAAAAAGACTCCAAAGATCATCCACAGCCAACCGCTGATGACAAAGACCAAAATTGCAAACTGGGTGCCGAAACGCGCCAATTGCACATTGAGAGTCAGCGGCTTTCCTTGTCGGATGATTTCATAAGAGATGGTTGCACCGCTTGGATTGCTGCGCAAAATCCGGTCGGCTTCATGCGCGCTGTTGAATGAGGTCTCATTGATCCGGGTAATGACGTCGCCGACTTGCATGCCTGATCGATCCGAAGCGCCGTCCTTTACGATCGAGACGACAGTAACGCTGGCGGATATGGTTTTGAGAAAATCGAGTGGAATCGACTTGTTGCGGATCTGGTAACGGATATATTTTTGTTCCGATGGCCGGAAAATGCCCATTTCGACAATAAATGCACCCGGACGGCTGGCAAGATATTGCAGGACCTCTTGTTCCTTGCCCACTGCCCTGCCATCGAGCTGGAGAAGAAAATCGCTTCGCCTCACGGAATCCGGTTGCATCACGAATTCCTGTTCGCCTTTGCCAAAAGATCGGGCGAGTGCAGGAATGGTTTTAACGACAGTTAAGCGGCTTGGTGACGAAACAAAAATATTTTCATCGGTTGAAATGCTGATATGGCGATGAAAATTGTAAATCGATACCGCAAAAACAAGGATTGCCGTTGGCAAGAAAAAAAGCGTAAAAATTAACGCCTGTTGTTTTTTGGTTGGAGCCATTGCGGGATCTCGCGCTTAATGTTTGTTAGTTTTACGGCAAAGACAAGCACAAGTTTCCTGCTGTAATGTGAAAGCATTCCATATCGCTCTGCGATAGGGCTAATCACTCAAGGGTGCAGTGCTCGACCAGTTCACGGAACAAGTAGGAGATTATGGCTATCCGGTTGGATCTCCAAACGAAAGCCGAACGGCACAACAACGCGCATTTCCTGACGGTTATCCTTGCGCTGCCATTCGACCTGCAGCCAGCTGTTGTTGACCGGAATGCGGCCTTTGCACCACATGAGCTTGACGTCGCTGGATTTGACCACGATGCGACGGCCGGGATAATCGATTTCGGCGATCCCCAACAGATCGCGGAGATAGACATGCGCGATATGCGAGGCAAATCCGTGGTTGCAGCTGGCCCGCAGGTCGTCAAATTCCCAGAGCGTCCCGGTTTTTTCCGCCATAAAACCGTAATAGCCGGTTATTTCCTCGTGCAATTGTTTGCACAATCCAGCACGCGCCAAAAGCTCAACTCGCATGATATGGCCGATAAAGGCATTGGCCGGATGGATATCGGGAAACAAACCGGTCTTTTTGCGCTCGGGGCCGAAACGGTTTACCAAAATATTCCATAGTTTCTTGTGCGATTCCGGCGTAGCAACGCGGAAGAAAAAAGCATAGTATTGACAGACTTCAGAGCGATTGCGGGTGGCAACGACGGCATCGCCTTTGCGAACACCATTATCGACAAAAAAGTCGCCATCATAGGATTGCGTGGCGATGATCTTTCGCAATTTAGCGGCTTCCGTAGCCAGCGCCGGTATATCATACAGTTCAGCTGCGGCCTCCAGGACACCGGTGAACAGCATGTTGGTGGGATAGTTGACATCCATTACGAACTCGTTGGCCATCGACCATTCGACAAAATTCCAGCTATCAAGGCGCTCGAGGAGGCCATCGCTGTTGCGAAACCGATCGAGATAGGCGAACAGGGCCAAGACCCGTTTTTTAAGCGCTTGAATCAGTTCTGGATCACCACCGCGTTCCCGGTATTCGCGCAATTGCAGGATGAACCACATGGCCCACTGTGGAATAAACCGCCCATCGCGTTGATCGGCGGGGTAGCACATCGGCAGCATGCCTTCCGGCAAATAGGGAAATTTTTCAGGCAACAGAAAATTTTCGAATTGATTGGTTTCAATAGCGCAGTTGCCGGTAAGAGTCCTTGCTGTGCGCGCGGTAAAAAAACTGTCGCACAGCCAACCCGCTCGCTCGCGGGACGGACAATCCATAAAGATATCGACAGCATTCTGCCGAAACGTCTCTGCGGCAGCGGCAAAGATAGAGTTGGTCTGGGGATCGCTGCAGGCAAAACAGCTCTTTATGGATTCTGTGTTGACATATTCGCGCAAATAGAGTTGCTCGATTTTTCCGCTGCCCGACAGCAGAAAAATCTTGAGATAGCGCAGAGTATAAGGTTCCAGAGTTTCAAAGCTGTATCGACCGGGTTGACAATCGAGCATCACCGTATTGGCACAATCCAAACGATTGAAATCGATATCGCCATCAGCTTTGGTGATTTCATCAAAAGTCAAATACAAGCGCCCTGGTTCAGAGAGAACAACCTCTATTCCGAGAAAACCGGTCAAGTTGGTGGCAAAATCGATGATTCGAAACTCACCTGCTGAAAACTCGATCGCCTTTTCCCCATCGAACCGAGTTAAAAGTACCTTGTCGAAAACGCTCTGTAATTTTTCCAGATCCTGGATCGGAGTCGCATCCAATTCTTCTGTGGTGTAACCTTTGAGCAATTCTCCTATTTGAGTGAGCGATCGGTCACGCCAAGCTTTGGGTTCACCAGTTGCCGGCACCATTTTGCCGTTTGCAGTTTGCCATAGGGGTTGCCGGCAATTCCATTCCGGCAACGGCACGCGTCGCGACAGCGTATTTTTTTGCTCACAGATTTCAACCGCGACTGGTTCACCAGAGTAATCGATATCGCGTTTCCAGCGGTCTGAACCTGGCGAGAGCCGATAGACTTCGCAAAAAGGGCGTTGAAAGCTGAAACGCTGGACCTTCTGCACCCTTTCCGGCAACAAGTAAGCGGTAAACGACGCATCGACCTTGCCGGTAGCGTTGAGAATTCGGTCGCCATAGACAATCTCGGCCTGCACGAACGCGGGCTGATCGAGCAAATAGTAGCTGTTGACGTTATACCCAACCGCTTCGATAGCGATCAGGTTGAGGCCGCGGTGCAAGAAAACACCCATAGGCCATTCATCGATCCGATAATATCCATGCGGACCGCGTGCTGGTCCGTGTCCAACAAACTCACCATTGATCATCAGACGATAGATGCTCGAAGCGGCGATCCTGATGATCGCCGGAATGGCTTCAGAGCAGTTTAAAACCGCAGTGAATCCAACCTGGCAGTTCATCTCAAGTTGACGTCCGACCGGCCAAACTGGTTTGGCTTCCAGAAAAGCAACCTTGTTCATCGCGTTCCACCTCTAGATAGATAAGCAGTATTCCCTAGTGTTTGAAAGGCTTCCACACAATGGTGATAGTTTTCTTCAGATAGTCCAATCGAATGGTATTCTTCGATGTAGCCGATAAGTCCCCCGTGATAATTGCCTAGATGTTCGATCAAATCGGCCACGGCAGCAAAAATGTCCGACCGGGTGCCGCTGATCGAAGTGGTTTGATAGCTTACCGGGCAGACAAAACAAACCTGACCGCCAAAACGGCGGCCAACCTCTGCCATATCGTAGAGATTGGGTTGGCTTAAATTGAGCATATCGACGCCGATCTCGATCAGATCAGGAATGATATCCATAATATACCCACAGCTGTGAAAATAGACCTGCAGGCCGCACTGGTGCACCAGTTGGAATTGTTTTTCATAGTGCGGTTTGAAGAAAGAGCGCCAATGGTCCGGTGAAATGAGCAGCCGATTCTGATCGCCCCAATCATCATAGAACGCCACTGCTTGGAATCCGTGTTTGGGGCATTGGAGAATGACTTCATTTTCGAAGGAAAAGACTCGAGCCGCGAGCAAAGCAAGCGAGTCAGGATCCAAAACCAGATCGGCAAGAGTCTGCGCAAAACCGCGCAGAAAAGTCATTATCGTAAAACCGGTCAAGGCCAGACTGGCCACATAGTAGCGGTCACCCAGCTTTTGTTGAATTTCAGCCACTTGTGCAAAACGATCCGCCCGGTAAGGATCAGGCCAGTCCAGAGCCTGCATATCAGGCCAATCCACAATCAAAGCTTTTTCAGGTTGCCCCATGGTCTCATCTTCGCGTTTCCAAACAAACCCATACTCAGACAGGTTTTTGCCGGGACCTTGAAAATGGTGCACCACATCGATGACGATGAGATCGGATTTTTCAAAATCCCGGTTATAGAATAAAATCGGTACATAGTCAGGGCCGGTGCGCTCAATTGCCCTTATAACCTGCTGTCGGCGAGACATGCGAAGCGCCCTCCATAGTACTTTTAACAGATGGATGTGGTCCAATCCCTGGCGGTAAAAATTTATCCAAAAGAAAATGACACGAGATGTCGCCCAAACCGCAACGTCCCGCCACCTTTGTTTGCATCAGTCAGATGGAGCCACGCTCCGAGAACACAAAAGGAAAGCTGACCTAGACCGAGGCCATTCAAATGCATTTGCAAGAGCAAATGATGAACATCCGCATTCAATTGAGCGACTGCCAGATGGCCATGTTGACGCTTAAAAGGTAAGATTTTAAATCATGGAAAGCAAAGCCAAACTTGCCGACTTAACCCACGGATGTTAAAAGTTGCCTGGCTTTCTCTATTTGTCGGCGCACAGATTGTGGACCCGTGCCACCGGCGATGTTGCGGTGCGACAAAGCGTGGTGTGGTTTGAAGAGATCGAGCACATCTGCAGCAAAATTCGCGTTAAATTGCTTAAACTCGGCCAGCGAAAGCTGATCCAACGGCTTGTCATTGCCCTCAGACCAGGCAACAATTTTGCCGACGATTTCATGCGCCTGGCGGAACGGCACTTGCTTGCGAACCAGATAGTCAGCCATGTCAGTGGCATAAACCGATGGGTGCAACGCCAGCCGCATTCTCTGCACATCAATTTCTGCGGTTTTGACCACACCTGCGAGAATGCGCAGAGAAAGTTCGGTTTGGTGCAGAGCGTCAAAAGCCGGCTCCTTATCCTCCTGCAAATCGCGCACATAGGCGGTAGGGATGCCCTTGATCAAGCTCATTAAAGTGGAGTGGGCGCCGATCACCCGAGCGGTTTTGCCGCGAATCAGCTCCAAGGAATCTGGATTCATTTTTTGCGGCATCATGCTGCTGCCTGTACCATAAGCCTGGTCGATAGCCAGAAAACCATAAGCTTCAGAAGACCAGTAGATCCAATCTTCGGACAATCTGCTGAGATGGAGCATGATTTGCACGCAAAGAGAGGTGCAATCGAGAACAAAATCTCGATCGCCTGTTGCATCGATCGAGTTGTCGGAAGCGGAATCAAATCCGAGAGCCAGCGCCAGCCGTTGGCGGTCAACTGCAAAAGCTGAACCAGCCAGAGCGCCCGAACCCAATGGACAAATATTGTGGTTTGTCCGCCAATCGGTGATCCGATTGCCGTCGCGCTGCAATTGAAAAAAGAAGGATAACAAGTAATGGGCAAAAGAGATGGGCTGCGCCTGGCGCACATGCGTGTATCCTGGCATAACCGTATTTTCGTGTTCTTCGGCGCGTTCCAGCAAAACGGTCTGCAACCCGACAACCTGTTTATGCAGGTCTTGTATCTTCTCGCGCAGATAAATTTTAAAATCGGTGACCACCTGATCGTTGCGGCTGCGGCCAGTGTGGATGCGTTCCCCCAGCGCACCAAGCCGAGCGGTCAACCAACGCTCGGTGGCAGAATGGATATCTTCATCATCCGGGGAAAAGTCGAGGTTGCCGCGGTGAAAGTCAAGCGCGATTGCCTCGAGTTCTCTTTCGACCTGTTCCACTTCCTCAGCAGTATAGACTTGCGCTTCTTGCAACGACCGGGCCCATTGCCGATTCACCTGGATGTCGGCATCGAACAACAGCCGGTCAAACGGCAGGGAAACGCTGAAATCTTTCATCAGCTGGTCGGCAGACTTGCTGAACCGACCGCTCCAAATGGTTTTGCTCATGCTCTCTCGAATGGATTGAGAGACAACCTCAATCCCGTTTAAATTTGCTGTAATCCGGCTCCCGATACCGCGGCTTGTGACCCCATTCCATCTCGACCAGAGCGCGCACTTTGAGGGGCAAACCAAAAAGATTGATGAAACCCTTGGCATCAGTCTGATCGTAGATATCTTCTTTGCCAAAAGTCGCCAGTTCTTCCCGGTATAGCGAATAGGGCGATTTCCGGCCGGCTGTCTGACAATTGCCTTTGTACAACTTGAGCCGGACGGTTCCGCTCATGTTCTGCTGGGTGTGTTCGATAAAAGTGTCCAGGGCTTCGCGCAGCGGCGTGAACCATTGGCCGTTATAGACCAGCTCGGCATACCTGACGGCCAACATCTCTTTTAAGTGCAAGGTGTCGCGATCCAGAACCAGGCTTTCCAACTCTTGATGCGCAAGAAACAACAAGGTGCCGCCCGGGGTTTCATAAACACCGCGGGACTTCATGCCAACCAACCGGTTCTCTACCAGATCCGTTCGGCCTATACCATTCTCCCCTGCAACAGCATTGAGTTTCTGCAACAGGGGTACAGCTTCCATGCGTTCGCCGTCCACAGCAACAGGGCTGCCGGATTTGAATTCGATTTCAACATAAGTCGCATGATCCGGAGCCTCCTCAGGTGATCGCGTCATCACATACATCTTGTCGTGCGGTTCATTCCAGGGATTTTCCAGATCGCCGCCTTCGTGGCTGATGTGCCAAAGATTGCGATCGTTGCTGTAGATCTTTTCCTTGGAGGCGGAGATCGGAATGTTGCGCTCCTGCGCATAGGCAATTGCATCTTCGCGCGAACGGATCGACCATTCACGCCAGGGCGCGATGACCTTGATCTTGGGATTAAAAGCCTTATAGGTCAATTCAAAACGAACCTGGTCATTGCCTTTGCCTGTGCACCCATGTGCAACAGCGTCGGCACCTTCGGCTTCGGCAATCTCGACCTGGCGCTTGGCAATCAAAGGGCGTGCAAAAGAAGTACCCAGCAAATAGCGTTTCTCATATATCGCGCCTGCCTTGAGAACCGGCCAGATGTATTCCTCGACAAAAGGTTTGCGCAGATCTTCAATATAACATTTGCTTGCTCCGGTCTTGATCGCTTTTTCTTCCAGGCCGTCCAACTCTTGTCCCTGCCCCAGGTCGGCAGCAAAAGCAATCACTTCGCAACCATAGTTTTCCTTGAGCCAGGGAATGATAATCGAGGTGTCCAGACCACCGGAATAGGCAAGGACCACCTTTTCTACCGTTTGTTTCATCGCCAACTCCTGCTGTCGCTTCGCTCGATAAAAGACCGTGCGCAAATGACCTTCATCAGCGCCCGATTCATCATCGTAGAGCAAATAATTCAAGTCTTATTTTACTCATTCTTCAATAAACTATCAAGCGAATTTTGCCAGGAGTTAAATATGTTAATCAATTGGGCGCTGAATATAAAATAAACAAGGACAAAACATGAGCCAACAACATTGGAGGCAGTATTGCGGGTCTGGTGATTTCGCAAACAAAAAAAGGGCCGTCGGGATTTTCCCAACAGCCCTTCAGACGTGGATTGCATGTTCGCAACGGAGGACCACCCCGCACCGACCCTCTTTCACACTCATTTCCGACCCTCAGCACCCTGCAGACCGATGGCCGAAATCTTGCGAATGAGGATCTTCACCCAATGCAACCCGGTCATGCTCAACAGAACACTCTGCTCTATTACAACAAACATGCCAAAACCTGCCATAACCATCTTGCTCCAACTTGTTGAATGCCTTTTATGCGTTCGACCCTGCCCGACACGACCAAATTTACCCAGATTACGTATTTAATAAATTACGTTCGCTGCAACTGACTATATTAATTAGATTTACAATATATCTTCAAAATTAATTTCTCTACTAGTCTGCTGTTTGTTTTGCTAAAGGTGCAGTGTTGTTCTTTCCCAAAGCGGTAAAATCAGCTTACATTGTGTCCAGCCATCAATCCATGCCCTGTCTTGCGACGGCCAGTTTGGTGGTGAATAACAAAATTGCAAGTGCCATACATTTTCGTATACTGGACGTCGTTTTCATTCGCAATCGGTGCGCGGTGACGGATCTGGATTTTAGCACTCGGTGTCCAGATCTTGATCAATCTTTATCTTGATTTTAATAGCGATTTTCGTTAATCTTACAGCCGATGGTCTCCGAGCAACAATTTTGGCAGAACTAAAAAGATACCGACTTTTTGAGTTGCGTTAAAGAACATCATACAAACTGATAAAGGGAGATTTTTCCATGTGTGCATCCCAAAAACTTGCCCTCGATGAACTGTGTGTCCATACCATACGCGGTCTGGCGATGGATGCCGTACAAAAAGCGAATTCTGGTCATCCAGGCACTCCCATGGCACTGGCGCCGCTGGCGTATGTGCTTTATTCACGCATCCTGCAGCACAATCCAGCCAATCCGCGCTGGTTCAATCGCGACCGCATTGTCCTTTCGGCAGGCCACGCATCCACTTTGCTCTATTCCACACTTCACCTTTGCGGTTACAAATTGACTCTCGACGATTTGAAAGCGTTTCGCCAGTTGAACAGCATCACGCCGGGACATCCGGAGGTTGGGTTGACTCCCGGAATCGAGACCACAACCGGCCCGCTTGGCCAGGGTTTGTTGAATGCAGTCGGCATGGCCATTGCCGAAGCGCATCTGGCAGCAAAATTCAACCGAGACGGTTTTTCGCTCGTCGATCATCGCACCTTTGCCATCTGCAGCGACGGTGATTTTATGGAAGGCGCATCGCATGAGGCCGCCTCGCTCGCCGGACATCTTGGGCTTGGCAAATTGACTGTCTTTTATGACGACAACCATATCACCATTGAAGGGGGAACCGATTTAGCCTATTCAGACGATGTTGCTAAGCGCTTTGCCGCTTATCACTGGCATGTCCAAGATCTGGGCGAACAAGCCAATGATCTCGGTGCATTGCAAGCGGCTTGCGAAGAGGCAACCCGAGAGGCTGACCGGCCGTCCTTGATCATCATTCGCTCTCATATCGCATTTGGTGCACCCAATATGCAGGACACATCCGCTTCACACGGTGCGCCGCTGGGAGAAGAGGAAATCCGTCTGACCAAGAAATTTTATGGCATGCCGCCGGAAAGCCAATTTCATGTGCCGTTGGAAGTTTATGATCACTTTAAAGACAGCTGTTTGGAAAAAGGCAAGGCAACGGAAGCAGAATGGAACCGCCTTTTTGCACTGTACCGCAAGGCGCATCCAAACCTGGCAAAAGAATTTTCGTCGGCAATGGCGGGCGAGCTTCCTGCCGATCTTTTTTCTGCTTTGCCGAATTGGCCGACAGGCCATAAACCAGTGGCCACCCGCAGTGCCGGCGGGCAGGTGCTCAATGCACTGGCTGAGCGTCTTCCCCTGCTGATCGGCGGCAGTGCGGATCTTTCCCCTTCGACCAAAACACTGATCAAATCTTCCGATTATTTCAGCAAAAGCAATCGCGTCGGCCGCAATATCGCCTGGGGTATCCGCGAGTTGGCGATGGCCGGTGCATGCAATGGTTTGGCCCTGCATGGCGGAGTGCGACCCTTTGCCAGCACTTTTTTCGTTTTTACCGACTATGCTCGACCAGCCATGCGCTTGTCGGCTTTGATGCATCTGCCTGTGATCTATGTGATGACGCACGATTCCATCGGTGTCGGTGAGGATGGACCGACCCACCAGCCGGTTGAACATCTGGCAGCGCTGCGCTCAATACCCAATCTGACCATCATCCGCCCTGCAGATGCCAACGAAACCGCTTATGCCTGGCAAGCCGCGCTGCAGCGACTGGACGGACCGACCGTTTTGGTGCTGACACGGCAAGATCTGCCGATCATCGACCGCACTCAGTGCGCTCCTGCCAAAGAGACTCTTAAAGGAGCCTATATCCTGGCAAAAGAAAATGGCGATTTCCCCCAAATTGTTTTGATCGGCAGCGGATCAGAAGTCGCGTTGCTTCTGGAAGCAAAAAAAATGCTGCAGAATGAAAACATTGCCGTGCGTGTGGTCAGTATGCCCAGTTGGGAAATTTTTCGTCGCCAAGACGCAAAGTACCGCGAGGCTGTGCTGCCGGCAAAAGCGCAAAAACGATTGGCGGTTGAGGCGGCGGTCTCTCAAGGTTGGCATGAATGGATTGGTGATCACGGAGTTTTTCTTGGCGTAGACTTTTTCGGAGTCAGCGCTCCTTATCAAAAAATCTATCAAGAGTTTGGCCTGACCGCTGAGAATGTGGCGCAAAAAGCCCGCGAGCTTTTGTAAACTTGTTTTCGCTTGCATTTTTTCGCCGTTCTTTTTACTTTTAGAAAACCCGTAGGGGTGTTCCGACTCCCTGTGTTGCGGCTAAAACGATTTCGACGTCTGTACAGGATTCGGAGCTGAGAGCATACCCTTTGAACCTGATCTGGATCATACCAGCGCAGGAAACGGTTTGTTGATTGTTTCCATTCGATTGTCGACGAGCCGTTTCCTTATCGAAACGGCTTTTTTTTTGCTGAAAGGGATCTCGGATCAGGAGGTACAACCCTAGAGGAGGTGGCGATGGTCAAATGGCTTCCTACCGTCGCGCTGATCCTGTTGTTCTGCCAGGCCGCCGCAAAATCAACGACGGAGTTGGCTGGCAAAGTGATCGACAAAAGCAATGGGCAGGAATTGGCTGGCGCCAATGTGATGCTGGAAAACCTGGGTATCGGCACCAGTACAAATCGCCAGGGCGAGTTCTCGTTTGCCGATATACCGTCTGGCCCTTTGGTATTGAGCGTCAGCTATATCGGCTATGAAGTCTACAAAAGACGGATAATCATCCCGACAACAGAATCACCGCTTGAAATTGCCCTTGTGCTCACTTCCCTGCCCGGCCAACAAATCACGATCACTGCCACCCGGGCAGTCGAAAGAGAAACACCGGTGGCGTTTTCTTCAATGAATCAGAAACAGATTCGCCAGGCTTACTATGGGCAGGACATTCCCATGCTGGTCGCAGAACTGCCGAATGTCTATGCCTATTCAGACGCAGGCACCGGCTTTGGCTACAGCACCCTTAAGGTAAGAGGCTTTGACCAAAGCCGGGTGGGAGTGATGATCAACGGCATCCCTCTCAACGACCCTGAGGATCATCAGGTCTATTGGGTGGATATGCCCGATCTGGCAGAAAGTATTGCGGACATTCAGATTCAACGCGGCGTTTCCAATTCTCTGTTCGGTATTTCCGCTTTTGGCGGCTCGGTCAACCTGATCACCGCCAATCAGATCAACCAAAAGGGCATTACCGCCAAATTGTCGATCGGCAGCTACGGCACCCGCAGAACCTCATTTTCCATGAGTTCAGGCCTGATCGACAACACCTATTCCATAAGCGGCCGCTTTTCCCGCATTCTCAGCGACGGCTACCGCGAAAATTCCGGCATTGATTTTTGGTCCTATTTTTTATCGGCCACA
>JAKQNP010000056.1 GCA_029565675.1 bacterium
TAAGACATCGCCTATTTTTATGAAGCTTACGGAGAGGTCTCTCTGCCACTCTGTGTTCGATGGGTCAGCCGCCGCCAGTTTTTCAAAGATCGAATGCGAATTTTGATAGGCCTTTAGAGCCTGTCCGAGGTCCCCCTGGGCTCTGAAGACATCGCCGA
Organism: bacterium; assembly: GCA_029565675.1. Lineage (GTDB taxonomy): Bacteria > Zhuqueibacterota > Zhuqueibacteria > Residuimicrobiales > Oceaniaggregativiventaceae > Sulfursilanivivens. Next base: position 159 of record JAKQNP010000056.1, read on the forward strand.
CCTTGTTGAAGCTTACGGAGAGGTCTCTCTGCCAAGAGCTGTTCGATGGGTCAGCCGCCGCCAGTTTTTCAAATACATTTCGCCCGGCCTGCAGCAGCTCTTTGCGCGTGTCCAGCGGCGCTCGATTCTCCAGCGCTTCATTCAAGTTAAAGTTGAAATGACGGCTGATCATCGCTTTTTGGTCGTCGGTTAGATCCTCGTCATCCAGCCACCCTAAAATCCAGCTGAGCACCGGATTGGGCTCTTGGCCGATCTGTTCGAGGACATAGCCGGCCAGGGCCCGGGTCGCGCCGGCCAATTCATCCTCCTGCAGGTCTGCGGCATAATAGCGCGCCGCTGCCGAGGAATTGTCGGCCGCAATGAGATGAACCATGCGTTCGTTCTGGCGCAGCACGTCTGTTGGCGCCAGAGTTGCCAGGTAGCCGGCGATTCGATTGTGTTGATCTTTGACCTGCTCGGGATCGGCCAGATAGCGCTGTTCGACGGCCAGGCGCATCTGCTGGTGAAAGAAATCGTATTGCGCCAGCGTGCCTCGCCGCACCAGGTGGGCGCGAAAAGTGCGGCGCAGCACGGCAAAGCGGAGGTCGTCCCACGGCTCGTCGCTAAAAAGCGGCACCAGTTCGCGCAAGTCGCTCTCCCGCCAGCCGCTGCGGCTCAGGGCGATGGCCGCGCTCAATCCCCGGCACCAGCCAGCGCCTTGCACCTCTTCGGCGCGCTGCAGCATCCAGCCGTACAGCTTATCCACCGTAGAAGGCAGACTTGCCGCCGTATCGAGCAGCAAACGGTGCAGCCGTTCCTCCGGGCTGCCGCTGTATTCGCGTTCGGCGCGGCTGAAATCGTCGGCATCGAGCAGATTGAGTTCCTCCACCGCCAGTTCCAGCCACAACGGATTGCCGCAGGATTGTTTGCCATCATCGGTTTTCTTTTGCAGCAGCACCTCCGCAACCTGCGGGTGGAGGGTGCGGTGGTAGCGGCGGCAGATGGTGTCGATGATATTGCGCGCTTCGGCCTGCTGCAGGGGCGGCATGGTCTTTCGCCCAGCGTCTGGCAGGCTGCACAGGGCTTCGATCTCTTCACCCGGCAGGGCGGTGGCGATGAGGCGGGTGTTCGGCGGCCAGAGTCTGGGCAGCCAGGTTAGCCGCCGCGCCCGCGGTGTTTGCTCGAGTTGGTTGAGGGCATCCAAAAGGACGACCACGCGTTTCTTTGCTGTGGCGCGGCCAAGTAAAAGAGTAAACTGTTCGGCCAGATCATCCGGTGTTGGCTTTTCCGGCAGAGGAGAAGCGATCTTGAGGAATTGGGCCAGCTCTTCGATCCAGCGCTGCAGGATAGCATCGACCTCAGCCGAGCGCAGGCTGATGCCTGCGGCGTTGGCGAGCAGCAAGACATCCTGTTTTTGCAGCTGCAGGTAGAGATGGCTAAAGAGGGCGCTCTTGCCCGAGCCCGGTTCGCCGCTGAGGCAAAGCAATTTGGTGCCTTCGGCATCATCGGCAGACAGACCATGCTGCACGAGTTCTTCGGTGATTTCCTGCCGGCCGACAAAGCTGCGGCTGCGGTTGTGGACAAACTCTTCCAATGCCCAGCGTTCCTGCTTCTGCCAGCTCGGGGTCGGGGCGTGCAGAAAAGCGCGCGTCTCTTCTTCCAGGTCGCGCCACAGATCCTCCAGCACCATTTGGCCCCACTCCTCAAGTCCGGTGACCTGCAGCTTTTGCTCGTCCCATTGGGCGGTATAGTCGCGCACCCGGCATTTGAGCTGCCGGTCCTTTCGAATGCGATCCTTGAGCGCCTGGAGCCGCTGATGCGATTCCTCGCCGCCAGGCAAGGGACTGTGGCGGTCGCTATAGGTCGCCGCGATTTCTGGTGGCATGGAATCGTAGGGCAAGGGCCGGCGAAAATAGAAAAAGCTGCGCCGGCGCTGGCCGGGCATCTCCAGGATACCGTATTCGATCTCCAGGGCGGTGATGCTTTTTTCGCTCAAATCGCCTTTGAAACCCGCCTCTTTTGCCGCGGCGGCCATTCGTTCCTGAGGCGGAATCCAGCCGTAGCGGTCGCCGATCAGGGCGATGAGAAAAGGCCGGCTTCGTTCGATTTCGCCCAGACAGACCTTGAGCACCAGCAGTTCTTTTGACTGCTCTTTATCGATGCTCACGGTTTCCACGCCCCAGCGCAGGTCGATGGGCTCGAGCAGATGGCGCCGTTCTTTGAGGCGTTCCTCCAGTTCGGGAAAGACCACGGTGCGCAGATAGTCGCGTTCAGCGTCCATATCGCGAAAGGTGGAGGTGATAAATACAGGACGGGAATACCAGAGTTGGGCAGTGGACATTTATTTTCCCCTTTTTATTATTTTGATTTATCAAAAAGATCCAGAGCCCGCCTGAAGGCGGTACAACGTACGGGATTCGTATGTAGTACCGGCTTTAGCCGGGCTTTTGCTCTTTTCCAATTCCGCCAGAGCCCGCCTAAAGGCGGTACTACATGCGGATTGTGCGCGTTTCAAGAGCCCGCCTAAAGGCGGTACTACATGCGGATTGTGCGCGTTTCAATTGTCATTTCTCAAATATTTCCTCCCGCAGCGCTTCTTTCAGCTCGTCCTGGAAGGGGAAAAAACGGATATCTCGCTGTTCATTTTCGGTTATTCTTTTCTCAAGGCTGTCGCTCATCGCTTTTACGGTTTTGCTGAAAATTCGACACACGATGGTGGATTGCCGCAGGGGAGAGACGGGGCCGGTTTTCAATGAGATGGCGGTTTCCAGGTTGGCGATATCGTCGTCGCGGCAGAGGATTACGAACAGATTTTTATCATTCCCCTTGAATTGTTGGTTCAAGCGCTGCCAAACCGATGGATTCTGAATCGTGTCGATGATCGGCTCGAGAATCCGGGGCTTTGGGTTCAATCCCCTTGGCCAGTGGTACTTTAATCTTTGCACATCGTAGGAAGGATTGAGGGTGACAATGGCGATTTCATCCTGCCCGGTCAGAGATGAGTCGGTCAGGATGTTCTGCAACAAGAGCCGGCCGAAGCGTCCCAGTCCGACCAGGATGAATGACCTGGGTCGCTGATCGCCGGGGGGATTTTGCAGCCAGTTTGCTGCCAACCGCCGCGTCACAACATCGTAGGCGTTGAAAAATTTGACTCTGCTGCTCAGTTCTTTGTCCCGCAAGGTGTTCTTAAAGGCGGAATGCAGCTTGGGATCGCCGATATGACAAAAGATGCGCAGTGGATGCTGCGGATCAAGCATAGATTTCATGGTAAAAATCGCCTTGAGATTGGCAAAGTCATGGTTGGTGGTGATGATGATTTCACTGGCGTACTTGCCCCGAGCTTTTTTCAAAACCAATTCATCGGTAAAATTCCCGCAGATCCACCACACAGTCGGTTTTTTGCTGAGTTCGGTGCGGTAAAGATTGTCCGGATTGCATTCGATGACCACAATTTTGTGTTTTTTGGGGTAATGGGCTCTGGCCAGTTCGTACACGAGCTTGCCGCTTTTGCCAAATCCGCAGATTACTGTGTGATTTTTATAATGAGGATTGAGTTTTTTTAACAACTTTTCCTGGACAAACGAATAGACAAAACTGGCAGTCAGCAGCGGGGCGAGAAAATAGCAAATCCATAAAAGGAGGTTCGGCAGGGAGGATGTATTCGCTGGAAACCCGATATCAAATCCTGCGAGAATGAAAATTCCCAGAGAAAAATAAAATGCTTGCAGAACTCTGGCAATGCCGTTAGCTGTGATCAGGTCGGAAGAGAGAAAGCAAACAAAAGCGCAGGACAGGGTGATCAGCATCAGAGCGTGTTTCCAGAACCGGATTGTCCAGCTCAGCATGGTTTTCTCCTGGGATTGCAAAAGGAACGCTCAGAACATCTCTGCTCTCAGATGTCCATGAAGACAGCCTGCTGTTGGAGGTTTTTCAGAAAAGCGGCGCTTGTTCGCGCAGGCTCTATTTTCTTGTCTTTTGCTGCTGAAAATGGCGCCAATATTTTACTGCGATTTTGTCGGTTTCGAAAGCCCATGGCAGTCGATCGATCTGGTTTTCGCCAGCCCAGATATAGGCATCGGATTCTTCGTTCAATCGGACTTGCCCTTTGGTTTGGCAATGGAAGACAAAACTGATGCAATGGGTATCCCATTGCGGACCCGGCAAGGTCTCCCAATAGAACAAAAAAGCCTGATGGGTACAGATCAGTGCAGTCTCTTCTTTGATTTCATTTTTTACCGCTTCTGCCAGAGTGCGGTTATAGTCGACCTTGCCGCCGGGCAGGCACCAATACCCGCTCATATAAGCGGTATTGGCCCGGCGGAGAAAGAGGAGCTCGTTCTTGTCGTTGACAATGATCGCTCGGACTGCCGACATCGGAGTGTGGACCATTCTTGTCTCCGGTGTTTATTACACTTTTTCATGTATTTCATAGATTTCATATCCGGCATCAGCCAATATTTTCGGATACTTTTGGATCGCTTCAATGTCATACTGTTTGATATCTTTAGGCAGTTCGTTCCAGGGTACAAGATAGGGGCTGATTTTATTCTTGCTGTCCTTTATCGGACCATAGCGCCACCCCCTGCTGAGGCGTTCGATGTTCCATCTTGCGTGTTCCCGTTTGGCCATGTCCGAAAGCTTTGGTTCTAAAAATTTGGTCAAACCGCCACCCTGTTTAATCCGGAGCGCATACCCGCTCTGCTTAAGGATGTGCTCGATGAAAGCGACCTGTTGCAGATTGGATTGTTTAAAATGATCGGGCAGACTCTCCCATGGCAGCAGAGAAGGGTCATCGGTTGTACCCAATAGAAATCTTTCCTGGCGATAGTATTCATGGACTTTGGGCGCAGCCTTTTCGATCTCCTCAGGAGGCAGGCTGGAGGGTTTTTTCTGGTTCAAAAACGCCCAGATCGTCTCCGCTTCCTCCGGCAGAACGAGCAAATGCTTGTGGTCTTTCCAATCGCTGTCCATCAGCAGACCGGATGCTGCGCGTCCGCTGGATTCGATCAAGCCGACTGTGGCGCCACTCATCAGCGCAAATTTGTACTCCATCTCGGCGATGAGGCCGCCGTTGATGCCAAGAACGATAACTTTGGCGGGATCAATTCCGTTCATGACCAGATCGATCCAGTATTGCAGCAAATCGAGGATGCCGAAATTTTGATTTTTTGTGTCGATCAACTCGTCATAGTTGCGGTCTTTTTTTATGCCTTTTGGCAATTTATGCGGGACATAGCCAATGAGTTTGTAATGACCATTTCCCCCGTGTCTGGCCAATTGGGTGTTGATGCCTACCAGCCCTGGAATGCCCGAAGTGGTTCCGCCGGCGAGAATCGTCCCCTGAAAGGTTTTCAATGCTTCTAGCAGAAAGCCGCTGTATAGCGGAAATTTCGTCTTGTCCATTTCCTCTGCCCCTCCGGCGATGATGGCTACCGGTTGGGAAAAACGGGCCGAGCGTTTGACCACCTTCTCGAGGTGCTTCTGCGAATTCCTGTCCCCAAATACCAAATACTTTGCCAGATGCAACATGTTTGTCACGATTGCTAAATTGCACTCGTCGTCTTTTACAATAATCGGTTGCAGGCGCTTGAGAGATTCGAACTCGTTGTCGAAGGTTTCTTCTTTACAGACGACTTGTTTGCTGATGCACAGATCGATGGCTTTGGCATAAGCGCTGATACTTTTTTGCGTGTCTTTCAAGAGCAGGAACAATTTCCCCAGCACGAAATAGGCTTTGGGCAGTTCCAATTCCATGCAAATGTGTTCACGGCAACGGTCGATAGCGCTGAGAACGGCAGGCAGCACCAGATCAAGATTCGCCTGGTTCCGGTGATGCGCAATTTCGTATTCCAGAAAGACCGTGAAATAATAGGGATTCTTCGGCTCCAATTGATAGGCTTTGGTGAAACAAGAATAGGCAGAATTGATGTCATTTCTGCGTCGGGTGTAGGAATAGCCCAAAAGATAGAATGCCCGCGCCCGGCACTTGCGCTGATTGATCTCATCCAAATCGGGATCGCTCAAGGTCAAGGTCATCGGTGCATCCGGTTTGGCAACGCTTTGCAGGTATTTCTGACCTTGTTGGTAGGCGGCGCTGGCAGGTGTCTGACGGTTGAGCCGGCACATTGCATGTCCCAGCTCGATCTGGATCGGGTCGTGCCACTCGCATTTCGTGGCGATATATGGAGAAAGGACGTCGATGACCTTCTGCCACTCACATTCGGCTTTGTGGACCTGAGCGAGGCGCAGGGCAATACGCGGCTTGTTCTTTTTAACCGTTTCATTCTCGAGGATGGTTTTCAGCAGTTCGGTTTCTTTTTTAAGCTGCTCTTGGCTCATTTTGGCGGCAAAATTATGTGCATAGGCATCCAGAATCTGGGCCATGCTGGCGAACGATTGATCCGAGTTTTCCATGATCGCTGCCAATCTGGCGCATTCACGTCGCCATCTATCGGGTACCTGAATCGTACTTTTATACATGCGGTCATGGCTGATATCCGCCCAGGCATGCTGCAAGAGGGTGCGGATCTGGATTTCGGCTTTTTTATCCTTGAGTTCGTCGGGAATCTTAACCCCCAGGATTTCTTTCTTTTTGGGCGTGACGATATAGTGAATCGACAGGTAGCCGAACTCAGCCACGTTCAAGCGCGAGCGCACATCCAGGCTGTTGGCCTCGTCGATGTCGAATTCCTTGCGGATCAGCCGACAGATCCAATCGACCTGTTCCTGAAAGTGAACGATAATCCTGGCGCCGCAGAGATCGGTGATCTGCTCGACTGGATTTTGGTATTTGTTCGCTTTGCGAACCGCCTTTTCGGCAAAACTCGACACCGATTTGGCGCGCGCCTGCACGATGGCCAGGGGTGCGTAGAGATCACCTGCAGCAGTCAGAATCTGGATCAGAATCTCGGCGTAGCGATCGTAGACCGGTTTCAGCTGCAGGTATTTTTCGACCTGTTCTTTATGCCATTTTGGATTTATTTTATTCGCGTCAGCCATGACTTGATACCTCCATGCAGAGCACTGCCCGGTCTTTAAACAGGATGCCAGAAGCAAATTGCATGAATGAATGCAACTTGACACGAGTTAATGGTGGTGTCATTCAAAACAAAAAAGAAAATCTGATCGCAGCTTTTGTCATTTGTATGAGTGGTAGCGGAGAACATCAATTTCACGAATGTGATGCCATGATAAAGGCAATGGTATTTGGAGACGGTCGACACATTTGTTCCTTTACAGGCCGTTGGCATAAACTGCGGCTTTGGAGGAATCCCCGCAAGAATTCTGCGAAAGGCTACAGAACCCAACTGTAAAGTAACCGGTTTGTCGTTATAAAAGCAAGAAAAATCTAACTTTTATTTGGGCCCGGCGAGCCGGCTCGGCCCTCGGGACGGAATGCTGTGTATTGTGATCTTTTCTTCTCATCGATCGGGCAGCGGCTCCCATTCCGCAAAGTGCTCGACCGTGATCATCGCCTGCGGCTCGCTGACGATTTTTTCCGCAATATTGTAACTCCAGCCGAGCACTTCCGAGTCGCCGCCGCCTTCGGTGGTGATCAGGAAACGATTGGCCAGGTTGCCGATATTGAGCGCCTGCGCCCGCGGCGACTCTTTATCGCCTCCTTGCGGATCGATTGGTATCCAGCCATAATTCGGCAGAAAGACTTCCGGCCAGCGGTGATAGACATCGTCCATACTGGCGTCATCGCCGCGCACCACGATCGCACCGACATAACGTGCCGGCAGCCCGGCAGCCCGACACAAGGCGACAAAGCTGAAGGTGTATTCCGAACACGATCCGGTGCCGCGGTCCAGCACTACCGGAGCGCTGTTCCAGCCCCCTTCAAGTTTGTACTCCAGCGTCTGGCGAACATGATCGAATATCCGGCGCGCAATCCAATAGGGATTCGTCTCCGAGCCCACGACTCGCCGTGCGGTTTCACGCATAAATTCGTTGTTCAAGTCGTATTTGCTGCCGTCGGCCAGCCAGCGCTGGCGGACCGAGTCGGGGATGTCGGCGAGCGTGCCGCAGCGGTCCGGAAAGATGAAATAACGGATGGCGGCGAGCTCGACATCAAAGCGCACCACCGTCTCCAGAGTGCGATGAAAGACCGGTCCGCGGGTAGAAAATTGGATAAAAGGCTGTTGCCAGCGGTCGTTGATTCTTTGGGTGGGGGAGGGAATCGATTCCCATCTTTCGATCAGTTGTCCCGGCCGATTTTTCGGCATGGCGACCGCGACCTCCAGCTGCAACAAGGCACCGCTGCCGGCGATATGCACCTGGTGGGTAAGCGTCACCCGCTTTTTGCTCTTTTCACCAAGGCGGAACCGTTCATCGTCCTGCCTTTTGAGGCGATAGAGGCGATCGGTCTGATAATCAACGTTCCACAGCGTTTGCCCATCCCATGTCAATCCGCGCGGATAAGGACCAGGCGAGCTGCAAATCAGGATAACCTCCCCGTTGCTGGGTTCGATCATGGTGATCTCGTCTTCCAGCCGGTCGGCACACCAGAGATAGAGGCCGTCGAATGCCAGGTCCTGGGGAGAGTTGCCGGGTGCGGCGAATTTTTGCACCGCCGTGCCGTCCTGTGGATCGAGGCGATAGATCTGCTTGCCCCCTTCATCGCTCAACCAGAGCCAGGAACCGTCCCAGCACAGTCCGCTTGGGCTGGAAGCAGGTGCATCGATGGTCCGCACGATCCAGCCGTTTTCCGGATTGACCTGAAAGATCTTTTTCTCGCCCCGATCTGCCACCCACAGATAGCGGCCGTCCCAGGCCAATCCGCGCGGCCAATGGCCTGGCGAAGCGAGACGACGCAAAACTGTGCCGGATTTTGGATCGAGCCGATAAAGCGAATCGGTTTTATCATCTGCGCTCCACAATGCCTGGCCGTCCCAGGCCAACCCTGAACAGAACTTGCCGGGTGCTGGCAGCTCCAAAAGAACATCGCCGGGCGCTGACAAGAGGAGACAAGTCGACATGAGGACCAGAACGATGGCGGTAAAAGCGGTTTTCATCGACAGTTCCTTTCATTCATGCGGCTAATTCGCGTTTGCCAGACCGATTGCTAAAACACCGGCAAACCGTTGTAGTCAAATAGATGAGCTTAGTTTTCACTGTTGCTGATATGAACAATATACATTTTTGTTCTGCCTGCGGCAAGGTGGAATTCTGTTTAAATATGACTGCTGTGTTGGCAAAAAGCCAAAACCAATGTGGTGCGACAGACACCTCAATGAATTGTATTCGAACAACATCAGGCATGAAAAAACGGAATAACACAAACCTTCGCAGGCGTTGATAAGGGTGAATTGAACTTAATCGCATTGTCGCAGTTTGCAGGGTTGCCTGCGGCTGCAATGAACTCCGAGGAGACTACTGATGGATGATCTGTACAACCCGAACGAACCTTTAATTATTTACCTGCGGACAATTATCAGATTTACTGTGCGCATCCTGGCTGTTCTGATGACGGTGGTGATCTGTCTGGGAGTGCTGGATGTCGGCCGTTTGTTGTACCACAAACTGGTCGATCCGCCTTTTTTGTTTTTAACGATCAATGATATCCTGGCCACTTTTGGTGCCTTCATGGCGATTCTGATCGCCATCGAAATTTTTGTCAACATCAGTATCTATCTGCGCGAAGACGTGATTCACGTCAAAATCGTCATGGCTACTGCAATGATGGCGATTGCCCGCAAGGTGATTATCGTCGATTTCACCGAGATCAGCTATGAATATGGTCTGGCGATCGCTGCGATTGTGTTGGCGATGAGCATCGGCTACTGGCTGGTGGTCAAGTACACCAATGACCACAGCTATGACCATGACATCGTCGGGGTGCATACCTGGCGAAAACGGGTTTTGCCGCCATCCGCAGATCGAGACAAGTCCAAAAGCCGCTCCAAAAAGAAACAAAGCTAACCAAATTTTTGCATTTTCTCTTCGTCGGTTCTGCGGCCTTTGATATAGGCGTGCGGCATTCGCCCATCTGCCTGGTGCAAATCTCTTGAATCTTTATCATTTTCTTGTTAAACTTGCGAGTCTTGCTCTTCAGCATTCTTGCTAGATCCTGCTGATGTTCGCTCGTTTTTCCTATCAGCTGCAGCCGGAGTTGGTTAGAGCTTGCCCGAACGCGATCGAGAGACCGCGTTACAAAACATGCTACAGCTCGTAACCGAAAAAGGCTTTACAGGAAAGGCTTGAAATGAAACTGATTGAATGTGTGCCGAATTTCAGTGAAGGACGCGACACCAACAAGATCGAAGCGATCGCTGCGGCGATACGCGATGTCGATGGAGTGGCGTTGTTGGATGTCGATCCGGGCAAAGACACGAATCGCACCGTCATGACGTTCGTCGGTCCCCCGGAAGCGGTATTGGAGGCTGCCTTTCAGGGGATACAAAAAGCCGCTCAGGTGATCGATATGAGCAAACACCACGGCGCGCACGCTCGTCTGGGGGCGACTGATGTCTGTCCTTTTATCCCGGTTTCTGACGTTACCATGGATGAGTGTGTGGATTTGGCGGTAAAGCTAGGCCGGCGCGTCGGGAACCAACTCGTTATTCCAGTCTATCTCTATGAATTTGCCGCTTCGCGCGAAGAGCGAAAAAATCTGGCCACCATCCGCGAGGGTGAATATGAAGGCCTGGCGGAAAAGCTGCAACATCCCGATTGGCAGCCCGATTTTGGAGTTGGGATATTCAATCCGCGTTCAGGTGCGGTGGTGATCGGTGCGCGCGAATTTCTCATCGCTTACAACATCAACCTCAACACTCGCGATGAAGCAATCGCGCGCGACATTGCCTTTGCCATCCGCGAACGCGGCAGAGCAAAGCGCGACAGCGACAACAACATCCTGCGGGATGAAAAAGGCGAGATTATCTATGAACCAGGGATCTTTCCGGCTGTCAAAGCGGTGGGATGGTATATGGATGATTTTGGCCGCGCCCAGATATCCATCAATCTGATCAACTACAAAGTATCGCCGCTGCATCTGGTTTTTGATGAATGCTGCCGTCTGGCGGAAGAGAGGGGAGTGCGGGTTACCGGCAGTGAACTGGTGGGATTGATCCCGCTGCAGGCGGTTTTGGCTGCCGGACGCCATTATTTGACAAAGCAAGGCAAAACAGCTGGTGTGCCGGAATCGGAACTCATCCATATTGCGGTTCTTTCTTTGGGACTTGACGATCTCTACCCATTCAAACCCGAAGAAAAGATCATCGAATATCGCATCCGCCGTCAATCGCCCCTGGTGTCGATGCGCGTCGATGCTTTTGTCGACTTGCTGTCGACCGCCTCGCCGGCGCCGGGAGGTGGCAGTGTCGCGGCTCTGTGCGGGGCGCTCGGCAGCGCTCTGGCGTCGATGGCGGTTGCCTTGACGCATGGGAAAAAAGGCTACGAAGCCGTGACCGATCAAATGCTGGAGATCGGCGAACAAGCTCAACTGCTAAAACAGGCGTTTCTCGACGATGTCGATCGGGATACCGAGGCTTTTAAACAGGTGATGGCCGCCTGGCGACTGCCGAAGAAAAACGACGAGCAAAAGGCCGTACGCGATCAGGCTATCCAGACAGCGACCCGCCAGGCGACCCTGGTGCCGCTGCAGGTGCTGCAGCGCTGTGTTCAGGCTGCAGCTTTGGCCCGTGCGGCAGTGGAGCAAGGCAATGTCAATTCGATCAGCGACGCCGGCGTCGGCGCGCTCTCCATTCGTACGGCGGCTAAAGGTGCTTATTTCAACGTGCGTATCAATTTATCGGGACTGGATGATCTGAAGTTGCGCCAGGATCTTTTGGCCGCTGCGGAAGAAGCCTGGCAGATCGTCGATCAGATCACCGAAGAGGCTGTCAAAAAAGTGGAATCCACTTTCGACCAAAAAAGGTAAATCATAATCAGCTGATTATACAGGAGTTCATTTATGACTCGGCCGATGTTCTATGAAGACCGACCCAATGAACCAATCTCTGCACCGCGCGGTGTTGCCATGACATGCCGCAACTGGGACACCGAAGCAGCCATGCGCATGTTGATGAACAATCTCGATCCCCAGGTTGCTCTGGATCCAGGGGAACTGATCGTCTACGGCGGCAGCGGACGAGCAGTCCGCAACTGGCGCGCCTATCGGCAGATCGTCGATATTCTCCGGCAGCTGGATGATCGGCATACCCTGTGTGTGCAATCGGGCAAACCGGTCTATATCGCGCCCACGCATCCGCAGGCTCCGCGGGTGATCATTGCCAATTCCAATATCGTGCCGTATTGGGCGACGCAGGAGAATTTTGACCGTTACGATGCTCTGGGGCTGATCCTCTATGGCCAGATGACCGCCGGCAGCTGGATCTATATCGCCACCCAGGGAATCATTCAGGGCACATACGAGTCTTTTGCCGCCGCCGGACGCCAGCACTTCAATGCCGATTCCCTGCGCGGCAAGTTGATTCTGACCGCCGGCATGGGCGGTATGTCAGGAGCTCAGCCTTTGGCGGCTACCATGAACGAGGCGGTGATCATCGATGTGGAGGTGCGGCCGGAGCGCATCGAGCGCAAGGTCAAAGAGGGCTATTGCGATCGCATGACCGCGGATGTTGAACAAGCGGTCAGGTGGGCGAAAGAGGCCCAAGCTGCCGGACAGGCGCTCTCCATCGGCCTTTTCGGCAATGCCGGAGTCGTTTTCCCGCAATTGGTGCAAATGGATGTGGTTCCGGACATTGTCACCGATCAAACCTCAGCACACAGCTTGCTGGACTATGTGCCCATCGGCGATCTGGCCGAACTCGATGCGATGCGCGAGAAAGACCCGGTTGCCTATAAAAAACGCGCTCTCGAGACGATTGCTGAACACGCCGGCGCCATTCTGGAGATGCAAAAACGCGGCGCCGTGGCCTTTGACTATGGCAACAATCTGCGCGCGCAGGCAGAACTGGCGGGTGTCGAGATGCGTGAAAAAGACGGCCGTTGGAAATACCCCGGATTTGTGCCTGCCTATGTCCGGCCGCTCTTTTGCGAAGGTCGTGGGCCGTTCCGCTGGGCAGCGCTCTCGGGCGATCCTGCCGATATCCGTCGCCTCGATCGACTGGTGCTCGAAATGTTTCCGCACAATGAAGCGTTGGGGCGGTGGATTCGCCTGGCCGATCAACGCATTCCGCATCTCGGACTGCCGGCGCGTGTCTGCTGGTTGGGCTATGGCGAGCGGGCTGAGTTTGCTCTGGCGATGAATGCGCTGGTGCGCAGCGGCGAAGTCAAAGCGCCGGTGGTCATCGGCCGCGATCACCTCGATTGCGGCTCGGTCGCCTCGCCCAACCGGGAAACCGAGGACATGATGGACGGCAGCGATGCGATCGCCGATTGGCCGTTGCTGAATTTTGCCCTCAATGCCGTAAACGGCGCCAGTTGGGTGAGCTTTCACCACGGCGGCGGAGTCGGGATCGGCTACTCTTTGCATGCCGGCATGGTCATCGTCGCCGACGGAACCCGTGAACGCGATGAACGCTTGCAGCGGGTGCTGACCGTCGATCCCGGCCTGGGCATCGCCCGCCATGCCGATGCAGGTTACGAAAAAGCGCAGCAAATCGCCCGCGACAAGTCCATCATGCTCAACCAATTTGACGCTTGATCAGCAGAAAGGGTTTTTTATGTCCGGATTGTTGCTGGTCGATGCACGGGAAATTTTCGCTGTAGCGCAGGAACGCGGCAGACTGTCCATTTTGGTGGAAGGCGAGCGCATCGCAGCGGTTGCACCGTTGGCAGAATGTGAACGATTGGCTGCAGAAAAGCGACTCGTACCCGAACGGCTTGACTGTTCGACATCCATCATCGTGCCGGGTTTTGTCGATTGTCACACTCATCTGGTCTTCGCCGGCTCACGAGAAAACGAGCTCTACATGCGCGCCGGTCGATCGTCCTATCTGGAAATCCTCGCTCAGGGCGGGGGGATTTACAGCACGGTTCAGGCGGTGCGGGCGGCCAGCGAAGAACAACTTTACGACATCGGTTGGCGCCATCTCGATCAAGCGCTTTCGTTGGGCATCACCACGACAGAGATCAAGTCGGGTTATGGCCTCGATTTGGCCACAGAAGAAAAGATGTTGCGCGTCATCGATCGGTTGCGGCAAGACCATCCGGTCGACATCGTGTCGACTTTTCTCGTGCATACGGTGCCGCGCGGTCACAACCGTCAGGATTATATCGATCAGGTGATCAACGAGATGATCCCGGCTTTTCGTCCGCTGGCCGATTGGCTCGACATTTTTGTCGAACGAGGGGTCTTCGATGTTGTTGAAAGCCGGCAACTGCTGCAGGCCGGCAAAGCAGCTGGTTATCGGCTGGGATTGCACACCAACCAGATGCACGACATCGGAGGGATCGGTCTGGCGTTGGAAATGGGTGTGCAACATGTCGACCATCTGGAGGTTCTGAGCGACGCCGATGCTCAAGGGCTCATCGATGACGGACACATTTATGCTGTCTTTCTCCCGGGCGCTGAAATATTTACCTTTTCGGAGCACGTCGGGCAAATCCATAAATTGCTGTCGATGCCCGAACGGCTGGTGCTGTCGAGCGATTTCAATCCAGGCTCGTCGCCGATTTTGTCGCCTTTGCTGGTGGCAGCGATGGCGGTGTGGCGTTACCGCCTGACCGATCCGGATCTGATCTTGCGCGCCTTGACGGTCAATCCCGCCAGATTGTTGGGATTCGCCGACCGTGGATCAATCGCACCCGGTCAGCGCGCCGATTTGGTCTGTCTCGACCTGGCCAACAGCGCACAAATTCCCTATTTCGGCACCCTGAATTGCATCCAAAAGGTCATCAAAAACGGCCGCATCGCTGAACCGACGACCGGCAAGAGAGATTGAAGGGTTCATTTTTTGCTTTGCGCTTGACTCGCTGGATCAGCACATCGACCAGAACTGCGCCAAACAAGGAGGAGAATGCAGGTGGTTTCAGAATTGACAGATACCTCGCGGTTGTGTTTGCACACCATCACCACCAAACCCTGGCCGCTCGAGATTGCGGTCGAAAAATACGCTGCTGCAGGCGTCCACGGGATTACGGTATGGCGACAGTGGTTGGAAGGAAAGAGCCTCGAAAAAAGCCGCCGCTTGATCAGCGACGCGGGTCTGCAGGTGGTGTCTCTGTGCCGGGGTGGATTTTTCCCTTCTGCGAATGCGGGAAAACGGCAGGAAGCTATCGCGGAAAACCTGCGTGCTTTGGATGAGGCCGCAGCGATCGGTGCGCCCTGGGTGGTGCTGGTGTGCGGGGCGGATCCAAGTCAATCTCTCATTGATTCCCGACAACAGATTTTTGACGGCATCTCTGCCTGTCTGGAACAGGCACAAAAGTTGGGAGTCAAACTGGCCATCGAACCCCTGCATCCGATGTATGCCGGAGACCGGTCGGCAATCAATACGATGAAACAAGCCAATGATCTCTGCGAGCTCATCGATCACCCCTTTCTTGGCGTCGCGGTGGACGTCTACCATGTCTGGTGGGACCCGGATCTGCAAAAAGAGATCGAACGATGCGGCCGAGCAGGCCGACTGCTGGCGTTTCACATCTGCGACTGGCACTTGCCGGTGGAAGATCTGCTCAACGATCGCGGTTTAATGGGTGAAGGGTGCATCAATATTCGCCAAATACGCGGTTGGGTGGAGCAAACCGGCTTCACCGGTTTCAACGAGGTGGAAATTTTCTCCAACCGCTGGTGGAAAACGGATATGGATGAATTTCTTGCGGCCATTCTGGCGGCGTATCGCCGGCACAGTTGAGCGGCTGCGGTGGCCGATTGAAAATTTTGCATAACCGCGCCTAACGAACTGAGTCGGGTGCAGTAGGCGCAAGTGTTGGCGCGTAGGGTCAGATACTGCCCCACGGGTCAACACTAATCGCATCCCTTTAATCGGATTGTATAGCGACGATGTTTTTAGGGTCGTATGCCATGTTCGACAGGGATGAAACTGAATTCAATCTCTATTTGGCCGTTTTTAAGCCTTTCAATTTTTCAATAGGAACATCGACTGACAAAAATTTTGCCTCAATTGACAGTATGATAAACGCAAAAAACCTCATTCGTAGGTATAGAAAATAAAGTAGGCTGGGGTGTTATTTAAAATGGACAAAAAAAACCTCCGGCCGAAGTCGGAGGATGGTGTTACCTGCGTGAGACAATTCTCCTTATTGTGGAAAAGTCAGACGCAAGATCAGGTTGTCTTGTAGATTATTATATTTATTTCCTGAGAAAAATGCAAGTCATTTTTTAGTCAGGAGGGGTTATGTCAAAGATTCTGGGACTGGATCTGGGCAGCAATTCTATCGGTTGGGCATTGATCGATGATATGAAGCAATCGGTTGTCGCATCCGGCGTAAGAATATTTCAGGAGGGTGTGAATCGAAATACCAGCGGCAGTGAAGTTTCTAAAAATGTGGTTCGGAGAATGGCGAGGAATATAAGAAGACAAAATTTCCGCTTTCGTATGAGACGCGATACGCTTCGGCATGCACTGCAAAAGCTTGAAATGTTTCCTCGGCATCCTGAAGAGGAAAATAGTTTCTTTAAGATCGATCCCTACGAAATACGAAAAAATGGATTATCACAAAAATTAACCCTATTTGAAATAGGAAGAGTTTTATACCACCTGAATCAGCATCGTGGTTTTTTATCGAATAGAAAAACAGCTTCAAACGAGGATGGCAAGTTGTTCCAGGGCGGTGATAATACTCTGGGGATCGATTATTCAAGAGAGAAATTGCAGACCGGAGCGTATCAAACATTAGGTGAATACCTCGCATCCATTAATCCGCATGAGGAGAGACGACGAAACCGATATACCCTGCGAAAATGGTATCTGGAAGAATTTGAAAAACTGTGGCAAACACAAGAACGCTACTATCCTGAAAAAATGAATGCACGAGAAAGGGAGTTTGTAAAAGATGTGATATTTTTTCAACGGCGACTGCGTAGTCAAAAAGGATTGGTCGGATATTGCACGTTTGAGCCAAAAAAACGCTGTTCGCCGAAAAGTTCTCCGGTCTTTCAATACTTTAGAATTCTCGAACAGGTCAATCGACTTCGGGTTACTGTGGATGAACGCATCAATGATCCCTTGACTGCGGATGAAAGAATAGCATTGATCAATGAACTGAACCAGACGTCGATTTTAGATATCAAAAAAATACGAAAAGTATTGGGACTCCCGCCCGAAACATGGATCAATCTGGATACGGAAAAAATCTTGGGAAATCATACCTATTCGGAAATTCGCCGAATATGGGGTGCGGATCGATTCAAAACCATGACTGAAGAAGAGAAATATCAGATTTGGTTTACCATTCATTTTGCTTATGATGATGAGTGGCTGAAAAAATATGCGGAGAAAAATTGGGGTCTTGATGAAAAACAGATCGATAAGTTGATTAAAAACAATATGGAATCAAAGCCGAATGATGGTTATGCTCATTTGTCTCACAAAGCGATGAAAAAAATAATGCCCTTTTTGGAACACGGGGTGAGATATGATGAGGCTGCAGCCAATGCCGGTTATCATCAAAGCCAGATGGAAAATATAGAGAATTTTGCAGAATATTTGCCCGATCCGGATAATATTCGTAATCCGATTGTGCAGCAAGCTCTTTTTCAGCTAAAAAAAGTGGTGAATACGCTCATACAGAATTACGGAAAACCGGATATCATTCGTGTTGAATTGGCTCGTGAACTCAAGTTGCCGAAACAAAAACGAGAACAGATGCGATTTGAAAACTTAGAACGGCAACAGGAACATGAAAAAATCAGGACGCGCCTGGAAAATGAACATGGATTCAATGCGCCCGGACGCGACGACATTATCAAATATCGATTATTTGAGGAATGCGGTGGTATCGATCCCTACTCAGGTGATCATATTCCGATCTCCGATTTGTTTTCCGGACGTTATGAAATCGAGCACATCATTCCCTACAGCCGTAGTCTCGATGACAGTTTCGCTAACAAGACACTGTGCCGTTCAGATTACAATCGGAAGAAGAGCAATCAAACCCCTTATGAGGCATTCGGACATTTAGATGAATATGAATTCATGCTGAATCGGGTTAGAAAATTTAAAAGTAAAAACGCTCATGGAAAACTACAAAAATTTGCCGCTATTGACGTTGACAAACAACTGTCCGATGAATTTTTTCATCGCCAGCTAAATGACTCTGCCTACATTGCCCGGCAATCTCGACAATATCTGGGACAAATTTGTAAAAAAGTAAATGTTGTAAACGGCAGAACAACCTCTAAATTGCGATATTTATGGGGATTGAATTCGATTCTTTCCGATAACGAATTGGTCAAGTCGAATGATGACCATCGCCATCATGCGGTCGACGCCTTTGTCGTTGCCTTGACGACGTCGCGAATGCTGCATTCGATGAGCAGTTATCATAAATACAATGCGAACTATTTGGTCAAGGAAGCACGATTCCCTTTGCCGTGGAATGGTTTTCGTCAACAGGTCGAGGAATCGATCGAACGTATTTTTATTTCTCACCATTTTCGCAATCGTGTACGTGGGCAATTACACGAAGAAACAAACTATGGCCGTATCGTCGATCCCGAGAGCGGAGAGCAAATATTTGTCGTCAGAAAGCAATTGACGTCGCTTTCCGGTAAAAATGTGACGAATATCGTCAATCCGGAAACGCGCGCACTGGTATTTGAAAGATTGCGAGCCTTTGGCATCACTCCAGGCCAGAAGAAAATTCAGATTCCAAAAGATGCCTTTGCTGAGCCGCTTGTCCATGCTGGAACCGGCCATCCGATCAAATCTGTGCGCGTCAAAATACCTGCAAGCAATATGATTCAGCTCTACAGCGACAGGAAATTGTTCGTTGAACCCGGAAACAATCATCATATCGAAATATTTGCCAGCAAAGACGGCCAAAAGCGGACCGGTTATGTGGTTTCTCTGTTCGAGGCGATGAAACGCAAGAAAATGGGCGAGCCCGTTATTGATAAAAATCCTCGTGAATCCAAATTCCCAACTTTTGTCATGTCACTTGCAATAAACGAACTGTTTTTGTTTGGCAAGGATAGCCTTGACAGTTGGAATGAATTAGACCCTAAAGAAATTTCCGCAAATCTCTATCGAGTGCAAAAAATTGATGTAAATAATAATATTGTATTGAGACATCATACTATTTCGCTAAGTGGTCAAGACGATCCAGGAGTTTTGCGGAAAATTCCAAACACCCTTCAAGGAATCAAAGTCACAATAAGTCATATAGGCTTATTGGAGATTGCCGATGATTAAAAGAACTGTGTATATCGGCAATGCGGCGAGTGTTCGGGTTCAGTTCGAGCAGCTTCGGATTGTTCAGCAGGAAAGGGAATCTAAAGTTCCTATCGAGGATTTGGGATTTTTAATCCTCGATCATTACGGCATAACCCTTTCGCATGGTGCGTTGGCATCACTTTTAGAAAACAATGTCGCGGTCATAATGACCGATGAACGCCACCTGCCGCTGGGGATTTTCATGCCCTTGCGCGCCAATAAGGAGCAGAGTTCGTCGTTTCGTGCGCAAATCGAGGCTCCGTTGCCTTTAAAGAAACGTTTGTGGCAGCAAACCATCAAAGCTAAAATTAAAAATCAGGCGTTTTTGCTCGATCAAATCGGTTTAGAAGGGCATCCGCTGCATAGCATGAGCGAACAGGTGTTGTCCGGTGATTCTAGCAATCAGGAAGCCGCAGCTGCCAAAGTTTATTGGCAGCTATTGTTCGAGCCAAGACATTTTAAAAGACATCGCGACGGAAAACCACCGAATAATCTGCTAAATTACGGCTATGCCATACTCCGAGGGATTGTTGCTCGTTCGCTTAGCGGCACAGGGTTGTTGCCGATGCTGGGGATCCATCACTGTAATCAATATAATCCGTTTCCCCTGGCCGATGATGTTATGGAGCCTTACCGGCCCTATGTAGATCAGATTGTTTGGGAATTGATGCGAGAGGAGGAAATCGATTATACGGCTCTGACGCCTGAGATCAAACAGCGATTTCTAGAATTGCCTTCGATCGGCGTCATGATGAACGGCCAGGCCAAACCGCTTCATTTGGCTACTGCAAGAACCGCCGCTTCTTTGAAAGATTGTCTGAACGGAGAGAAGAAAATGATGGTTTATCCGCAATTGTAGGATTGTATGGATCGGATGAATGAGGCTTAACCCATATCGGATCATGTGGATTGTTGTTTTTTTTGATTTGCCTACGCAAACCCAGACTAATCGAAAGAATTATACTCGCTTTCGAAAAGCCTTGTTAAAGGATGGATTCAGCCAAATGCAGTTTTCCGTCTACTTGCGTCATTGCGCCAGTGCGGAAAACGCTGAAATACATGCCAGGCGGGTCAAGGCCATGCTTCCGCCCAAGGGTCTAGTGAGTGTTTTGCGGATTACAGACAAGCAATTCGGCCAGATTCAGTCCTTTGAGAGGCGAAAAGAGGTACCTCCACCAACAGGTGGTCAGCAATTGGAGATGTTTTGAAAAAAATGAACCGGATTAGTCGCTGCAAGGTACATCGCCGCCAGTTTCCTGGCGGCGAAATACCCGTAACTTAAAGTAAAAAAATGTGGTTACAATGCACGTACTTTTTTCAACCTGATCTTGCTAACCAACCACAACTATGCGGTAAAGACTACAATGTGGTCTAAACTTTTTTCAACCTGATCTTGCTAACCAACCACAACGGCGCGTAGTGTACAAGTCCGACGAAAACGACTTTTTTCAACCTGATCTTGCTAACCAACCACAACTAGACTCTTATATTTGCAGAATTATCTGCCACTTTTTTCAACCTGATCTTGCTAACCAACCACTCTGAAAAAATATAAAATTAATACGGCTTTGTCAACCATTTTGCGAATTTTTTTACATAAAACTGAGACATTTTACAGCAACTCATCATTAAAGTTGACACTGAGTTAATAAAGATCATTAGTTCTACTTTCCACCTTTCTTCTGGACAGGCAATTTATGGGTTGCCAGCGGCGGCGCTGGTGACAGGCCGGTCACCTTGAGGATTTCCTCCTCATCCAGGGTTTCGCGTTCGATCAATGCTATGGCGAGAGCATCGAGTTGCTTTCGGTGTTTGGTCAGCAATTTTTGGGCTTCCTGATGGCTCTCTGCAATGATTCTGAGCACTTCGGCATCGATGATTTTGGCGGTCTCTTCGCTAAAAGGCTTCTCGCCGCCATAGCCGCCCATGCTGTTGAGGTATGGATTATCTCGCGGCGACAGCTGTACCATTCCGAGCCTTTCACTCATGCCCCATCGAGTCACCATCATTCGCGCCAGATGGGTGGCCTGTTCGATATCGCTTTCAGCGCCGGTCGTTTTGGTTCCATAGATGATCTCTTCAGCCGCTCGTCCCCCCAGCAGTCCGATAATTCGGCCTTTCAGATAGTCTTCCGGGTAATTGTAACGATCGCTGTCCGGCCGTTGATAGGTTACCCCGAGCGCCTGGCCGCGCGGTACAATCGACACCCGGTTTACCGGGTCCGCTCCTGCGACGACCAATCCCAATATGGCATGACCGCCTTCATGATAAGCGATGCGTTCCTTGTCGGTGCGACTTAAGAGGATTGGGCGTTCAGGACCCAGCACAATTTTTTCCAGTGCATCCATAAAGTCTTTTTGACAAACGTGATCCTGACCGCGGCGGGCCGCCAAGAGAGCTGCTTCGTTGACCAGGTTCCTCAGATCAGCGCCCGAAAATCCCGGTGTTGCAGCGGCGAGTTCCTCGAGATCGGCGTCGCCTGCCAGCGGAACCTGGCGTGTGTGGATTTCGATGATCGCACGACGACCGGTTTTATCGGGCAGATTGACGACGACGCGGCGGTCAAAACGTCCCGGCCTCAGGAGTGCTTTGTCGAGCACGTCGGGCTGGTTGGTCGCCGCCAAAACGATGATTCCCTCGCGGCTGGAAAAGCCGTCCATTTCGGTCAAAATTTGGTTCAAGGTCTGTTCCTGCTCGCTCGATCCGCCGATTGCCACCTGGCCACGCGCGCGTCCGATGGCGTCGAGCTCATCGATGAAAATGATCGCCGGTGCATGTTCGCGCGCCTCCTTGAACAGATCGCGCACTCTGGCCGCCCCCACGCCCACGATCATTTCGACAAATTCGGCGGCGCTCATCGAGAAGAACGGCACGCTTGCTTCGCCGGCAACCGCTCTTGCCAACAAAGTCTTGCCGGTACCTGGCGCACCCACCAGCAGAACCCCTTTGGGGGCGCTGCCACCCAAACGGGTGTATTTCTGCGGATCCCGGAGGAAATCGACGATTTCGACCAATTCATTTTCGGCTTCGTCTATGCCGGCGACATCATCGAAACTGACTTTCGTATCTTTCTCCTGATCATAACGGCGCGCTTTGCTCTTGCCGATGCCCATGATGCCACCACCCATGCCGCCGCTGGTTTGAGCCGCCCGACGAAACAGCCAGATATAAAAAACAATGATGAGCAAGCCCGGACCAAAACTCAAAAGAAACCTCGCCAGCGGACTGCGCTCTTCATTGATCGGCTTGGCACTGATTTCGACATTATGGTCGATCAAAAAGGCTTCCAGCCCGGGGTCCAAAAAGGAGGGAAGCGTGGTGATAAAAGAAGTGACACTTTTTGCTTTCTTGTCTTTTTTGAAAAATTGTTTGTCTGCAGTCTGTGATTGATCCTCAGATTTGGGTTCTTTTGTCGTATCTGGATAGACGATTGCCTCTTTGAAACTGCCGGTGATGGTTTCACCGCGGCTAAAGATCGCCTGAACGTTGTTTTTGTCCACCTCTTCTTTGAATAGAGTGTAGGGAACCATCACCGGTTCTTCTGCACTGTATTGGTTCAGCGAGAAATGGAATAATCGTTCTTTTCAATAAGGTGGCTGAGGATTAGGCTGCTTGTTCAATTCTTTGAGTTTTTCTCTGCTGCCGAGCCTTTTCGAGTTTCATTTTGCGTTCTCTGATAATTTCGT
>JAKQNP010000057.1 GCA_029565675.1 bacterium
CGATGTCTTATCCGCCCAGGGGGACCTCGGACAGGCTCTAAAGGCCTATCAAAATTCGCATTCGATCTTTGAAAAACTGGCGGCGGCTGACCCATCGAACACAGAGTGGCAGAGAGACCTCTCCGTAAGCTTCAACAAGGTCGGCGATGTCTTATCCGCCCAGGGGGACCTCGGACAGGCTCTAAAGGCCTATCAAAATTCGCTCCAAATAGCCGAAAAACTGGCGGCGGCTGACCCATCGAACACAGAGTGGCAGAGAGACCTCTCCGTAAGCTTCATAAAAATAGGCGATGTCTTTTCCGCCCAGGGGGACCTCGGACAGGCTCTAAAGGCCTATCAAAATTCGCATTCGATCTTTGAAAAACTGGCGGCGGCTGACCCATCGAACAGCTCTTGGCAGAGAGACCTCTCCGTAAGCTTTGAAAAAATGGGCGATGTCTTATCCGCCCAGGGGGACCTCGGACAGGCTCTAAAGGCCTATCAAAATTCGCTCGCCATCAGAGAAAAACTGGCGGCGGCTGACCCATCCAACAGCTCCTGGCAGAGAGACCTGGTTGTCTCGTATTATAAACTGGCATCTTTTGTTGAACAAAGCCAGTCCGGCGATAGCGACGTTTATTGGCAAAAATGCCTGGCGATGCTGCAAAACATGCGAGATAAAAATATGTTTCTCGATCCACCGATTGCCAACCTGTTGCAGCAGCTGCAAAATCGCTTCGGCAAATAGGCAAAAAAAGGCAATAAGGTTGGGGTTGAGAGGGCTGTCATTGCCTATTAAGGTTAAAAAAGAGCGGAAATAAGGTTAAAGAAAAATACGACGGATGGCAGAGCCATTGCACCTGCCGAATTTATTCTGATCTGCGCAAGGCCTTTTTGAGTCCATCGGCATCAGGATCCGCTGCTTGGCCGCAGCAAAGAGTGGGATGAGCTGACCTGGTTATAAAATGAGCTGGCAGTTTTGTGGAAATACCTTGTCTCTATCTGCCGCAGCCGTTTTTGCTGCAAATCGCCTTTCTGCACAGCGATTTGCCCGAACCGCCGCCGGGTCTGGCCAAAACAAATAAAATGCAACGAATCGCCCAAGATGCCATGCAAAATCTATTGCCTGTAGATGACAAAACCTTATTTTTGATTTTTTTTTAACCTTCGTAGAAAAATCCTGGCCATTCTATCCCAAGCTTATTGCCTTATTGATATCCGCTCACTGCACCAAACAGAACACCACACGGATCCGGTGCAGCCGGCTGAACAGACAGAAAATTCTGACGCGATGCATGTACCTAAAGTCAATGGATTGAACCGCACGTCGCACCGCCTTTAGGCGGGCTCTTTTGGAATTTGAAAAGAACAAAAGCCCGGCTAAAGCCGGTACTACGTACAAAACGTGCACAGACCGTACGTAGTACTGCCTTCAGGCGGGCTCTTGCTCTTTTTCATAAAATAAAAAGCCCGGCTAAAGCCGGTACAACGTACAAAACGTGCACAGACCGTACGTTGTACCGCCTTTAGGCGGGTTCTTGCGGGATTTGCAATGAACAAAAGCCCGGCTAAAGCCGGTACTACAAACGAAACGTGCGCACACCGCACATAGTACCGCCTTTAGGCGGGCCCTGGCGGGATTGGAAAAGAGAAAAAAACCGGCTAAAGCCGGCACTACATACGAATCCCGTACGTTGCGCCGCCTTTAGGCGGGCTCTGGCGGGATTGGTTAAGAGAAAAAGCCCGGCTAAAGCCGGTACTACATACGAATCCCGTACGTTGTGCCGCCTTTAGGCGGGCTCTTGCTCTTTGTGATAACTTAAAAACCCGGCTAAAGCCGGTACAACACACGAAAAATGGTCTTATCGTCAACAAACACCTTGACTTTGAACGAATAAATCAGTATATTATTTTTCGTAAGTAAAACAACACACCGCGGGGTGGAGCAGGCTGGTAGCTCGTTGGGCTCATAACCCAAAGGTCGGAGGTTCAAATCCTCCCCCCGCTACCAAATGAACGGATCGGGATCTTTTTCTGATCCGTTTTTTTTTAGCTCTGAATGCCCTACCCTATTGCCTTCTGTTTTTTCCTTGCATCAAAACCAATAAATCCCTTTCTTGTGTTGGTCCATTGCCAGACGTTGGTCGATTGATGGCTCGGCAAGCGAATGAGTGGATCACAAATCGGCTGTCGTTTGCTCGGATTCGTGATCTTCCTTGTTTTCATCCTTGACCTTTCCCGATCCGATTTAGTATATTGCGTATCAGGCACTTTGCCCCGCAGCCAAGAATGAAACTCTGCCGCTCGAAATGCATCTAACTTTCGATGGGGAATACAGTCTACATTTTAAAAATATCGACACCAAACATAACTCAACCAGATTGGAGGACAAGATGAGTATGTACCACGAACCGCCGGAAGAGCTGAGCCCACAGGCCCGCGATATTTCCCGCGCCCTGAACAGCCTCAAGGAAGAGATCGAAGCGATCGATTGGTATAACCAGCGCGTCGATCGCACCGGCGATGAATCCCTGAAAAAAGTGCTCGCCCATAACCGCGACGAAGAGATCGAGCACGCCTGTATGGCGCTGGAATGGCTGCGCCGCAACATGGGCGTCTGGGATGAGCAGTTGCGCCTCTACCTCTTTTCCTCCGGCGATCTGACTGAGCTCGAAGAAGGCGAGGCGGAATCGACAAGCAGCTCTTCAACTGACCTGGGAATTGGTAAACTCTGATAAAAGGAGCAAGTGCAATGGATTTTTTAAAAAAATCTTTGGCGCCGATCACCGACGCTGCCTGGAGTGAAATCGAGGCCCAGGCGAAAGTGGTGCTCAAGTCGCGCCTGACAGCGCGCAAATTCGTCGATGTCGACGGTCCAAAAGGGCTGCAGCATGGCGCAGTTTCATTGGGACGTCTCGATCTTCCCGCCCGGCAAAAAAAGGGGGATGTGCAGTACGGCATTCATCAAGTCTTGCCGTTGATAGAAACCCGTGTTCCCTTCCAACTCAAGATATGGGAATTGGACAACGCCGTCCGCGGCGCCAAAAACATCGATCTGGCGTCGATGGAAGAGGCAGCGCGCAAGATCGCCGACTTTGAAGAAAAAGTCATCTATTATGGATTGCCCTCTACCCAGATGTCCGGGCTGAAGGTCGCAACAGCACATCCGCTGAAAAGCTGCCCGAAGAACGGTAAAGACGCCATCGCTGCGATCGCCGAAGGCATCCGGCTCTTCAAAGAAACCGGAATCGGCGGTCCCTATACTCTGTTGGCCAATCCGGCGATCTGGCAGGAGATCAACAGCTTTTCGCAAGGCTATCCCCTGCGCCGTCACCTGGCAGAAATGCTGCAAGGCGAGGTCATCCTGTGCCCCGCGATCAAAGGTCTCTTTCTCGTCTCGACGCGCGGCGGCGACTTTCAGCTGACTCTGGGCCTGGATTTTGCGATCGGATACGAAAGTCACACCAGCGAAGAGGTCAGACTTTTCTTCGGCGAATCCTTTGCTTTCCAGGTTTTTGAACCGGCAGCGCTGATCGTTTTCGAAGATTAGGATGCCTTGCTGAAAACCAACCCGATCCCTGGCTGAAGAAAAATATCCGACCCGCATCGACATCTGATTGTTGCGGCGCACAAATCGAATGTGAACCGCCTCCGAACAGATAACGATCGCCAGGATTTTCACATTCGGCTTCGGGGCATCAGCCCCGAAGCCGGTGGTTGACCGTGCAACCGGCAACGTTGCAAAACAACAAAAAGTTTGCGCGGATTAGCGGTACGAGTGTCACCTGAACGCTGACCTGCTTTAGCGAAATTTTGCGTCCGCACCCTGCATCCAAAAATGCTGCGGCATGGATCGAAGCTCAAAAGAAAGACAGAATGACCTACTCTAAAACCAGCAAGCCGATTGAGGCTAATTCGTGAACGCTGTCAACCGCATGCGCGCCGCCATCAACGGCGCTCCACACGATTACCCCCCTTCAATCTGGATCGCCACCGCAGTTGTCTGCCGCAACTTCGCCATCCCGCAAGTTGAGTGGAGCCACGACGCAGACTTGCTGGCCGATTCTCTCATCCGCTTCAGCCGGGAGATCGGCTGTGACGGCATCTATGTCACGCGCGATAATCTGGTGACTCACGAAGCTCTCGGCGGCGCCATCGATTGGCCGCCGGACGACGAACCGATGCTGAAAAAACCGGTGCTGACCGAGATAAGCGACTGGCATACTCTAGACGTACCGCAGCCGGAAACAGCGGCGGGTATGCAAACCGTCCTGCAAGCCGCTCGCCTGGCCAGCCAAAACGCCGGCGACGAGTTCTATGTGATGGCGAACATCGACTGCGGCCCGTTCACCACTGCAGCCAACCTGCTGGGCGTACAGCGATTTCTCGGCGAATTGGCGGGGGAAAATCGCCAGGCCGTGCACGGCTTGTTGGAATTCTGCACCGAACTGGTGATCGCCTATGGCAAGGCCATGCAGCGCACCGGCGTGCGCGGCATCCAGATGGGCGAAGCTTCGGCCAGCCTGATCAACCCTGACCACTTTGCGGCATTCGCCCTGCCCTATATCCGCCGGGCTGCCGAAGCGCTCGCCGACAACCGCGGCGATCTCTGGTTGCACATCTGCGGCAACAGCGAACACCTGTTGCACCAGTTGCGCGATCTGCCGATTCAGGTGCTCGAGATCGATGCACAGGTGCCGTTGCGCCGGGCCGGGCAATCGCTCGGGAACCGCATGGCGCTCAAAGGCAATATCGACACCCTGCTTCTGCAAAACGAGAATCCACAGCAAATTTACGAACGTACGCAAAAGATGATTCGGACCTCGGACAATCCACGACGGCTGATCGTTTCGGCCGGCTGCGGTGTGCCGCGACAAACGCCGCTGGAAAACCTGCAAGCCGCCTGCCGGGCCTGTAGCGATACGCTGCTCTCATGAGGAGATGATGAATTCCGCCAATATGCTGACAACGATACCACAACAAAAACAACCGGGATTTCTCGCCCTGATCTGTCTGGTCGCCTCATTGGGCGGACTTTTGTTCGGCTTCGATACAGCCGTGATTTCCGGCACGGTCAGCCAGGTCGAAGCGCTCTTTAATCTCAGCAAGCTGCAAGTCGGTTGGTTCACCAGCTCGGCACTGCTGGGCTGTATCCTCGGCGCCATGGTTGCCGGCACTCTGGGCGATCGCTTCGGCCGCAAGCCTGTGCTGCTCGCTGCAGCGCTCTTTTTCTTTCTTTCGGCCCTCGGTTCAGCCATTCCGCCGACTTTCGAGTTTCTCATTGCGGCGCGCATCCTCGGCGGCATCGGCGTCGGAGCCGCTTCGGTGTTGGCGCCGATGCTGATCTCCGAATTCTCGCCTGCCAGGATCCGCGGACGCCTGGTCGCGCTCTATCAGTTGTCCATCGTCATCGGTATTCTCTTCGCCTATGGGTCCAATTGGCTGCTGCTGCGCTTTGCCGATGCGCGGACAGCGGTTTCTTTTGTCGATTCCATCTGGCAAAAAATCATGGTCGATGAGGTCTGGCGGGCGATGTTCGGGACCGAGATGATTCCCGCCGCTCTTTTCTTTTTCCTGTTGCTGCTGATCCCCGAAAGTCCGCGCTGGTTGATTCAGGCCGGCCGCAGGGAACAGGGTTTGAACATTCTGGCGCGCATCAGCGGCTATGAGCCGGCGCTGCAGCAAACCGCGGAAATCGAAACCGCGGTGCACAAAGAACCGGGCAAGCTGGCAGAACTGCTGCAACCGGGATTGCGGCGTGCGCTGTTGGTGGGCGTGGCGCTGTCGTTTTTCGGCCAACTGACCGGTATCAATGTGGTCATCTATTACGGCCCGACCATCCTGCAGGAAACCGGTCTGCAGATCGGCAGCGCCTTGCAGTATCAGGTCGCATTGGGTGCGATCAATCTGGTCTTCACGGTCATCGCCCTGCTGCTGATCGATCGGCTGGGACGGCGGCCACTGCTCCTGGGCGGCATGGCCGCGGTGGTGGTCATGCTCGCGCTGGCCGGCGTGCTCTTTGCGATCCCGGGCATTCCCCCGCTCCTGATCGTCATCGTGCTGGCAGCGGATGTCGCCTGTCTGGCACTGTCGATCTGTGCAGTGATCTGGGTGTTGACACCGGAAATCTTTCCCAACCGCATCCGCGGTCGAGCCATGTCGATCGCCACTCTGACCAACTGGAGCACCAACGCCCTCAGCGCCTATCTCTTTCCCTGGTATGTGATGCAATTCGGCATGCACACCGGTTTTTTCACTTTTGCTGCCATTTGCCTGCTGGCGACCTTGCTCTTCTGGCGCTGGGTGCCGGAAACCCGAGGCAAATCGCTGGAAGAGATCGAACAGTTCTGGCAGAATACAGCATGAAGAAAGCACGGCAATGGGTTGGAATCCAGATCGATTCGGCACTGAGGGGGGCCTTATAAGGAGATTGAAATGCGCAATTTTCCATTCTTATG
This sequence comes from bacterium, assembly GCA_029565675.1. GTDB lineage: Bacteria > Zhuqueibacterota > Zhuqueibacteria > Residuimicrobiales > Oceaniaggregativiventaceae > Sulfursilanivivens. The sequence goes on from JAKQNP010000057.1 coordinate 6,438, forward strand.
CCGGAGGGGAAAAAGGTCCTGGGTTTTGGTTTTGTTCCTGATCGGATTTGCTTTTGGAACCGGCTCTGCGAACGAAAGCAAGGTTGTTCCCAATGACGGCGCCAAAGACGACCATTTTGGCCGTGCGGTAGCGCTAGACGGCGACTTTGCCCTGATCGGCGCACCATTCAATGATGAAGCGGCTGCGGATGCCGGAGCGGTCTATGTCTTCAACCGGCAAGCCGGGGTGTGGACGCAAATCCAGAAATTGACGCCTGCTGGTGCGGGCGATCTCTTTGGCTGGGCGATCGCCATGGACGGCCAGACGGCCATCATCGGCGCCAAAGGCGATGCGGCAGGAGCGGCCTACGTCTTCGCCTGGGACGGCACGGTTTGGGCGCAGCAAAAAAAATTGACCCCAAGCGACGGCAACAGCGACGACGAGTTCGGCTACTCGGTGGATATCAGCGGCAACACAATCATCATCGGCGCGCGAAACAACGATCAAGCGATGGAGACAGAGACAGTTACAAACGCAGGCGCTGCCTATATTTTTGCCTATGACGGCTCAGCCTGGCAGGAAGAAGCCAAGTTGCTGGCAAACGATTTTGCCGCATCTGACTTTTTTGGTGAATCGGTGGCCACCGACGGCGCCCGGGCGGTCATTGGCGCCGCAGGCGACGATGACAAAGGCAGCTCTTCCGGTTCAGCTTATGTGTTCGTGTTCAGCGGCACCGCGTGGTCGCAGCAGCAAAAACTGACCGCCGCCGACGGCGCCAACCGCGACGGTTTCGGTATTTCAGCGGCTCTCAACGGCACACAACTGTTGATCGGGGCCAAAGACCGCGACGAGCAGGACACCGATTCCGGAGCCGTCTATATTTTTCAGCTGAGCGGCGGCACGTGGACTCTGCAGCAAAAACTCGTGGCCAGCGACGGCGGCTATGGCTACAATTTCGGCTCGTCTGTCTGCCTGGTGAACGGTTTTGCCGTGGTCGGCGCCAGCGGGGCTGCCGGCGCAACGAGCAACACCGGCGCGGTCTATACCTTTGCCGGCAACGGCAGCACCTGGCAACAGCGCACCAAGGTCACGGCCAGCGATGGCGGTGCTTATGATTACTTTGGGTTTTCCCTCAGCAGCGACGGAGTAACTGCGCTGATTGGGGCCTACTCTGATATTGTATCTGACATTGAATCCGGCAGCGCCTATGTGTATGATTTTGTACAGGACCTCTCGTTGCCTGTGCAGCTCGCGGCTTTCCAGGCGCAGGGCGAAGCCGGAGCGGTCGTGCTGACCTGGCGCACTGAGAGCGAGATCGACAATCTTGGCTTCCATGTCTGGCGCGCCGAACAGGAAGCAGGTCCCTTTACCTGTTTGACCAGCCAACGAATTCCCGGCGCCGGCACCAGCACGGCCCCGCGCGACTATTTTTTCCGCGATACCGATGTCATTTCCGAGCAGCTCTACTATTATTACATCGAAGCCGTCGATGCCGGCGGTTTTGTGCAAAAGTCATCGGTTGTTGCAGCCCAGCCGGCGTCTGTGGCGGCGCTTCCGGAAATTTTGGCCTTGCACCCCGTCCACCCCAATCCTTTCAATGCCGGCGCCACCATCGTATTTGACCTGGCAAAAGCCGGCTGGGTCGACCTGCGCGCTTTCGATGCGAGCGGCCGGGCTGCAGCCGTATTGGTCAACGAGAACCTTGCAGCCGGAGTGCATAATTTCAAGTGGCAACCCACCGCTCTGCCCAGCGGTTCCTATTTGCTGGTCCTCAAAAGTGCCGGACAAACCAGCACCCGCAGCTGCCTGTATATCCGCTGAGCAACAAGTGCTGTTCTGCTCAATATGCGCAATAAAAAACGGCATGAGGTTTCGACCCACCTCATGCCGTTCGATTTTTTACAGCGGTTTACTCAACTGAACCGCTTTTGCATCCACTGGTAAGGGATATCGATATTGAAATACAACTTTTGCGCTGTTTGGCTTTTTTGTTCTTCTGCCAGCACCACGTCAAATCGGGAATTGTCTATTTGCATGCGTTTGGCCTCTTTGAATTTCAGATTCATTGAGCGTAAAAAAATTGTTTCTTCATCCGCGGACAACAGCTGAAATGCGGTTTGCGGTGTTTTGCCGTCTCCGGATTTGCGGATCGAATCGCAGAGCCCGGAAAAGATCTGTAAATGATAGTCGGCCTGTTCATTTTTGCCGAGCTGCTTCATCGCCTGCCAGAGGAGAAAATGGGCTTCCAGGTCGATAAAATTTTTTTCCAGGATTTGCTTGCCATAACGCACGACCTCCGCAAACTCTGACTTTCCCCAGGCTGTGCGCGCTTTTTCACGCCAATCCGCGATCTGTAAATCATATGGATCGTAGAGTTCAGTCATCGCAAAAATCTTGCGGAGCTTGGCAAAATCCGGCGCATCCATCATTTTTGCCCGCTCAAGCATTTGCAAATAGCGCTGGTTTTTGGACTGAAAAAGCAGCATCGCCGTTCCCCCATCAAATCACGACTCTCGTCCCCTGGTGATCAGTCCCGCCAGGTCAATCGGCAGAGCAGGGCCTGATCAGCACAGGTTAGACTGTGATCGAATTCCGACCGTTTCGGTAGGTGATAAAAGATAAGTAATTCGGTGCTTACGCGCAACGAAAAAGTAAATCCGGGATGCGCCACACCGAAACTCACAGAATTAGGAACTTTTGCGAAAAATGGTCGTTTGAAACTGTACAGAAAACAGATCGTCTCGGGCAAGACGATAAGCGTTTTCCTCCTGTCATTTATGATGGGATCCTCCAAAATTAAAAGGGCGCGAGCAATCGCGCCTTTTTAATTTTCACCTTTTGTGCCGGCAACAAGTACTTGCGGATTTCACTTGGTTTTTTATCTTAAGACAGATCGATGAATGCAGGAAATCATGTGATGTTCCGGCGCTCCCAAAGAGAGGAGAAATTGGTGCGAGTGGATCAGCTATCCCTTTATGCGGTCTTGACCGGGGATATCATCGGTTCCCGACGTTGGAACGCCCAGAGGCGTCCTGAACTGTTTGACGCCCTGCGCACCGTTGCACAGCAGTTGCAGACCCAATTCCCAGCCGCTGTGAGGTTGCCGATCGATCTGTATCGCGGCGACAGTTGGCAGTTGCTCATCGTCGAACCGCAAGACGCCCTGCGCATCGCGATTTATATCCGCACAACTCTGCGGTTGTTGCCCGCCTCGTTCCGCCTCGACTCCCGGATCGCAATCGGGCTGGGCACCATCGATTTTCTGCCCACCGACCGCATCAGTCAAGGCGACGGGCCTGCTTTTCAGCGCTCAGGCCAGGTCCTGCAAACTCTCGAATATTGGCAAATGGGTTTGGATGCGACGGATGATCTCTGGCCCCCTGCACTGCGAACCACTCTGCAGGCCCTTGTCCACCATCTCGATTTTCTGATTCAACACTGGACGCCGAAACAGGGACGGGCCATACGCGGCGCCCTGCTCGGACAGAACCAGGAAACCATTGGGCGTTCATGGCCGGATGCGCCGATCAGTCAACAAGCGGTCGCCCAGCATTTGCAGCGCAGCGGCTGGAGCGCTGTGGAAGAGACTCTCCATGCGTTCGAGATCGCATGCAAAACCATTAATTACAATTGAAATAACTTGTTATTTAATTTTACAAGCATATTATATTGTAAGAAAGGCGATATGGTGTATTCACTGGCTGTTCAGTCAGCCGTTTCTCTGCTGGTCGCGCATCTGATCGGCGATTTTCTCGTACAGACCGAAAAAGATGTGGCACAAAAAACCCGTCTGCCGATTTTGCTCAAACATGCGGCTATTCTTGCCGCGCTGAGCTATGCGCTGACCGGGATCTGGCGTTGCTGGGAGATCCCGGCAGTCATTTTTTTGGCACACTTGGTCTTTGACTATGTCAAAAGCCGTTTTACATCCAACGGAGCGCTATCGATCGCCATCGACCAGGTCGCTCATTTGTTGACGATTGCCCTTCTGGCAGCAGTTTTACTTCCGCTGCGCTGGCCTGATGAGCTCGCCTTTTGGCCGACTCTTCTCGGCCCGGGATATTTGCAAGCCCTGATCGCAGCAGGAGGATGGGTGATGTGTGCCAGGGTTGGGCAGATCGCAATCGAGCTGTTTGTGGCACCCCTGCACCGAGAATTGCTGCAAGCCGAGGTCAAAAGTCGTCGAAAAGCTTCTGAACTCGAAACCCAAAACGGTTTTGCTGATGGCGGCCGCATCATCGGAGTTCTGGAACGCACCCTGATCTATTTGCTGGTCATGGTGGACATGGCATCCGGGATCGGCTTTTTAATTGCGGCCAAGTCGATCTTTCGCTTTGGGGAAATCAAAGACCGCACCAATCGCATGGAAGCGGAATATATCCTGATCGGTACATTGGCCAGTTTTGCCTACGCGATGGTGATCGCTTATGGCAGTCGGTGGCTCATTTTTGCAGTTGCCCGCTGGGAGTTGTGATTTCAGCACGCCGACAAAACCATCTTTCTCGGCTACAAGTCAGACCATCAACGCGATCAGCCTTGGCGAAAAAATCGTCTGCAGAGATGCGCATGCATTGGGAAAAGGCTTTCTGGTGCCACAGCGGAACTGCTCGAGGAAATACAGCGATGAAGTAAAAAGGTGAGGCGAGCCTGGTATCTCAACCCTGCGAGAGGGTTTGGATTTTGCTAAACTCAGATCGATTTGAAGCGGAACAGGGGGTGGTAAAAAAACAATCAATTTTCTTTTTCTTGAATTGTTTGATACTGATTGCATTCGGTAAGAACCCGGTGGCCACAGATATTCCAGGTCTGGCAATGGCGGCACAATGATTTATTCCAGGCCTGGCGAAACCATTCGGCATTGTTTTTGACCCATTCAGCCACATAATCATTGCCTGGATCGGTCTTGATCGCACAACCTTCACACCATTTGTCGATCTCGATCTTGCGTATCTGCACAGGCATAAAATGATCTTGCATTTCTGTTTTCCTTGTCCATCAGTTTGGTGTACAACAGCAAATCTACGCGGCAAATATAAACAACATTTCAGACAAGATCAACACCAATTTGGCTGCATTGGGTGTTTTTTTTGCAGGGAGACAGACATCCGCAACAGCCGCAATACATGTTGGCCGAAAACAGATCGTCTCATTCGCTGTAGGCTGCAGATTTGTGAAATGTCAAATCAGCTTGTTTTAGTAATAAAATTAACTTACCTTTCTCCCTCGGGTTTTTCGGGGAGAAAATTCAATCCTGAATTTGGTGCCAAGCGCTGAGCAATCAGCAGATCCATCAAAGTGCAAGGGGGCGGCAGTGAAAACAGCAAGCCGCCCTTGGCAAGACTTGAACATTTTGATCTTGTTTGGCTTCGCCGCGCAACAAATCTGAACCAATCAATCCAAGCCATCAAGAAGTTCTCTGTCTTTGGCGTTCAAGTAAATTGAATACAACTGCACAAGCATGGGATCGTGTGGTAAAAAAGAAGGAAATGGTTATGAAAACAGACCTGGAAATCGCCCAGTCTATTCAACCCAAAGCTATTCAGGAAATCGCCGCACAACTGGGCATCGGCGAAGATCAATTGGATCTCTATGGCAAGCACAAAGCCAAATTGCCGCACTCTTTGATCGATTTGGACAAAGGTGCAAAGCATCACCTTATCCTTGTCTCAGCAATCACACCAACTCCTGCCGGTGAGGGCAAAACCACGGTTTCGATCGGTTTGACCCAGGGTCTCAATCGCATCGGCAAAAAGACGACCGTGGTTTTGCGCGAGCCGTCACTTGGACCGGTCTTTGGCATCAAAGGTGGAGCCACCGGCGGAGGATACAGCCAGGTGTTGCCGATGGAGGATATCAACCTGCATTTTACCGGCGACTTTAGCGCCGTGGAAAAAGCGCACAATTTGCTTGCCGCTTTATTGGACAACAATCTGCAAAGCCGCAAACACTCGTTGCGGCTCGATCCGCGCAAAATCAACTGGAAGCGGGTTATGGACATGAACGACCGCGCTCTGCGGCAGATTGTCGTCGGTTTGGGCGGCACAACTGGCGGAGTGCCCCGCGAGACGGGTTTTGACATCACCGCTGCCTCTGAAGTGATGGCGATCCTCTGCCTGGCGCAGGGGGTTGAGGATTTAAAGAGACGGTTGGGCAACATTTTTGTCGGTTTTACCCTGGACCAGGAACCCATTTTTGCCCGCGACCTGCACGCAGACGGCGCAATGGCCGCTCTGCTCAAGGATGCGATCAAACCAAATCTGGTTCAGACAATCGAAGGCAATCCAGCCCTGATCCACGGCGGTCCTTTTGCGAATATTGCACAAGGCACCAATTCGGTGCTTGCAACCCGCACGGCACTCTCGTTATCCGAATTTGTGGTTACTGAAGCCGGATTTGGTTTTGATCTGGGCGGAGAAAAGTTTTTTGACATCAAATGTGCCAGTTCCGGACTCAACCCCAATGCTGTGGTCCTGGTGGCGACCATACGCGCTCTCAAGTTTCACGGTGGTGCAAAACTGAACGAATTGACCATCCCCAATGTCGATGCCCTGCGTGCTGGGCTGCCCAATTTGGCAAAACACATCGAAAATGTTAAACTGTTCAACGTCAACCCCATCGTGGCGATCAACAAGTTCACCAACGACACCGATGCAGAGATCGCTGCAATCCTTGATTTTTGCCAAGAGTTGGGAGTCGAGTGTGCGGTGGCCGATGTCTGGGGAAAAGGCGGTGAAGGAGCGATCGAGCTGGCGGAAAAAGTCAGCGCTGTCGTCGTTGAACGCAAGAATCGTTTCAAGCCGCTTTATCAAATGGATTGGTCGATCGAGAAAAAAATCGAAACTGTCGCGAAAAATATCTATGGCGCCAAAGCCATAGATTATCTGCCAAAAGCCAAATCGGACCTCAAAGGCATCGAGCAATTGGGCATGCAAAATCTTGCGGTTTGCATCGCCAAAACGCAAAAATCGCTCTCCGACAATCCTGCACTTTTGGGAAGACCGGAGAATTTCACTCTGACGGTTCGTGAGATCGAAATCGCCTCAGGTGCGGGATTTATCGTGCCGATAACCGGCGATATCATGCGCATGCCGGGATTGCCTGCCGAACCGGCAGCCGAAAAGATCGATATCGATGAAAAAGGCCGAATCACTGGATTGTTCTAGAGAATCGTCGCTGGCTTGAAAAAGCAAAAGCCGGCATCGGCCCTCATGATTCAAGAGACAAAAAAAGCGCTGACAAAATCGTCAGCGCTTTTTTTTAGCGGCAAGGATACGATCAAGGCAAACGGACCATTTTAACCGTGCGGAAATGGCTGGAGCCGTTTTTGCCTTGTATTTGAACTTGCAGCCAGTATAATCCTGCCCCAACCGTTTCGCCATTGTTGTTGTTGCCATCCCAGTGAATCGTGTGTGCTCCCGCCGTAAACCGGGCATCGCCTAGTCGGCGAATTTCCTGGCCGAGCACATTGACGACTCTGGCTTCCACCTGAGCGGTTTCCATCAACTGCAGAACAACGCAAGTCTCCGGATTGAATGGATTTGGATAATTCTGGGTCAGGACAAACCCGTGCGGTATATCGAACAGCGGTTTGTGCGCACCGGTCATATTGGGTTGCAGCCAGGCCAGGATGTGGTCGAGCAAATCCGCAGCCGAGTTCTTTTGCAGCCCGGCAATACCCTCCATCCCAAAGGCCAGGTAAACCAGTCGGCTGCCATTTTCCTCATTTTCATAGCGAATTCCCGCCCCAGTATAACTCGGTATGTACTGAATAAAGGTATTTGCAGGTGCAATAGCGGAAATAACACTCTGGGAAATCTGATTGTTCGCTTGTGGATAGGGTCCGGTGAAACGAACCGACAGGCGATCGGCAATCGGATCCCCGCTCACACCCAAAAGGGCATAATTGCTGGTGGCGTCAGCGATAAATTGCGCGTGCAGCACATCGCGGTAAAAAAGCGAATCAGCGGCACATCCGTCAGCAGCCAGATCAAAGCCGATATTCTGGCCGCTGAGCAGGAGGCGACCGCCGCTGTCCAGATAGGCGCGGATTACCGTTTGTTCGGCTGAGGTCAAACTGGAATCGCGATCGTCGCCGGTGAACCAGACCACCGCGTCATACCCCTGCAGTTCCTGCAGTGCAGCGACCCCGTTTTCAGCGACGCTCCAAATCCGGCAAATCCGGTCGGTCTGTTCAACCATCTGGCGATAGCAGTTTTGATAATTCTCACCCTGATCATCGTCGACCAACAACAGGGTCGCCTCGCCGACCGACAAGGTAAAGTCGAATGCCAGGGAAAATTCGCCGGCGGTCAAGGTCAGCTGAAACGGCACGATGCGTTTTGCAGGGTTTGGTTTAGCCCTGAGACGAAACGGCGAGCCTATATTCTCTGCGGTTTGATTCAATTTTAACGAGGCATAAACCGCCTGATCGACAACCACCTCAACATCCTCGGTCAAACAGCTCAAATGGGCGTTGACCTGGTCTGCAGAAACGCCCGAGTTTTGCAAGGCAATTATCAGATCAGCTTCTTCGTTTGCCTCGAATACTCCATCGCCATCTCCTGCCCTTTCAGAGACATGCGTCTCGACAAGCGCAAGCCTGGGCTGATCGATGGTTTCGATACGGCGCAAAATCCATTCATCGGGATCAAGAGCGACACTCACCGGAGCGCCGGAAACAGTAAAAGAAAAGTTTTGCACAGCCTGGTCGTTAAAGATCACCACCGTGGTCTCCTGCACAGCGGTTCGCACGCGGACATCGACAGGCATGTGAAAGATGGGACCAACCGATTGCTTTTGCCTTATCTGTCCATGAACAATCTCCATGCCATTGCCGCATTCTTCTGCTTCCCACAGAAACTCGTAAAACGGATGACCTTCAGCATAAATCCATTGCTGGAAAAAGTTCTGCAAATCCAGGCCCGAAATCTCCTCGCAGACCTGGCGAAACTGCTCGGTGGTGGCGGTTTTGAATTCATAGCGGTTGCGGTACTCGCGCAGAATCGAAAAGAAAACATCATCGCCTGCGATATGCCGCAGCATATGCAACACCCAGGATGCTTTGGAATAGCTCAGATTGCCGTCAAATATATTATCGCTTTCTGGATTTTCGACATATATGGTGCCGCCGCCCAGGTAGCGCTCCATGGCCATTTTGCTGTGCAGGGCTTGGCGGCCATACGCCTTCTCGTGCCACAAGGCTTCGGAGTAAACAGCAAAACCCTCATTGAGCCAGATATGGTGAAACGAATCGCAGGTGATCATATCACCCCACCACATATGAGCCAATTCATGAACGATCAAGTCTTCACTGTACCCGCCGAGGCTGGTTATGGTCTGGTGTTCCATGCCGCCGCCCCAGACAAACTCTGCATGGCCATATTTCTCCTCGATGAACGGATAGAGACCATAGAGATCAGAAAAGACCTCAATCATCGGCACAGTTTTGGCATAATTGGTCTGCACCACCTGCAGATGATCGGGATAAACAAAGAATTTAACCTCCATGGAATCCGATTCGCCATAGACAAACCAGTCGCTGTAGACCGCATAGGGATGAATCGCCAGGGAAACCAGATAGGTGGCGATGGGATACTGTTCATGCCACCAATAGGTGATTCTGCCGTCTTTGGCAGTGGCATCGCGCAGGGTGCCGTTGGATGCAACGACGAGATGCTCCGGGACAGTGCAACGGATATCGACTGAATCGGCTTTATCGCTGGGATAATCCTTGCAGGGCCACCAGTATCGCGCTCCAAAAGGCTCGCTCAGGCTCCAGATCATTTCGCGGCCATTGTGCTGGCTGAAACCGAAAGATCCGAATGTCCCGCCGTAGGGAGGATGTCCCCCGTAATAAACAGTCAATTCGATCGTTTCTCCCAATTCGCTTTCGCGATCCAGATGGATGATCAACAGATTGTCCTGGCGTTCGAAACCAAGATCGCCGTTCACACCTCCCCTGGTCACACTGCTGACTCCCAGCTGCTGGTGCAAATCGAGTTCGATGCGATTCACGCCGGCCGCCAACATTTGGGCGCGCATCAGCAAAGAGGCATCGATGGTTTGTTGCTGGGTATCGATATCAATCCGCAAATCATAATATTTTACGTCGTAGGTCAACTGGTTGGGTGTCAACGCCTGAGCAAATTCCATCATCTCTTTGCTGCGGCGATCTTTGCGCAAGGCTTCTTCCCGGCGCCACTGCAGCGCTTCGAGCTGTTGGGCAAACGAATTGGTTATGGCCAGTGCCAAGGCGATGAGGATCAGAATTTGTTTCACATTCTCTCCCGGAATAAGGGTTTGCGGCCTTCTTTGACGCAAAAATCTAGGGTAAAAAAACAATATTCGACTGCACCGGAGTCATCCTTGCGCAGGATCGGCAAGAGAGAGAAAAGCCGAAAAGTTTTAGGCGTGAGGGTGTTTTACAAATCCATCGAACCCAAAGCGGTGCGGATTTTGTGGTGTTTTTCTTGCTCCACCATTTCCAGCAAATTGCCGAACAAGTCGCGGACCGGGCCGCAGTGGCTGCATTCAGCAAGCGCCCGGTAAAAGCGGAGCAAGCAGTCATCTATTTCGAGTGCAGAAGAGATGATTTCCTCGACGGTCGTCGCCTCAGAAAAGAGAGTCTCGGCATGCGGCAAGGCCAGGGATTGTTCCTCGGTAAACTGGAACCAAGAGTCGAGAATTTTTTGCGATGCGTTCTCTTCGTAGCGCACCAACAAGTTTTCGATCCCGCTTTCGTGGCGGGACATATAGTCCAACACCATTTTCAGACGCTCTTCACCACTGCGATCGGACATCCGCTGGTAATGATCAGCCAGGGTGCGATGGAAAAGGCGAATATATTGCAGCACATCACGGGTGGTTTGAAAATTTTGCATCGCAGGTCACCTCAAGCAAATGCTCGAGCCATTGCAATCGCTGCTTAAAGATACATTGCACCGTCATACAAGTCAAGCGAATAGAACTGCTTATGAAAACAGGTGAGCGGCGCATGGTTCGGCATTTGATAACACCAACAAAAATCGACAACAGCGAAAATCCTCAGGCAGCAAAAATACGCCGCATGCGCTCGCAATAGTACTGCACCAGCTCCCACTCTGCATCCGGAGGAATTCGGTGATCCGGACAGGGAATGTAGCCGCCCAGTTCGACCAGCGGTTTAAGCCGTTCGATTTCCGCATCGATTGCAGCGCGATCGCGCGAAAAGACGATCTTGTTCATCCCGCCCACTCCCAATACCCCGGGGCCATAGGCCGTGCGCCATGGCTCGATGCTGGCGTTCCATGTGCCCACTTCAATGGGAAACATGGTGTTGACTCCATTCTCCAACCAAATGGGCACCAGGGCATCGATTTTGCCATCGCAATCCAGCGAAATAATGTCGAGCCCCCGCGATCGCAGCAAATCGGTGATGCGGCGATAATGCGGAGCGATCTTTTGCGCAAACACGGCAGGAGAAATCAAAGGACCGTTCTTAAAACAGATATCTTCCCAAAAATGAGCATAATCAAAATGAACGGGCAAGTCCAGCTGGTAGACGACGTTTTGATAACAGAGTTCGGCGACCGTCTCGATCATCTCATCGAAAAGCGGCTCGTCATCGACCTGCAGATAGCAGGCGCCTTCCAGGCCCAGCATATCGCGGATCACGCCGTAAAGGCTGCCGCAAAAAAGACCCAACGGGAACTGATACTTTTGTTCTTTTCTTGCCGCCAAATCTTCCAGATCAACACGGTCAGGCGTCCACTGCAAGCGATGGCGATAATGGGTTTCCCAGCTGGCGCGATCTTTGAGCAGATGGTCGATTTCGGCTGGAATCGATATCGCATCCGGGCGTCCTAGCAGAATCGCTCCATCTTCATTTTGTTTGTGAAAAGAACCGTCGGGAAATTCTTGGATGATTTTTACCTCGAAAGGCGGAAATAGCCGGGGATTGACTCGAAGAGTGTCGCCCCAACCAAAATCAAAACCGAGCAGATCGCCGACCTCTTTTTCTTCCTCGGTGCGGTAAAAAAAATCTTTGGCCAGTTCCTGGCGTACATGACCTTGATCAGCCCATTTCTGGATGGTTTCCGGCCAGAAGCCAAAATGAACAATGGGCAAACAATCGACAGATCGATAATGCAACACAGCAAGAGCGCGTTCGCGGTGCGTCATGACCAATTCCCTTCTCTCTTCATTTCTACGGCAACCACAAGAGCAATATTAATATTCTGTTACCAAGACTGCGATAGTTGCCAGATGAGAACCGCACTTGTCAATTGGTATGAAAAACCTCTTCCATCTTTTGCCAAATCGGCGAGCTGCTGGTATCTGGCAAAGTATGCCAGGTCTGGGCACCCTTCCACCAATCAAATAGAGCCTGATTCTGCATAACCGCATTCAGGTCAGCAGAAAGATCAACGCCAGAATATTCGATATAGGCCACTAGGCGATCATGGTGTTGATACACCGCCACCTTTTGCACCGGCAACTGCTGAATGGAGAGCAAAATTTCGGTTGGAATTTCGCGATAGTACTTCAGGCAGGAATCCTGAGCACTTGCACGAAACCTGGCAAGGAAAGCCAACCGTTGAGGCTGTGGAATTTTTTTCTGCGATTCGACATAGAGCACCTCATCAGCTGCAGCCCACCACTCTCCTTCCTTGCGCGACGGCAAAGGTTCCTGCATCGGGTCGGTCAGTTTCCACCATTCCTGGCTGGTGGTGTCGGCACGATTGATTTCCATGTCGGAGGCTAAATCCTTGCCAATATACTCTGAATAGGAAAAAAGCAGTCCATTCTGCAAAAAAATTGAATAATTGCGGACATTGGCCCGATGGATGGCTTCCAGCACACCCGGAAAAGTGTGTCGATGCAGAATGATATAGCGTTCTTCATATTCTGGTTTGACACGAATCAAACTGCCAAAACGCTGTGCAGGTGCGGCATTCATCTCGCTCTCCTTTTGACAAGCCACAAAGCAACCAGACGCCAAGATTAACAAAACCACAATCACCACGGATTTGTTTTTCATCTATTCTGATTCCTCCTGACGAAAAGGACACTTGATAGACTCCAGCGCGAATCACCAATTAAAAAGCCTATAGCAAAAAAGCGCTGATCAAATTCGAGATCTGCCGGCTGAAAATATAAACGTTTTTACAACCAGAAGCAACCACCAAATCTGCCAAATTTTGCACAATTTCAGGGAGAAGGAAAGACGGTAAAACCGCATGGTGCTGATCGGCAGAACAGGCAAAACAGAGGCTTGAATCGAAGATCAACGAGCAACTCGTTGACAACATTGAGTTAAAGTTTTCGCAGAGGCACGCGGGCTTCTATTCTTGTTCCGTTACCAGGCTGAGAAGTGACGGTCAGCTCACCGTTGATCAGGCGCAAACGGTGACTCATCGTGCGCAATCCCATGCCACTTTCATCAGCGTGGAGATCAAAGCCTTTGCCATTATCGCTTACCACCAGGTGCAAAGCATCTTCCCGGCAATTAAGAGAAAGCTTTAGCAAACTGGCGTCCGCATGTTTGATTGCATTGGTTATGGCTTCTTGAGCAATGCGGTACAAGGCGATGGAAATCGTCGGTGACAATTCAGGCAAATCGGCAGGCAAATCGGCTTCACAACGCAAACCAGCAAGTTGATCGCATTGACTCACCAGATTTTTTAGGGCGACCAGCAGCCCTTGTTCATCCAATTCAACCGGATTCAAACCGTGGGTCAGGTTGCGTGCCAATTCAATCGCCTGTTTAAGCTGCTCCAGTACTTTTTGCGCGGATTTGGCCTCGGGCAGTTGGTTTTTCTCGAGAGAATCGGCCAACAACCGCGTCGACCACAACAGCGCTGTTAGATGTTGTCCCAATCCGTCATGCAAATCGCGGCCGATTTGCCGGGTGACTTTCTCGCTGATGTGCATCAATTCGACCTCGAGATTCTTTTCGGATGTGATATCCCGGCAGATCCAGACAATCAGCGGTTTTTCACTCTCATCGCCAGCCAGAAGCACGGTGCGGCTGGAATACCAGCGCAGATTGCCTTCAATTTCCAGGGGAAATTCCATTTGCTGCGGAGAACCACTGGCAACGGTTTCGTGCAACTGCGGCAAAATCAGCTGACGTGTCTTCTTGTTCGACAGCGACTTGCCGGGGCCTTCGCTGTTCCACAGGTATTTGACAAGGCTTTGATGCTCAGCCTGGGCAAAGAGTTCGATCATCTGACCATCAGCGTCGCAAATGACCGTCAAATCCGGCAGTGCTTGTACGAAAGCGCGCAATCGCTGATCTGCCTGTTTGCGCATTCTTTGTGCTTCGCGTTCCTGGGTTATGCATCGCGAAAAAATGGCTACGCGCTTGATGTGTTTTTCGCCCTCATGGATGGGATAGAGAGAATGGATAAAGATATCGTTATCCATTTGATCTTCGAACGTGACCGGACGACCGGTTTTAAGAGCATAATCGAGCATTTCCTTGCGCAACCTTGCCGTTTCGGGTTCGAGATAAGAAAAAATATCCCTGCCGACCAACTGTTGGTACTCCTGTTTGACCCGGCGGCAGTAATTCAAATTGCACATCAAACATACGCCGCGATTGTCGACCAGAACAGCGATATCGGGAGATGCATTGAGAATGGCAGTGGCGGTTTCTTCGCTTTTTTTAAGGTGATCGATCGCTTTTTTAAGCGCGGTGATGTTGGTGTTGATACAGAGCAAACCGCTGATCTTGCCGTCCTGATCGCGAAACGGCACTTTGTTGCTCAGGAACCATCTTTCAGCCTCCAGGTTCGCCATCTCCTCGTTCAGCAACGAACGTCCGGTTTTAATTATGAGCTGTTCTTTTTCAAAATGCCAAGCCGCCAAATCGCTCTTCATAAAGTCAAAATCAGTTTTTCCGATGAGGTCTGCCGGATTGTCTCTGCCCAGCGCTTGCGCAGTTGCCTGATTTGCCATTATGAAGCGGCTGGCGGTGTCTTTGACAAATATTTGATGCGGAAAAAGATTCAACAAAGCCGTCAGCATGCGGTGCTGCTGCAAAGACTTGATGATCTCCCGATGGCACTCCTCGCTCTTTTCGAGTTCCTGGTTTCTTTTGCGCAGCGCTTCGATTTCCTGCAACAATTCTTTGATCTTGTGGTCAGGATTGTCGATCATTGGTCTGGCTCGGCTCCCCTTTTTATAAATTCCCTCGCCAATTGGTTCCCGGCGCTCGTTTGTCTGTCGCAACCGGGAAACCGCAGGTCAGTTCCACCTAAACAAGATACACTTTCCGGCAGCAAAATGCAAACCGATCGGTCCAGCAAGAGATGATCGCATTAATATCTTTCTCCCGCCAGAAGAAAGAGCAGCAGAGTTGGCATTGTGCGCTGAACCGGTCTGATCACTCAATTCTGGGAACAACACAAGAGGGCGGTTGCGGCAAAGATTCTCACGTCCACGTCCCGATCGTGGAGCAAAAAGCAAAGCAGACCGAATTCTGCGGTTGTTTTTTTCCTGATCAAAGCATGGCAAATTTGTTTGCGGATCGTCGGGTTGTCATGTACCGCAAGCTTTTGCAGCTCGGCAAACCATCTCTCTTTGTCGGATTTGGCGTGAATAGTGAGCGCTGCGATGTGATAGGATTTTTCTTCAACGGTCTGCGATCGATCGCAGGCCCGCTGCAGTTTAGTTGCGGTTTCGGACCGAATACCAGGCAACCAACCAAGGGCATAAGCCCCTAACTGGCGAATGGCCGCTTCGTGATGATCCAACAACTCTGACAATTGAGTTTCGCCTTTGGGCAAATTGGAATTTGCTTGCACCCAGCGCGCTGCCCACTTCAATCGAGCATCGTCGTTCGACTTGGCCAAGGAATCGAGCTGTTTCGAGTCGGGCACGCGCAGCGACAATTTGCCGGCGCTCTCGCCGGCATGAACCCGGTCGGGCGACCCGGCGGCACAAAAGGCATCGATAATCTGTTGCCGGTAATGCTGCTTCTCGATTTCAGGCAATTCTTGGCATTGCGCAAGAACTCGCCATACCCCGATGCGCAGTTGCGGCGGCGGGTTTTGTTGATCGAGGGCCAGAAAGAGAGGCGCGACTGAGCTGTCGATACCCGCCCAGATCAATCCTTCGGCTGCGTGGATCTGGATCCACCCTGTTTCGCGCTGAACCGCCTCATTTAAAAGGCGCCGTGCTTTTTCCTTGTGCAGTTCAGATGCATGCTGCGCCTGATCAAGGCGGTTCAAATCGATCTTGATGACTTTTAATCGGTTGAGCAAGCCGACCAGAGTGTCGCCGGCACAATACGATAAAACCAGATCTCTGCCGATGACCGTCATGGATGTATAGCAAAACCACCCGTCGAGATCGTTTTCCAGAACAAAAGAATCTTGCCAGGTTTCCCCTTCATCGCAGCTGACCGCGATGCAAAGAGGAGCGCGTCTGCCAGGCCGATAGGGATGAAGGCCTGAGTGATCATTCCAGACACACAGCAAATTTCCGGAAATCGGATTGCGCTCGATGGTGGCGGGCGAAAGTGGTGATGCCAGGTTACCGGGTGCAGGTGCGCTCCAGGTCAAGCCGGTGTCGTTTGAAAAGGAAAAGTATTGTCTTCCGCGATCGGTTCGCATAGTCATCAACAGCGATCCGTCGCACCGTTCCACCAAACCATTTTCCTGCAGGACAATCGAACGCTGGCTAACCGGGAGCACGGGTGAAAGGTCCTTACGCCAGCTTCTGCCTGCATCATCCGAATAATAGACCAGGGGGACGCCTTTTTCGTGAAACTCTCCTGTTTCACCGGGATAGGGAAATTCGCTGTGATAGACTGCAGGAGCGATGAGCCGCCCGTTGTTCAGTTGGACTACCCGATCATTGTTCACCACATGATAGCCCGGCAGTTGAGTGACGCGCACGGCCTCACCCAGAGTCTGCAGTTCATCTATCGATCGACGCAGGTAAAGCTGACATTCACTTTGGCTCTCTTTGCGCAAATAAAAGAGCAAAATTTCACCTGAAGTCAACCGCAACAAGCTGACCGACATCACATTGAGCTTGCCCTCGTTTGCCAACAAAACACGCGGTGCACTCCAGGTTTTGCCCTGATCTGCCGAAGTCAGGCAGACCAGCTCGGCGCTCGAAAAGTCTCCTGAACCGCCGAAAAATCGCGTATAGACCAGCGCCCATCGACCATCTAAAAGTTCAAGTATATCGCCTTCCGAATGGCGCGGGAAAGAATCATCGGGTTGGACTGAGAGCAGCGTATGGATGGGCAAAGCGTTCCGCTGATGACAAGAACAAAGTGCCATCACCCAGACAAATAGGAGCACCGGAGGTCTGATTCCCCTCTTCCGCCCTGACAGCATGGCTGACTTCCTTTTTTTCAACAGATCGGTTCGGTAAGTCGATCACGTTGCAGCAACTGTAAATCCGCCTGCCGTAGACCAATAGCCTACCATCCTTATCCAGGCAGGGGTTGCGCATAGCGATACCACCAGGACGGTCAAGGTCAATACCTGTCAATTTCAGCGCAAAGCAACAATACGAGGTTGAACATCTTTCAGTTGCGGCATACAGATGCCCGATTCTGCATTGATGTAAGTCGGATCACAGATCAAATAATCGACACCATTGTGCTTGACCCGATCGCCGGTTTGTGGGTCGGTAAAACGTACAGCCGTTGCCACGTGGCCCGGATAATCCAGGCCGATCACCGGCAAATTCAACAAATTGCGGACCAGATAGGCAAAGAGAATCGAACGGTCCTCACAGTCAGAGAAGGGATAATAAAGAGTCTCTTCGGGAAAGAAAAATTTTTCTCGACCGAATTGCTGGTCATCGGTTTTGTAGTCAAAACCGGTCTGTACCAGATGAAGCAAAATATCGACAGCCTGGCGTTCGCTGCGGCCTTCAACAATAGGCTTCAGGCTGGTCAACAGAGAGTAATTGGCAATTGACGAGATCTGCGCATCGAAATAGACTTCCAGATCGGTTTGCGGATAGTTGCGGAAAAAATCAACCAAAGACTGGTTGTATTCAAAGGAGAGCGTCTTTATTTCGTCATCCACCAACACACGGAGTGTCCGCTTTGCCAGACGATTACCGAGATTGGGTATCTGCGAAATCGTCAGTTCAATCGGTTTGTCTGCTCCGGGGTAATCGCCCTGATAGGTGTACAAGGTTTTGCTGGGGGTTTGTTTTGCGTCCAGAGGCAAAATGTAGTAGCGTTGCCCTTGCAGAGTAAAATAAGGCACCCCATAAATTACGGTTTTGCTTGGGAACAGGAGATAAACCGAATTGTTGTAATAGCCGGTTTTGACACGATAGCCATCCTTGTTGAGCATAAACCAGACAAACAGATCCTGCTCGGGGGAGCGATCAAAGAGACGGCTGGCCAGCGACTTGAGCAACAAAATATACCCCCAATCGTTCAAAGCCAGATTGTTGCGCAATCGATTGGTGTGTTTCAATGTCGCGTCGTATTCCGTCAAACTCATATCAGACCAAAAATTGCTGATCTGGTCTTCATCGACAGCGGTAATCGGTCGAATTTGGAAATCGCCGAGCAGTGAAATGCGATAATCCTGATTGAAATAGTGCAGATCGACTACCTGCCCTGCTTCCGGTTCCACTTGCGGGGCGGGTTTGACTTCAGGCACGGGCGGCGGCGGCACCGTGATATCGGGCACCACGGTTTCAGCTGTCGGTTCGGGCTTTGTGGGAGGCACCACAGGCGGCTCGTATGCCGGTATTTTAACCGGTTTTGGTTTCAGGTCCGGAGCCAAGCCCGCCATGGCTTGCATTTTTTCCCACTCTTGTTTCAAAAAATTGGTAAAGGCTGCATCTCGCTCATCCTTGTATTGCTGCAATTTTTGTTCTTCTTGCTGCAACCATTTGAGATACTCGGTTTCCTGTTGGGCGACTCCAAAATCCAGACCAAAGACCAACCCGACAAGAACGGCACAAATCATTCTTTTTTTCATAATCCAGTCCTTTGCTCTGAAAAAAAGATCCGTCTTTTGGTTTCATGCAATCGCTGCTGCAAAATCGGTCCCTCTACAGCCAGTGCTTGCGCCGAAAAAAAAACAACATGGTTAATCCGACCGCAAACAGAAAAAAAAGAAACACAAAATAGGAATATTTCCAGGAGAATTCCGGCATATACGGGAAATTGGTTCCATAAATGGCCGTGATAAGAGACAGAGGCATCATAATGGTTGCGATAATCGACAGCAACCGCATGGAATTGTTGATTTGCAGTGAGACAGACGAATGATAGCCCTGCAAAGTTGCAAAGATACTTTCCTGCAGAGAATCGATCGCTTCTGCAATCCACTCCATGTGCTCGAAAAGGCCGGTGAGAAATTTTCGTGCATCGTCGCTGATCAATTCCAGCCGAGTATTCACCAGATCGCGCATGATGCGCTGCATCGGCGACAGACTCGAGCGAAGAATACGGATCGAATGTCGACACTGCAATGTTTCATTGAAAATGGACTGGGTTACTTTTCCTGCCAAGATCTGTTCATCCAAACGGTCCATTTGCTCGCTGATCGAAAAAAGCTGCGGTAAAAATCCGTCAATCAACGCATTCCAGAGCAAAAAATAGATAAAACCGGTCGTTCTGCCCACCGCCTTGAACGATTCTTCAACTTCCTCAGATACCCGTATAATACTCGGGTCGCTGTGTGGGTGAAAAGTGACAATTGCTTTTTCGCACATCACAATCGTCAGCGGTGAAGAGACGAAAACATGGTCTTGTTGACTGCAAATCTGCATCCGGTTCAGCAAATAGTTCTGGCGATGTTTAAAATAATAGGGTTCAGAAGCGATCAAGACATCAATTTCGGCATTCGGAATATCGAGTTCATCGAGCACCCGCTGAGCCAGAGGTTCTCGAGGGTTGTCAAAATCCAGCCAGACAAATCGATCAACACCCAGAGTCGCGATGTCCAGTTTATCGGCTTCCAGTCTGCTGCAGACTTTGCTTGGATTGTCGAAAATAAAAGCAAAGTTCATACTCTAACCAACCACTTGAGAGTCTATTTTCGCATGCGTAAAAGCACATAGTGAATTCTGGTCAGCGGTTCGATGTAGCGGCTGATCAGATCGACATCTTGCAGGGTAATTTCGAGCTGTTCGTCGCGGATCTCCTGCCCCTGAACGTCCTGTTTTTGCATCGCCATTATGTGGACCCTCTTTGAGCGCGCCAGATCGCGAAAGGCCATTTCCTCGGCATTTCGCCAGCAACTGGCCTCATAATAAAAAAACGGCGAGGCGCCCACCGCATAAAAAAATGAGGAGTCTTGCGGCGGTTTTTCTATCCACTCGGGTTTTTCGACCTGAGTGACCGTATAAAGAACCCGATCATTCGCACTCAATGCACAGCCCGGCATGCCGAGCAGAACGCAGGTTAGGTGGCCGACTTGACAAGTATCCAGGGGTACGAGTTGCTGGCGTCCAATGGCGATATAAGCCGAATCGATCTGTTCGACAAAATTGGATCCCATCCAGAACGTGCCAATCTCTGTGCTCCAAAAAGCCTGCCCGCCGCTGATGTGGAGCTTTTTTTGCCGAGCGTAAACGGAGTAACCATCTTCGATGGCATAAGTAGCCGATGAATCGGCAAAATAGGAGCTCCTGGTATATCCAACGACCGTTTTCCCTTTACACACTCTGCCCTGTTCGAAAAACCAGCGGGGAAACTGAGCTTCTCTGGCCATGCCGGTATGCAACACTGCCAGAATCCCTAGTGCCAAACAACACCTTCTGCTCACACTGCCCTCGTGCTAGAATCCAATTCAATCCGCGTATGCTTGCATTGACAAAAAAATCACTCACTCGATCGGAACCGCGTCAAAGCGGTTTCCATCTGCGATCGATGAGCGATGCCGGTTCACAGAGAAAAAAGAGGCAGCCATTGTTTGGTGGCTGCCTCCTGTCGAACCTCACAACTGTCCTTGCTCTTTCTTGAACTGATCGTATTTGTCAGCTTCTTCTTCGAGTTCCTTAAAAGTCTCCGACGCGCGGAAACGGGTATACATCTGTTGATTGGCTTTGAGCTGATTGACCAATGCCTGGTTGGCCGCACCGATTGGATATTCAACCATGACGTAGGAACGCCACATGTTGCCGTCGCGCACCTGTTTCTGCTGCCGCACTCTGCTGCCGCTCAGGCTGGTTGACACCACAGTCTTGGTGGCAGAGGTAAACTGCGAGAGCAGTTGTGCATCTTCACCCATGCCGACCTCTTCCTGAAAACTCTTTTGCAGCGCTTTGATCTTGGTATCGACTTGACGGCCGATTTCCGCACGTGCACCGGTAATGGCTTTATCGATTGCCAATTGCAAATCCTGCGAAGTTGCGGTCTGAACAGCAAACAGATAATTCGGATCCTGCGGAACATTGACAAACCAGTCTGGTACTTCACCAGTGTTCACAGCGCTCAACTCTTTGCTGCCACCACCGCAACCAGCCAGCAAAAGCACTGCCGTCAACACCACCATTAGCGAGTAAAGGGTACGCATGGATTTACCTCCTTTGTTCTTGGTTAAATTTCCGCACGCTCAGGTGCGAACGGTTTGAACGATATTTGCTTTATCGCGCTCTCAGCGCTTTATTGATCGCTGAAAGCGAGTGAGATTCCGGCTGCCCCGCCAGTCGGCGAAATGCTCTTGCACAAAATGATCCAGTTGCGCCAAGCGCTGACGCTGCGGTTGGAAAATGGTCAAGTCTTCTTGCTGGTCCAGCTCTTCCACCTCTTCATCGCTGCTTTTCTTCATAATGCGGGCGACCGCTTGCGGATCGTATCCCGCCAAAGCCAGGAGCACGACCGCCCCACGATCGGCATCGATCTCGATCATCGGATTTTTGCTCTTTATGGCAAAATTGTAGCTTTCGATTGCATACTGTTTCATATCCACCGGCACGCGTTTTTCAAATGCTTGTGCCTCGGCTTCCAATTCGTCCATTGCTGATTCTGCATATTTATTGACCTGTCCCAGAGGTGTTTGGTAAAAAGCATGTTCAGCGACCAGGTGAACGAGTTCGCGCGCGATCACCGCCGCCAGTTCCGCCTCATCTGTGCACTTGTTGAGCAACCCCTGGCTGATGAACAGATATCCGCCGGGAAGAGACCAGCTGCGGGCAAGAGTATCCTGCAGGACCAGTGTGCGAAAAGGCACATCGTAGGCGCCGCTTAATTCCACCAGAAACGTTGTCAGCATATTGAGATAAGCCAACAACTCCTTATCCGGCCGCAAACCCGTTTTTGCCAGACGAGTGGCGAGGCCGAGGCCGACTCCCTCGACTCCCGGATCAACGGGATAGGGGCGAAAATAAGTGCCAAAACGATTTCTCAACACCTCTCGATTGACGGTGCTTTGCAGAGCGGCAAGCGTCTCGAATTTAAAATTTTGATAGTCTTGAGCAGAAAACAGCGGAGCAGTGAGAACCGCCAGCGAATCGAGTGCCTGTTCTGTCGCACCGCCGTACTTCATGGCGTTTCCGCGAACAGCTGCGGCAATTCCTGCCTGTGAAGCCGAGGTTGTATTCCATTCGATTTTCAGTTGCCGATAATCGGTGGCCGGCAGTTGGGCAGTTAAACAATTCTTTGGCAACCACTGTTCATCCGCAAGCAAACCATCTTTCTGCAAACGATTGCGAATAGAATCCGTCTTCACCTGGATCAATTTCCAGCCTTCTTGTTCGCGGGCGACTTCGATTTGAATTCCCACAGGCAAGGAATAGAGCAGTGGATAGTAATTTCCCGGGCCTTTGCGCACAGGATTGCTATTGCGGTGGGTAAATTCAGCCGCTGGAGCAAACCGCGCGGCAGCGGCAAGCAGAAATATTCCCAAAACCACCGCGGAGCGACCAAATGTTCTCATGGATGCCTCATTTTGTTTTCATCGTATAGACCCCATCCCAATCCCCTGGAGGTGGGGTTGTACAAAATTCCTCACAACGATGCTGATATTCTCGTGCAGCACCGTCATCTGGCATTCTCCGAGTCAATTCGACAAAACTTTTCAGCGCCGTTGCAAAATCTCGTTGCCGATAGAGATGCAGAGCGCGATCAAATTCCTGTATAAATGCCATTCTTTCAGCATCGACTGTTTCTTTCTTGCCGACCAATTCGTAAACCTTAACCGCTTTTTGCTTTCCCTTGACCCGCAGCAGATCCAATTCACGGCATACCAATGAATCATCCAGTCGCATTCGGGTGAATTCACTGATCAAGATGCGAGTGGAAAAAATCTTGTTCACTCCTTCCAAACGCGATGCCAGATTGACATCATCGCCAATCGCTGTATAATCAAAGCGCAGAGAAGACCCGATATTGCCAACCACCACATGGCCGGAATTGAGACCGATTCGGGTTTCAAAAGAAGGCTTTCCATCGTTGTTGAGAAATTTTTCCTGGATAGCCTGTTGAATATCAAGAGCAGCATGGCAGGCCAAGAGAGCATGATCGGGTTTGGCGAGAGGAGCGCCGAAAACCGCCATCACCGCATCGCCGATGTATTTATCGAGCAATCCGTCATATTTTAATATAATATCGGTAGCAACCGTGAAATATTCATTGAGCCAGGTCACCAATTCGTGCGGTGACATTTGTTCGCTGATGGTGGAAAAAGACTTGATGTCGGAAAAAAAGATCGTGCAATCGAGCTCGCGTCCACCCAGCTCCAGGGCATCATTTTTTTCCACCACTTCGGCAATCACCACCGGGCTTAAGTAACGGCCGAACATCGAGCGCAATCGACGCCTCGCGCGACCTTCGGTCTCGTAGCTGACCAATGCTGTTGCAGCAAAGGAAAAAATGATGCTGCTCTCTGGAGCAACCCAATCGATCCAAAGATTGGCAGCGGAAAAAAGAAAAAACGCGAGAACCATCCACCCGACAGCCAGTCCGATGGCCAGCAAGACCACCCGGCTGACCTGAGGAATATAA
>JAKQNP010000009.1 GCA_029565675.1 bacterium
TAGTGCCCGGGTAATATCCTACGAAGTAACTTTCCCAGATACCGGGAGCTATGACCTTTTTGTCCGTTTACGAACGGGAGCAGATACATTTAACGATGACAGCTTCTTCTATGGCAAAGGATTTGGAGAAAAAGATCCCTCAGTTGATTCTGTTTGGGTTTGTATAAATGGACTTGCGGATGCCGGATTCTCAGGACCGAATGAAATTGTTCGTGACGCAGGCGGTCTTGGTTCTGGGGTTTGGAAATGGGTTAATCTTTCACGAAATGTATATCAGGGTTCCGTTGAGAGCCTTGTTACTTTTATTGTTGACGATTCAGATAGTTTAACCCAAACTTTTCAAATTGGCGCACGCGAAGATGGATTGGATATTGACAAGATTGCCTTTGGTAAGTCATATCTATATTATACGGTAGGAAATCTTGATAATAGAGAACCCGGTTCAACAGACCTGCCAGGTGAAGTATGGGAAGGTCCACCGCTGGCTCATAAACAACCAAAATTTGTTGGAAATATTTACAGTTCTCCGCAGATAAGTAATTTCGAAGCTTACTGGAACCAGGTTACTCCAGAAAATGCCGGCAAATGGGGTAGTGTGGAGGGCACTCGTGACGTTATGAATTGGAGCGGATTAGATGCTGCCTATAAACTTGCCAAGGATAATGGTTTCCCGTTTCATTTTCACGTGCTCGTTTGGGGTGCTCAGCAACCTAGCTGGATAAACGATTTAACACCTGAAGAGCAACTTGAAGAAATTAGAGAATGGTTCGAAGCCGTTGCCGAAAGATATCCCGATATTGATTTTCTGGAGGTGGTCAATGAACCATTGCCTGGTCATAATCCGCCGGATGGCACTAGTGGACGAGCTAACTATAAGGAGGCTTTGGGCGGTAACGGTGAAACCGGTTGGGATTGGGTGATTAAGGCATTTGAAATGGCACGTGAGATTTTCCCCGAAGGGACTAGACTGATGATAAATGATTTTAATATAATCAGTAGCTCAAGCAGTACATCCCAATATCTTAAGCTCATTAGATTGCTCCAAGAGAGAAATTTAATCGATATAATTGGCGAACAAGGGCATGCATTTACTACAACTGCCGCTGTAGCCACAATGAAAAAAAACCTCGATTCTCTTGCTTCTACCGGATTACCAATTCAAATTACTGAATTAGATATTGATGGACCTTCTGATGCGGTCCAATTACAAAGTTATCAAAGAATTTTCCCGACTCTTTATGAGCACCCTGGAGTAGAAGGAATTACCTTGTGGGGCTGGCGACGGGGTCTTTGGAGAGACGAACAGGGAGCTTACCTGATTAATCAGGATGGTTCGGAAAGACCGGCTTTGGTATGGTTAAGAACCTATCTGGATACTTTAAACCTCAACGTTATGGTCAAAGAAGACATTATTAACGTTCTCGATGAATTTAGCTTAGGTCAAAATTATCCCAATCCCTTCAATCCGACGACCACCATACCGTTTGCGTTGCCCTATGATATGTCGGTCAAAGTGGAAATCTTTAATGTCCTGGGCCAACGCGTTCGTTCGTTGGTCGATCAAATTCTGCCCGGCGGGCAACATCGGATCGTTTGGGACAGCCGCAATGAGGAAGGCATTCCGGTTTCAGCCGGTCTCTATTTCTATCGCCTGCAGGTATGGGAAAATACCGTCCGCAATGGCATGAAGGTCAAAGAAAACGATATGACGTTTACCCGAAAAATGCTTTTGATCAAATGAGCGGTTGCCAAAAGCGACCGGATGAGCTTTTGCTCTCTCCTCCAACCGGTGGTCGTGAGATGTCATGGGCGGCGTCTCGCGGCCACCAATTTTTTTGCAAACCACCAGTTGACAGAAAGAAATAGTTTCATTATATTTATTGACTGGTGTCTGGTTGCTGGACTCCAGTAAAGTTGACCGATTTTCGACCGAAGAGCGGAAGCTGTTCAGAAGAGATCCGCATGGGTGAAAATTGACTAAGGCATCGAACATTGTGAAAAAACAACTGGCATTTTCCATCCTCTTGCTGGTGAGCGGCGTTCTGGTTGCGCAAAATTTGTCGGTGGAAAATCCTCTGGCCTCCTCAACCGGGCAACCCGCTCCATCTTCTCCTGCTGCCTCCTCATCCGTCGCCAATCAGGCGGATTTGCAGATGTTTGGCTATCAGCTCTTTACCCAGCAAAAAATGTCCGATGAAACACCGCAAGGCAGTGTTCTGCCGCCCGGTTATCGCCTTGGTCCCGGCGACCGCGTCGCCATTTTCCTCGGCGGTAAAACGCACGAGCGGTTCGAGGTGACCGTCACCGTGGACGGCAAAATCTATGTGCCGACTGTGGGCGTTTTAAACGTGCAGGGGATGGAGTTTGATCGCTTTCATCAGGTTCTCGATCAGGCTCTGCGCCGCTATTACAGCAACTATCAGCTCGAATTGATGCTGCTGCAGCCAAAATCGATTCGGGTAGCTGTGCTGGGACAGGTGGTCGCACCGGGTTATGTAACCCTGGGCGGATTTGGCACCGTGCTCGACGCTCTGGTTTCGGCGCAAGGCCCAACACCCGGTGGTTCACTGCGCAATATCCGCATCTATCGAGCCGATTCGGCGGTTGCAGTTGTGGATCTGTACCAATTGTTGCTCAATCCACAGCAAAATGAGCAGGTGCTGTTGCAAAACGGGGATCGGATTTTTATTCCGGACGTCGAGCATCGAGTGGTGGTTCAGGGAGAGGTTAAAAGATCAGCGATCTATGAGTTGCGCGATGTGCTCGATGAAAATGCGGGCGACCTGATCCAGTGGGCAGGCGGACCGACGGATCTGGCCTATCTCGACAAGATCGAGCTCAGCCGCCAGAATGCGGATGGCAGCCGTTCGGTCTATTATTTTTCTCTGACCAACAGCGCGGATTCCATATCCCAACGGCCGTTGAAAAACCTCGACAGCATCACTCTCTACAATCGGTCGCAACAACTGCCGGTGCAGCAGGTCACCTTGTACGGCGAAGTGCAGAAACCAGGAGTCTATCCGCTCGAGCAAAACATGCGGGTCAGCGATCTGATCCTGAAAGCCGGCAATTTGTTGCGCAGCGCTTATATGCTGCAAGCAGAAGTGGCCAAAGTAGACCCACAGAGCTCACCGACCATTCTGACCATCGATTTGGCCGCCGTCATGGCAGGAGAAAAGCCTGAAGAGGATATTCTGCTCGACGCGGACGATCAGATCTTTATCCGCCGCATACCGCAATGGCAAGTAGGACCGACAGTGGAAGTGACCGGCGAGGTGCTTTTCCCCGGTGCCTATACCATTGTCAGGGATTCCACCACCTTGAGCGATATATTGCGCCAAACCGGTGGCTTTACCGCAGACGCCCTCCTCCCTGAAGCCAAACTAATCCGCCGACACGTGCCCGCGGTTGAAGACAAAGAATATGAGCGGCTCAAGGAGATGACCCGCGATCAGATGAGCAATGCCGAATATGAATATTTTGTGATGAAACAAAACACCTCGGAGATCCGCGAGATCGTGGTCGATTTTTATAAATTGATGATCACCGGCGATCGATCAGAGGATGTGGTGCTGCTGAACGGCGATCAAATCGTCATTCCGCAAAAGCCCAATACGGTTATGGTCACTGGCCGGGTGGGAAGAGCCGGCGGCATTCTCTACAAACCGGGAGCCGATTTAAAGTACTATATCGCCAGGGCAGGCGGCTATACCTGGGACGCCGACTCCAGGCGCATCAAGGTGATCAAAGCCTCCGGCGAGGCGATCAACGACGAAGATGTTGTCTCTTTTGATCCCGGCGACCGGGTCTGGGTGCCGAGAAAACGCGACAGAACCTTTTGGCGGACCTTCGGCGAGGTCATGACCACACTTTATCAACTGGCAACCATTTACCTGGTGATTGATTCGGTAATCGAATGATGCAGCACAACAACGATGTCAAGGCCGAGCAGATTGATCTGCTCGATTTTCTTTTGGCGCTGGTCAACCGGCGGTGGATGATCGTCAAGACGACTTTCCTGGCGGCGGTGCTGGCTTTGCTGCTGACGTTTTTGATCCCCAAAAAATATACCGCCACTGCGATCCTCATGCCGCCTGCAGAAGGCGAAAAGAATTCGATGTTAGGGGTTTTTTCGCAGGTTTCCGTACCCGGTTTATCGTTGCCGAGCAACACCACTTCAGCGGAAATTTTGGTACAGATATTAAAAAGCCGTGCCGTCGGGGAGCGTGTTCTGAATCGATTTTTTCATGTTGAAAACGATACTCTGCCGCTCTACCGCATTCTAAAGGCGCCGTCAAGCGACATCGCCTGTTGGGGGCTGCCCAATATTGTGGCATTTACGGTTTCTGAACAAGGTTTTATCGCAATTGCCGCCAAAATGCATAACCCGCAAATTGCCGCTGATGTGGCCAATGCGTTTGTTGCTGAGCTGGACAATGTCAACCAGGAAAAAAGTGTTTCACGGGCAAAAAGTTCGCGGATTTATATTGCAGAGCAACTGGTTGAAACCGAAAAAAAATTGACAGAAGCCACCGAGCGCCTGGCGCTGTTTCAGCAACAGAATAAGACAATCGCATTGGAAGAACAGACAAAGGCATCGATCGAGCAGGCCGGCGAGCTAAAGGGGCAAATTCTTGCTCAGGAAATCCAACTCGGGGTCATGCTCAAGAGCATGAAGTCGGAAAATCCTCTCGTGGTTCAAACACGCCGTCAGTTGGAGGCGCTAAACCGTCGCTACCAGGAACTTCAACACGGCGGTTCGCCGACAAGCAAAAACGATGATGTCTTTTTACCCATCACCGACGTCCCGCATGTGGGAGTACAGCTGGCGTTGCTTTTGCGCGAAGCCAAAGCTCAGGAGACGGTTTGGCAGTTGCTCAATCAGCAGTACTATCAAGCAAAAATTGAAGAAGCTCGCAACACGCCGACTGTTCAGGTCCTGGATGTTGCGGTTCCGCCACCCTTTCCCAGCTCTCCCAAACGCAAAATGTGGGTTTTTGTATTTGCCTTGCTCGGCTTTTTTCTTGGTATTGTCGCAGTCTTTTTTCAAGCCTATGCAAAACAGCTGGAATCTCGCCCGCAAGAAAAGGCTCGCTGGCTGCAGATGATAGGCAATCTTCGCGATGACGTTCATGCCGTGAAATCCCGGTTTTTGCACCAGTCGCAACACCACCGGAACTAGACCGAATTCGCCAAAAGTCGAGCGTCGCCAGATTATGGCAGAAGAAGCGCTCGACTGCCACTCAGGCTGGTCACTGATCCGAAGCGGCAGTTGTTGCTTTTCCCTCTGTTCGTCCCCATTTTGATTGTTCAACCTTTCAATGAAGAGGAGCATACATGACAAAATCGATTCATGTGTCAGTGAAAATAGAACCAGATACAGAGATTGGCGAATTTTGCGTCATCGAAGAAGGCGTTCAGATCGGCAGAAATTGCCGTATCAGCCATCATGTGGTGATCCACGCCGGCACCGTTATCGGCGACGAGGTGCGCATCGATGCTTTCTCGGTCATCGGCAAACGGCCCATGCGGGCAAAAAGATCGATTTTCAAAGACCAGGAGCTCGAGCCGGCGCGCATCGGCTCGCATGTGATGATCGGCGCTCAGGCTGTGATCTATCGCGGTTGCACCCTCGACGAGCATGTTCTGATCGCCGACGGCGCTGCCGTGCGCGAGCAGGTCACCATCGGCGCCTATACCATCGTCGGTCGCAATGCCACGGTGGAAAACCTGACCACCATCGGCCGCAAATGCAAGCTGGAAACCAATTGTTACATCACCGCCTATTCAACAATCGAGGATTTTTGTTTTATCGCTCCGGGTGTGCACACCACCAACGACAACTATATGGGTCGCACCCAGGAGCGCTTCAAACATTTCAAGGGTGTGACCGTGCGCCGCGGCGGGCGGATCGGCGGTCACAGCGTTATTTTGCCCGGCAAGGAAATCGGCGCCGATGCCATGGTTGCAGCCGGATCGGTGGTGACCCGCGATGTACCGCCGCGCACCGTGGTGGTGGGATCGCCGGCACATCCGCTGCGCGCCGTGCCCGACGAGCAACTGCTCGAAAACCAGGGATGGGAAGAATGAAAACCGTGATGACCGTGGTCGGCGCCCGGCCGCAATTCATCAAGGCTGCTCCGGTTTCAAAATTGCTTCGCCGACAGGCCAGGGAAATTCTCGTCCATACCGGCCAGCACTATGACGCCAATATGTCGGAACTCTTTTTTGCCGAACTCGAAATCCCGGAACCGGACTTTAATCTCGGTATCGGCTCAGGGCTGCACGGCGAGCAGACCGGCCGCATGCTCGTCGCTTTGGAAAAACTTTTACAAGAGCATAAACCCGATTGGATGCTGGTCTATGGCGACACCAATTCAACTCTCGCCGGTGCTTTGGCAGCGAGCAAATTGCATATCCCCGTTGCGCATGTCGAAGCCGGCTTGCGCAGCTTTAACCGGACGATGCCGGAAGAGATCAATCGCATTCTCACCGACCGAATGGCTGATCTGCTGTTCTGCCCCACCACCGTTGCAATTCACCATCTGCAGCGCGAGGGAATCGTCCGCGGGGTGTACCTGACCGGCGATGTGATGATGGATGCCGCGCTCCATTTTTCGGCGCTGGCGGAGAGCAAAACCGATCCGTTTGCCGATCTCGGCATCGACCGCAAAGGCTATTGCCTGCTCACCTGTCATCGGCCGCAAAACACCGATGATCCGCAGGTGCTCGGCGAGCTGGTCGATGCATTTCTGCAGGCTGAAAAGACACTGATTTTCCCGGTTCACCCGCGAACGCGCAAAATGCTCAGCCAATTCGACTTCTGGCAACTGTTACAAAAGGCTCCTCATATCCGCCTGATCGAGCCGGTCGGCTATCTCGAGATGATCCAGCTCGAAAAACAGGCGGAAATGATCATCACCGATTCCGGAGGGGTGCAAAAGGAAGCTTATTTCTTCGGCGTCCCGTGCATTACTCTGCGGTCCGAGACCGAATGGGTGGAAACCGTGCAAGACGGCTGGAACCTGCTGGTCGGCCATCAGCGCGAACGGATTCTCGATGCGTTGAACCATTTTCAACCTGCCGGCGAGCAGGCCCGGCATTATGGCGACGGCCATGCCAGTGAAAAAATTGTCGATCTCATTCTGAATGACGGGCATCGATCACCATGAACCGCGCTGCTGACTTTTGCAGGGAACACTGTTGCTTTCGGTTTGTTCTCTGCTTTCTGCTGTTCCTGAGGTTCACTACAGGTGAAGCGCAGACGGTGTATGTTCCCAGTTCGCATCGGATCTATCGATATATCGAGCGGCTGACAGCCACAGGAACAATCGAAACGGCACTGCTCACCACCCGTCCCTGGACGCGCAAGGAGATCGGTGCCTATCTAGAAGAAATCCATCGCAAAAGCGACGGCGGCCGTCTTTTATCCCGCGTCGACCGGCAGGCGCTGGCTTATTTCGCCGTCGAGTTTCGCGAAGAGGTGGACGCCTGTGCGCCACTACCGCCGGATTCCACGGATTTTAGCCGATTGATGCGCCATCGCTGGGTCGATCCGTGGATGCCGGATTTGCTCTATCGCAATGGCCGCAACTTTTTCTCTGTTCAGGACGGCCCATTGGCGCTCTATTGGGATCCGGTTTTCCGGCGATCGCGGCTGTTTGCCGTTGCCGATACGCTGCACGATCGCGAGCGGCAATTCAGCGACACCAACGGATTTGTCCTCTGGGGGACAATCGGCGGTCATGTGGGATTCATCACTGACGTCCGCGACAGCAAGGAGTGGGGCACCCAGATCTATCCCGGTACAGTGAACGTGACCCGCGAGCGCCTGGGATTTGCTCAGGGCGGCGGCGATCATCTCTACCACGATGAAACAGCTGCCTCGGTGGTCCTGGACCATCGCTGGTTAACCGTGCAATTTGGCAAGGACAGCAACCGCTGGGGTCCGGTTCAGAACGGTCAATTGGCCCTCTCCGATTGGGCCACCGGCACTGACCAGGTCAAACTGCAGGTGCGCACCCGGCGCATCAAGTTCACTTCTTTGTGGGCGTTGCTGCAACACACTGATGAGGGTTTTTTTTACGGCAATCATCAGGACAAATCTTTCGCTGCTCACCGGCTGGAATTCGCGCCCTTTGGCCGGCTGCAGATCGGTATCCATGAAACCGTGGTCTATGCCGATCGCCGTTTTGAACCGGCTTATCTCAATCCCCTGATGTTCTTCCGCTCGGCCGAACACTATCTGGGCGACCGCGACAACGCCACCATGGGAATCGACGCGCTGTGGAGCGCTCCGGCCAAACTGCAGATCTATGGTGAGTATTTTATCGACGACCTCAAGACCTCCCGCTGGGGCAGCGATTTCTACGGCAACAAAACCGCCTGGTCCGTCGGCTGCTATCGCGTCGATTTGCTGGGAATCGACAACCTGGACGGCCGGGTGGAATACACCCGTATCCGGCCTTTTGTCTACAGCCATAAATTCCCGCTGACCGCCTATCGCCACTTTTCCACAGTTCTCGGCCATCGCCTGGGTCCTAACGCCGATGAGTGGAACGCATCGCTGAGTTTGCAGCCCAGCCGGCCGCTGGAGATGTTGTTCGGGTTTCGATATCGCCGACAAGGCCTGAATTCGGAAGCGACCAATGTCGGCTCGGATATCGACCGGCCAAGTGGGGCGGACGATGGCGAAAACGCGCCATTCCTCGCCGGCGATCGGCTCGAACAGCAGAGCTGGAATGTCGATGTGCGCTGGGAACTGCTGCGCAAACTGACAGTCCGCGCAGCCGGGCAGTGGAGCAGAACCGACGGCTCGGCAGTGGAGAAAACAACCGGCAAGCGTTCGATCGACCGCACCGAATGGGCGGTGGGGATGGAATTCAACTATTGAGAAACAGCCAATGATCCCGATCCGCAGCCTGTCGCGTGCTGTTCTGTGGAATCATCTGACCAAAATATCCGGCTATGGACTGGACTTTGTATTGTCCGTCGTGCTGGCTCGGGGATTGGGCAACCACCTGTTCGGGGTCTATTCGGAACTCTATAATTTCATCTTTCTCTTCTCTCTCTTTTCCATCATGGGCATGGACACATCGGTCAATGTCTTTTTGCCGATTTTTAAAAATGACTCTTTGCAGGTGTCCGGGTTTTTAAAACAAACACTCGTTCGCCTGCTGTCGAGTTCTTTGTTGACTTGCCTGGCCGTCATCATCGCCAGAACCTATTTGGGTCGACTGGTTCAGTCGGAACAACTGCCATCGCTGCTCGGCGTTGCGGCTGTTTTTCTGCTGTTCTACAATCTTCAGGTCTTTTGGCAGGCGGTGTTGACGAGTTTTTATGCGACAAGATTTCTGTTTTTTGTCAATACGCTGTTTAAATCGATGATGATCGTTGTTGCTGTGGTTGTGTTGAACAACCGGGTGGATCTCTATCGATTGATGCTCTCCTTTGCACTGATCTATTTTATTGTAGTTCTGTTCTATATGCTGAAAATCAAGCGCAAGGTTTCCGGCAAGTCGATAAAAGTTGATTTGGCTGCTTTTTCCCGATTTGGCTGGAAAGCCTGGTTGATCAATTTTGTCAATTATTTCCTCGGCCGCTATTCCGATATTCTGTTGATGGGAATTCTGGGTGTCAGCAAGGCGAGCATCGGTTGCTACCATATCGCTTTTACGCTTTCGATGGCGCTTTCGTATATGTTTACCGCCGGTTTGACCGGGGTGATGTTGACCGCTTTTGCAGAAATGCACCAGAGCCATTCTTCAGACCTGTTAAAGAAGAGCTGGTCGACGATATGCAAGTTCATGATTTTTGTTTGTACGCCGGTTTTTGTTTTTGCCCAGATCAATGCGCGGACGATAATTCCGCTGCTCTATTCTTCTGATTATCAAGAAAGCATTGTTTTGTTTCAGGCTTTTTCATCGATCTATTTAATTTCTGTTGTCATGGGCGGCGGATTGAATTCAACGGTTTTGTATGCTGTCAGAAAAGAAAATCTGATTCTGATAAGCCGGGTCATTCTGGGATTGTTGAATGTCGGATTGAACCTGATTCTGATTCCGCCCTACCAGGCTCTGGGCGCCGTGATCGCCACCGGCATCTCCCTGGTCTTGACGATCCTCGTTGAACTTGTGGTGTTGATTCGGGTGGTCGGGGTTCGATTTCCGGCCAAATTTCTTTCTCAGATTCTCATCGCGGTTGGCGGTGCGGCAGCGGTCAGTTGGAAAGCGGTTCCTGCAGAAAATGGCGTGCAGTTGATTTTCCACGGAGTGGTTTTCTCTATCGCAGCAATCGTTCTGCTGGTGTGGATGAAACCGTTCGCAAAGAGCGAAGTCGACCATCTCGCCCGGATGAATTCTGTTGTCGGCAAGTTGGTAAACCTTTTTTCCAGATGAGCATCGATGGATAAAAAAGAATTGCGAAATCAATTATCCGACTATTACTCCACGTCGACCGGATATTTGGCTGGTCTGCAGGAAAAGGGGCCGACCTATTTCCGCCATTACATGGAAATGGTCAGCAATCTGGCCAAAGAAGAATCCATGATTCTCGATCTGGGCTGCGGCCCGGGCATTTCGACGCGGTTGCTGAAAAGCAGGTTCGGCAACACTTTTGGTGCAGACCTCTCTTTCTTGTTCGTGCAGAGCGATGGCGACGGCGATAAAATCGTCTGCGATGCCCACGATCTTCCCGTCAGCGACAACTCTCTCGATCTCGTCGCTTCCTTTGAATTCATCGAACACATTTGTGATGCTGAAAAAGTGCTCGACGAGATGGTGCGGAGCGTCAAATCAGACGGCACGATTCTCATCATGAGCCCCAACCTGTACTCTCCCTTGATACCGGTGAAGGCTCTGCTGTCCTATTTGCATGGCCAGAAAAGATCTTCTCCGTGGACGTCCACATTTTTCTCGATTTTCAGCCGATTTTTTTATAATCTGTCAATGATTGTGGTGCGCAAAGCGGATCCGAACCCCCGCTTTCGCTATCGCACACCGGATCTGTCACCGCGGGCTGACCAGGGCGGCGATTTTGACAGCGTCTTTATGGCCAATCCGTTGGACATCAGCAAATACCTCAGGCGCAGGGGGTGCCGCATTCTATCGACCAGCATTGGCCAGAGCAGAGCCGGCAAACTCATCTCCAGGTACTTGCCCTCTTTCGCCACCGGGATGGTCATCATCGCCGAAAAGAGGGGAGAAGGGGTGCAGAACAAGCTGAAAAGCAGGATTGATGGGCAGTCGCGGCGCTGATGTTATCTGCAGAAAGGCAAGCGTGAGCGAGGTTGATCTGACAATTGCGTATCGAGTCTATCCGCATGTTTCAAAGACGCCGGCGATCTATCCCGAGGATAAATACAAGCTCGCCGAGTTCTGTGTTCGTTCGCTGAAAAAATCCCTTGGCGATTTGCGGGTCAAGATCATCGTGTTGCTGGACAATTGCCCTGCAGAGTATCGCGCGATGTTCAGAAAGCATTTCAGCGATGACTCACTGGTCTTCATTGAATTGCCGGGTATCGGCAACCGCGGAACCTTCCTCCGCCAGATCGACGAATTGCTCCGTCAGGAGTTTTCCGAACTGGTCTATTTTGCCGAGGATGATTATTTTTATCTCGAGGGTCAATTTCATGAAATGGTGTCGTTCATCCAGAGCCGCAGCGATGTGCATTTCGTAACACCTTATGATCATCCAGCCTATTACCGGGAGGTTTACCATCAGCCGTCTGCAGGAATCGAAGTTGCTGGCGCCAGGTATTGGAAACGCGCTCGCTCCACCTGTCTGACCTTCCTTACGACCAAAAAGGAGCTGAAAAAGTGTGAAAAAATCATGAAAAGCTACAACGACGGCAATCATGATTATGGGATCTGGATGGCAGTGACCAAATTCGACGGGTTGAACGCCATCGCTTTGTTGCAGGTGCTCTTGCAGGATTGTGGATTTTTGAAAAAATTCATCTCGACGATCTACTTTGGTTGGCGGCACCTGCTTTTTGCGAAAAAAATGCTCCTCTGGTCGCCTATACCGACAATTGCAACTCATCTCGAAAAAGAGTGTCTGGCGCCCGGAATTGAGTGGCATAAATATTTCGCTACAGCAAAAGGAGCATGAGAAAACAGGAATGGCCGCGGTTTTTTGCAAAATATGTCGTTCCGATCAGACTGAATTTCTGTTTGAAAAGAATGGCTTTGATCTCTATTCCTGTGCGCAATGCCGGGTAGTTTTTGCTTATAATGAACTCTCGCAAAGCCAACTGGAGGAATTGTTAGGTTCGCTCTACTCAGAGCCGTATTTTTCGCTACAAAAAGAACCGCAACATGGGAATCTGGGCTATCAGACCGATTATTTTTCCCAGAAGAAAGAAGAAAAATACCGTTTTGCCGCGCGCATGTTGAAACAGATCGACAGGATCAAACCTCAGATGGGACGGATGCTGGATGTCGGATGTGCTGCCGGATTTTTTCTGCATGCCGCAAAACAGCGCGGTTGGCAAACAGTTGGGATTGAATTGTCGCAGACCGCTGCTGCTTTTGCTCGCGATCAATTTGGTCTGGATGTGGTTGTCGGAACATTGGAAACCACAGAAATGGGATCGGCATCTTTTGATGTGATAACCGCCTGGGATGTGATCGAGCACGTGACCGATCCGCAGAAATTTGCGCAAGCCGCCGCTCGATTGCTCAAGCACGACGGGATTTTGGTGCTCGGGACGCCAAACGCGGGCGCTTTGGCCGCTCGCCTGCGCGGCAAAGCATGGAAGATTTACAAACCACCGGAACATCTATTTTATTTCAATCCAGGCTCGCTGCGCTATTTGCTGAAAGCTTATTTTGGAATTCTCAAAATCAAAAATTCACCGGCGCCGCCGACGCGGATTTATGGATCTCTGTTCAAAAAAGCGAAATATGCCGCTTATCGGATTTTTGATGCTGCAGCAACATTTTTGCAGCACAGCGAATACCTGGTTGCCTGCGCATCCTTTCCAGAGCTGACCAAAAGAATTGATGCCGAGTTTACCGCCGAGTCGAAAACTCGTAACCGAGATTAAAAACAGCCATGACCATAGAGATTTTTTCGATCAATTTTCATCTTTTTGAATTGCCGTTCATTGTTTTTTTACTCGGCGCCGCTATATGGCGGCTGCTGCAGGAGGGTACTGCGGTGCAGTTGTCGGACGCCAAACCTGTCCGGCTGTTTTTTGTTTTGCTCATCGTTTACATTTTTTTGGTGCAGTTGTCCATCGTCAACGCGATTGCCCCGATCATGGTTTTCAAATCGGTGTTCAAATGGTTGGAGGTGTTGCTGGTCACCCTGTTGGTGTTTTTCTATGTTTCTGATCAGCAAAAATTCAAAAATATTTATTGGTTTCTTTTCTGGTTCAATTTTAGCGGTCTTGCATATATATATATACAAATCATAATGGGCAACAAAAATATCTTGGAATATCGTCTGTTTTCTTCATTTCAATTTGTTCTAGTTTATGGTATGATTTTTCCAATCTATCTTAAAACTTTTAAGAAAGCTCTTTTAATTTTATTATTGATAATCACAACCGCGATTATGTTATCTCTTTCTCGACTTCTTTATTTATCTGCATTTATTGTAACAATCGTTTCTCTTTGGCATTTTTCACATAAAAGACGCCAAGTCGCAATACTATTTTTTCCATTCATTACACTTTTATTATTTATCACTATCAGGTACCCAGAAGTCTTTAGCCGTTTATTTACCTTTTTTTCTCCAAAGTCCGGATCAAATCAGGAAAGGATGACACTTTTTTGGCTTAGTCTTTTAGCATTTTCACAGCATCCATTCATTGGAATAGGTTCATTAAATTTCCAAGATTTTTATGAAAAAGCAGGAATTCCTTTTGGCTACTCTGTTGAAAATTTATTCCAACTTCCAAATCCGCACAACACGTTTCTGCAAATCGCTGCTGAAGAGGGTGTTTTTGCCTTGTTGGTTTTTTCTGCATTGGTTTTATTGGGATTCTATTTGTTGAACAAGCATTCCAAACGGCGAATTATTTCGACTGATTATATGTGCGGTCTGCAAAATTTCTATCTGATTCTTTTTTTTACTCTGTTTGTCGGTTTTATCTCTTTTCAAAACAGGATTAATCTGTCTGTGATCTGGGGGATTGCTCTGGCGCTGTTGCGATTCAGCGACCAGAAGATAATTGCGAATCGGGAAACAAAGGACGATGCATAACTCATTCTGGCGACAATTCCTGGTTATCCTGGTTTTGGCTGCACTTTTGCGCCTTATCTTTTTAGCAGTGATCATCCCTCACCCTGAACGAACGGTCAGACGCGACACACCAACCTATGTGCGGCCGGCTGAAAATATCCTGAACGGCTTGCCGTTCAGCGAGCCCGGCATCGAATGCGCTCGCCGAACACCGGTTTACCCGCTGTTTTTAGCCGCCGTGTTCAAGGTTCTTGGCCATTCACTTTTGGCCGTGGCTGCGGTACAAATTATGCTCAGCGTGCTCTCTGTTGCTCTGCTCTTTTTTCTCGCCAGGTTGTTCGCCCCCGAACGCGCAGCCCTGTTTGCCGCTCTGTTGTTCGCTCTCAGTCTGAACAGCATCGTTTATTCGATCTATATTCTCAGCGAAACTCTCTTCACTTTATTATTTCTTTCTATGGTGTTCGTTCTGGTTGTTTTCGCTCACAGGCAGAACTTGCAGTGGATTTTTATTGCTGGCATTTTTACCGGACTGGCGATCTTGTGCCGCCCTCTTGGCCAGTTTCTTCCTGTGGTGATAACCGGATGGATCCTTCTGATCGGAGGAAATTTTCGCAATAAAATCAAAACACTGGTACTCTACCTGTTACCGATCCTGCTTCTGGTTTTACCATGGATGGTTCGCAATCAAAAGGCATGCGGAACCTTTACCATTTCCACCATTTCGAGCTATAATTTATTGTTTACTTATGCCGTCGCTTTGGAAGCAGACTTGACAGATCAAAATGAAGAGACGATAAGAGAGAAAATCAGACAAAAATTCATGCAGACCATGTCCCCGCCGACTAAAGAATCCGATGCAGCACGTGCAGCCCGGCTGCAAAAGGAATGGGCGTGGGAAATCATTAAAAAACATCCTTTTCGCTATGCGAAAATTCACCTGGCTGGATTGCCGCATACTTTCTTGCCCAATATCACCGATCTCTTTGAAATAGCCGGCGCAACTGCCGGTGGTAAAGGGACTCTGGCTATTCTCAATCGCGATGGTTTGTTTGCTGCAGTCAGGCACTATTTTGCCGGTCGAATTGAGCTTTTGTTTTTTGCCGTACCCTTTGTTCTCGTTTTGTTTACGACCTATTTATGCATGATTTTCGGATTTTTTCGCTCTCTTTCCAGGCAAAAATTCGCGTTGCTGTTTTTGTTGATCGTTCCGTCATTGTTGTTGCTCATCTCTTCAGGCCCGGCATCCGTGCCCCGTTTCCGCGCCCCGGTCATGCCGATCATCTGCCTTTTTGCCGGCATCGGCCTGGACGCTCT
This sequence comes from bacterium, assembly GCA_029565675.1. GTDB lineage: Bacteria > Zhuqueibacterota > Zhuqueibacteria > Residuimicrobiales > Oceaniaggregativiventaceae > Sulfursilanivivens. Next base: position 15,505 of record JAKQNP010000009.1, read on the forward strand.
GGTGCTGAAATACAAAGTCAAGAACCATTGATCCTCTGCAGGCATAGCTTATGATTTCGGTGATCATTGTCAGCTGGAACACGCGGGAATTGACTCTGCGCTGTCTGCAGTCGGTCTGCCGCCATTTTCAAGGCGAGTTCGAGATCATTTTGGTCGACAACGCCTCGAGCGATGATACCCTGGCAGCAGTCAAAGAACAGTTTCCGCTGGTCGAAATCATCGCCAATGATCGGAATCGCGGCTATGCGCAAGCCAACAATCAGGCCATTCACCGCGTCCGGGGTGATCTGGTGTTGCTCCTGAATTCGGATTGCCAAATCACGACCGCCGGGTCGGACCAGGAGCTCACCCGCTATTTCTCCGTTCATCCGGAATGCGGAGTGGCGGGTGCTTTGCTGTTCTTGCCAAACGGCGACCTGCAGACCGACAAGCGCGTGTTCAATACCGCAGCCCGGGTTTTTCTGACGCAAATCTGTTTTCTCGATGCGCTGCGCAACAAAAAACCGCCTTCTTCAAGCGAGGCCTACGAGACTGATTATGTTGACGGCGCGTTTCTGTGTGCGAGAAAAGAACTCTTTCAGCAGGTTGGTCTGCTGGATGAAAGCTTTTTCATGTATGCCGAAGATATGGAGTGGTGCGCCCGCGTTAAGGCCCGTGGTTGGGCGATACACGTCTTGCCGACACTTGCGGTTGTACATCACCATGCGCAAAGCGCGAAAAAAGACTATTGCCGTATGTTGCTGCACAATGCGGTAAACAACTGCCGGTTTATCCGCCTGACCCAGGGCAGGGGAGCGGCTCATCTTGCCTATGCATTCTATCTCGGCGGTATGCTGATCCGCGTTTTTCTCTCTGTAGTGCGTCGAAACGGCCTGGCCAGGGACTATTGGTGCGGTTTCAGGACCACCTTTGCGAATTGGAAACATCTGCATGCGCGTTTCAACTGGTAAAAAACAGATCATCGCGGTCAGCGCACTTTTGGCCGACATCCCGGGCGGCGTAAACGCCTATATCCGCAATCTGTGTTCGGGTTTGTCCAGCTGGACCGATCGATTCGATTTCATCCTATTCACCAACCCGCGTTCAGGCGGCCCCATCCCCGATTGGCCCAATACCGTGCCTTTTCCCCTGTGGCGCTCCAACCCGATTTCCAGGATTATTCAGGAGCGGTTGACATGGCCGCGATTGATAAAAAGGCACCATATCGATCTCTTTCATTCACCGGTATCCTATATCCCTCCGGGAGTGAAGGTGCCGGCTGTATTCACGGTTCACGATTTGCGCGCATTTCATTTTCCCCAAACCTATCAAAAACTGCGGGTTTTGTTTTTACAGCGACAAATTCCGCACTCAATCTCGCAGGCGCAGCGCATCATCGCCGTCTCCGATTATACCCGCAACGATTTGATCCGCCTGTTTTCCGTGCCGGCGGAAAAGATCGTCACCATCCATGAAGGCATCGACTCCAAAAAGTACCAAACTCCGACGATGAACCGCGATGCGATTCTGCATAAATTTCAACTTCCAGGGCGCTACCTGCTGGCTGTCGGCCATTTGGAACCGCGTAAAAATTATGTCCGCCTCTTCCGCGCCCTTGCCCTATTGCGCGATCGTTTTCGCATCGATTTGCCGCTGGTCGTGTGCGGCCGCAAAAATTGGCAGGTGGATGAAATTCAAAAGGAGATCGACCGACTGCACCTTGCCGACCAGGTGCGGTTGTTCGGCGCTGTGGATGAAGCGGATTTAATCGGCTTGTATCAATCCGCATTTATTTTTATATTTCCTTCGCTATTCGAGGGATTCGGCTTTCCGCCCCTCGAAAGCATGGCTGCCGGGGTACCGGTGGTTGCTTCCAATACCACCAGCATACCTGAAGTGTGCGGAGACGCAGCCCTCTATTTCGATCCCCATGACGAAGAAGAGATGGCGGAACGCATTTATCAATTGATCGACGATCCACAACTCTATAAACTGCAAGTCGTTAAGGGAAACGAAAACATCAAGAGATTTTCCTGGGAACGCTGTGTGCGGGAAACCGTAAACCTCTATCACAATGCTTTGGAAACCGCGGAGATCGGTGCTTGATTTTATTTGGCAGCTTTTGATCATCCTTTGACTCTGTTGGAATGAAAAGCAGCAATGATTAAAATAGTGCGCATCCAATCCCGAATCTGTATCGGCGGTCCGGCATTGCACACCGAGATCCTCACTACCTATTTGCCTGGCGAGCGTTACCAAACGATATTGGTCGGCGGTCAGCTGCAGGAACACGAACAGGACCTTTTTCGCTCGCTGCGCGAAAAAAAGCTCGATGTTCGTTTGTTGCCGGAAATGAAACGCGATCTTTCGCTATCAGATGATCTACAAGCCATCTGGAAACTGATTTGCCTGATCAAAAAAGAAAAACCTCAGATCGTTCATACCCACACAGCCAAGGCGGGGACCCTGGGACGTATTGCCGCGCTGATTTGCGGTGTGCCTGTTGTGGTCCACACCTTCCATGGTCATGTTTTTTATGGCTATTTCTCTCCTCTAAAAACCCGGCTGTTCATTCTCGTAGAAAGAGTGCTGTCTCTGATGAGCGATCAGATCATCGCCATCAGCGAATCCCAGGCCGCGGATCTTGTCCAGAAATATAAAGTGGTCTCCTCGAAAAAGGTCAGCGTGATTCGTCTGGGTTTTCATCTGCAACGCTATCAATCTGACCGCTCGCCATGGCTGAAGAAGCAGCTGGGGATCGGGACTGACAGCGCGCTCGCCGCGGTAATCGGCCGGCTCGTGCCAATCAAAAATTTACCGATGGCCATTGGGGCTATCAAGCTTTTGGTCGACCGGGGAAGAGATGTTCATCTCTGCATCGTTGGCGACGGCGATGAACACGAACGTCTGAATCGGCTGGTGCAGGAATCCGAATTGCAGGATCGTGTGCATTTTATGGGTTGGATAACAGAGATAAATAGGGTATATTGTGGAATAGATATGCTTTTACAGAGTTCGCTGAATGAAGGTACTCCGATTTCGATCCTGGAGGCGATGGCGGCAAAAGTGCCGGTGATCTCCACTCCGGTCGGTGGGGTTCCGGATTTGATCCAGGAAGGCATTTCCGGATTTTTGTGCGAGACGGACAATCCCCACGACATGGCGCGTCAAATCGATTTTGTTCTGCAAAATCCACGGATCGTTGGAACCGTGACCGCCAACGCCAAGGAATTCGTGCTGAAAAACTATGACTATTCACGCCTCATCGGGGATATCGATTCTTTGTATCAAAAATTGGCTTTGCTAAAGCTGCCGACCGAATTTTCCTGTTGAATTCGTCTCATTTAAAAATTTATGATCGTTTTTGATACATTTCGCTATCGCTTTATAATCTCTGTTACCGCCAATTTGGGAATGGTACAAAATTTGATGCAATGCTCAGGAAGATCAAGTCGCAAATTCAAGACCTGACCAGCTGAAGGCTTGGCCACATGAAAATGATCGCCACTCTGTTTGTTCCATTTTTGCTCGCGCTGTTGACGACACCGTTGTTTCGCCGGCTTGCCCTGCGCTACCGTGTCTATGCCCATACCAACGATCGCACGGTACACAGCGGTTCGGTACCAAAGCTTGGCGGCGCCGCCATCATCTGTGCATTTTTGGCCGGTTTGTGGCTGCTGGGGCTTTATATGCCCGAATGGAGTCTGTTCGCCAACGCCAAAGTCTATTCGCTGGCGTTGGCCGCTCTGGTCGTTTTTATTTTGGGATTTTTGGATGACAAATTTGTTCTCGATTGTAACATCAAGTTCTTTGTCGAGATCGTTGTCGCTGTCTTTTTGTCCACCATTGGCGGTTGGCGCGTCGCATCCTTGATTTTGCCCGGGATGGCTGCAATTGATCTCGGCTTTTTTTCCTATCCTTTGACCGTCTTGTGGATCGTCGGTCTGTCCAACGCCGTCAATCTCATCGATGGCCTGGACGGTTTGGCCTCAGGCATCGTGATCTGTGCCGCATTGATCAATGCCGCAATCGGATTGTTGTTTGGCAATGCGCTGTCGATCTATGCAGGTTTGTTGGTGGCAGGTGCTGTGGCTGGATTTTTGGCCTATAACATCAACCCTGCATCGATTTTTATGGGCGATTCGGGCAGCCTGACTTTGGGAATGATTTTGGCGTGCCTGACAATCGATGCAGCTGCCATCTCACCTGGACAAGTCGCACTGTTTGTGCCTGTTGTTTTGTTCGGCATCCCCCTCCTGGATACCGTTCTGGCCATCGTACGCCGATTGCGCCGCGGCATCCACCCCTTCCATGCTGACCAGGAACATATTCATCATCGGTTGGTTCGTCTTGGACTCAGTCAACCGGGCGCGGCTCTGTTCATGGTGGGAATGAGCCTTATCCTGGGAATCCTGGCCTTTTTGCTCGCGCATGGCATTCATACGGATCTCGAACTTTTATCCTGCTTGCAATTGTTCTATTGATGTGTCTTCGATCGACAGCTGCTGATGGATCTTGGCATCAACTCATCAATGCTCTGCATGGGAACCCTGAAAGATTCGGGCCGTACAATCGTTTTAAACGACCAGCGTCGCTTTCTTTTTATCATCAGAATGAGATTTAAAGCAGCGAATGAAAAAGAATCTTCTCATCATTGGCCTGCTGTCTGCTCTTCTCCTGCAGTATCCACCGGTCCATGGACAACTTCCCAACGGCAGTTTCGCGCTTGTCGAAGAGACCAACCGCCAGGCAATTTTTGCATGGAACGCACCTGAACTGGCCTGGGACTTGTTCGAATGTCAGGGGGAGGTCTACGCAATCCCGGTTCTGGGAGATCTGCTAAAACTGCAGAACCCTGGATTTCCCCAATTGCCGGTCATCTCTGCCAGTATCGCCATCCCCGGCGACAGCGACGTGGCGATCACGGTCCTTGATTCAGTCACAGCGGTTTATCCGTGCAAACCGCTCATGCCATCGCCAATGCGAATCATCGACGCAGATACGCTCTCGCATATCGAATTCAAAACCGATCCACTCTATGAATCGATGCCTGTCTATCCTTCCTCTTTCCTTCTCAGTGAGATCTATCAAAAAAATGACGAAAGAGTTCTCCGTCTGCAGCTCATGCCGATAAAAGCAATGCCGGCGGTACAGAGCATCTCCCTTTTGCACCATTTAAAAGTGCAAGTGACTTTCACCGAAGCAGCAACAGCCGCCAGGCGCAAGCCGGAAGCTATTGCCGCCCTGCCTGGTGAGCACGTTGCGATGGTACCAGAGTGGCTGCCGCCTGATCCTGCAGTCAAACTGGTTACCGTCGAACAAGGCGTCTATCAAGTCAGCGGTCAGGATTTGCGAACGGCCGGCATCGATATCGATAACATTCGACCTGCAACCCTTCAAATTTGGAGCGATGGGCAACAGCAAGCCTGTAGAGTATCGTCGCTGCAGCCGGACAGAATGAGCGCAACCGACCAGGTGCTGGTCTATTTGCCGCGACGAGCTGGACACGAGACCTGGTATCACCCTTATTCCGATACCCTGATATCCTGGCTGACGTGGGGTAAGGAAAACGGCAAACGTTACTACCAGATTGCCCATCATGACGGCAGCAGCGCAAACAGGATATCGGCTGTTTCTGACACTCTCCATTTGGAAAAGGAGCTCTTTTATTACGCCGGCGATTCCGACCTCGATATACAAAATACCGACCTGGTATCCGGTGAGGGGTGGGGATGGCAGATCATCAACCTGGGCGGCCAGTTTCGGCACCGTTTTGAGTTTGAACATCAACTGTTACCCGGCGATAGCGTCCACATCAGAATTCGCTTGCGAGGTACCACGCTGGCCCCTCAAAAGCCAGATCACCATGTCCAACTCAATCTGAACAGCCGAATGATTAACGAAGCCTATTTCAATGACCGGGAAGAATTGGTGATTCTGACCGCCGTTCCTGCACAAGAGATCCGACGAGGGCAGAATACCATCGAACTTTTTTCGCTCGATGACCTGGGCGCGGAACGCTCACAGTTTTATGTCGATTGGATCGATCTGATCTATCATAAGGTTCCTCGCGCTTTGCAGGGGACAATCGATTTTCATCTGTCGACACCTGGATCGATTTTGTTGTCCGGCTTTGTGGCACAAAATATCACGGTTTGGGATCCCATCCAGGCTCGGGACCTCGTTCCATCGCACCTCGGACAGGCGCAATTTCTCAACTATGTTGTCCGTTCCGCCGGTCTGGATGATGGCAACCGCGCCCAATTCTATCAGGGCGATCAATTGATTTTTACCGGCAGTCGCGGCCACAATTTGGTGATTGTCGACCCGCAGACAGCGGTTGTCACCGCGCAGCAGCGCTTCGACACCTGGTCTTCTCCGGCAAATGCAGACAGCCTGGCTGTTTTTCTCAACCGCTTGCCAGAGGGGATGATTGTGTTGGCGGCTGTTCGAGATGAAGGTTCGCACAACCTTAACGAGGCGGTCTATAAGGCCTATGAACAGTGCGGCAGTGGTTTGATTCGCGATGTCGGATCCCGCGATTCGTGGGCCTTTATCGGCAGAAAAGGCGATTCCAAAGCGATTGCTGAAGTTCACCAACCTCGTTTGACCGGCGGCGCCGATTGCCAAACACAGCTCTATTTTCCCGCAGGCGGCGACTCCTACAGCGCGCTCTTTGATTCCCTGGCCGTCGGCCGCTATATCGCCTTCGATTCGACTGCATGGCTCGCCCCTCTGCGAATTGAGCAAGAAAAGCCCTCACATTGGCGCATGTCGAACAACGGCGCCGATTATCTGGTTATCGCGCATCCGCGCTTTTTGCAGGCAGCACAACAACTGGCCGATTATCGGCGAACCCAACATGGCCTTCGTGCTGCAGTGGTTCTGATTGACGATATTTATGATGAGTTCAACGCCGGCCTGGCAGATCCCATTGCGATCAAGGACTTTCTGCGCTATTGCCACGACCATTGGCAAAAACCTTCACCGACCTATGTCCTGTTGTTCGGCGATGCATCATGGGATCCAAAGCGCCATATCGGCAGCAAAATCGATTTTGTTCCAACTTTCGGCAATCCGGCAAGCGATGTCTGGTTCGCCTGTCTGGATGGTCCGGGAGACCTGATCCCGGATATGCACGTCGGCCGCCTCGCCGTCGAAACCGCAGAACAAGCTGATGAGGTTCTGCATAAAATATTTACTTATGAGGATGCCGAATCAGATATTTGGAAAAAAACATTTGTTTTCATCTCCGGCGGATTCGATGCATTTGAACAATCGGTTTATATTCAACAATCGGAAAAGGTCGATCAACAATATGTACAGGCCTTCCCGGTCCGCGGCAAAAGTGTCAAAATACACAAAACGACATCCGGTGTCAGTGAAGGCGAAAATCGACAAGAAATACTCGACGCTCTGGACCAGGGCGCTGTCTGGTGCAACTTTATCGGCCATGGCGGCAGCTGGACATGGGACCTGATTTTCCACAATCCGGATATCGACGAATTGCGCAATGCACCGGCCTTTCCCTTGATCACCAGCATGACCTGCCATACCGGCAGGTTTGCGGAACCAGCGCAGAACTGTTTTGGCGAATCCTTTATCCGTGCTCCTCAGAAAGGCGCCATCGCTTTTCTTGGCTCCTCTGGATGGGGCTATTCCTATGAGGATTTTTTGTTCCTGCAGGAACTTTATCCTGTTGTTCTGCGGGATTCAGTTCGCACCCTTGGAAAGGCAATCGACCTGGCCAAAGAGCGGCTTTTTGTTTCAATGGGCGGCAGCGTGACCATTAAAAACATGGTCAGACAGTACAACCTCCTCGGCGATCCGGCTCTGGTATTTGCCCTGCCAACCCAACCCGACCTGGCCTTGCAGGCGCAATCGATCTCTGCCGATCCCAACCGTCCCAGCGAAGCCGACTCGATTGCTCGAGTCGCTGTGCGCATCTCCAACTTTGGTCTGCAAACCCGCGACAGTGTCCAGGTGCGTTTGTCTGCCAAACATCCAACCGCAGGCACCCGCATCATTGAACCGATTGCTCAGGTGCCGCCAGTCGGGTTAGAGGCTGAAGCTGATTTCATCTTGCCGTTGCGAGATCTGGCAGGTCAAATCCAGCTGATCGCCGACGTTGATCCGTTTGGCAATATCATCGAATCCGATGAGTCCAACAACCAAAGCGAAATGCGGCTGATCATTCTCTCCACCCATATCGCTCTTTTTGCACCACAAACCAATGCCTTGTTGCCGGCCGAACAGGCCGTTCTAAAAATCAGCAATCCTGGATTGATAGCGGACGAAAATCTGTCCTTTGTCTTTGAAATCGATACGGTCTCCACCTTTACCAGCTCCTTCAAGCGCATGTTTGGCCCGACCCCTGCCGGCGAATTGCTGACCCGCTGGTCTCCAGATCCTCCTCTGCCGGCAGGCCGCTACTTTTGGCGGGCGCGCAATGCGAGCGAGTTGACAGACGACGCCTGGAATTCTTCCACTTTTTCTGTCTCAAACGATGGCACTTTCGGCTGGCGGCAAAGCGCCGGTCAGTTCAGCAATAACCAACTCACCGCTCTCGCCGCTGACGATCGAGTGACCTTGGCAAGTGAATCCATACCGCTCTATGTCGAGTCCGCTGCCTATCAAGATGGCAATTATGCTCGGATCATCGTCGGCGATCGCCCAACCATCGAGCCCAAACGCGGTTTGAATGCGGTGATCTATAATGCCGCGCAAGGTGTGGTCCGGTCGATTGGAGCGTTTGATACCTATGCCGACTCGACAGCTGCGAACCGGTTTGCTGATTTTATCGCCACTGCCGCAGAAACCGATGTGATCCTGATTGCGGTGAAGGATGAAGCCTCTACTCGCCTCAACACAAACGCGCTTGCCGCCATGGAGACTATCGGCAGTCAATATTGCCGCCAGATCGGACCACGGGATTCCTGGTGCATCATCGGCAGGAAAGGCGCAAAAATCGGTTCGGTGCCGGAAAAACTGGCAAAAGCCGGATCGGGAACCGCGGTGGCGGTGGATACGCTGTCTCTGTTTTATCCGCAGGGGTCCATCAAAAGCACACGGATTGGGCCGACAGAGAACTGGAAAAATCTGGCCTTTGACTGTATTGTCCCGGAAATGTGTCGGCTCAATATACGTGTTTGGGGATACGATGAAAAAAGCGGCGCCGAAGTGGCGCTGTTGCAGACAGAGAACAGCCCGGTTAACCTCAGCGGCATCTCCCCTCAGGATTACTCTTTTCTCGTTTTGTCTGCTGATTTTTCAACAGAAGACCGTTTTCGAACGCCCATCCTGAAGAACTGGTCGGTCACTTTTGCACCGGCAGCGGATCTCGCCCTGAGCTCCGACACCATTGCCCATGACCGCGATTCCATCCTCGTCGGCAATCCAATTCATTTTTATGCACGTGTCCATAACCTGGGATACAAGGCGGTTTCTGGATTTTCCCTGGCTCTCGAGGAGATCGATTTGGCAAACGGCAAAAAAATATCGACTCTCTTGCATCAAACTCAGATAGTGGAACCGGACAGCTGTGCAGAGATCATGCTCGAATGGCCTACCATGGGCAAGTCAGGAGAATATGACTTGTACTTTTACCTCGATCCCGATGATCAGATTGTTGAATTGTATGAAACCAACAACAGCTCATCCGCCCGGTTCAACGTGCTCGCAGATAAACAAGCACCGACGATCGAGCTGTTGTTCGATGGCCGGGAAATCCAGACAGGCGATTTCGTTTCGAGCTTTCCTTCCATTGTCGCCCATATTTTCGACAACAGTCCCGTTGCGATCGATGATACGTCAGCGTTTAATGTCATGCTCGACGGAAACCGGCTTGCTTTCTCCGAAAGCGAACAATTGCGATTGAACCCGGGCAATTCCGCCACCGATCTGCGCGCTTCATTGCTGATTACACCACAATTGTCCGACGGCGATCACTTGCTGGAAATTTTTTTTAGCGACCTGAGCAAGAATCAGACCTACAGTCGAATTCACTTTGTCGTTGAAAGTGAACTCAAATTGTCACAAGTGCTGAATTATCCCAATCCCTTTATTGATTTTACCGATTTTGCTTTTATCCTTACCCAACCTGCTGTTGTTCAGGTCAAGGTTTTTACCATCTCTGGAAGATTGATCAAAGAATTTACTCCCCGAAGGTGTGCAGCCGGATACAACCAGCTGGATTGGAACGGCAGAGACGACGATGGGGATTGGCTGGCCAACGGCGTCTACCTCTACAAAATCATTGCCAAAACCGATACCGATCAGGTTGAATCTCTGGGCAAGGCAGTGGTGATGCGATGATGCCAAATTCACAACGGTGATATCTTCTCCACCGCCCGCTCGTGCTCTCAACTGAAAGAGGTGTCGCTTGCCCTTCTTCTATTTGGTTATCAGCAAAACCTGTCTCTTCAGGTGCTGAAACTACCCTTGAATCTATTTTTGATATTTAGTATATTAACACCCTGATTCTGTTTCAACAGAATCCAATAAAAAAATTAACGGCTCTCGTGCGCTCTGCAAGTCGCATGAACAGTCAGAGTGTCTGGTATGCGCATTCTTTACATCACCCAGTATTTCCCTCCGGAAGTGGGGGCGACGCAAACCCGTGCGTTCGAGATGGCACACAATCTGAAGTCCTGGGGACATCAGATCGTCATCCTGACCGAAATGCCCAACCATCCGGTGGGCATTGTGCCCGCGCCATATCGCCGCAAATGGCGGGTTGTCGAGCGCTACCGGGGCTTGCCGGTGGTGCGCTCCTGGGTTTTTGCCCGTCCGAAAAAGACTTTTTTTACCCGTATGGGTTTCTATCTCACTTTTATGGCCTCGGCAGCGATCAATGGCGTTTTCATCCGCGGCGGTTTTGATGTGGTCTTTGCCACCTCGCCGCCTTTTTTCGTCGGACTGACCGGTCTGCTGCTCAGCCGTTTTTTCAACGCCAGGTTTGTTTTTGAAATCCGCGATTTGTGGCCTCGCTCTGCCGTGGAACTGGGCGAATTGCGCAATCCGCGCGCCATCCGGCTGGCCGAAAAGCTCGAACTTTTTTACTATCGCAAAGCCGATCGCTTGATCGCTGTCACGCAAGGAATCCGCGATATCCTGCTGACCACGTCGGTCGATCCTGACAAGGTCGCGCTGATCCGCAACGGCACCAATACCCGGCTCTTCCGCCATGCCGGCGCGGAAAAGAAAACCGCCCTCGGTTTGCAGGACAAGTTCGTCGTCCTCTATGCCGGAATTCTCGGTATCGCGCAGGGCATGGAAACGCTCTGCCGTCTGGTGCAACGCTGTAAAGCCGATCCGGATCTTCATTTCATCTTTATCGGAGCCGGACCGCTGCAGGAAGAGGTGCAAACCTGGCGACAACAATGGGAATTGCACAACCTCAGCCTGCTCGGACAACTGCCGCACCGGGAAATGCCCGCTTACCTTTCTGCAGCCGACGCCTGTCTGGTGCCGCTGAAGAAGAATCCGCTTTTCCTCGGGGCTCTGCCATCCAAAATGTTCGATTGCATGGCCTGCGAACGGCCGGTGATCTTGAGCGTCGACGGAGAAGCGCGGACGGTATTGGAAAAGGCCGGCGCCGGGCTTTACGCCGAACCGGACAACGTCGAGGCTCTCTACAGGGCAGTTTACACGCTGAAATCGATGTCCCTCGCACAGCGGCAGGCGATGGGGCACTCCGGACGCGCTTTTGTCGAAAACCGCTTCTCCCGCCAGCAACAAGCCCGCGAACTCGAAGCGGTGCTGCTGGATTTGCTGGCGATGCGGCAGAACGGCTGAACTTGCCGCGCGCTAAGGTCTCTTTGACCAACAGCGGTCGGCCGCTTATCCGGCCTGCCAACCGATCCGGTAATCAATCAACCCGAGTTTGTACCGTGTGTCGGGTTTTGCTGTGGATCGATGTTCCCGATCCCGTCTCCTCTACAAGGACTGACTTATGAAGTATTGCCTGCTGGCTTTTACGGTTTTTGTCGAATCCTTTGTCCTGGCCTATCTCCTGGTACCGCTGGTCATCCGTATCGCCGAGCGATTCAATGTCGTCGATAAACCCGGTGCACGCAAAGTCCATCGAACGTCCAAACCCTTGCTGGGCGGAGTGGCGATCTTTAGCGGCTTTTTCTTCGTTCTGGTGATCAACATTTTTGCTTTTGCCTCCTTCCACCAACAAGAAAAGGTTCTGCAATTTTTGCCATCGGCACCCCGGCTTTTCGAGCACCTCATCCGCGTCCTGCCGCAACTGCTGATCATCCTGCTCGGCGGTGTGATGATGCATTTGCTCGGCCTCGTCGATGATATTTATAAAGAAAAACTCACCTATAAACCGAAATTTCTGATCCAATTCGCCATCGCTCTTTTTGTGACGCTGGCCGGCATTCGCACCAACCTGATGCCCGGAACCGCTCTCGACGTCGCGGTCTCGGTCTTTTGGATCATCGGCATCACCAACAGCTTTAATCTGCTCGACAACCTCGACGGCCTGACGGCCGGAGTGACCGTCATCGCTGCCCTGATTTTTATCGCGGTTGCCATCCTGCAAGGCCAGATCTTTATCGCTTTGATCCTTGCCGCCCTCGCCGGAGCGGCAGCGGGATTTTGGCCGCATAATTTTCACCCTTCTCGTCTGTTCATGGGCGACAGCGGCAGCCTCTTCATCGGCTATATGTTCGGCGTCTTGACCGTGCTCGAATCCTATGTCGTGGAATCGAGCGCCTCGCTGTTGCCGGTGGTGATGCCCATTCTCATTCTCAGCATCCCGCTCTACGACACTCTGTCGGTGATGCTCATCCGGCTGCGGGAAAAACGCCCGCTGTTTATCGGCGATAAACGCCATTTTTCCCATCGCCTGCTCGATCTGGGTATGAACCATCGCGAAACCGTTGTCTTTATCTATCTGATCTGCTTTGGCGTCGGCCTGGCCGCTACCCTGTTGCCCTATGTGACTCTGGCCGGCAGCCTTGTCCTCGTCATTCAAGCGTTGATCGTTTACGCCTTGATCACCATTTTGATCCGCGTCGGCAAACGCCGAACAAAAGCATCATAGGAGGCCACTGGTGTTCGGTCGAACGACCGGACACCCCACTACAATTCTATTAGAGTAAATTCAATATGTGGGTCGAAAAACAGAATCGACCTGAATCAAATGTTACGAAATCATGGTTTTTTATTTTAAGGTTGAATTGGTTGGTGTCCGGTTACCGGACACCAGTGATAGGAGGTCTTTATGAAAGTTCTCATCACCGGTGGTGCAGGTTTCATCGGCTCACATCTGGCCGAGTTGCTGCTCAACAAGGGCCAGGAGGTCTATTGCATCGATGATCTGTCTACCGGCCGATTGCAAAATGTCCACCACCTGCGCCAAAATCCCAGGTTCCATCTGGCTGTGGAAACCATTCTCAATGAATCGGTCATGGATCGGCTGGTCAGCGATTGCGATGTCATCTATCATCTGGCCGCCGCCGTCGGCGTTGAACTGATCGTCAAAAGTCCGGTGGAAACCATCCAGCGAAATATCCTTGGCACCGATGTGGTCTTGCGCCTCGCCAACCGCTATCTGCGCCGGGTGCTGATCACCTCGACCTCGGAAATCTATGGCAAAAGCGAGGCCACTCCCTTCCGCGAAGATGATGACCGCGTCCTCGGTCCGACCACCAAAAGCCGGTGGAGCTACTCTTGCTCCAAGGCCATCGACGAGTTTCTCGCTCTCGCTTACCACAAAGAAAAAAACCTCCAGACCATCATCATGCGTCTTTTCAATACCGTCGGCCCGCGGCAAACCGGCCGTTACGGTATGGTCATTCCGCGCCTGGTCCAGCAGGCCCTCAAAAATCAGCCACTCACCGTGTACGGCGACGGCAAACAAGTGCGCTGCTTTACCTATGTCCAAGATGTGGTCGCCGCGGCAGCCCGCTTGATGGAAACTCCAAAAGCGATCGGCCAGGTGTTCAATATCGGCAACACGGAAGGGATTGCTATCGGCGAGTTGGCGGAAAAAATAAAAGCATTGACCGGCTCGAAATCGGAAATCGTCCTTATCCCGTACGACAAAGCTTATGAGGAAGGATTCGAAGACATGCGCATCCGGGTGCCCGATCTCAGCAAGGCCAATCGGGTGATCGGCTACGAGCCCAAAGTCAAATTGGATGAGATCCTCAAGCGGGTAATCGAATATTTTCGTCAACAAGAAGAAGAGGGTCGTTGATGAATTGTGGATAAATCCGGCTGTGCCGAAATGTCCAGCTCTTGCGATTCAGCAGAATTTTGCGAAAATTGTCATAAAAAAGCGACAACTCTTGAAATTCGATTTGATGAAAAATTGCGAGTTATCGAGATAAATTATAAGATAATAAATATCAAAGATTTATAACTGATTTTATTTATGAGGTTGAGGGGCGTTTCCCGCTCTTGTTGCTGTAAACTATTGAAATTGTGCTTGGCTATTACAATTATGTTTTTATGGTCCTTCCGCAGAACGGTTTATTGCAGGAGCAAAATGTGGATAACTTGGGGATAACTAGAGAATATTCTATTCTGCAGCCGGCCGGCCCCATCACTCCGGCAAATTCAAGATTGATTTTCACCCCAATCTTCAGCCGGCGGCGTCAGCCGGCCGGCCCCCCCCACCCATTATTCCAGTAAATTAAAGATTGATTTTCACCCTAATCTTTAGCCGGCGGCGTCAGCCGGCCGGCCCCACACATTATTCCAGTAAATTAAAGATTGATTTTCACCCCAATCTTTAGCCGGCGGCGTCAGCCGGCCGGCCCCCCCCACCCATTATTCCAGTAAATTAAAGATTGATTTTCACCCTAATCTTTAGCCGGCGGCGTCAGCCGGCCGGCCCCCCCATTATTCCAGTAAATTAAAGATTGATTTTCACCCCAATCTTTAGCCGGCGGCGTCAGCCGGCCGGCCCCCCCCACCCATTATTCCAGTAAATTAAAGATTGATTTTCACCCTAATTTTTCTTAAATACCAAGAATGAATGGCCTCTTTCTTTGGTTTGTTACTCATCATAAGCGCAATAAAAACAAAATAGATCGCCAGGGTGCTGAAATCAAAGAACTTTTTCCTGCGGCATTCGATCCTTCTGGTCGTGCACCCGGGAATTCGAATGATAAACCCCGTGTTTTGGATTCAAGACAGTAAAATAAATCCGTGAGCCTACCTGATGCCAGCTTCGGATTGGAATTATCTCGCTTTATTCGCCGCAGGATTGATCGGGCTGATTGCTGCAGCGGAATGGCTGCGCAAAAAAGTCGGGATCGGTCCTGAAGGTACACGCAAAGCCGTTCATATTTTAACCGGCGTTTTGGTCGCTGCCACGCCGTTTGTGCTGCACTCCTTTTGGCCGATCGTCATCCTGGGCAGCGCGTTTGCAGCGATCGACTTTTTTGCCGTTCGCCACCATCTGCTTTCCGGTTTGCACAATACCAGCCGCCTGACTTACGGGACGGTTTTTTATCCCATCTCTTTTGTCGTGCTGGCGCTTTTGTTGTGGAACCACAACCAATTGATCCTGATCACTGCCATGCTCATCATGGCGATTTCCGATGCCGTTGCCGCCATGGTGGGCGGCAATGCGGCAAAACCCATACAGCTGCACCCGCATCTGGAAAAAAAGTCGCTGCAGGGATCGCTGGCCATGTTTTTCACCACCCTGGCGATCGTTCTCTTTTCTGTTTCGGTGTTTTCCGAACTCAATCCATCTGGCCCGTTGACCTGGCTGTCGCGATTTGGATTGGCGGTAGTCGTTGCGATCATGGCCACGGTTTGTGAAGCCGTCTCCGCCAAGGGATCAGATAATCTGACGGTCCCGCTCGGTTCAGCCCTGGTGATGCACTATATGTTGAGCCACGGCGCCGGCGATCAGTTGTTTTTTATCCTGGGCATGTTGTTGGCGGCGGCCACGGCTTTATTCTCGTATCGCGTTCGTTTTGTCGACGCCAGCGGAGCGATCGGCGTCTATGTGATGGGGACGATTGTTTTCGGCATTGGCCGCTGGGCGTTTTCGATACCCATCCTCACGTTTTTTATTCTTTCGAGCGTGTTGTCCAAGATGGGGGGCCGACGCAAAAAGCGTTTGGCCGGCACGTTCGAAAAAAGCGGTGTCCGCGATATCTGGCAGGTGATCGCCAACGGCGGCCTGGCGGTTGTGTTGCTGCTTGCCTGGTACTTTCTAGGCTGGAACGGCTTTTACCTGCTCTATGTGGCGTCCCTGGCTGCCGTCACTGCCGACACCTGGGCGACGGAGATCGGGGTTTTATCGCGCCAGGCGCCGCGTTCGATCGTGACTCTGCAGCCTGTGCCGGTCGGCGCCTCCGGCGGGGTGACGCTGTTGGGTTCTCTGTCCGCCTTGGCCGGTGCTCTGATTTTGGCGGCGGTTGGCTACGCTTTCAGCCCGCACGCTTCACCGCGTGTCCTGGGCTGTAAAGAATTTTTGTTGATTCTGACCGCCGGTGGGTTGGCGAGTTTTGTCGACAGTCTGCTCGGCGCCCTCGTGCAGGCGCAATATCGCTGCGCGATCTGTCAAAAACAGACAGAAAAAAAGGTGCATTGCGGCCATCCGACCAAAATGATCTCGGGCTTGACCTGGGTTGACAACGACAGGGTCAATGCTCTTTCGGCAGTGGCCGGCATGATCTTTGTTCTGCTCGGTTTGCAGTTGATCTGATGCCATCGGTTTCGTTGAATTTAAACAGCGTGGTGTCCGGCTCCAAAACACCACTGTTTCCCCTACACATCATTTCCTGGAGGTTGTATGACCACAATTATCGATGTTTTTGCTCGTGAAATTCTCGATTCTCGCGGCAATCCGACTGTTGAAGTTGACGTGATCCTGGAAGACGGCAGTATGGGCCGCGCGGCGGTGCCGTCCGGCGCCTCAACCGGTGAACATGAAGCTGTCGAATTGCGCGATGGCGATAAGGGCCGTTATCTCGGAAAAGGTGTGCAAAAGGCGGTCAACAATGTCAATGAAATCATTGCCGATGAAATCATCGAGCTTGATGCCACCGAACAGGTTTATATCGATAAGCTGTTATGCGAACTGGACGGCACGCCGAACAAAAGCAAGCTGGGCGCCAACGCCATCCTCGGCGTATCGATGGCTGTCTGCAAAGCCGCTGCCAACTCGCTGGAAATGCCGCTATATCAGTACATCGGCGGCCCCAATGCCAAAATATTGCCGGTGCCGATGATGAATATCCTCAACGGCGGATCGCATGCCGACAACAATGTCGACCTCCAGGAATTCATGATCATGCCCGCCGGCGCCGACAACTTTGCCGAGGCGCTGCGCATGGGCGCCGAGGTTTTTCATACTCTGAAATCGGTGCTCAAGAAAAAAGGTTACAGCACCTCCGTCGGTGATGAGGGTGGCTTTGCTCCGAATCTCAGCTCCAACGAAGAAGCCCTGCAGGTTATCGTTGAGGCGATCGAAAAAGCCGGATTCAAACCGGGTAAGGATCTGTTTATCGCGCTCGATCCGGCCGCCAGCGAATTCTACGATGCGGAAAAAAAGAAATACATCCTCGCCTCGGAAAAACGCAAGCTGAGTTCCAAAGAGATGGTGGCCTACTATGCCAAATTGGTCGAAACCTATCCGATCGTTTCGATTGAAGACGGCATGGCCGAGGATGATTGGGATGGGTGGAAGTTGATGACCGATGCCCTCGGCGCCAAGATCCAGTTGGTAGGCGATGATCTGTTCGTAACCAATACCGAGCGCCTTAAAAAGGGCATCGAAATGGGCGTAACCAACTCCATTCTGATCAAGCTGAACCAAATCGGTACTTTGACCGAAACCCTGGATGCCATCGAGATGGCCAAGCGCGCCGGTTATACCGCGGTGGTTTCGCATCGCTCCGGTGAGACTGAGGATACCTCTATCGCCGATGTGGTGGTGGCCACCAATGTCGGCCAGATCAAGACCGGTTCCGCTTGCCGAACCGATCGAATCTGCAAATACAATCAGCTGCTGCGTATCGAGGAATTGCTCGACGATGCCGCCCAATATGCTGGTCTGAGTGTGATCAAAAACCGCTAGTCCGCATTCCAGGGATGGCCTGATGGCCATCCCTGGAGTTCAACCTTTGCCGTTGTCCGGTTGGGGGGAGGAAGTTGATGATTCGCTTCAATCCAATCGACTCGATCGTCGAATTCTGGCACCGTTTCAAATCTCTTATGCTCTGGTTGGCATTGGCGGCAACCATCTATCTCTTTGTCGCCGGTCAATCCGGTTTTGTTCGTATCTATAAATTGCAGCGCCTCAACAACCAGCTGAAGGCAGAAATTCACCAACGGCAGACACGCCGCGATTGGCTGGTGAAGGAGCGGGATCGCCTGTTGAACGATCCGGCGCGCATCGAAAGGGAAGCCCGCGAAACCTATGGCATGGCCCGGCCAGACGAAATCGTCCTTAAAATGAGATGAGCCGCCAATGATGGGCGAAAAACCCACAGCCCGCCGACGCCTGCGACAATATTTTGTTGCCGGCCTTTTGGTGATCATCCCTCTGGCTTTGACCATCGCGATCAGCTGGAAGGTCTTTATCCTCACCGATAGCTTGCTGAGCGAGCTGACCAGCCGGGCGATCTACTGTGTGTTGGGGCTCGGAGTGCCTGAAAAACCGATTCCGGGTATCGGCATTGTGACCCTTCTACTCCTTGTTCTGCTGGTCGGAATTCTTGCCCGCAATTTCATCGGCAAAAGAGCAATTCGCGTCAGTGAAAAACTCCTCAATCGCATCCCGGTCATCCGCCAGATCTACGGCACCCTGCAGCAAATCAGTCAGGCTTTTCTGGCTGACCACAGCGAAGTCTTCAAACGGGCGGTTTTAATCGAATATCCGCGCCCAGGCATTTATTCGATTGGTTTCATCACTCAGGACACCAAAGGTGTGGTGCAACAGAATCTCGACGAGGATGTGTTGAGCATTTTCTTGCCCACCACGCCCAACCCGACCTCCGGATTTTTGCTCTTTGTGCCCAAAAATCAAGTCAAGCTGCTCAATCTCTCGGTCGAAGAAGCTCTGAAGCTGGTCATCTCCGGAGGCGCCATCGTCCCATCGCCCGGTTTTCCCTTGGCTCAGGATGATTCGTTTGACTTTCCAAATCCGCCTGCCGGATCTTTTTCTTGAAACGTTGTCTGGCCTGTTGTTGTGATGGAAACGATCGGTGAAATCCTATTGTCGAAAAACTCTGCTGCTCCTTTGGATTGCTGCTGCCGGTCGGCTGATCGCCTCGGTACCGGGACTGGCTCACTCTCCCAGCCGTTATCAAACCGGTTTTTCCCAGGAGTTCAACAGCTATATCTGGACCGCCGGGGTGGCGATCCAGGAACCGCTGTCACCGCGCTGGCGCATCGATCTGCAGGAAATGTTCCGTTCTTCCATGCTCCGTCTCAGCACTGAAGACAAATGGAAAGATGACCAGAGCCTCAGCCTGCAGCTCTCGTTCTTCCTGCAACCGCGCTGGACGCTGTTTACATCGCTGCAATCCCAGGTTTTTACCGACAAACAATCCGGATTGCAGACCGATCTGCAAACCCATACCGGGCAAATCGGCCTGCGAATGATCCCCAGGCATGGGCTTCGCCTGCAAGCCGCGGTTGGCCCGAAATGGGACCAGCGCTTCGAGCAGTTCGATCAGGGTCTAAGCTATCAGGTCGATGCCGACGTCCGCAATCTAGAATGGGGGGATTATTCCCACCGGGCGGATCTCAAGTGGGGAGGGGACGAATTTCCGGTGCGCCGAAACAAGGATCTCAATTTCCAATATCGACTGACCAAAGATTTTGCTGCCGGCGCCCGTGACTCGTTGCATTTGGTTACCCAGAACCGGCGGGTCGACAACTATACCTCAGCGCTCGGCGATGTCGAAAGCTATCGCGATCGCGTCATGGGCTTTGAAAATATTCTGCTCTATCCTGTCTCAACCGCACTGCACTTGAGCGTGCAATCCAAGATTCTGAGCCGCGACGTCCAGGTGATCTCCACATCAACAGGTGCAGAAAATCGCGAGCGCAAACGCAATGACCAGATCTTCGACAACAGCTTGCGCTTGCGCTGGAATTATTCTCATCTGACCGGTTATTGTCATCTGGCCTATTGGAGCCAATCCCAGCGCTACGATCTCGCTTTGCCGCAGGAAAACTCTCCCTTTTCCCGCCGCACCGCGCTCATCACGCCGGACAACACGAGCAACCGCCTCTATCTTTCCGGCCTGGCAGCCATCAACATGAGCCGGGCTGACTCCCTCTCCGCCTATTTCACGATCAGCCGCTTCCGTTACGATACTCCGGACAGCAACAATTTCGATGACCGCGATGAATTGCGACTCAACGGCCGGCTGATCTTTTCCCATATTTTCAGCCCACAGCTGCGCGCTGAGGTGCAGGCAGGAGTCAATCTCTATCACATGGTCTATATTTTTGGTGAGCGCAGCGCCGACAACACTTGGAACCGCATCTTCCGGCTGCAGCCCCGCCTCTTCTACGAGCGTGCGGATCTCTTTGTCTTCAAACAGTCCGCCGAAGTGCTCGCCAACTATATCGACTATGATTTTGAAATCGCGGAGGGCGCAACCCGCAGTTTTGTCTTTCGCCAATTTGCGCTGGACGATTCACTGCAGATTCGCCTGTTTCAGCGTTCAAAACTGCATCTGAGCTACCGCTTGCAGCTCGAGGACAACGGTCAGCTCTATTGGGATCGCTGGAGCGAACGGTTGCTGCTGACCCGCAGGAGTCATTGGCTGCGCTGCCTGTGGAGCACTGACCTTTCTGACCACATCTCTTTGATTCCTGGCTTTGTCTTTTATCTGCGCGATGAGTGGCGGCACCAAAATGATGCTTTTGGCGTCGAGCGCAAGACCCAATCGGCTTCCTTTCGCAGTCGCGGCCCCATACTGCGCCTCTATATCCGGTTGCCCAACCGATTGCGCTGCTCATTTGAAGGGTTGCGGCAGGTGGTCGACATGCCGGAAAAACGGCGCTATGCGGTCAACCAAATCGATATGCAACTGAGCTATTTTTTTTGATGATCGGCCACTGTGGCCGATGCAGGTTTACGCAAAACATTGGCAAATTCGCTATTGATTTATTGCTGCAGAATTCATTAGCTTCCAACAATACGGACGGCTGCGCATGAACAAATTGCCTCATCAACACATACATTGAATCCTGACCGGTCTGGATGGCATGAAAGAAAAAATCGTGGAAATGGATATCCCTAGCGATCCTGCGCAAATCCAGCGTGTCGAAAAGCAAACCGAAAAATTGGCGCGAAAACTCGGATTTTCCGCCGATGATTTGGACAGTCTGGCGATCGCGGTAACCGAAGTGGTGGCCAATGCCATCTATCATGGCAACAAGTGCGATCCACAAAAAAAAGTGAAAATTCGGTTTACGATTACCACGGCCGCTTTTGTGGTTTCCGTGATGGATCAGGGGCGCGGTTTTTGTCCGGATGAATTGGGCAATCCCGTGGCGCCGGAAAATCTCCTGAAAGGCAGCGGTCGGGGTATTTTTATCGTGCAAGCGCTGATCGATCGAGTCACTTTTAAATTTCATCCAAGCGGCACAGAAGTCATTCTCATCAAATATCGCCGCCGTGAAGGCAAACCCAAAACCTTGGCAAATGAAGGCTGATCCATCGGCAGCCCGAGCAGAACCAGTCATTGCTCGAAAGACTGCCTGAACGCCGGCAGCACGTCTCCTTTGGTGCGGCAAACACCCGCCGCCGCGCGCACCAGCATTGCGCCGGGTGCATGTGCTGCTTTTTATCGACTGACGTACAAGACCCTGCCGGTCTTTTCCCCATTTCAAGAGGACAGATGAAGAAAACCCTGCCTGCTGACCGATCCATGCTGAAAGTCTCGATGGCTCTGCTCATCGCCCTGTTCTTTGGCCTGATGATGGGGGTTAGCGATGGCATCGGCGCCCCGCCCAACTCCGCCGTCCGAGCCGATGGTGATTCGTTGCGCATCTGCACTGTTGTGGTGGCCGGCAATGAAAAAACGCAGGAAGCAGTCATCCTGCGCGAAATGCGCTCGCAGGTCGGTCAAATCTACGACTCGCGCCTGGTGCTCGCCGATCAAAAACGCATAGAAAATCTGTTGCTTTTCAATCGGGTGGAGATCATGCCGATCCCGACAGACGAAGGGATGAGCCTGCTGGTTCTGGTGGTCGAACGCCTCTACTTTTTTCCGGCCCCGGTGCTTTTTGCCAATGAACATGATGTGGAAAAACTCTCCTACGGTCTCGCGCTGATCCATCAGAATCTTTTCGGCCGCGCGATCTCACTCAATGCCGCAGGTTGGGGAGGATACAATCCGGGGGGACAACTGCAGTTGCGCCATCCCTGGATAGGGGGCAGCAACAATCTTTTTGCCCAGATCGAAGTGTTTTGGAAAAAACGCGAGACGCATATTCTGATCACCGACCGCTTTGATGAAACTCATCGCGGTGTGGTGATGGCCATGGGAAAACGCTGGGGACACCATTTCTACAGTTCTGTGCAGGCGGGCTATCGCACCATCGAGTTTCCCGCCGAATACGACCGCTCGATCACCGGTGGTGATACAGTCGAAAAGCTGCCCTCCGTCGGTGTCAGCCTTCGCTATGATGGCCGCGATCGCCTCACCTACCCCAAGTCCGGGTTCTATCTCGAGGGCTATGGGCAGAAAATCATCGGCAATATGGACGTCAAGTCGATTCAATGCGGTACCGATGGCCGGATCTATTTGCCGCTCGGCGCCGGCGTTTCAGTGGCGATGCGGGGCGCAGCCGATTTTCTGCTCGGCGATCAACCGCAGTTCCTGTGGCAGTCCATCGGTTTTGACGAGCGCGTGCGCGGACGTTTCGAACAGTGCGCCGCCGCCGATTCGCGTTTGCTCGGCAGCGTTGAATTGCGGTTGCCGATTCTGCCGATTCGCTACATCTCCCTGCCGCCGGATGATCTCCTGGCTCTGTTTGCCCAGGAGATGCCGATCGGCCTCAGCGCCGGCATTTTTTACGACGGCGCCGCTCTGTGGCAAAATCAATCTCCTTTGCAAAAGGCCGAATGGCTCGATGGATGGGGCATCGGGCTTCATTTTCACTTGCCCTATATCCACCTTTTGCGCTTTGAAGCCGCCTGGAACAGCCGCCAGGGGAAACCGGAATATTTGCTGGACTTGAGTGTCTGGTTTTGACTATGCCGCATCTGGAACAATATTACGCCGCACCCGAATCGATCAACGGCGATCGAATTGCCCTGCTGGACGAGGAATTCATCCATGCCGTACGGGTGCGCCGCAAAACGATCGGCGATCGCCTGGTGGTGGTCGATGGTCAGGGATGCCGTTACAGCGGCCCGATTGTCGTGCTGCAAAAACACCAGCTGCAGATCGAGATCGAAACCATCGCCAGAGAAATCAATGAGCCCGATCTGTATTTGACTCTGGCACACGTCTGGCCGAAAGGACAGCAGATCGACTGGGTGATCGAAAAAGGCACTGAAATCGGCATTCGACGTTTTTTGCCGGTCATGAGCGAGCGCTCGATCATCGATCCGGCCGCCCGGTTGCAGCGGTTGCAGAAAAAGGCAATCGCCGCTATGAAACAATGCGGCCGGTGCCGGTTGCCGCTGATCGATTCGCCGATTGATTTTGCCGAGTGTATCGATCGTCCCGATGGCACACCCTGGATCGCCCACGATGTCGATCAGCCGATGATCTCGACTTCGGTCTTGGAAGAGATGCGACAGAACAGGCGCGCCACCGTGCTGGTCGGCCCCGAAGGCGGATTCAGCGATGACGAATTGCACAGGGCTCTGCAGGCAGGATGGAATCCGCTGCGCCTGGGCGACCGCCGGCTGCGCAGCGAAACCGCGGCTCTGGTGGCGGCGGTCAAAATATTTGCCGCCATCGGCGAGATCTGATTGACATGCCTTGAGGAAATACCATGACCTGTATCTTTTGCCGGATCGTAAACAAGGAAATCCAGGCTGACATCGTGTATGAAGACGATTGGGTGATCGCTTTTGCCGATATTCATCCTCAGGCTGCGACCCATCTCCTGATCGTGCCCCGCAAACACATCTCCACCATCAATCAGCTGCAGGAACAGGATGCCGAACTCGCCGGCCGCATGATCCTGGCAGCCAAAAAATTGGCCCACGAACGAAAACTTTCTGAAAACGGCTATCGCCTGGTGATGAATTGCAATGCCGACGGCGGCCAAACGGTCTTTCACCTGCATTTGCATTTGCTGGGCGGCAGACGGTTCGGCTGGCCGCCGGGATAACCGCTCAGTTTGATGAGTTAACTCTCATAAAAACAGTTTATCATTGCTAAAAAATCACTTGATTTTGATGAAAATTAGCTTTACTTTTTATAGCTAAGTACAAAAAAACGTTGAGAGAGGAGGGTTGATCTTTCATGCCGGGTGTTCGTGTCCGTGACAATGAAGCGTTCGAAAAAGCGCTCAAGCGGTTCATGAAGGCTTGCGAAAAGGCTGGCTTGATGTCTGACATCAAGAAGCACCAGCACTTTGAAAAGCCAAGCGAGCGCAAAAAGAGAAAATTGGCAGCAGCACGGCGCAAAATGCGCAAGCTGCAAATGATGGAAAATCGTTAACCGGGCAATCCCTTAAACGGTTAGATTTCGTATGACCATCTTTGATCAGCTCACAGAAGACATGAAGCGCGCTCTCAAAGCCGGAGAAAAAGAACGGCTTTCAACCATACGATTGTTGCGCGGTCAGCTGAAAAACAGTGCTATCGATAAACAAGCCGATTTAACCGAAGCCGAGGAAATCGCTGTTCTCAACAGCGCCGCCAAAAAACGGCGCGAGTCGATCGAAGCCTTCGGCCATGCCGGTCGGCAAGACCTTGTCGACAAGGAAACCGCTGAACTCGCGGTCATCCTTTCTTATCTGCCCCAGCCTCTTTCTGATCGCGAGGTGGAAGCGATTGTCGATGAAGTGATTGCACAAGTCGGAGCTCTATCGCCAAAAGAGATCGGCAAAGTGATGCCGCTGGTGATGGCGCGTGTGCAAGGCCGGGCTGACGGCAAAAAAGTCAACGAAATGGTTCGGTTAAAACTGAGTTGAGATTCAGCGCCTGATGAGACGCATAAAAGTGAATAGAGGGCAAATTTCCTTTATTCACTTTTTTCGTTTCCAGACCTTGGAGCGGCTACCCGAAAATACAAAGCGTGTTTCGTACACAAAGAGGCGGCGCTACCCATGAATGAAATCGATATAGCAATTCTCCTCGGTATAACGATTTTTGTCTATCGCGGTGCCAGGCACGGTATGGCCCAGGAATTGTTGGGGATAACCGGTTGGGTTCTGGCCCTGTTGATCGCGATGCGCATGGCCGCTCGCGTGGCCGGCTGGATTGTGCACCGCGTTCCGGAGCTGCCCGGACAGATCGCCATGATGATCAGCTTTCTGCTCCTGCTCTTTGCTTCACGCATCTTTTTCCAGATTTTTATCCAATTTTTTCAACATCTGTTCAGCAAAGAAATGCACACCAAAGTCAACCGTTTGGTCGGTGCGCTATTGGGATTTATCAAAGGCGCATTTTTTATCAGTGTGTTGGTCTTGGTGCTGCAAACCCTTCCTGTCAGCACACGAATTGAATCCCTCAGAAAGAGCTCTGCACTATCTGGCCATATGAGCAAATTCGCTCGCCTGTTGGTCGATGTGGCGATCCGTTTTGCGCCGCAGATCGAAGAGCCCCTGCAACAAGGCGCCAAGCGCATCAATGAACTTAAAGAGGTGCCGAACGATTCCCAACCCGATCTGTAAATTTCCTGTGAGCGCCCAGTGGAACATTCCTTTGAAATCCTCGAATTCAACAAAATTTGCCAAAAGCTAGCCGAACAGGCAGCCTCTCCTCTGGGTGCCGAAGCGGCTCTCAAGATCCAACCCTCACGCGATCGGCAGGTTGTCTGCCGCTGGCAGGCAGAAACCACCGAGATGCGCGCCATCCTGGAGTTCGATCAGCCGCTTCCCCTCGATGGTCTGCTGGATGTTCGCTCGGAAGTGCAACGGTTGAAACTGCCTGGCAGTGTGCTCCTGATCGATGAGTTGGTTCGCCTGCGCTCGACCATGAACGTCGCAGGACAGCTGGAGAATTATTTTCGCCCTCGCCGGCAAAAAATATCCGCCCTGGCGGAAATTATCGACCCTCTTCGCGGTCTTGCGCAAATGCAAAAAGAGATCGATCGCTGCATCGATATCCAAAACGGCGAAATTCGCGACGATGCCAGTCCTGAGCTGAGCCGCATCCGCCGCCAATTGTTGCGCGTTCAGCGCCAGGCGCGTTCAAGCATCGAAAAACTGCTTCGCTCTTATGCCGCGCAAGGCATGCTGCAGGAACAGGTTGTGGCAGTGCGCAACGGCCGCCTGGTTTTGGTGGTCAAGGACGAATACAAACGGCGGATCGCTGGCCTGGTGCACGATCGCTCGTCAACCGGTTCAAGCGCTTTTATCGAACCGCTCGAAACGGTACAAGACAACAACCAGCTGCGCGAACTCGAGGCTGAAGAACACAAAGAAATCGAACGCATCCTGGCCAGGCTCACCGACACCTGTCGCACATTCCTTGCCGACATTGTGACCAACCTCGACGCTTTGCAGGCATTCGATCTGGTCTTTGCCCGGGCGGGGTTGTCGCTGGCCATGAACGCACAAGCCCCGGAATTCACCGATGAAGTCGAATTGGTGCTGGTGCAAGCGCGCCATCCTTTGCTCATGATCCGCATGGGCGAGGCGCGTGTGGTGCCGCTGGATTTGACTTTGCAGGGCAAAGATCGCATCTGTATTATCAGTGGGCCCAACGCCGGCGGCAAAACAGTGGCGCTCAAAACAGCAGGCCTGCTGGTGCTCATGGCACGCGCCGGTCTGCATGTCCCCGCTCTGCCGCACTCGAAAATCGGCTCTATCGAACGAGTCTTCGCCGCAATCGGCGATGAACAATCGCTGGACAACGATCTGTCCACTTTCTCGTCCCATCTCCGGCGTTTGCAGGAGATCGTCGAGCAGGCGAACGAAAAGAGCCTGGTTTTGGTCGATGAAATCGGTTCCGGAACCGATCCGGATGAAGGGTCTGCCCTGGCGATGGCGATTCTGGACCATTTGATCCGTCTTTCCTGTCTTTGTGTGGTGACCACCCATCAGAGCGCTCTGAAAGCCTATGGCTACGAAACGCCCGGCGTGATCAACGGCTCGATGGAATTCGATGTCAAAACTCTGCAACCCAGCTATCGATTCCGCATGGGCGTGCCCGGATCGAGCTATGCTTTTGAAATCGCCCAGCGCCTTGGTTTGGCCGATGAACTGGTCAACCAGGCCCGTCTGCGGGTTGGCAGTCAAAAAGACAAATTTGAAGGCTTGATCTTGCAGCTCGAAGCTGAACTGCAGCGCGCCAAGGAGCTCAAACAGGAAGCATCGATCAAAGAGGTCGAATACCGTGGACTGAGCCAACTCTACCACGACAAGCTGCAGGAAATTCGCAAGGAAGAAAAACGGTTAAAAAAACAGGCTGTGCAGGAAGCCGAGTCGATCATCCAGGATGCCAATGCAGCGGTCGAGCGGGCTGTGCAGGAGATTCGCGAACAATCAGCAAGCCGGGAAGCGATCCACTCGGCTCATACCCGCATCAAGGAACAACGCGACCGCATCGACGAACAGAGACACAAGATCCGCGATGCGGAAAAGAAAACGCCGCCTGTATCCGCCGAGATCGCGATCGGCGATTCGGTGCGCTGGGAAAAGCTCGACACCGTGGCAGTGGTTTTGACCCAACCGGACAAACGCGGCCGCGTGCGGATACAGGCCGGAACAGCCAGCCTCATGGTGCCCTTTAACGAACTGGTGCGCGTATCCGGTAAAAAGGCGGCTCGCGGTGGCATGGTCAAAATCAACCTGCACGATCCCGATCAGTCGCCGCGCAATGAAGTGGACTTGAGGGGCTTGACCGCCGAAGAAGCCATTGAGCAGGTCGAGCGGTTTATCGATTCCGCCATCCTGGCCGGTTTTCACGAGATCCGCATTATTCACGGAAAAGGCGGCGGAAAATTGCGCAAAGAGATCGGCCTCTACCTGCGGGGCAATCCGCAGGTGATCGAATCGCGTCTGGGCAACTGGAATGAAGGCGATTCCGGCGTGACGGTCGTGACTTTGGTTAAGGATCAAGAACAAAGGCAAAACTAGATGAGCATGCGAAATTTGGCGATCGATGCCGCGCAGGCAGCCGGTCGGGTGTTGATGGAAAACTATGGCCGATTGCAGCAATCGCAAATCGACAACAAAAAGCCCTTCGATTTTGTCACTTTTGTCGATCAGACCGCCGAAGCGGAGATCATCCGTGTCATCAGCAGTCGTTTTCCGGATCACAAATTTTACGCCGAAGAAGGGGCCAAACAGGAGAGCGGCGGCCATCGCTGGATCATCGATCCCCTCGACGGCACCACCAACTATATCCACTCGGTGCCGGTCTTTGCCGTGTCGATCGCTCTGGAAATCGACGGTGATATCGTCCTCGGCGTGATCCTCGATCCCAACCGCAATGAGCTGTTTATCGCGGAAAAGGGAATGGGCAGCTTGTTGAACGGCAAACCGATCCATGTTTCCGAGGTGGCCGGTCCTGCACGCGCGTTGTTGGGCACCGGATTCCCGTTCCGCGCCAAACAGCACCTCGATCTCTATCAGCAATCGTTCAACCGCCTGTTTGTGCAGATGTCGGGCATCCGGCGGCTCGGTGCAGTGGCGCTCGATTTTTGCAACGTCGCTTGTGGTCGTTTCGACGGCTTTTGGGAGATCGGTCTGGCGCCATGGGATGTCGCTGCCGGATATCTGCTGATCCGCGAGGCCGGGGGAATGATCAGCGATTTTGCCGGCGGCGATCGTCCGGTATGGACCGGCAATGTGGTCGCCGGCAATCCGCACATCTTCCCGCCCATCCTGCAGGTCGTGCAAGAGGTCTTTGCCGGGCGGATAGACGAATGAGCACCCAGCGATTGCTGCGCATCGCCGTCCTGCTCCTGGCCCTGGTCGGCTTGTCCGTGTATGGAAAGATGACTTTCCCTTATGTGACTTTACAGGATTGCCTGCGCGATCCGCAGCGCTTCGACAGCACAAAAGTTGCCGTTGCCACCGAAACCGTGGTGCATGGATTCATCGACGGCGGATTCACCATTCAGCAGATGGGCCGCATCGTGCCGGTGATCGGCGACACCACCGGAATACAAGTGGGTGAATTTATCCACCTGACCGCGATCTTTCGCCAGCCGGGAGTGCTGGAACTGCAGAAGGCGTATGTCGCCAAATATCGCCGGCTCAAGATCGCGGTGTCGCTTTTTTCAGCTGTTGCGGTGCTGGTTCTCTTTTTCAGCCGTTTTGCGCTGCGCCGGGGGCAATTCGTGCAAAGAAGACGCCATGCCTGATCTGGTCACCCATGCCTTTGCCGCCTATCTTATCATCCGCTGGTGGCAAAATCCCGCTCATCGCGCTGTTTTCTATCTGGGCACGTTCTTGCCGGATCTGCTGTCCAGGCCGATCTATATCCTCTTCCCGCAATTGAACCTCTACACCGTTGCCCTGCATACTCCCATTACCGCCCTGATCGCCTGTCTGTTGCTGGCCGAATTTTTCGCCGCCGAACGCGGCAAAATCCGCTGGTTGCTCTGTGGCGGTGCGGCCTTGCATTATTTTCTCGATTTGATGCAAAGGCATCTGGATAACGGCTATTTCTGGGGATTTCCCTTGACCTGGAAATCCGGCGAACTCGGCTGGTTCTGGCCGGAAACACCGCTTCGTTTGATCTGGTTGTGGCTGTTGGGAATGGCAATGATCGAGGTGATAATCGCGCTGCGCCGCCGACAGGGTCGAGTTCGGCGCGAGCCGGCGCCGCAACAGGGGGACTCTTCGCCGGCCGATCGCGGTTAAGGAGCAGGGCCGGGCGAAACCGCCATTTCTTGCCGCAATTGCTGCAGCAATTTATCCGCTTTCCTGAACATCTGTTCGGCGCGGTCCGCCACTTCGGGATCGGGCTCGAGCGCCAACAGCTGCTCACAAGCGCTGATCGCTTGCGGGATCATTTCCAATTCCGCACAGCTGTTGGCTATTTTCCATTGCACGACGATTTCGTTGTAGCGGTTGTTGATCGGTTCCTGACGAATGGAGTTCAGCAGTCTGACAAAGTAGAGGAGGCTGGAGCGATGGTCGCCGGCGCGAAAATGCGCTTCAGCCAATGGCCAGAGGAAAAAGCGGCTCTGCGGAAATAGGGCCAGACCCTGTTCGGCGGCTTCGACGGCCTCGGCATACCGCTCTTCTTCGATATAGATCCAGGCAAGGTTCGAAAGCGCAAAATGCCGGGTCAGAAGCGAACACCGGCCCTTCTCTTTGAGCATCTCGATGCCTTTTTCGCGTTCATCCGCAAAAAAAGGCAACCAGTTGAACATGCGGGTCAGACGGCTACGCCAATAGAGATAACTGCCGATGCCGACCAGTGGATCGCAAAAAGTCGAATCACGGCTGGTGGTGTTTTTCAAATGGCGGATCGAGGTAAGGCCGAGTTTGATCGCGGCGAGAGGTTTTTTGTCGCGAGCGAGCTGGTAGCTTTTATAGGAGAGCGCGGCGCCGAGAAAAAAATCGGCCGGGATTTCATCGTCGGGATCAGGCGGTGAATTTTCCGCCAGGTCGATGGCGCGGTCGATCCAATGGTAAAATTGTTCTTCCCACCTCTTGGTTTCGAAATCGAGCATCATCGATTGATAGACCGCGGCCAGGAAAAACGGCGGCGCCGGATGATCGGGGTAGCGCTCATGCAAATCGGCAAAGAGGTCCAGCGCCGCCTGATACTCCTGCTGCAGACTGCATTCTATGCCGGTGCGCATTTCGTCAAGGGTTGGTTGAGCGGTGAGCTGTGGGCCTGCGGCGAACAAGATGAACAAGAGGCCGAGTGCACAATCGCGACAGAGGTTTTTCATGCAGCCTATCCAGGATGACCAACAAAAAAAGCCTGTCTCGCAGGACAGGCTCTGCATCAGCAAAGGATCCGGCGAACGAACGCCGGTTCCGGCAATTTTGTGGTTTGTCGTTGACCCGATCTCAAGTGCATTGTCTCGCCTCTTGGTGAACCTTCAACAAGGGTCGATCGCAAAGGCGCGACAATCGCTGTTCAGTCGAGTATATAGTGTTCCGGATTGACCGGTTTTCCCTCGACCAGCACTTCATAATGGACATGCGGTCCGGTGGAGCGTCCGGTGTCGCCGACATGCCCGATGATGGTATGCCGGGTAATTTTTTGGTTCTCTTTGACCAGAATGGCGTTCAAATGGGCATAACGGGTCTTGACGCCATAGCCGTGGTCGATTTCAACCAATTTGCCATAGCCATAGTTCGGCCGATATTTCTCAACCACCAGGGTGACGACACCGTCGGCAGATGAATGGATCGGTGTGCCGCGGGCCGCAGCGATATCCAGGCCGTGGTGCGGGCGCACTTTGTCCAGCAACGGATCCAGGCGATAGCCAAATCGATCCGTGTAACGGCCGTTGACGACCGGGCAAATGGACGGTGTGTGTTTGATTTGTTTCAGATCTTGTGAGTATTTATCGATAATTTCGTTGCGGCTTTCAGAAGCGATCTGGATGCGCTGTTCCAGATTGTCGAGCAAATTTTTGATATGCAGAGCCTCGGTGCGGGAATCTTCGGGGATGGCGGCGATGTTGCCATAAGCGGCCAAAGACTGACCACCTATTCCCAGTTTGCGCACATCGCTGTCGATTTGCGGCAAATCGACAAAAATGCGCAGATCATTGTCTTCTTTTTCCAGATTTTGAACTTGCGATTCCAATATCGAAACCCGCCTGGTCATATCATCCAGCAGGTTTGTCAATTGGGTGTTGGCCTTGGATAAATGACTGATTTGCCAATTGTGGAAAAAGTCAGTCGTCAAGCCAACCACAACAGAAACAAGGAAGATGAGGATCGTGAACACGGTGGAAGAAATTAAAATAATTTTTTTCCAATTTAGGCTAATCTCTCTTACGTCTGATCCCCCAAATGAAAAATAGATAACCTTGATCTGTTTGTTTCGCATTTCCCTTTCCTTCTCGGCTGACGAGACACTAATGAAGTTGTTTGGCAGTGGCTGCAGGGTGCCAAGTGCTTTTCTCAAATCCCGTAAGACAATCCCAAAAAAAGGGTTCCTTCCAATATAGTAAACCAACTCAGATTTGTCAAGAAAAAATCACAAATTGTAAAAAACGTGATCTGGATTACAGCCTTTATTTGTGGGTCTCGATCGGCCGAACTCGGTTGCTCACCAAGGCAACAAGCGTGTCGATCCGGTCGCTAAAAAATGCGGCGGGCATCAGCCGAGGTATTTCCGCAGAATTTTGCTGCGCGATTTGTGTCGCAAGCGGCGCAACGCTTTCTCCTTGATCTGCCGGACCCGCTCGCGGGTCAAATTGAAGCGGATGCCGATCTCTTCCAGAGTCAAGGGATTGTCCTCACCAACGCCGAAATAGAGACGCAAGACGCGCGCTTCGCGTTCGCTCAATGTATTGAGGGCGCGTTCAACTTCGATGCGCAACGACTCTTCGATCAAATCCCGATCCGGCGCCGGCAAGTCGTCGCTTTCCAAAACATCGATCAATTTGTTGTCTTCTTCATCGTTGAACGGCGCATCCAACGACATGTATTTCCCGGTTATGGACAGCGCTTCCGAAACATCATCGGTGGCCATGCTGAGCTGCTCGGCGATCTCGTTGGCCGATGGCTCGCGCTCGTATTCCTGCTCCAGACAATTGAAAATTCGCTCGATTTTATTCAAAGCGCCGATGCGATTGAGCGGAATTCTCACGATGCGGCTCTGTTCGGCAAGGGCTTGCAGAATGGATTGGCGGATCCACCAGACTGCGTACGAAATGAATTTGAATCCCCGGGTTTCATCAAAGCGATTGGCGGCTTTGATCAATCCCAGGTTGCCTTCATTGATCAGATCGCCGAGCGAGAGTCCCTGATTTTGATACTGCTTGGCAACACTGACCACAAAACGGAGATTCGACTTGGTCAGTTTTTCCAGCGCTTCTGCATCGCCGCCGCGAATCTCTTTGGCCAGCGTGATCTCTTGCTCGGGCGATAACAGCGGCACCTTGCTGATCTCGTACAAATACCGGTCCAGCGAATCTTCAGAACCGATTCCCTGGCCGTAAAAAGCTCGTTTGCTGGTTGTGTTTTGCTCGTCAACCATGCGCCAATTCGCTTGTCAGCTCAATCCGGTTATAAAAACAGATTCCGCACGCGAATACCGCAACGCGGACAATCGAAAATCTCGATCTATCGGAGGGCGCAAAATAAAAAAATAGATCAGAATGCATCAAATGGTCGGGCGAGTGAATACTCATTTTCGGGTAGGGATAAACTCACTTTCGCAATCGATCCCTGCATCTGCAAGCCAGTGCCCGGGCCTGAACAGTCAGACGATGTCGCAGCAAAGTAAAGATTCTTATCAATAAAGTCAATATTATTGTTTGCCCCGGCCCCGCCCTGTCGGCGATGCAGCCCTCTCCTCGCCAAATCCGGGGTGCAGCGGATTGCCTTTCTTACCTGGCAAAACATGCCAAACCTGAAAAAATGAAATAATTCTTGTATTTCGTGTAAAAATCGTTATATTGAATCAGTACCGTTGAATTCCGGTCTGACCCTCCATTGTCGCTGCGGCAAAGCGATAGCAGCTCAGCCTGTCACCTGCAGTTTTCTCTGTGGTTGTCCGGAAAGATCGCAATGGCGGTCAGCATCGAATCGACACACCCCAATTGTTTAAATCAGGTGAACAATGAGATCGGTTATCCCTTATTCGGCTGTCGCGCTTGTGCTTGTTCTGGCTGGCGGTTTGTTTGCCGGCGCCATTATCTCTGAATTTCGCGCCGAACCTGGAACAAATCGGGTGGAATTGAAATGGATCGTTGCGCATGAGAGCATGACCAGAGGGTATCGCATCTACCGCGGTATGGATGGCGCGTCTTTTGACGCCCTCGATTTTATTCCATGCAAAGAAGGTGCAAACGGCGAAAAAACCTATACCTATATCGATGAAACCGTTTTCAAGTCCAGCGGCAACATTTTTTATTACAAGCTCGCTGTCGTGAACAGCGATGATGCAGAGTTGTTCTACGACCGCATCTTGACCGTTGCTCCCCAAATCTCCTCCGCTCGCCATACCTGGGGCAGTATCAAAGCGATGTTCCGCTGATCCCCACTGCTTTAACCTGCAGCGCTTATCCGGCACCACAAAATACCAGGCTTGCATAAGAAGGCTCACGGTGAATTTTGCCTTCAGGTTGACATCGCTCAATTTCGCGACTCCAGAAGCTCCTTTTTACTGGATCGCGGTTTCTCGTCCGCCGGCCAGTTCACGACCGCCATCTGAACCGGGTTTCATGGGTTCAATTGAATTACAAAAAGGAAATCGTCAGTCCTCAACAATCGCCCAAGTCGCCGCTTGCTGCCAACCCTTGTCGTTGGAAAGACAACCCAACATCTGTCAGGCACCAGCAGAACCTGCCAAAGTTTTGTTCCCGCTCTATTCATTAAGAAACAAAATCTTAACTGCTGAATAAACCTGTGGGAATTTTTGCATTCCAGAGCACCAGCGATCGGGATGCGAAACAATGCCGGGTCGATCCGCTGATTGATGGTGGATTTGGCATATTGTTTGCTTTTAACCGTCGGGGCGCGAAAAGCAAACAACGGCAAAGTGCCTTGCGCCTGGACAAAACCGGAATTTTCAGCGAAGGATAACAAGTATGCTGACCGAAATTCGAATCGATAAAACCGACACGCTGAAAAGCGCCGCGGATGTTCAAAAACCGCAACGACCGTCGCAGCCGCAAATCATCGCGGTAGCCGGAGGCAAAGGCGGGGTAGGCAAGACCGTGGTCACAGCCACCATTGGCCTTGCGCTGGCGGAAAAAAACCACCAGACCGTGTTGCTGGACGCCGACTTTTTTGGCCCCAATCTGCATTATCTGTTCGGCGTCTATGCCTCCCGGCAAAGCCTGAGCGATTATTTTGCGCAAAATTGCGACATCAACGACATGGTCGTGCCCACTCCGGTCGAGCATCTCAGACTTTTGCCTGCGGTTTCGCAAACCAGGCGCTCTCTGCAGCCCGCAGCCAGGCAAAAAGCCAAGCTCATCCACAATCTGAGCCGCATCGAGGCCGATTATCTGGTTATTGACCTCGGTCCCAGCGCCCATTTCAACAATATCGATCTCTTTCTCAACGCCGATGTACAGCTGCTGGTTTCGACCGCGGAAAACACCTCGCTTTTCGGCGCCTATCAGTTTCTGCGCGCTTCGCTGTTTCGCAAGCTGCAGCGCAGCCATCCGCACTGGGCCCGTTTTGCGGCGGAGTTTATGCAGTGCGGCGATCTGACTCATGGCCGCAGCATGAAGACTGTTGCCGAATTTATCGACGAAACCATGGATGCTGACTTGGAGGATCGGTTTCATCTCCTTGCCGATATCGCCGGCCTGCGACCGCAACTGCTGATCAACAATCTGCGCGATACCGATGCGCGCGACCCATTGCAGGCGCTGCGCCTGGCCGCCAAGGAAGCTCTCAATCTCGAATTGAGTCTCTGGGGTGTTCTGCATCACGATATCGGGGTTATCGCTGCGCTGCGACGCAACCAGCCGATCGATTTGCTGCATTCGACCGCCATTGGCAACCAGTTGCGCAACATCGTGCAACGCAAACTGGTTGCGCAAAAAAGCGACAGGCGAGCCGTCGACAACGATTTGCCGCTGCATGATTGGACCAAAGTGCGGATCTGCAGTTCGCGGTGCATCGCCTGGACCTGCTGCTGCAGGCGCAACGGCGGCACCCCCTGTGCGGTCATGCATCCCGATCTGGCCTGCGGCAAAGCCGCATCCGGTTAACAGAAGCAGGGCTGCGGCGCAATCGCTCCGTGCCGCAGCAAAGGCAGGCTTTTCGGTTGCTTCGGTTTCTTGCGTTCCTCAGCCGCCGATCTTTTTTCGTTTGATCAAATAGCCCAACAAGGCGTGATCAAAAGGCTCGCTGGTCCGCAGCTGGATGTAGTCGATCCGCTGTTCGCGGCACTGTCGTCTGTAGGCAGCGACAAACTCGGCCACTTGCCGCTGATAGTCGGCGCGGATGTGCCAGGGCTGGGTGGTCAACTTTTCTCCGCTTTCCATGTCCTCGAAGCGAGCCGCCTGTTTGAATCCAAAATCCAGTTCAGAGGGATCGAGCAGGTGAAAAACAATGACTTCGTGCTTTTTATGGCGAAAGTGTTTCAAGCCGGTCATGACGCTCTGCGGATCGTCGAACAGATCGGAAAGCACGATGATCAAGCCTCGCCGGCTGATGCGGTCCGCCAATTGGTGAAACGTCTGCCCCACCCGGGTGCCGCTGCCGCTATCCGCCGCATCCAACTCGTGCAAAATCCGATTGAGATAAGAGTGAACCGATCTGGGAGGCAAAAACTTGCGGATCTGTTCATCAAAAGTCACCAATCCCACCGCATCCCGTTGGTGCAACATGAGATAAGCCAAAGCCGCACTCAACAGTGCACCGTAGCGCAGTTTGCTGATCTGTCCGGAGCGATATCCCATCGATGCCGAACAATCGAGCAGAATAGTGCTCTTCAGATTGGTCTCTTCTTCAAATTCCTTGACATAGTAGCGATCCGTCTTGCCGAACACCTTCCAGTCCAAATATTTGATGTCATCCCCGGGCATGTACTGGCGATGTTCGGCGAATTCGACGCTGAAACCGTGATAAGGGCTGCGGTGCAGACCGGTGAGAAAGCCTTCAACCACCAAACGCGCGACCAGATTGAGATTGCCCAATCGCGACATCACTTCCGGGGTGAGAAACTGTGGCAGATCGCTGCGCATGCATCAACCCATACCCGTTTCGTCGGCGGTCAGCCGTTCGATGATATCGGCGGTGCTGACGCTTTCGGCTTCGGCATTGAAATTGGTCACCAGGCGGTGACGCAAAACCGGTTTGGCGACCGCGCGCACGTCGCCGATATCAGGTGTCGGCCGACCTTGTAAAATGGCGCGCGTTTTGGCGCCGAGGATGAGGTATTGCGACGCCCGTGGCCCGGCGCCCCAGGTCAGCCACTCGCGGATGAATGCCGGCGCCTCGCCGTTCTGCGGCCGCGTTCGCCGCACCAGGTTGACCGCGTATCGGATGACATTGTCAGCTACCGGTACCCGCCGTACCAAATCCTGCAGCTCGATGATCTGCGCGGCGTTGAGAACCGCTTGCGGCGAGGCATGATAGGCGCTGGTTGTCGAACGCACGATCTCTTCTTCCTCTGCCTGGTCGGGATAATCGACCCACAGATTGAACATAAAACGGTCGAGCTGGGCTTCAGGCAGCGGATAGGTGCCCTCTTGTTCGATCGGATTCTGCGTCGCCAGGACAAAAAAAGGTTCGTCCAGTCGGTAAGTGGTGCCGCCTGCGGTGACTTCGTGTTCCTGCATCGCCTGCAGCAGCGCCGATTGGGTCTTGGGCGGCGTGCGGTTGATCTCGTCGGCCAGCACGATGTTGGCGAACAGCGGCCCGCGCACAAAGGTGAAATGCTTTTGCCCGCTGCTGCGGTCTTCCTGAATAATCTCCGTGCCGGTGATATCCGAGGGCATCAAATCTGGGGTAAATTGAATACGGCTGAATTTGAGATCGAGAGTGCGCGCGACCGTGCTGATCAACAGCGTCTTGGCCAGCCCGGGCACTCCCACCAGCAGGCAATGGCCGCGGGCCAACAGCGAGATCAACAGCTCGTCTACAACCTGGTGCTGGCCGACGATCGTGCGACCGATCTCTTCGACCAATCGGGCATGCGCTTGCATGAGCGCCTGAACACTTGCCATATCATTTGCTGTTGCTTGATTTTTCAAATCGATGGTTTCCTCGTTTGCGTGGTTGTCGGGTGTCTGGCCGAAACGGCGCCGGCGCTTGCAGCTGCGGCTGAGCCGTATAAAAGTGCCGCAGTTGTCTTGACATTTATCGATCGGCGATGAGCAGTTTCATATAGTCGCGCACCGGTTTCGGCGTTTCACCGAGTTGCATCGTCGCTTCGATGACCGCTTGCTGGCGTTCGGCCGATAAGACCCCGGCGCTGTTGGCGCGGAATTTTGCAATCACTTCTTCATCGGTCATTGGATTTTCCGGACTGCCTTTGGCGTGGTCGACCTGGGCGCTGACCTCGCGGCCGTCGCTCAGCGTGATGATCACCCGCGCTCGTTTGATGCGCGGGAAAAGCGCATCGATTTCCCGATCTGCGGTCACCTCGATTCGCTCGAGCAGGCGCCGAATGATTGGATCGTGGATCTTGTCTTCTTCGAACGAGGAAGGCAGGACTGCACCGTCGGCGAGCGCGGCGGCGATGCAATAGGGCAGACTGTGGTCCGCGGTCTCTTTGGTCGTCGGGTGATACTTGCTCGGATCGGAAAGAATATCCGCCCCGCGGGTGGTGGTGAAAACCTGCACCTTGGCGATCCTCTCCGGCGTCAGATCGTGTTTGGCGCGCAAATTCAGCGCCGCGGTGATCGGTTGATGGGTCAGCGCTTCGGTCGGAAACGGTTTGGTGCTGCATTCGGTGATCAAAAACTTTTTCCCGAGCCCGTCCAGCAACACATCCGTCGACCAGACCACCGACTTCAAAACCTGCTGCAAACCTTCCTTGCCTTCGATGACCTCAACCGGGCCGCTGTAACCCTCGGCCGCCAACAGAGCAGCGGTCACACCCGCCTGGGTCGCCAGCGGATCGGCCGTGTTTTTCATGTTGGTCAGGTGGCCGGCGACCACGCCGCCGAGGGTAAAGTGACTCGAACCGCTGATTCCCGCCGCGGCAACCGTCTGCGATTCATCCAGACCCAACAGCCGGGCGGCGACGAACGGCGAAACAAACTGGGTGAGCGTGGCGTGGTGCCAACCGATTTCCCGAATGCCGGGATCGGCGGCCAAACACCAGCGCATCTCCAGTTCATAGGCGATCAGCACCGCGACGATCAACTCGCGGCTGTCGCGCTGCGCTTTCTCGGCGCTCGCCCAGGCCGCCGGAATGATGTCCGACGGATGGCTGGGATCCTGCTTCCAATAGATGTCGTTGTAGTCGATCGCCCGCACCAGCAGCGCATTCATCAGCGCGGCGTTCGGCGCGTTGGTCTGCAAACCGCTGCCGATGACCGTTGCCTCAGGTGTGCCGCCCAACTTTTCGATAAACCGGTGTGCCGCCTGCATATCCGCATTGTGCAATGCGGTCAAAGCGCAACCAACACTGTCCAGGATAAAGCGCCGCGCTTCGCGTCGCGCCGCTTCCGGGATGTCGGTATAGCGCAGCGAAAGGGCAAAGCGCGCCATTTCTTGCGTCAAACTCATACCGTTCACCGCCTTTGCTTTTGGAGTCAACAACAAACCGCAGAAATGCAAAAACGCGTTGCCGTTTCGCAAACGGGAAACGATTCCGCGGCTCTTAAAAGGCTTTGTGGCCATTCGTGATTATTCAGACCGTGACCCAGATCCGGTGCGCAGCACCGGATCTCATATAAAATCAATCTGATAGCAATGTACAGAGGGTGACAAGTGCCCATTTCACAACCGCATAAAGAACAAGAGATTGAATGTTTTTGATTCGGTTAACACCGAATCTGGGTGTGATAAGATACTAAAAAAAAGTGCAAAAGGGGAAATTTTTCTCTGCGGCAAGGACAAAAAGCCGGGCGGCATGCAACCGCCCGGCTTGTGGAGAGCGGTCAGTTGCCCGCCATCATGGCAGCAACGTCTTTTTCCGGGGTGCCGATCGTCCGGATGGCGAATTTTTCCACCAGGACTTTGGCAACATTCGGTGAGAGAAAAGCCGGCAGAGTTGGCCCAAGGCGGATGCCCTTGACACCCAGATAGAGCAAAGCCAAAAGCACGGTGACGGCTTTTTGTTCATACCAGGCGATATCGTACGAAATCGGTAAATCGTTGATATCGTCTGCGCCGAAAATTTCTTTCAGTTTCAATGCGGTAACCGCCAGCGAATAGGAGTCGTTGCATTGGCCGGCATCGAGAACCCGGGGAATCCCGTCGATGGTGCCGAGATCGAGCATGTTGTAGCGGAATTTGGCACAACCCGCTGTGAGAATAACCGTGTCGGACGGCAATTGTTCGGCTACCTGGGTGAAATAGGCGCGCGAGTTCTGGTGACCGTCGCAGCCGCCCATCACCACAAATCGTTTGAGCTTGCCGGCCTTGACCGCTGCCACCACGGCGTCTGCATGCGACAGCAGCGCATCATGCGCAAAACCGATGGTCAGGGTCTTGCCTTCGGTTTTGGCCAGCCCAGGCGCCAGGCTCAGCGCTTTTTCGATCACCGGGCTGAAATCTTTTTCGCCGTTTTCCTGGCGGTCGGCGATGTGGCGCAAACCCGGCCAACCCACCAGTCCGGTGGTGAAAATCCGATCGCGATAGGATGAGCGCGGCTTTTGCAGACAATTGGTCGTCATGAGAATGGCGCCGTTAAATGCTTCGAATTCTTTTTGCTGGTTGTACCAGCTCGTGCCATAGTTGCCCTTGAGGTGGGAGAACTGTTTCAGCTTGGGATAGGCCAGGGCGGGCAGCATCTCGCCATGCGTATAGATGTTGACGCCTTTGCCCCTGGTTTGCTGCAAAAGCTCATAGAGATCCTGCAGATCATGACCACTGACCAGAATGGCCGGCCCGGGCTCGGTGCCCGTGGAAATCTGCGTCGGTTCCGGATGGCCGAAAGCCGTGGTGTTGGCTTTGTCCAACAACGCCATGACCCGCACCGCATTTTCCCCGGTCTTCAACACCCAACCCACCAGATCGTCGGCGGTCAACTGGTCGTCCAAGGTCGCCACCAGCGCATCCTGAATGAAATGGTTCAGATCGCGATCCATATGCTTCAGCACATAGGCGTGATCGGCATAAGCGCAAATGCCTTTGAGACCATAGATGATCAGTTCGCGCAGCGAACGGATGTCCTCGTCTTCACAGGCGAGCACGCCGCTGGAAGCGGCTTTGGCGACCCATTTTTCGCGTCCGCCATGCCAATCCCAGGAGGCCGCATCGGGTATCGCCTGGCTGAGAGGGGCATTCTTATCGGCAGACTTTACACGCTCGCGCAGGCGGTCGCGCAGCACAAAACCGCTCTCGATTTTGTCGGCAATCGCCTGGGGATCGAAATTGACGTTGGTGATCGTGGTGAACAGCGCCTGGATAACAAAAAGATCGGCAACGGGGTCGCCAACATTCACTGCACGGCCTTTTTGCGCCCAAAAAGAGATCCCTTTGGCGGCGAAGACCAGCAGATCCTGCAAAAGAGCGGTTTCTGCATCCTTGCCGCACACCCCGCGCACGTCACAGCCGTTGTTGTGCTGGGTTTCTTGGCACTGATAACAAAACATAATAAGACCTCCTGTCTATCATTTCATGGCGAACGGCGGACGGATTGGAAAGTGCAGAGACAGAGCCTCTCCTGTCCATCGACGGCGAATAAAAGACTTGTTTGTCCGAAATATAGCACAATTTGGTGTCAGGATCAAGTTTTTTTTAGTTGCCTGCATGAAGTTTTTACCTTATTTTACGCCAGTTGCTTGCCACCCGCCGCAAGTGAGAGGGAGGACATGCGTTGCCGGTCCACAGAGCATGGATTGTCTGCCGGGTCGTGCAGCGCTGTGAATCTGAAGGAGGAGGCTTGTGCAGAATCGAAGCGCTGTCGCATTGCTCATCGCCGTTTTGAGTTTCTGGCCGTTTCCGGCCGAAGCGCAAAAAAACAAAGAGTTGGCCGGCAAGTGTTTGACCTGCCACAAGCAGGTATCGCCTGGTTTGTATCAGCAGTGGTACGAATCATCGCATGCCGTGCATCAGGTGACATGTATCGATTGTCACGGCGCCGACAAGAGGGATATCGATGCTTTTTCTCACAACGGCGCTCAGATCGCGGTTTTGGTCACGCCCAAGGATTGCGGAGTTTGTCACGCCAAGGAGCGCGACCAGGTGGGAGGGTCTCACCATGCCCGCGCCGGGCAGATTTTGGAGTCTGAAGACGCCTACCTGGCCCATGTGACAGCCGGCCATCCGGTGGCGATCACCGGCTGTGAAGCTTGTCACGGCGCCAACGTCCGGATCGATAAAAATTCGCCCAACAAATTGTCGCCGCTCAGCTGGCCAAATTCGGGAATCGGCAGGATCAATCCAGACGGATCACTGGGTGCCTGCAACGCCTGCCATCCGCGCCACCTGTTCAGCCGCGCCCAGGCCCGCCAGCCGCAATCGTGCTCCAAATGCCATCTCGGTCCCGACCATCCGCAAAAAGAAGTGTATGAAGAATCCAAACATGGCAACTCGTATGCAACGGCCATCGAAACGATGAATCTGCACAGCGATCGCTGGGTGGTGGGGCAGGACTATTACGCCGCTCCGACCTGTGCGACTTGCCACATGTCGGCGACAGCGGAACAACCGGTGACCCACGACGTCGGCACCCGTCTTTCCTATTCGCTGCGGCCGGCGATCTCCAAGCGCCAGGATAATTGGCAGCAAAAACGCCAGGCTATGAAACAAGTCTGTTCGGCTTGCCACCGCTCCG
This sequence comes from bacterium, assembly GCA_029565675.1. Taxonomy (GTDB): domain Bacteria; phylum Zhuqueibacterota; class Zhuqueibacteria; order Residuimicrobiales; family Oceaniaggregativiventaceae; genus Sulfursilanivivens. The sequence goes on from JAKQNP010000009.1 coordinate 58,127, forward strand.
GCTTTATCGACGGCCACTATGCGCAGTTCGATGCGACGGTCGCTCTCTATGATGAAAAGTTCGCCAAACCCGCCACCGAATTGATGACCCTCATCCGGAAACGGCAGCTTTTGGAGAAACCGGCCTCGTTTGCCAATGACATCGAATGGACCTACTGGGAGATTTGGCACCACGAAGGCCGCCGCGCCCGCCATGGGGTCTCCATGATGGGGCCCGATTATACCTGGTGGCACGGCCTGTATGAGGTTGCCCAGCACTTTTACTTCAAGTTTCTCCCCCAGGCGATGGAACTGCAAGATCCGGAAGTCGATGCCTGGATCGATCGTCTGCTCGCTGAACCCGAGCACCGCTGGATGGAGGAGCAAACCGAGGTGCTGCGCAAGCAAATCCGCGATGGCAAAGTCCAGGCTATCTACCGCGATCTTTTTCCGCAAAAACCGTGAGGCGGTTTAGATGCTGCAACGCTATCTCAATTTTTTGCGCGGTATTTCCGTCAATTGGCTGGGAAAAATCGGGGTGATTCTGGTCACTTCTTCGTTTATCGCTTTTCTGACCATGGAAATGCTGCGCCTGACTGGGGCGATCACCAATGACTATATCGGTCTGATCACCTATATGCTCTTCCCGGCGCTGTTTGTGTTCGGTTTGCTGCTGATACCCTTTGCCTGGATGCGCTACCGCCGCCAACGCGGCAAATCGACACGGGAGCTTCTCGATGAAACTTTTTCCACCGAAGACCTGCGCAGCCACATGTTCGGCTCGCGACTGGTCCTCAATATCGGCGCCTTGACCCTGCTCAACGTGATCTTTATGCTGGCCGTCAGCGCCCGCACTCTCCATTTTATGGACAGCGCCCATTTTTGCGGCACCGCCTGTCACCGGGTGATGAACCCCGAGTGGACCACCTATCAGCGCTCGCCGCATGCGCGGGTCGCCTGCGTCGAATGCCATGTCGGCGAAGGAGTCAAGGCGTTGATCGATTCCAAACTCAACGGTTTGCGGCAAATGGTGCTGGCCGCCACCAATACCTACAACCGGCCGATACCCACCCCGGTGCACCAGTTGCGGCCGTCGCGCGAAACGTGCGAAAAATGCCACTGGCCGGACCATTTTTACGGCGAACGGCTGTTGCGTCAGACGCATTATGCGCCGGACCGCCATTCAACCGCAAGCCACACCAGCCTGCTGCTCAGGATCGAGTCGTACGCAGCCGATGGCAAGGCGGGGATCCACTGGCATATCTCCGACCGCCATGCGGTGCGCTATGCCGCGGCAGATGCCAGACGAGAAAGCATCGCATGGACCGAAGTGGTGCATCCCGACGGCTCAACCACCCGCTATCAAAATACCGCGCTCGACCCGTCGATGGCTGCAACAGCGACCGAGGTGCGGACCATGGATTGTGTCGATTGCCACAACCGCGCCACCCATATCTATGAAGAACCCGGGTCTGCCGTGGATCGTCGGCTGGTCGCCGGCGAATTGCCGCTGGAGTTGCCCTTCATCAAGCGTGAAGGCCTGGCCGCCATCCGCCCCTTCTATCCCGATACCCTTGCCGCCCGGCAGCGGATCGACGCCCATCTCCGCGGTTTTTACCGCCGCCTCGGCGAACCGGTCCAGGCCGAACTGGTGGATAAAGCCGTCGTAGTTCTCCAGAGCACCTATACGCGCAACGTCCATCCCCAAATGCAGCTCGACTGGAACACCTATCCCAGCTTGATCGGCCATCGCACCGAGAACAGCGGCTGCTTCCGCTGTCACCAACCTGCGATGCAAGGGACAAAAGGCGATACGCTGGCGCATGATTGTTTCATGTGCCATCGCCTGGTTGCCTGGGACGAAAGCGATCCCTATCGCTACTTTTCGCCGGCGCCCGATTCTGCGCGCGACCGCGCCCTGCACGACTATCTGCACCGGCAGCTGGTGCAGCCTTGATCCATGCCTTTCGGCTTTTGGGGTGAGCCCTTTCGAGCTCGCCCCTCTATTTTCCCGCCATTTCTTCCACCCGCTCGAACAACTTTTGTCCCTGCAGGCTGTACTGGATCGCTGTGATCGGCAGCCTGGATCCGGCAAGATCGCGCGCCTGTTGCACCAGATAGACCATCGCGGTGCAGCAAGGCACTTGCATATAGGCAACGGTCAGGCTTTTGGGCTGGTTGAGACGGATGATGTCGCTGATTTTTTGCACGTAGGTGCTGGTATCGTCGAGTTTCGGGCAAGCCATGGCGATCGCCCGCCCGCGCAGCAGATCGCGATGCAGCGCAGGGACGGCCGCCGCACAACAGTCGGCCAAAAACACCAGGTCCGCCTCTTGAAAAAACGGCGCCAAAGTCGGCAGCAAGTGGAGCTGGATCGGCCATTGGCGCAACTCGCTGGGGATATCCGCCTCTGCGGCGGCCCCGGCTGCCGTGCCGACGCCGTCAAACTGCATGACCCGGCTGCCCGGGCAACCGGTCGGCAACGGCTCGACGCGCTCGTTTCGCCCCAGCCGCTCCCGCACCGCCGCCTCGCTGTAAGCCTCTGCCTCCCGCTCTTCGATCGTCAATGCGCCGGTGGGACAGGCGCCCAGACAATCGCCCAATCCATCGCAATAGATCTCTTTGACCAGTCGCGCTTTTTTCCCGGCCGGAGTGTCGACCAACTGGATGGCGCCTTCATGGCAACTGGGTATGCACAACCCACAACCATCGCACAATTCTTCATCGATATTTATAATCTTTCGTTTCATCGCTTTGCTCCTGGTGAACGGTTACTCGGGTTTGGCCGCTGCGCAGACGAGGTCTCGGCTCGTCTCGCTCGACCACGGCGTTTGGTTCAGATCCGCATACATCGCAGGTGCGCTGAATCCTGCATCGATCAGCGCTTTTTCCAATTCTGTGCGGGTGTAGGGATAGAGCAAGGTTTCCTGCAATGTCGTCTGCAGCTTTTCCAGCCCGCGGTCGATTGTGACAATCGTGAAGCGCAGCAGCGTATCTAAAAAGGTGTAATAGCGCAGATAATCGCGTCGGCCGTCGCTGTTGATGCCAACCACCCGCTCGCGGCGGGCCAGAATGCGGTCATAGTTGAGCAGCTGGATGATCAGCTGCCCGCCGGGATGCAGCAAACCATGGAAACCCTGCAAAGTCACCTGCAACTCTTCAGCATTCAGCACATGGGGCAGCGAGTTGCCAAGGCAGAGCACGGCATCGACGTTTTTCTCCAACTGCCCGTGGTCCTGCAGCCGCAAATGCAGCCAGTCGATGGCTACACCGTGCTGCTGCGCGTTCCTGCGCGCCTGCTCGAGCATCGCCGCGGAAGCATCGCTGGCTGTGGTTTTGATGCCGAGCGAGGCAAGAGCGATGGCGTGCAACCCGGTGCCGCAGGCGGCATCGAGCACCGTCTGCCAGCAGCCGGCTTCTACCCAGAATTTGAGCAGATCGCGTTCGCGCCCCAGCCGCTCGTCGAAACGCGTCATCGCGTCATAACTCTCCGCGAGCTGGTTGTAAAAATCAACTTCCTGCATGGTCGGTTTGTCCATGTCAATTCAATCGGATGGTGAGATTGAAAAACCATTCATTGCTGCGGCAAGAGCTCACACTTTTTTCTCGGGTTCCTCGATCAGGTCGATCAACCGATAACTTCCCTCTGCGATGCGCTGCGCGACCGATTTGAGGGTGCTTTGATTGAAAAGCTCGGTGATTCCGCTGCGGATCGAGACCCATTGCCTGTGCAGAGGACAGGGATGCTGGTCGCTGCAGCCGTTGAGCCCCAACACGCATTCGTTCAACAGCCGTGGCCCGTCGATGGCGATGACTATGTCCATCAGGTTGATCGAGTCGGCCGGACGCGCCAGGCGCACTCCGCCGTGCGGTCCTTTCGTCGACACCATCAAGCCTTTTCGCGTCAGAGTCTGCAGGATTTTGGTCAGAAAATGAAAGGACAGACCAAGGGCCTTTGCCATCTCGCTGATCGAGACAAACGACTCTTCCCGCTCAGAGGCAGCCAAAAAGAGCGCCGCCCGCAAGCCATAATCACAGGATTTCGATAAAACCATGAACCGGCTCCTGCTGTGTCAGTTGGATTTGCAGTCAAAAGCAACTTAATTCAGACAAGTTTGTCTTAAATTAGGGAAAATCGGTCAAACTGTCAAGGGATTTATGGGGTTTTGGCCGGGGCGGCGACCGGGAATCAGCGCCGCTCGCTGAGGCAATAGAGGGTCTGGCCGTCCTGCTGCAGGCTTTTCAGCAGGTTGTGGTCGAGCAGATGAAAGACGGTTTTGCGCACCGCATTGGGGTGGGCGTTCAGGCCGCGGCTGATGTCGTCGATCGAACAGGGCCGCCGCCGCACCAGTTCGAGCACGGCGTTTTGCAGATCCGCCGGCGCGTCGCCGGTTGCGGTCGGCGTTGCTGACGGGCCGATCAATTCGACTGCCGGGTAGTCGAGCGCCCGGGCTGCGGCGGCAAGGACCTCCGGCGAAGCGGCGACCAATCCGGGCAGGGTGCCCGGACGATGCATCGAATTGAGCTGCACGCGGTCGGGCCGGATGCGATGCACTGCTGTGGCCAGGGCTTGCAGATCTTGCGGATGGTTGTTGATCCCGTCGAGGATAAAGATTTCGAGCCAGATCTGGCCGTTATATTGCTCGCGGAAGGCGACCAGCCCGTCGATGATCCGCTGCAGATCGAGTTTGGGATGCGGGCGGTTGATCGCGCGAAAGGCTGATTGGGTGGCGGCGTCGAGGGAAGGCAACACAATATCGGCTTGTGCCGCATCCTGACGGACCTGCGGATCATCGAACAGAGTGCCGTTGGTCAGCAAGGCGACTGGAATATCGGGCAGGGTCTGGCGGCTAAAAGCGATCATCTCGCCGAGGCCGCTGTGCAGCGTGGGTTCGCCCGAACCGGAAAAAGTGAGGGTGTCGGGCACCGGTCCGCCGGCGGCATAGTGGCGCAGCTCTGCCTTGACCGCGTCGATATCGACCCAGGCTGCGCGTTTGATCGTCAATCGGGTGGTGGCGCCGCATTCGCAATAGATGCAATTCAAGGAACAGGTTTTGAACGGCACCAGATCGATGCCGAGGGAACGGCCCAGCCGGCGCGAGGGCACGGGGCCGAAAAGGTGATGATAGGCGTTAGCGGAATCAGCCATTATCAAGCCTCCGGAACCGGTCGGTTTTGTCCCGACCGTTTTTTGATGACGAAATCGCCCTTTTTGACGCCCAGATTGGCGCCGATCAGATCGCATTTGACGACCAGCACGAAAGTGATCTCTCGGGGTGCGTTCATCAGCCCTTCGAGATTGCCCTGACCTTTTGACACCACCACATCGGCCGCCGCGACCGCGGCGCGGAATTCGTTCGAAGACGATTCCCATATTGCGCCCGGCGCGTCTTCGCCGGTGGTGAGCAGGCGGGCGTGGCGGTCGATGCCCACCTCGTTCGCCTCGACCAGGGTGGCGTCGTTGATGACCGGGCTCGACCGCACCACAAAAGTCACATTCGGGTGATTGAGCGTTTCGAGAAAGAGTTTGTCGAGCACGATCTCGCCGCAGTTGTCGCCGATGTAGAGAATCGACTCGGCGCTTTGCAGATCCGCCAACAGCTCGGCGCTGTCATCACAGGCGAGTCGCGCGTGCAGCACTCTTTCGATGGTGTCCATGATTCCAAGGCCGTGATCGACGCCGAAATCGATGACATTGCCGGCCATGGCCAGGCGCAGAGCGGTTTGCAGCGGTTGTTCGGATTCGGCGATGATCTGCCGCAAGCGGGGCACGAGGTCGAGCATCTGTTGATTGCTTTTCAGCTTGATTTGCCGATAGGGATCGGGGTCGTTCAGCTGATCGCGGATGAGTCGGTGCAGATCGCGGCCGAGCGCAGCCGGGCAGCGTTCATAAGGCGCCGCGGCCATGGCGACAAGCAGTCGGCGCATCAGCGCTTCCTGTTGTGCAGCCGGAACACCTGTTTCGCGGCCGAGCCGCAACAGACTGTTGATAAAGCAGGGAATGCAATCCAGATCGAACTCCATCAGCCCCTCTTCGGTTTTAGGTTTTTCAGCATGTCAGCGGTCATGCGCTGCAGATCGTATTGCGGTGACCAGTCCCAGTCGGTCCGGGCATGATGGTCGTCCAGGCTTTGCGGCCAGGAATCGGCGATCGACTGACGGGAATCGGGCTGATAGAGCGGCTCGAAATCGGGAAATATGCTTTGCAGGAATTTGGCCAATTCGGTCGGTGCCAGCGTGAGGCTGTGCACGTTATAGACGGAGCGGCTGAGCCGACTGCGTTCCGCAAGGGCCAAACCGATCAGCGCCTCGACGGCATCGGGCATATACATGAAGGGCAGGCGCGTGTCGGCGCGCAGAAAACAGATCGCCTTTTCGCCGCGCACTGCTTTGCGATAAAAATCATCCGCCCAGTCGGTCGTGCCGCCGCCGGGTTCGGTTCTGCTGCTGATGATGCCGGGAAAGCGCAACGACCGCCCGTCGATGCCGCTGCGCCGGCTGTAGTAGTCCAGCAAAAGCTCGCCGGCGAGTTTGGTGATGCCGTACATCGACGTCGGCCGCATCAGCGTATCGTCGGGAGTGTCGATTTTCGGGGTGTCCGGGCCAAAGGCGCCGATCGTGCTGGGCATGATCACCTTTTTGACCCCGTGTTGCCGGGCAACCTCGAGCACGTTCAGCAACCCGCCCAGGTTGACCGCAAAAGCGAGCTGCGGGTTCTGCTCGCCGCGCGCCGAGAGCAGCGCGGCAAGGTGAAAAATCGTGTCGATGCGTTCTTCCATCACCAGCCGGGCGATTTGCGCCTTGTCCGTGATGTCGAGGTAACGGATGTCCGCCGGCGCGCCTGCGGCGCTGCGGATGTCGCTTGCCACCACGCGACTCGCGGGGAAGCGCGACAACAACCCTTCGGTCAATTCGATGCCGATCTGACCAACGGCACCGGTAATCAAAATGCGATCCATCGAAACACCTGTTCTGGTTGGTTTTCGCTGTCTTTACCTGTTCCTGTCGGCACAGTACTGAATATACGAAAACAAGTGTTGAATTGAAAGAATTCTCTCAGCCTTGAACAACCTTTTCGCATGTGCCATGGATGCAAACACTGCCCGCTTGTTGCCTTTCAAACCTTGAGAATGTTGAACAGCGCAGTTCGAAATCTTTTGGGCATATGGCGTTGTATGAATTGCGCTATCCTGAACATTGAAGTGTAAGAGATATCGTACAGGGTTTGATGTTTGCGGACCTTGATGCGTGCAAGGAATTTGGCGAACGGCAGCAAAAAAGGAAAAAGCACCGCCACGCGAAAGGTGCGATAAAGGAATTCGATCTCCTTTTTTTTCAGCTTATCTGTCTCGATTGCTGCCACCGGCGCAAAATAAGAACCATGGATGCGGGCGACATCGATGTCCGCGGCCAGACATTGATCGTACAATTCAGTCCCGGGATAGGGATGGAAGAGGCTGACGTGAATTTTATCCGGCTTTAGCCTTTTGTTCAAATCTATCGTCTCCTGAATGGTCGATTTTGTCTCACCGGGAATGCCGACCATATTGTAGGCAAACACCCGGATACCGGCTTTTTTGATCTCGGTGAAGGCCTCCACAAGCTGCTGGTTGCTCATTTTTCGCTTCAAGACGTCCCTGCGCAGACGTTCGTTGCCCTGTTCGACACCGATACGGATCTCTTTGCATCCGGTATCGGCCAACATGGCGATCATTTCCCGACTGGCTGTTTCTGCTCGCAAGTTGCAGACAAACGGCAGGTGGATTTGCCGGCGATACAAGCCACAAAATGCCTCGATCCACTGTTTGTTGAACGTAAAAGTGTCGTCCTGAAAGCAAATCGAGTCGATTCTCTGGTAGCGATTCAGCACCTGTTGTATTTCGAGCAAAAGGTTTTCCGCACTGCGCAACCGCACATAACGGCCGTCGGCCAATGAATGGAGCCAGTTGTTGACACAATAGCTGCACCGATAGGGACAGCCTCTGCCGGCGATGAAATCCGCGCGGTGATCGATATCCAGAGAACTCTGGTAATCGAACAACTCCCGGTCGGAGAAGGGCAGAGCGTCGAGATCCTGCAAGAACGGGTGCATGGGATTGTGATGTATCGAACCGCCGTCGCTGTAGACGAGGTTGTTGATTTGACGAAAAGATTTGCCGCGCAACAGTTCTGTCCAGGCGACTTCCCCCTCCCCCCGACATACACAATCGCAGCGATCGATAAAATCCTCCGGTCGCACAGACGCGTGCACGCCGCCAACCAACGAAAAAACGGATAGACGCGACAGATAATCCATATGCGCTTGCGCCAACTGCAACTGATCCGAAGTCACCGAATAGGCGAGCAGGTCTGGTTTGACCTGCTGAACAGCGCGATTGATGGCTTGCTGCGAAAATTGGTGGGTCATGTAGAGAGAGCTCTGATGACCTTCTGCTTTGGCCAGTGCAGAAAGCAGTGACAATCCATGGTGGTAATCGATAAATGTATGCTTGGGTGAAGGTATTGGATAGATAAACAGAATATTCATGATACCCTCCTTCTGGTCGCTGAATAGGCCCGAATGCACCGCCTAATCGGGAATGACATCAAGTTGGTTGCCAGGGATGGTCGGAAATCCATGCTCCTCTGCCCTGTGAATCAGGTTGTCAGGAGGAGAAAAGCCTGGTTTTCGCAGGGCCGAGGGGTGCGGAATGAATCGATTTTACCCGTAAAGCAGGTGGCAGGAGAGTCTAGTTCAGAAAAGAGCAGTTGATGAGATACAGCGGTGAAACCAAAAGCGGTGACTGGTGGAGTGTTTCTTTGTGATCGAAAAACAGTTTCGAAAGCCAGAACAGTTGCGGGGAAGAATCCGCAAAAAAACTGCTGTCCACATCGGTGATCTTGATGCGGTGCTTTTGTGACGGATTTTCGATGTCCCTGGTTTGCTCGTCGCACGGGTAGCGATCCAATGGCACCGATGTCTGCTGGTCGATGACAGCCAAAATGAGCGCCTCATCGAGGCTGAGCGCGCAGGAGTTGGGAATGAGTGCATAGAAATTGCCGAGATCGCAGAAGAGAAACCAGATCACGATCCAGGTAAGAAACGAAAAACGTCGGAGAACGATTTTGCGCAGAGCGATCATCTTTTTCCTGTTGGAAAGTCCATTTATTTCGGTTGTGGAGCCGATCGATAAAAAGGTAAGCAACGGCTCAGTTAAAGTCAACAGAAACCGAAGTTCAGTCGTTTCCCGTCGTCAGGGGGGAAGCAATTGACCGAAATTAATCAATAAGCAAATATTTGCGATAATATCGTAGAAATTAGCAAATTTCTCTTGACAAATTTCGCAAAAAGGTTAATTTTCCGGTAGATCACGGGAAAGCGGGGTCGGATTTTCGCTGACATCGCTGTCGAGGGCGATGCATTGGGATTGCGGCCTGGATGGGACTGGAATCTGGGGAAGGCACATTGACTGCAACAGGCAACTGCAGTGCTGCGGCTGCGTATGGCGGTCAGCGATCGCCGATGAGGCAACCGGCGCTGGCCGCGGTGCGCATGGTCAAGGAGTGCACGGCATGTTCGGAATCAAAGCAAGGCGACGGTTGGTGCGCCAGCTGGAACGGTTCGACTGCGGTCCGGCTGCTCTGCTCACCGTCTTGCGCTTCCACGGCGGCGATGCCGCTTTGGCCGCGCTGCGCTGCTGGTGCAAGGCCGACAGCCGCGGCGTCACCCTGCTCGACCTGTTGCGCGCCGCCGAACGCTGCGGATTCCAGGCCCGCGGTGCCCGTGGATCCTATGACGATCTGTCGACCATCCCGCTGCCCTGTATCGCCCATCTGGTGCGTGAGGATGGTCAGCATCACTATGTCGTGGTTTATCGAGTCGCGCACAGCCGGGTGCAGCTCGGCGATCCGGCGCGCGGCGTCTATTGGATAAGGCGGCAGCCGTTTGCCCGGCTCTGGCAGAGCCAGACGGTTCTCTTGCTCACCCCCACCGCCAACCTCGTGCGCCAGCCTGCAATGCGCGGATGGCCATGGATCGCTTCTTACCTGACGGCTCACTTGCCCTGGGTGGAACAATCGATTTTTCTCGGCATCCTGACCGCTCTTTTGGGACTGATGACTGCGGGTTTTGTGCAGGTGCTGATCGATCGCTATATCCCCGGCGGAGATGTCCGGCGGATTTTTTACGCCGGTGTGATCTTGCTCTTTTTTCTCCTGCTGCGCGCGGCAGTGGGGTTGCTGCGCTCCATTTTTCTGGTCGTTCTGAACCAGCGCATCAACCTGGCGATGACGCGCGATTTTTTCACGCGCTTGTTTCGCCTGCCACAGCCGTTTTTCGATCAACGCAAAACCGGCGATATCACGGCCCGCCTGAACGACAGCCTCAAAATCCAGCAAGCCATCTCGCTCATCGCCCAGTCAGCGTTTATCGATCTCCTGGTGGTGATCGGCTCTCTGGCTCTCATGGCTTATTATTCCCCGTCGATTGCGCTGCTCTGCCTGCTCTCCCTGCCCCTGTTCACCGCTCTTTTGCTGCAAAGTTCACGTCGCATCCGCGACCAGCAGAGCGCAGTGATGAATGAACACAGCCGGATGGAATCGGCAACCATCGATCGCCTGCGCGGCATCCGCGAGGTGATCGCTTTTGGCGTTGCCCTTGCAGCCGCGCAGGCCTTGCTGTGCGGCGCCGAACGGCTGCAATTCTCCATCGCCCGGCTGCACCGCACCCAGGCGAAGCTCAAATCGATCTCCGAAGCGTTGGCAGCGTTGCTGACTCTGGCGCTGCTGACTCTCGGATCGGTCGCGGTTGCGGAGCATCGACTGCAGCTCGGCGAATTGTTGGCTCTGGTCGCGCTGCTTTCCTATCTGCTCCCGTCGATCGCCAATCTTGTCCAGGCGGTCATCGCCTGGCAAGGAGCGCAGATCGCCGCCGATCGACTGCTGGATCTTTTGGCTGTCGAGCCCGAACCCAACCCCGGCCGCGTGGCAGTGTCGGAAATCGCGCATCTGCAGACCGAAAATCTGCATTTTTCCTATCCCAAATCCGCCCTTTTGTTGCGCGGTGTCGATCTCGCTGTCGAACGCGGCTTTGTGACCGCTTTATGGGGTAATACCGGGTCCGGCAAAAGCACCCTGGTTTACCTGCTGCAGCGCCGGTTGCAGCCTGACACCGGCAGAATCCTCTGCAACGGCCGATCTGCCGAAGAGATCGACTTGCACTGCTATCGACGCCTCGTCGCGGTGGTGCCGCAGCGCGCCCACCTCTTCAACGCCACAGTGCTGGAAAACGTGCTGCTCGGCCGGGCGGCAGTCGATCGGCAAAGGATCGATCAGGTTCTGCAATCGATGGGCTTGTTCGACGGCAGCGAAGCGGGGTTCGACCTGTCAGCGCTGCTGGGGGAGGCGGGCCGGCGTTTGTCCGGCGGCGAGATCCGGCTGCTCAGCCTGGCGCGGGCACTGGTCGCCGAACCGGCGGTATTGATCGTCGATGAACTCTTTTCCGAACTCGACGACGCCATGAAAGCGCGGGTTTGGCAAACCCTGCGCAACTATGCGAACGATCACGCGGTATTGCTGGTAACGCACGACAGCGAGATTTTGCAGGGTTGTGAGCTGGTTTTTCGTTTGCAGGACGGCCGCGCGACCTTTGACAGGCAAACGGCCAAACCGCCGTGTTTCCTGTCCACGGGAAAAACACTTTCGTCTTCGCCAAAGGGGATCAACTGATGGATTGGAAAGCGTATTGCCGCAAACCTTTTGCCTGGCCGACATCCACGCTTTTTCTCCTGGCCTTGCTCGGCGTTTTGCTGAACACCTGGCTTGCCAATGAGATTCTCCTCGACCGCCAGGTCTTTCACCGGTTGTTGGACGAGCAGATCGAAGCCTATCGGATCGATGAACTGCTGATTGTCATGCGCCGCCTGACGGTCTGGAACTATGTCCTGGCGCCGCTGCTGCTGGCGCTGCGGCTGTTGCTATCCGCCCTCTTTCTGCAGATGCCCCTGGTCTTTCGTTTGCTCGAAGTGCCGTTTGCCCGGCTCTTCCACATCGTCACGGTGGCCTTTTTTGCCCTTTTGCTCTTGATGTTCGTGAAAACCCTGTGGCTGGCATCGCTGCCCAACAGTGCCATCGACGAATCCACCCTCTCTCTGGTGCCGGTGTCTCTGGCCGCTCTTGTCAACCGCTATCGCTATTCTCCGCAGGCGCTCGGCTTTCTCGGCAATTTCAACCTGTCCGAGCTGGCCTGGTGCCTGATCGTCACCGCGGGGTTGCGCGTTGAAAGTCGTTTGACGTGGTTGGACTGCGGCCTGGTGGTGGTCATTGTCTGGACCGCGATGCTGGTGATGCAGTTTGTCTTTTTGCTCTATTTCCACGAGATAAGCGGATAAAGGTGTGCAGCAGGCAGCTAAAAAAAAAGTCGCGGTGCGCGGCAAACAGATCGGCAGCGCTGCGTTGCTCGCTCTCCTGGTGCTGACGAGCGCATCGATGCTGGTTCAGGCGCGCCGCTATCGGCCGCTGCCAATCGGCGCGCTGATGCCCGGGTTGTCTTGCCTCGCAAGCCTGGACAAGCGATCAGCGACTCTGCCAAAGGCACCGGCGACCCTGGTCGTCCGCTATGAGAACGAGTGCGACCGCTGTGCGGTTTTGCTGGCGAACCTGCAGCAGGAAAACTGCCGCTTGCAGCGGCTGCAGATCGTGTTGCTGACCAGCGATCCCGAGTCCGAATTTGCTTTTGTGCAAGACTATCCGATGCTCAGCCGCGCGCCCAATGTCGTCTGCTGCAGTGTCCCGCTGCCGGAGCTTCGCCGCCGGTTTGGCCGCACCCTTTTGCCGGCGCTCTACCTCTTCGATTCTGACCGGCGCCTGCAAAAGCGCATCGCCGGCGCCGGGGATTGGCAAAGGGTGATCGACATGCTGGAACAGACCGGGTCTACGCCGAGCGACTCACGAAAGTAGGTGAGTGCCCGCCGCGTTCGCTTGCGGCGTCCGCTTTTCCGGCGAACGAGCAACTCATGGCAAGAGGTGAGTGCCCGCCGCGTTCGCATGCGGCGTCCGCTTTTTCGGCGAACGAGCAACTTATGGCAGGAGGTGAGGTCTCGCCGCGTTCGCTTGCGGCGTCACCTTTTTCGCTAACAGGGCAACTCATGGCAGGAGGTGAGTGCCCGCCGCGTTCGCATGCGGCGTCCGCTTTTTCGGCAACAGAACAACTCATGGCAGGAGGTGGAGTCTAGCCGCTTTCTCTTGCGGCGTCACCTTTTTCGCTAACTGGGCGACTCATGGCAGGAGGTGAGGTCTCGCCGCTTTCTCTTGCGGCGTCACCTTTTTTGCTAACAGGGCAACTCATGGCAGGAGGTGAGTGCCCGCTGCGTTCGCTTGCGGCGTCACCTTTTTCGCTAACAGGGCAACTCATGGCAGGAGGTGAGTGCCCGCCGCGTTCGCATGCGGCGTCTGCTTTTCGGCAACAGGGCAACTCATGGCAGGAGGTGAGTGCCCGCCGCATTCGCTTGCGGCGTTATTTTTCCCGGCGATTGAGCAACTCTTGAAAGGAGGTGAGAACAATGAAAGAACTGACTGATGCAGAGATGTGCCAGATCAACGGCGGCGATTGCCACAGCGCCGAGGCGATCATGATGCTGGGATTCGCCAGCTTGGTCATCGGCGGTGTGCTGGTAACCAATCCGCTCGGCTGGCTCGCCATTGGTTTGGGAGCAGCCGCCTGGATCGCCAGTGTTCCCGGTTATCTCGAAGAATGCGCCGGCTGATCAAAACAGCAACCCTGTCATCCGGACATACCGGCGCCGTTGGCAACGGTATGTCCGGTTATCCTCAGGAGAACAAATGATTGCCGAATACCGAATGTTGTCGGCGGTGAACCGCCGGTTGACCAGGCGCTCTCGCCGAAACGCCCACTATTGCCGGTTTCTCCTGGCGGCGATTGGTCTCTTTGAATGCGCGGCCGCCCTGCTGATCGTGTGCAGCGATTTCGCCCTGTTTTCAACCGGCATTGCCGCCAATATGGCGATGTTTGTTTTTATCCTGGTGATGGATGAGGTGGCGATCCTGACCAGCAGGATGAGCGAAGAGTTGTTTATCGCACCGGATCATCTGTTCGCTTTCCCGCTGGCGGACAAAACCCTCTATGCCGCGCTGCTGCTCGATTTGCTCTTTGGCGAAAAAGGATTGGTGCATCTGTTTTCCTTCGCACTGCTGTCAGCCCATTTTATCCCATCGTTTCGCACCTTTGCCGCCTCGGTTATCGCCTTGTTCCTGTTCTATGTGCTGCTGGAGGTCTGGCTCCTGGTTCTCTTTTTGGCGGCTATGCAGCTTTTCAAGCGCCTGAAAATGCATCTGTCAATGGTGTTTGCGCTTTTTGTCCTGGTTTACAACTTGTTGTTTCAACTCGACGGGTATCACCGCCTGGAACGAATCCCTTTTTGGGGCTGGGTCGGCACATCGGTGGAGCTTTGCCTGCAGGGCCATTTTGCCCAGGCGACCCTCTATCTGGCAAGCTTTGTTCCGGCAATCGCAACGGGTATGGGGCTGGGCGTGTGGTTGTACCGTGTCAATAAAACGAGGTGCAGATAGGGACAGGATGAATCAGATCGACTATCGACAATTGCAGTCGCTGGTGACGGTCGAATGCCGAATTTTGCAGCGCACAGCCCGCATTGCCTGGACGGCCGGCCTGCTGACGGCGGCTCTGCTGGCCTTTGGCTGCTGGCGGCCGGAGCAGGCGGAGATCGCTCTGTGGATGGCCATGGTGTTTTTTCTCTGGACGTTTGAACCTCTGCTCAACAATTTCATCGCCGCCGAATCGGATACGATCGCCTATTGGCATCTGCCCCCGGTTTCGGCGCGCGATCTATTGCTCGCCAAGAATATCGCCCTGTTTGCCTGGCTGGTTTTACCGTCTCTGGCCGATCTGCTGCTGCTCGCTGCCCTTTTTGGTGCGGCCGCTGATTTGTCGTCGCTGATCGGCAAGAGCCTGGCATTGAATCTCGCGCTCTTTGCCCTTGCCAACTGTCGTTCGGTGCGCAGCATCAGGCGCGGCCGCTCGCTGTTGTGCTGCACGCCGATCGCGCAGGCAGTGCACGTGCTCTGCATCGCGGCGGTGCTCGCCGTGTTGACGCTGCTCGAAAATCGGTTCGGCACCACATCGCTCTATGTGGCGGCCGGGTTGCTTCTGCCCTTGCACGGGTTGGCCATTCGGCAGAGCTCGCGCTATTTAAAGAATTATCGGCCGGAATTGATGGAGAGTGTATGAACGCAATCGAAATTCGCGAATTCAGCAAATCCTACAAGACCAATCGCGCTGTCGATCATCTCGATCTCCAGGTGCCGTGCGGTTCTTTTTTCGGATTCGTCGGCCCCAACGGAGCCGGCAAATCGACCGTTGTTCATTTTATCGCCGGTTTGTTGCGCCCCGATCGCGGTGAACTCGAGCTCTTTGGCGACAAAATCACGCCAGAGCAAACCGGCTACAAACAGCGGCTGGGGTTTGTCCTCGAGAAACCGTTCTACGTCGAGCGGCTGACCGCCAGAGAATATCTGTGCTTTGTCGGCCGTATGTACCGGCTGGAAACCGCAGTGATCGAGAAGCGCAGCGATGAATTGTTCCGGCTCTTTGAGCTGGAAAAAGACCAGCACAAGTGGATCGAAACCCATTCCACTGGCATGAAGAAAAAGATCTCCCTGGCAGCGGCGTTGATCCACGATCCGGATCTGCTGGTCCTGGACGAACCGTTTGACGGTGTGGATGCGGTGGCCGCGGTGCGAATCCGCGAGAATCTGCAGCGGCTGGTCAAGCGGGGAAAGACGGTTTTTCTGACCTCGAACCATCTCGATCTCGTCGCCCGGCTGTGCGATAGGGTGGCGATCATCAATCGCGGCAAGCTGATCGTTTGCACCGAGATGGCAACTCTGGAAAGGCAGCTGCAGCGGGACGACCACAGCAGCGATTTGGGTTTTGAACGCTATTTCCTTTCTCTGGTCGAAACGCCGGCTCATTCGATTCCTTTATCCTGGAACACGCCCTGAGGCGACAGTCGGTCGGACAGGGCCGCAATCCGAGCGCTGCTGCAAGCACCCTGGGCGACGGTTTGCGACGGCTCGCTGAATCGTTGAACAAGCGGAGGTGAAATGGGCAATCTGACGCGGCGCCCGGCCTGGCCGGTCGCGCTGGATGTTGCGGCCGCGCTGGCGCCGATCCTCGCCCTGTGGCGAACAGCCGCTGTCGCACTGGTGGTGGCCGCGCTCCTGGCGATTGCGTTGCTGCGCCGGCTCATCTTGCGGGAAAATCCACGGATGCAGCGGCTTGTTCTGTTGGATGCCGCTGCAGCTGTTTTCCTTCTGAGCCGACTGCTCTCCGGTTGTGTTGGCTTTTATTCCGCCAACAGCCAGGCTGCCCTGTTGCCGGCCTGGACTGCCGTCGGCCTCTATATCGCTGTGCGGTTGGCAACAAGACCGCACCGCCAAATTATCTGGACGATTTCCTTGGTCTGGCTCGCGGTGTATGCAGTGTTGGCGCTGTTGACGCTGCTGCAATTCAATCTGTTGCAGATTATGCTGGATTTGGTCGGTTTCCGTCAGCCGATCCATTTCAAGTACCTGTTTCAACCTTTTGGTTTTTACATCAACGGCTGGGCGACACTCTTTTTGTTCCTTCTGCCCGCACCGCTCTATTGCTTTTATTTTCATCATCAGCGATGGCTGCAAATCGCGGCTTTCTGTGCTGCTGTTGCATTTCTGGCCGTTGTTCTGATCAGCTTTTCCCGCGGCCTCTATCTGGCCCTGGCCCTGCTGCTGTTGTTGACTTGCACAGGGCTTTGCATTTCGCATTCTGAACTGCGCCGGTCCCGAATCAGGCGATCCGGCCTTTTGCTGGCGGCGTTGGCTCTGCTGGCCATCCCGATCCGCGAACCGGCGGCTGCCACGCTCTCTTTCTTTCGCACGGTTTCGCAAGTTCGCAGCGCTTCCGGCCGTGTCCGCATCTGGGCTGAATCGCGGCACATGCTGAGGGAAAATCCGCTTGTCGGCGTCGGTGCGGGCAACTTTGCCCTCTGTTATCCGCTCTATCGGTCCGCTGCTTGCGAGGCTGCCTTTGTCAGCCGTGCATTCAACTCGTATGTGCAGATTGCCTGCGAAGGCGGCGCCGTGGCCATCGCGGCGTTCGGGGCTCTGGTCGCCGCTTTTTTGCGCGCCATCCGGTGCCGATTGCAGCACCGGGAGAACGAACTCGAACGCGCTGCAGTTTGGCTGTGGTTCAGCGCCACCGCCGCTTTGCTCGCGCGCGAGATCTGTTATACCGATCTTTTTGCTTTCGATGCATTGGTTTTGCACGTATTTGTTGTCCTGGCCTGGGCGGCTGCGGAGGAAGGCGATGCAAGAGGGATCTAGAAAAGGGTCGATCGTTGCGTTGGCGGTTTTTCTGCTCGGTGGCGGGCTGGTGCTGTGCCATGAACATCGCTGCAGCCTGGCGCGCCAGCAACACAGCCTTTTTGTCGCCGCAGCCTGGCGGCTGGACTGGCCGGCTGCCCAGCGCGGTATCGACCAGGCGTGCGAGCTGTGGCCGGCCAATGCGCTCTATTGGGCCGAGTCAGCGCTGGCGCGCGAACGCCAGCTCCCGCTGTTGCGCTTTGATTCGCCTCGACAACTTGTCGACGCGCCGGCCCGGCGGCAGGCGTCTGCAGCCCGGCATCGGTTGCAGCACGCGCTGGCTCTCAACCCAGCCGATGCGCTCTTTTGGCACAACTCGGCCTGGCTGTGCTGGCGCTTGGGTGACGTCGATGGCGCCCTGCAAGCGGTCCATCGCAGCCGTCAGCTCGATCCGCATACGGCTGTTTATGCTTTTTCCTGCGGCTATTTTCTGGAACTGCAGGGGCAAATCGATTCAGCGGTGGTCGTCTATGCCGACGCTGTTCGCCTGGCGCCGGCCGCTCTGCGGTCGCGGTTTTACAGCGATTTTTGCCAACGCCACCCGCAGCAAGTCGTGCGGCTGCAGCAGATCGCCCGCGATTCGCTGCAGGCGGCGCAACACCGATCGCCGATCGCCGCCGCCCGTCTGGCTGCTTTCTATTTTTCCACTGGCCGGCACGAATGCGCACGGCCCCTCCTCAAACAGGTGACTGCTGAATTGGAAAATCTCGATCGCCCCTGGACTTTTCTCGGCTGTTTGCTGCAGTCGGAAGCGCCGGATTCGGCCGAGCGGCTGTTGCGCCGCGCCGCATTTCTCGCCCCGGCTGATCCGCTGCCGCTGCTGCAATTGGCGGATCTCTACGCCGACGCCGGCAAACAGGAGCAGGCGATCGCAGCCTGGCGCTCGAGCCTGGCCGCCCATCTGACCGCTGCCTCGGCGCACAGCCGCATTGTGCCGCACCTCTATCCGGAATCGGTGCGGGAGTCCGCGGTGCTGGCGGACGATGTGATCCCTGCAGGATGGTCTGCATATTGCGATCCAGAGTTCGACTGGTCGGCTGTCTGCGAGCGGCTGGCCTATCACCTGCGCATGAGCGGCCGCCAGCGAAGCGCAGCGCGGATTGCCGAACTGCAACCAGACGATCGGCAGGCGTGTGCCGAAATCCTGCACATCCGCTTTTAACCGCCGAGCCGCGCAACCGGCATGGCCGACTGCAATCACGGCTGAGCCGGGGGAAAATAATTAATAGAATTTGTCAATCGTGTCCCATCTGACGATGGGCCCCAGTGAGAATTTATAAAATATTTCTTGACGTCTATCGCTCGAGATTCTATATTACAGTGATGCAAGGCATCGGATCTAATAGGCAGCGGTTGTCAGGAACCCTATGGGGAGGTCACATGAAAAAGTTTTTTTTGATACTGTTGCTTCTCATCTTGATCGTCGTCATCGCTCTGGTGGTGATCTGCGCGCTGAATCCGCAAAAAGTCGCCAACTATGCGGTGGAAAAGAGCATGGCAATGGCCAAGACAGCGGTGATCGAAAATCTGCCGCAAGGTGTTTCGGCAGACAGCGCCGCGATGATTATGGATGAAATGACCGCCAAGATCAAGGCCGGCGAAGTGAGCCAAAGCGAGCTGCAATATCTCGCCAACACCATCCAGCAGGTATTCAGCGACAACGAGTTGGATTCGACTGAAGCCGTGCAGTTGCTCGACAAGATCAAAGAGATCACTGAACCGGTTGCGCCAGAACAACCGGAACAACCTGTGGTGCAATAGAGGTTCAGCGGCAAATCCGCAGATCGGATTTGCCGCTCACTATTCTTTTTTTGCCGCACTGCCAGTCTTGACCACTGCCGTTCATCGAACCTGCCGCCGCATCCGCCCGTCAAGCGAGTTCAGCCTCAAGGTTGCACAGCAAGCAAGCGGCTGCTCTTTCTCTTCCTCAGCGTTTTTGCAAGCCTGATGGACAATCTGTTTTGTGGGGCAAAGCAACGGATTGCCGCCAGGCTGCCATCACTCCTCATGTGTTTCGGGGTGTCGCATTGAGGTAATTGACTCAAACGACAACGGTTTGCACCATGCATGTCTCGCTGCAGACAATGAGCATGATCGGCGAACGTCACCCGAAATCCAGCACAGCACCTTTCTCTCCAGAGTCATGCGCCTGCGCCGAAAATCCGGTTTTCCCCCGCAGGCGATCTTTTGTCCGTTCGACAATTTGAGGAGGGATGTACGATGAATGGCGTTTTTGCAGAAGCACTGGCCAAGGAGCGGCTGTCCCGCTATTTTGCCGATGTTGAGAATGTCGATTTTGTCTATCTCTTTTCGCCCCTTGCCGGTACCGGCGAGAAAGAGTTGACCGATTTTGATGTCGCCATCGCCTACCAGCCTTTTTTAACCCTGCCGCAGCTGTTCGAAGCGCAAATCGATGTTTACAATGCTTTGCGCAAGGTGCTCGCCACCGACCGCATAGCGGTCGTGGTGATCAACGAGTGCCCGATCGAATATCAGCGATTGATCTATCGCACCGGCACGGCAGTCTGTGTGCGCAACCGGGTTGCCCACGAAAAGTTTTGCGCGCGGTGTCGCAAACGGCGCCGTCTGCTGCCCTGCTGAAAAACGCCGGCAGAGGCCGACAGGGCACAAACAGATGCTTCCTTTTACCGCCGGCGCTCCGGCTGTGCGGGATTGATACATCTGTCTCGCGGTTGCCCTGCTGGGGAAAGGACTTGCATCTTAATGCAGGATTTGCGAATATATGGCGCTGAAGCCGTTTTTTTAATTGGATACTTTTCAATGACTTGTATCACTTTGATTTCAACGGTTTGCCGGTTCGAATCGGAACCAGGCGGCGATTTTTCCGGCATGAGGCTTGCATGGAAGAAATGATGCGATTTTTGAATCTTAAACAATCCTGCCGCATTGTCCTGCGCCTGTCCTGCCTGGTCTGGCTGGTTCTGCAATCGGCCTGCACAGAGTCCAGCTTGATCGACGTTGAGCGCACATTGCCGGCGGAATCGACACTGGTCAAGGACAGCTGGGAGAATCTGCAACCCTCCTGGTTGCCGTCTGATGAGGCGATCGTCTATACCGCCCGGCCGCGCGCCGAGGTGGCGGATCACCTGCCGCGCGACCGCGGTTTTCTGATCCGCAAATATGACCTGAACAGCCGCACGATCAGCGATCTGGTCGTCGACAGCAGCGGCGTCGCCTATCCGACTGTTTCTCCTGATGGCCGGGTGTTGGCTTTTTGCCGGGACCAGGAAATCTGTTGCCTCGATTTGACCAGCGGTGTGTCCATGCAGATGACCGACGAGCAAGGGCGGGAAGAATTACCGCGCTGGTCGCCGGACGGCAGGACGCTGGCCTATCTGAGCGACGGAAGATTGCACCTTCGGCCGGCCATGGGTGGACCGGCCACGGCCATTTCCGCACCCGACAGCCTTCGCGCTTTTTGTTGGCTGCCCGATGGCTCGGGTTGGCTCTATTCAGCCAGACACAACGGCACGTTGGCTCTGTTTTGTTTGCCCGGGGAGGGCAACGGCGTCAGACGGGTGCCTTCCGATAATTTGATCGGCGATTGGCCGGTTGCCGGAGCGCCGCCGCCGGCGGTGCGCGCGGTGATCGGCATCCAGATGCTTTTTCATTTTGGCACGGCTCTGGTCCTGACCCCGCTCGAACAGGAAGAAATGACGTGGATCGCCATAAAAGGCCGCACGCCGGCCTGGTCTGCAGACGGCAGCCGAATCGTCTACAGCCGCGACGGCGAATTGGTGGCCAATACGGTTTTTGTGGTGCTCGATGAATAATCCTAACCAACTGCCAGGGCAACGGGATGGACGGCGCCGGATGCAAATGAACCCGCTGCGCCGGCCGGCTCTTCTTCTGTTGCTGAGCTGCCTGTGGATCGCTCCGGCGGCTGCGGCGACCCGTACGGTCGGCAAAGTGGCAGGCGTCATCCTCGACAAACGGAACGACCAGCCGCTGGTCAACGCCAATGTCTATTTCGCCAACACCACGCTGGGGGCAGCCACCAAGAACAACGGCTATTTCGAAATCAATCGCATTCCTCCCGGCACCTATGATCTGGTGGTCAGCATGATGGGATACCAGACCCTGCAGGTGCCAAAGGTGCAGGTGCTGGCCGGCCGCATCGTCGCCTACAAGATCAAATTGACGCCGCAGATCATCGAATTGCCGGGCGTCAAGGTCGAAGCCGAGCGCGCCACCGCCTTGTTGCCGGTCGAACGCTCCAACGCCGGCCATGCCATCCTGACCCCGCGGAGCATTCAATATGAACCCGGTTCCTTTGACGATGCCTATCGGGTGATCAGCAAACTGCCCAGCGTGGCGACCCGCAACGATATCAACACCCAGCTCTATGTGCGCGGCGGCAGCCCGGACCAGAACCTGGTGCTCTACGACGGCATCGAGATTGTCATGCCGTCCCGCCTCTTTATCGCCCTCGGCGGCGGTATCAGCCTGATCAATCCCGATCTGGTCGAATCGATCGATCTGACACCAGCCGGATTCGAGACCGATTACGGCAACAAGATGTCCGCACTGATGCGCATCAACATCCGCGAAGGCCGGCGCGACAGGCTGGCGGTGCGGACCAGCGCCTCTCTGCTCACCGCCCGGGCTTGCGCCGAAGGTCCCCTGGCCGGCGGCCGCGGCTCCTGGCTGTTGGCGGGCCGACGAAGTTTTTATGATTTTATCGCCAATTCATTCTATGATAAAAATTATATTTTCCCCTACTATTACGATCTGCACGGCAAACTGACCTTTGATCTGAACCGCGACAACCGGCTGGTGCTCTTTTACTCCCATCTCCGCGAAGGCGCGCAGATGAAGAATCTGGAGAGCGAACAGCTCGACTTGCTCAACCAGGGACGCGGCCATGTGCTGGGTTTGCGCCACAGCGCCATCCTGACGCCAAAACTCGCGGCCAACACCATTCTCGGCTATTATGCCGACGACAACGATCTGCAGCTTTACGATACCTTTAATCACGCCTTTAATGCGCGCATGAAATACCAGCTGCGCCGGGTCGGCTTGCGGGCCGACCTGCACTATTATCCGCGAACCTGGCTGCGCATCAAAACCGGCGCCGAGGTGACCAACCACCGCGATAACGTCCTCGCCCAGGTCAACTGGCGCACGTTTGTCAATGTGCCGGACAGCGTCGATTTCGTCAGCCGCTCGGCCAAGGTGGGAGCCTATTGGCAGGGCCGCATCAAAGCGCAGGAATGGATGGAATTGTCCGCCGGACTGCGCTACGATTATGCCACTCTCTACAATCAGGCGGTCTGGAACCCGCGCGCCAAACTCATCCTCAGCCCGTCCGCCAAGCTCTCTTTCTGGGTCAGCAGCGGTCTGTTCAGCCAGTTTCCTGATGTGTTGACCCTGATCGGCAGAGGAGAACCCCTCGATATCACCCACGAACCGGCCAGCCTCGAAGCCGAAAACAGCATTCACAATATCGTCGGCGTGCAGTGGAACCCTTCCCTGCGCAGCGAGGTCAAAGTCGAAGTCTATCGCAAGACCTTCGCCAACCTGCTTTTGAGTATCGACGAGGAGAGCTATGTGCCGGACAACATCGGCGAGGGCTCTGCCGAGGGCATCGAGATCTCGCTCGAACGAACGCGCCCCGGCAACGAACGGTTGGGTTTTTGGCTCTATTACACCCTGGCCAGCGCCCGCTATCGCCGCAGCGGTGAGCGCGACTGGACTTTTTTTGATTATGACCAGCGTCAGCAGATCAATGCCGGCATCGACCTGCGCCTGACCAGACGATGGATCCTGACCCTGACCAATCACTATGGCACCGGCTTTCCTTATACACCGATTCGCGCCATGCAGCGCGATATCTCCGCCAACAACGGATTTTTCACCGGCTGGACCATGGTGCGCGACAAAAAGAATTCCGGCCGCTACCCCGACTATTGGCGATTCGACGCCCGGCTCAGCTATGAAACGCTGATCGGCCGGCATCGGCTCGCCGCCTATATCGAAGTGATCAACCTCTTTAACCACGCCAATATCTATCTCTACGAATGGGATATCCATGCGCGCAGCAGCGGCCGCGGCTACGCCGCCCGCAGCGTGATCTATATGATGCCCCTCGTCCCCTCTTTCGGACTCCACTGGAGTTTTTAAAAAAAAAGTGCACACACCGTACGTCGTCCCGCCTTCAGGCGGGCTCTTTTTGTCATTTGGAAAGCGCAAAAGCCCGGCTAAAGCCGGTACTGCAAACGGATCGGCGCATGTAGAACCGCCTTCAGGCGAGGTCGTGCGATTCGCTGATGATGCGCCTCATCTCGCCAATGGTGTTTATCTGTACAAATTGGAGTCGGCAAATCAATCGGTCGTCACGAAAATGCTGTTGCTCAAATAACTTAACCGACAAAGGGGGCGGATTGGGTGACCATCCGCCCCCCCATCCTTCATCCGGGAGTATAGCGCCAATGAACGCAAAACGGTTCACCCAAATTTCCCTGCTTCTTGCTGCCCTCGTTCTATCCTGCAGATCAAAAACCGATGTGGAATCACTTTTCTGGTCCGTGCGCATGGCCGATTCGGTGATGGCGCGCAATCGGATGCCCTGGCAAATCGATTTTCGCTCCATCCCCAGATGGGAGTATACACAAGGGCTGGTGCTCAAAGCGATTTGGCAAGTCGGCGAGCGGACCGGCGACGAAAAATATCTGCGCTATGTCGAAAACTATTATGATGCTTTTATCGACGAGTCCGGCCAGATCGGTCGCTACAAACTCGAGGAATACAATATCGATCGCATCAACCCGGGCAAGGTGCTCTTCGCGCTTCATCGCCGCACCGGTAAGGAAAAATACAAAAAAGCCCTTTTTTTGTTGCGTTCACAGATGCAAACCCATCCCCGTACTTCTGAAGGGGGATTTTGGCATAAAAAAGTCTATCCGCACCAGATGTGGGTGGATGGCCTGTACATGGCCTCGCCGTTTCTGGCCGAATTCGCCCACACCTTTGCCGAGCCGGCCCTGTTCGACGATGTGGCCAGACAGTTTCTGTTGATGGAAAAACACGCCCGCGACGACAGCACGGGTCTGCTCTACCACGGCTGGGACGAGAGCCGGCAGCAGCGCTGGGCCGATCCGCAGACCGGATTGTCGCCGCATTTTTGGGGAAGAGGAATGGGATGGTTTTCCATGGCCCTGGTCGACGTGCTCGACTGGATGCCGAACGATCATCCGCAAACGCCAGAGCTGGTGGCCATGCTGAACCGCCTGGCGGCAGCGATCAGCCGGGTGCAGGATCCGCAAACCGGTTTGTGGTATCAGATCCTGGACCAGGGTGACCAACCGGGAAATTACCTCGAGTCCTCGGCTTCGTGCATGTTTGCCTATTCCCTGTGCAAAGGCGTGCAAAAAGGCTACCTGCCACAGGATTATCTGGTTGTCGCACAACGCGCTTATGAGGGAATTCTCGCCCGGTTTATCCGAACCGATTCATTGAACACGATCTCGATAACCGAAGCCTGCTCTGTGGCCGGCCTGGGAGGCGATCCGTATCGAGATGGCTCTTTTGCATACTATGTCGGCGAGCCTCGACGGGACAATGATCCCAAAGCAGTGGGACCGTTTATTTTGGCCAGCTTGCAATTCGAGTCGCTCACAGAATGATTCGATGGTCAATTCGCACCTACTGGAAGGCGATTTTTCAATGGAAGTCAAACGCTGCCAATTTTTTTTCGGTCGGTTCTTCCGGAGTCTGCTGGTGTTCGGAATCCTGCACGGTTGCTCTTGCTCATCGCCGGATCGAACCGGCTGGGATCGACTGCCGGAAATCCTCGCGCAGATCAAACCGCCGAGTTTTCCCGAGCAGAAAATTTTTATAGCCGATTTTGGCGCCGTCGGTGATGGCCGCACGGATTGCTCCGACGCCTTTCGCCTCGCGATCCAGGCCTGCCACGCCGCCGGCGGCGGCCGCGTGGTGGTGGCGCCGGGAGTCTATCTGACCGGCCCCCTGCACCTGTTGAGCCGCGTCAACCTGCATGTCGAAAAAGGTGCCACCATTCGGTTCAGCCGGGATTTGCAGGATTATCTGCCGCCTGTTTTTACCCGTTTCGAAGGCGTGGAGTGCCTGAATTATTCGCCCATGATCTATGCTTTTGAACAGCAGGATGTGGCGATTACCGGTGAGGGCGTCCTGGATGGACAGGCAGACAGCACCAACTGGTGGCCCTGGGCCGGCAAAGCCAGGGATGGCTGGAAAACGGGGATGCCGCATCAACGAGCCGATCGCAACGCTCTCTTTCTGATGGCCGACAGCGGTGTGCCGCCGGCACAACGCATCTTCGGGACGGGGCATTTCCTGCGGGTCAATTTCATCCAGTTCTATCGCTGCAAAAATGTGCTGATCGAGGGCGTGACGGTTCAGCGCTCACCGATGTGGGCCATCCATCCGGTGCTGAGCGAAAATGTGACCATCCGCGCAATCCATTACCGCAGCCACGGGCCCAACAACGACGGCTGCAACCCGGAGAGCAGCCGCAATGTGCTGATTCGCGACTGCTATTTTGATGCCGGCGACGATTGCATCGCCATCAAATCCGGACGCAATGGCGACGGCCGGCGCGTCAATGTGCCGAGTGAAAATATCGTGATCCAGAACTGTACCATGCACAGCGGCCATGGCGGCGTGGTGATCGGCAGCGAAATTTCGGGCAGCTGTCGGCATGTCTATGCTGAAAACTGCCAGATGGACAGCCCTGAATTGGAACGCGCTCTGCGCATCAAGACCAACTCGCAACGCGGCGGCGTGATCGAAAATATCCATTTGCGCAACATCACCGTCGGCGAGGTCAGCGATGCGGTAATCCGCATCAATTTCCATTACGAAGAGGGCGATTCAGGCGATCATACGCCCATCGTCCGCAATGTGAGGGTCAGCAATCTTGAAAGCAAAAAGAGTGAATTCGCCCTGGTTCTGCAAGGATATGCCCGTTCGCCGATTTCCGGGATCTATCTTGAAGAATGCCAATTCAACGGTGTCAACAACGGCAATATCATGAGCCATGTGCAAGATCTGGTGTTCAACAACGTGACCATCAACGGAGAACCACAACAAGCTATCGATGTTGAGGACGAAATTTCAACGGTAGAGTCAGATTGATCCTATTACAATACAACCAGCTGCCGGGGAGGTCGAATCCGATTGCCCTTTTGGCAGGATTGCTTCTGCTCGTCCTTTCGTCCTCCTGTGCCCGACCGCTGGCGTTTCCGGGCGCCGAAGGATACGGGCGATTCACTGCGGGCGGCCGCGGCGGTCGGGTGATCGCGGTCACCCATTTGCAGGACAGCGGAGCAGGCAGTCTGCGCGCTGCCCTCGAAGCCGGGGGGCCGCGAACTGTGGTCTTTAACGTGTCTGGAACCATTGCCCTGCAATCGCCGATTATGGTCGAAAACGGCGATCTGACCGTGGCCGGTCAAACAGCGCCCGGTGACGGCATCTGTGTCAAGGGCTATCCCATTATCCTGGATGCCGACAATCTGATCCTGCGCTTTTTGCGCCTGCGCCTGGGCGATGAGAACAAAATCGCGGACGATGCAATCTCCGCCACCCATCAACGCGATATCATCA
This sequence comes from bacterium, assembly GCA_029565675.1. Taxonomy (GTDB): domain Bacteria; phylum Zhuqueibacterota; class Zhuqueibacteria; order Residuimicrobiales; family Oceaniaggregativiventaceae; genus Sulfursilanivivens. The sequence continues at coordinate 85,126 of JAKQNP010000009.1, forward strand.
TCGACCATTGTTCGATGAGCTGGGGCAACGATGAGGTCGCTTCATTCTATGACAATGCGAATTTTACCCTGCAATGGTGTTTGATCAGCGAAAGCCTGCACTTTTCGCACCATCCCAAGGGGCCGCACGGGTATGGCGGCATCTGGGGCGGCAGGGGAGCCTCGTTCCATCACAATCTGCTGGCCCATCACGCCAGCCGCACCCCGCGCTTTAACGGCAGCCGCAACCACGGCCGGCCTGAACAGGAGATCGTCGATTTTCGCAACAACGTCATCTACAATTGGGGTTTCAACAGCGCCTATGGCGGTGAAGGCGGCCGGCACAACATCATCGCCAACTTTTATCGGGCCGGGCCTGCAACCCGCGGCGATTCCCTGCGCTTTTGCATCGTCAATCCATGGTACGACCGGGGGTGCTGGTTCGTGGCCGATAACTTTGTGTTTGGCTACCCGAACGTCAGCCTGGACAATTGGGCCGGCGGCGTGCAACCGCTTACCAAAGAGGCGTGCCGGGCCGAGCAGGCCTTTCCGGTTGCGCCTGTGCAGACGCAACCGGCCGGGCAAGCCTTTCTCCTGGTGCTGGAAAACGCCGGCGCGGTTCTGCCGAAAAGAGATGCGCTGGATCGCCGAATCGTCGAGGAAGTGCGGACAGGCACCGCCCTCTACGGGGGGCAATGGGGTGCGGGTTCAGGCATCATCGATTCGCAATCCGAGGTGGGCGGCTGGCCAGAACTGCACTCTTTGCCGGCCCCGGCCGACCGCGATGGCGACGGCATGCCGGATGGATGGGAAGCGAGCCGCGGATTGAATCCCGACGATCCGATCGACGGCAATCTTTTGTCCGGCGGCTGGACCCATCTGGAGGTCTATCTCAACACTCTTTGTATCGATGCTTTCTAAACAAGGAGGCTGTCATGCGAATGGACATGAAGAGGTCAAAGGTGGGAGTCGTTCTGGTTATGCTCGCCCTGTCGTCAGCTGCAGGACTTGGCGCTGTACAGGATGACTCGCCGCAGGGTTTTGCCGCTTTCGAAGCCTACGGTCTGAAGACGACCACCGGAGGCCTGGGAGGAACGGTCGTCACCGTCACCGACGCCGCACAATTCATCCAGGAGATCAACAAAAACGGTCCGGCCATCATTCAGGTCAACGGGGTCATGGCCCTCTCTTCCATGCATGCGGTCAAATCGAACAAAACCATTGTCGGCGTCGATTCCACCGGGGTCATCAGCGGCGGCGGACTCGAAATGTCGAACGCTTCCAATATCATCATCCGCAATCTGTTGTTCGAAAACAGCAGCGACGATGCCATCAACATCCAGGATGATTCTCACCATATCTGGATCGATCACTGCGACTTTCGCAACGCCTACGACGGCCTGATCGATATCAAGCAGGGTTCTGATTGCATCACGGTGTCGTGGAACACGTTTTCTGACCACGACAAGACCTGTCTCCTGGGACACGACGACAACAATGCCGCGCAGGATTCCGGCCGTCTGCGCGTCACTTATCACCACAACTGGTTCAATGCGACCGACAGCCGTCATCCGCGCGTGCGTTTTTCCGGCCTTTGCCATGTGATGAACAACTGGTATGTCGATAACAGCTATGGCGTGGCATCGACCATGAATGCCGAGGTTTTGGTCGAGAACAACGCTTTTCTGCGCGTCGGCAGTCCGACCCGGGTCGGCCTGCTCGATTCCGGCCCCGGCGATCTGGTGCAAACCGGCAACAGCTTTGAACAATGCGGCAATCCGCCGCAGGAACAGGGGGAAGTGCCTTTGCCGCCCTATCCCTATGCGCTGGATGCCGCGACCGACGTGCCCGCACTGGTGCAGGCCGATGCCGGCCGCGCCGGTTTTACCTTTGTGCCGGTCACGGCGCCTGCCTGGCAGGTGTACGACGGCTCTGTGCTGCCGGCACAAAATCTGCCGGCTTTCAAGGAGAGCAACGTCACCAATCCGCCGGATACCACCAGCCGGGTGATCGATGATCCCGATCTGCCCGGCAACAAGCTGCTGTTGTTCAGCAATCCGCTGACCGAAGCGAGCAAGTTCATGTGGGGATTGAATTGGGAGATGGATGCCGCCCGCGGCGCCACCATCGCTTTTCGGGTCAAGCCGTTGGATCCCGCTCTTTATGACCGCGTCTTTGAAGTGGAATTCCGCGACGGCTCTTTGCGCGAACGCTTTTTTGTCCTGAACGACGGTGAGGTGGAACTCGATCGGGCTGACACCAGCTCGGTGCTCTCCGACAATCCCGAAGGCTGGCACACCTATCGCATCACCTATCAGAACGGCGCTTCAGCGGTGTATGTGGATGAAGCGCTGACGCCGCTGCTGACCGGGAACTCGGCATCGAGCAATTCCACCAACGACCTGCGTTTCGGCGACGGCAGCGACGGCAACACCACCGGCTTTCTGCTCGATTGGCTGATCTTCGACACCTCCGGCGCTTTTGCGCCGGGAGAGCAGGTCTTGCCCGACAGTTTGAAAGTTGACCGCCTGAAACCGGTGATCGAATGGCAGGTATACGACGGCTCTGTGTTGCCGAATCAGAATACGCCGGCATTCAAGGAGAGCAATGCTTTAAATCCGCCGGACACCACCAGCCGGGTGATCGATGATCCCGATCTGCCCGGCAACAAGCTGCTGTTGTTCAGCAATCCGCTGACCGAAGCGAGCAAGTTTATGTGGGGCATCAACTGGCAAATGGATCCTGCCATCGGCGCCACCATCGCTTTTCGCGTCAAACCCCTGGATCCGGAGCTTTATGATCGCGTCTTTGAGATCGAGTTTCGCGACGCGCTGCTGCGCGAACGCTTTTTTGTTCTGAACGATGGTGCGGTGGAACTCGATCGGGCCGACACGACCGCTGTACTCCCGGACAATCCGACGGGCTGGCACACCTATCGTATCACCTACCAGAACGGCGCTTCTGCGGTCTATGTGGATGAAGCGACGACCCCGCTGCTGACCGGCATATCGACATCGAGCAATTCCACCAACGACCTGCGATTTGGCGACGGCAGCGACGGCAACACGCACGGATTTCTTTTGGATTGGCTGGTATTCGATATCACGGGCGCGCATGCGCCGACCGATGCCGACCTGCCCGAAGACCTGTTCGTCGATTCGCCGGGAACCTCTGTCATCGCCGCGCACAGCCATCATTCGCCAGCCATCTATGACCTGGCGCAGAATTATCCCAATCCATTCAATCCCGTGACCCTGGTGCCGTTTGCACTGTCGCGTCCGGGCAAAGTGCGGTTGACGGTGCACAATGCGCTGGGTCAGCACATCTGCACGCTGGTCGACGGCCGGCTGCCGGAAGGCAAACATGCGGTGCGCTTCGATGCAGCGGGACTGAGCTCGGGTCAATATTGTGTTCGCCTGGAGATGGACGGAGTTGTGCAAGTACGCAAAATGATGCTGGTTCGCTGACCGCACCGAGCGGCAGCAGCGAACCGCTTGTCGGGTCGATGGTTTCAAGCGGACGTGACTGCAAACCGGTCAGCGAGGCAAAAACAAGTTGGAGGTCAGTGATGAAGAAATCACTGCTGATTGCTCTGTTTCTGATCATCCTGGTACTGGGCGGTTGCCGCCCAAAAACAGATATCTCCTCGCAGTTTAGCGATAAAATGACCATCCAGGTGGTCAATCCCACTGACCTCATTCGCCGGGATGAGGTGGTCGAGCTGCCGGTGCACCGCCTGGTCAGCCGATTGCCCGGGTTCAACTCCCGGGCGTTTCTGGTCCTCGACAACGACCGCGAACTGGCCAGCCAGGCAATCGACCGCGACAATGACGGCCAGGCCGAACAGATCCTTGTGGTGCTCGACCTGTTGCCTCATCAGAGCCGTACCCTGGAGATCCTGACTGCACCCGGTGATCAGGCGATTCCCCGGTCCTATCCCAAACGCACCCAGGCTACCCTGGCGATCAAGACCGGGGGGCAGTTCAGCGGCGAGGTCTATCAGGGCGGCACCTTTTCCGACATCCGCTTTCTGCGGGTGCCGGATCACGTGACCGACCATTCGGAATATATCCGCTTCGAAGGGCCGGGCTGGGAATCGGATCGTGTCGGCTACCGGTTTTACCTGGACTGGCGCAATGCGATCGATGTTTTTGGCAAAAAGAAACCGGAACTCGTCCTGCACAAGGTCGGACTGGATGGCTATGAATCGTATCACCACCTGTCCGATTGGGGCATGGATGTGCTCAAAGTCGGCGAATCGCTCGGACTGGGGTCGATCGCCATGTGGCACGACGGCCGGGCGGAGCGGGTGGCAGATACCGACAGCGTGACCTGCGAAATCGTTTACAGCGGCGATATCGAGTCGTTGATCCGCACGACCTATTTCGGCTGGAAAGTCGGCGACGGTTCCTACCGGCTCACCTCCGAATTGTCGATCCGCGCCGGCAGCCGGCTGACCCGACACGATCTGCAGGTTCAGGGAGATCCGCCAAATCTGTGCACAGGCATCGTCAAGCTTGCCGATGGGGAATGGATGGCCGATGATGTGCAGGAAGTCTGGTCGACCATCGCCACCTATGGCAAGCAAAGCCTTGCCGAAGACGATCTCGGGCTGGCCGTGATCTTTCGCCGCAGCGATCTGATCCGTCTGGATGCCGATGCGCACAGCCACGTGGCGATCCTGCAACCGCAACAGGGCACTTTGACCACTTATTTTCTGGCCGCCTGGGTACAGGAAGCGGACGGCATCACCAACAAAGAAGCGTTTTTGGCAAGTCTGCACGAGACAACCGAACGGCTGAGCAAACCGGTGCGCGTCGATTACTGATTCGCTGCAGCTCTTCGTTGACTGCGAAAAGGAGCAGTGGACAACAACGGTCGAGTTCGTCGATTTCTTGGGTGTCCCGCCGGGGGACGGGATACCGCACTTGCGAACTCGAATCCGGAAAGGAAAAGTTTGACAATGCAAACCAGAATCGCTGCGGACCCGGTGCGTTTTGCGCGCATGACCAGCGCGGAAATCCGCGCTTCTTTCCTGGTCGACGATCTGTTTCAGGCAGGACAATTGGGCCTGCTCTATTCGGAAGTCGACCGCTGTATCATCGGTTCGGCTGTTCCCCTGGCTGATCCGCTCTCCTTGACCGCGCCGCCGGAGATCGTGTCGCAGGCTTTTTGCGACCGCCGTGAACTCGGCGTGCTCAATGTCGGGGCAGCGGGGAGCATTTGCGTCGACGAGTCGACCTGTACGATGGAACACCTGGATGGCTTGTATGTCGGACAAGGGGCTAAAACGATCGATTTTTTCAGCGCTTCTTCAGACAACCCGGCTGCCTTTTATCTGCTGAGTTTTCCGGCGCACCACAGTTACCCGACCCGGCACATTCGGCGCGCCGATGCCGAGGCGGTCAAACTGGGCAGCACAGAAGCCGCCAACAAACGCACCATCTATAAATTGATCCGCCCCGGCGGGGTCCAGAGTTGTCAGCTGGTCATGGGATTCACCGTGGTCGATTCGGGATCGGTCTGGAACACCATGCCCCCGCATACGCATGACCGGCGCATGGAGGTTTACCTCTATTTCGATATGGCGAAAGAGGCGCGCGTGTTTCATCTGATGGGCCAGGCTCAGGAAACCCGGCATATCGTCGTGGCCGATCGTCAGGCGGTGATCTCTCCGAGCTGGTCGATCCATGCCGGCGCCGGCACCGGTGCCTATACCTTCTGCTGGGGCATGGGAGGGGAGAATCAGGTTTTCGACGACATGGATGCTCTGGAACTGGCAGAGATCCGTTAGTCAGAAACAACAAACGATGCCGACTGATCAAGGGCAGGGAGAATGAGATGATTCTCGATCGATTCAGGCTGGACGACAGGGTGGCAGTGGTCACCGGAGCGGGGCGGGGTCTGGGGCAGGGGATCGCTGTGGGGCTTGCCGAAGCGGGCGCCGACCTGGTGGCGGTGGATATCATCGAGTTGCAGGAAACCAGACGGCAGATTGAAAGTCAGGGCAGGCGCTGCACAGCGGTCGTCGCCGATCTGGGAAAAGAATCCAGCGTGCAGCAGATCATCGATGCGGCTCTGGCGGCGTTCGGCCGTATCGATATTCTGGTCAACAATGCCGGCATTATCCGGCGCGCGCCGTTTCTGGAGTTTTCCCTGCGGGATTGGGATGAGGTGATGGATATCAACATCCGCGCCGTGTTTCTGCTCAGTCAGGCGGCCGCGCGGGTGATGGCCGGGGCGGGGCACGGCGGCAAGATCATCAACATCGCCTCCATGCTCTCTTTTCAGGGCGGCGTGCGGGTGCCGTCGTACACGGCTTCCAAGAGCGCGGTGATGGGGTTGACGAAGTTGATGGCCAATGAGCTGGCGCCGTTGGGGATCCAGGTCAATGCCATTGCGCCGGGATACATGGCGACCGACAACACGGCGCCGCTGCGCCGGGATGCGGTGCGCAGCAAGGAGATCCTGGGCCGCATTCCGGCGGGCCGCTGGGGTGAGCCGGCTGATTTGCAGGGCGCGGCGGTCTTTCTGGCCTCTGCGGCGGCGGATTATGTGCAGGGCGCGACGCTGGCGGTGGATGGGGGGTGGTTGGCGCGCTAGTCAGGCGAAAAAATCCGCTTGACAAAGAGGCAAAAGTTGGTTAGGTTACCTTAAACGGTGACTTTATCGGTTAAGGTTATGGATCGACCTCGACACATCACCCTCGAAGATATCGCCCGGCAACTCGGCCTCTCCAAAGTGGCCGTCTCCAAAGCCTTGCGCGATCACCCGGATATCAGCGCCGCCACCAAAGCCCGCATCCGCCAGGTCGCCGCTGAACTCGGCTATACCCCCAACTTTATCGCCCGCAATCTCTCATCGCGGCGGTCGCAGACCATCGGTTTGCTGGTGCCCAAAATCGCCCACTCTTTTTTTGCCGACGCCATCGAAGCGATCTATGAACGCGCCTTTGCCAACCGCTACGAAATCGTCATGATGGTGTCGCAGGAAAACGCGGCCAACGAAACCGTCCATCTGCAGACCCTGCTGTCGATGCATGTCGACGGCCTGCTGGTTTCGGTCAGCCAGGAGACCCGTTCGACTGCAATCTTTGAAACGGTGCGCAAGCGCGGTGTGCCGCTGGTTTTTTTTGACCGCGTGTTGGACGGCCTCGGTTTCAGCCGGGTCATTTCGGACGATATCACCGGCGCGCAAACCGCCACCCGCCATCTCCTGCAACAGGGGTACGACCGCATCGCCCATATCGGCGGCTACAGCTGGACCTCCATCGGCCGCGACCGCTTCGCCGGCTATTGCCAGGCATTGCTCGATGCCGGCAAAACCTGCGACGAGCGCCTGGTCATTCGCGGCGGCTTTGGCGAAGCAGACGGCGCCGCCGGATTGCGCAGCTTGTTGCAGCACGACCAACCGCCGCAGGCGATTTTCGCCGTGACTTACCCGGTGGCGCTGGGGGTCTTGCAGGCCGCTGTTGAGCACGGTTTGCGGGTGCCGCAAGATCTGGACCTGATCGCCTTTGGCGGCAGTTCCTACAACCGCTTTGTGTCGCCTTCGTTGACCACTATCGATCAGCCGGCGCGCGAAATCGGCAGCCGCGCCGCCGAACTGTTGTTGCAGGAAATTCTCGATCCGGAAATCCCGCGCGACCGCTGTGTCGTCGTCCCGACCTCTCTGGTCGTGCGCGATACCGGCAAAAGAACACTCTAAACAGGGATAAAAGATGGCTCAATGGCAACTCGATGAAATGCGCTTTTTCGATCCCGATCCGGGTGTACGACGGCTTGCCTATGAACTCTATCGCCAGGTGCGCGATCTGCCGATCGTCAGCCCGCACGGCCATGTGGATCCGGCTCTGCTGGCAGACGATTCCGCTTTTCCCGATCCGACCGAATTGATCCTCATTCCCGATCATTACCTCTTTCGCATGCTCTATTCCCAGGGCATTCCTCTCGAGGCGCTGGGAATTCCGACGCGCGACGGCACGGCTGTTGAACGCGACCACCGCCGCATCTGGCGGATTTTTTGCGAGAATTTTCACCTGTTCAGCGGCACGCCGTCCGCCGCCTGGCTGGCCTACGAATTTGTCGAGGTGTTCGGCCTGCCGGAAAAACCGCACAGAGACAACGCCGACGCCTTGTACGATGCCTTGCAGGCCAAACTCGCCCTGCCCGAATTCCGGCCGCGGGCGCTCTTTGAGCGTTTCCGCATCGAAGTGTTGTGCACCACCCACGCCGCCTCCGATCCTCTTGAACAACACCAAAAGCTGCGCGCCTCGGGCTGGAAAGGCCGGGTCATTCCCTGTCTGCGGCCGGACGCTGCCTTTCAACTCGATGCACCCGGCTGGCGAGCTGAAATCGAGGCTCTGGCCGGTGCCGCAAACATCGATATCACCTCTTATGATGCGTTCATCGCGGCGCTGCAAAACCGGCGCGACTTTTTCCGCTCTTTCGGTGCCACTTCCACCGACCAGGGTGTCGTGTCGCCCTGTACGCATCGGCTGAGCCGGCCGGAATGCGAGGCGATCTTTCAGCGCGCCCTGCACGCAAAGGCCGATCAACGCGATGCCGATGCCTTTATCGCCCACATGCTCATGGAGATGGCGCGCATGAGCATCGACGATGGTCTGGTGATGCAGATCCATCCCGGTTCGCTGCGCAACCACAACCGCGAGATCTTCGACCGCTTCGGTCCGGACAAAGGCTGCGATATCCCGTTGCGCACCGAGTATACCCGCAATCTGCAGGAACTGCTCAACGCCTGTGGCAACGATCCGCGCCTGACGCTGATCGTCTTTACCCTAGACGAGAGCACCTACAGCCGCGAACTCGCGCCCTTGGCCGGCCACTATCCGGCCATGAAACTCGGTCCGGCCTGGTGGTTTCACGACAGCATCGAGGGCATGCGCCGGTTTCGCCAACAGGTCTGCGAAACCGCCGGCTTTTACAACACCGTCGGGTTCAATGACGATACGCGCGCCTTTCCGTCGATTCCGGCGCGCCATGACCTGGCCCGGCGGATCGATGCGGATTTTCTCGCCGCCAAAGTCAGCCGCAACATCATCGATTTCACAGAGGCGCAGACCATCATCCACGCGTTGACCGTCGATCTGGTCCGGAAAGCTTATAAACTGTAGGCGGACAAAGCCCATAAGAAAACGACTGTTTGTACTGGTTCTGCCGGCTCTGCTTCTCCTCGGCAACTGCGCCGAAGGCGATCGAACCCGGGTGCTCAAGCTGGCGCATGAACTCGACACCTCGCACCCGGTGCACAAAGGCATGGTCTTTATGGCCGAGAAGTTGGCCGCCATTTCCCAGGGCCGCATGCGCGTCGATATCTACCCCGGCGGCCAGCTGGGCGGCGAGCGCGAGCTGATCGAATTGCTGCAGATCGGCAGCCTGGCCATGACCAAAGTCTCGACCGCGCCGATGGAGTCGTTTGTACCTGAGATGGTGATTTTCGGCATCCCCTATGTCTTTCGCGACGACGACCACCGCTGGCGCGTGCTCAACAGCGCCGTGGGCCAGCGCTTGCTGCTCGCCGGCGAAACCGTCTTTCTCCGCGGCCTCTGTTTCTACGATGCCGGCAGCCGCAGTTTCTACGTCAAGGATAAACCCATCGAAACGCCGGCCGATCTAGGCGGTTTAAAGATCCGGGTGATGAAAAGCATCACCTCGGTCAAAATGATACAGGCCCTGGGCGGTTCTTCCACCCCGATCCCGTGGGCCGAACTCTATACCGCTCTGCAGCAGGGCGTGGTGGACGGCGCCGAAAACAATCCGCCCAGCTTTCACCTCTCCCGCCACTATGAGGTCTGCCGCTACTACAGTCTCGACGAACACACTTCGATACCGGATATTCTGTTGATCTCCACCACGGTGTGGAACAGCCTGACCCCACAGGAACAGCGCTGGCTGCAACAGGCGGTGGATGAATCGGTCGTCCATCAGCGCCGGCTCTGGACAGAAGCCTGTGAGGAAGCGCTGCGAACCGTGCAGGAAGCCGGCGTGGTGGTCACCCGACCGGACAAAGAGCCGTTCCGCCAGGCGGTGCAGCCGATGCACGAATCGTATCGCGGCACGCCGATCTATGACCTGATTCAGGAGATCGCTGCTCTGTAACATCGCTGTTTGCTGGAAAACGAGGAGTTGCCATGACCAAATTTATCAAGAGCCTGACCGCTGTGCTCGGCGCTTTTCTGACGGTGCTGATGGCCGTCATCGTCATCGATGTGGTCTGGCAGGTGGTTACGCGCTTTGTGCTCAAGAATCCCAGTTCCTACACCGAAGAGCTGGCCGGCTTTCTGCTCATCTGGATCGGATTGCTGGGGGCCAGCTATGCGCTCTATACGCGCGCTCACCCGGGCATCGATCTGCTCACCGGCCGCCTGCGCGGCCGGCAAAAGAAAGCGGCAGAGTTGGGTACCTGGGCACTGGTCTTTCTGTTCGCCCTCTTTATCCTGCTGATCGGCGGCATCCGCCTGGTCAGGCTGACCTACACTCTGAAACAGATCTCGCCGGCGATCGGCATGCCCATGGCCTGGGTTTATGCGGTGCTGCCGTTGAGCGGGGTGCTGATGATGATCTATTCCGGCTATTTTATCGCGCTGGCGCTGCGCGGCAAATCCGCGGCGCCGGCTCATGCCGATTCGACCTGCGAGGAAGGATGAGCTATGGAACTCTCGATTCTGGTCCTGGTCGCCAGTTTTGTCCTGCTGTTGGCGCTCAATGTGCCGATCGCCATCGGCATCGGTCTGGCCACGGTGCTGACCATGTTGTTCACCATCGCCCCGGGGCCGGCCGTTACCACCGTGGCTCAGCAGATGGCCTCGGGCATCGACAGTTTTGCCCTGCTGGCGATCCCGTTCTTTGTGCTGTCCGGCATCCTGATGGGGCAGGGGGGCATTGCGCGGCGGTTGATCGATTTCGCCAAGGTGCTGGTGGGCATGCTGCCCGGCGGCCTGGCCTTTGTCAATATTCTCGCCTGCATGCTCTTCGGCGCCATTTCCGGTTCGTCGATGGCGGCCGTTTCCGGCGTGGGCGGATTCATGATTCCGATCATGAACCAGGAAGGCTATGACAAGAATTTTAACGCCGCCATCACGGTGACCGCCGCCACCACCGGTTTGCTCATCCCGCCGAGCAATATCCTGATCATCTATTCGCTGGCCAGCGGCGGGGTGTCGGTCGCCGCGTTGTTCATCGCCGGCTATCTGCCAGGCATTCTCGTCGGCCTGGCCCTGATGCTGGTGGCCGGCATCATCAGCCTGCGGCGCAAATATCCGGTGGGCGAACGCTCCAGCCTGCGCCAGGCTATAAAAACCACTGTCGACGCCGTCCCCAGCCTGCTGCTGATCGTCATCGTCATCGGCGGCATCATCGCCGGCTATTTCACCGCCACCGAAGCGAGCGCCGTCGCGGTGGTCTATTCGCTGATCCTCTCGGTCGCGGTCTACCGCCAGGTCAAGGTGCGCGAATTGCCCGCCATTCTGCTCAAAACCGTCGAGACCACCGCGATCGTCATGCTGTTGATCGGCACCTCCAAAGCGATGTCATGGATCCTCTCGTATGAAAACATCCCGCAGTCGCTGAGTGTGGCGCTGGTCTCGCTTACCGACAACAAGATCGTGTTGCTGTTGATCATCAATTTGTTGCTGCTGGCGGTGGGCACGGTCATGGACATGACTCCGGCGGTCTTGATCTTTACGCCGATTTTTTTGCCGGTGGTGGTCAACCTGGGCATGGATCCGCTCCATTTCGGCATTATGATGGTGGCCAACCTGTGCATTGGTTTGTGCACCCCGCCGGTGGGCAGTGTGCTGTTCGTCGGCTGCAGCATCGCGCAGACCACGATCGGCCGGCTGATCAAACCGCTGCTGCCGTTCTATGTGGCGATGTTCATCGCCCTGCTGCTGATCACCTATGTGCCGCAGATCAGCATGTGGCTGCCAAAAGTATTGGGATACTGAAGAGCATTTCGAATATCGAATTTTGGATTTCGAATTTAAAAGAACGATAGAGCATTTCGGAAGAGCATTTCGAATTGCGGATTTCGTATTTCGAAATTCGAAATCAGAAATGTACTCCGACATTCGAAATCAGAAATTCGAAATGTTTTCAATATTGTGTCAAGTTTGAACGAGGACGAATTCATGTTTAACTTATCCAAATACAGTCTCGGCATCGGGGACCGGTTTGGCAGGCAGGGTGAGGCGCAGCTGGCTGCCCTGCAGGAGGCGCGGGCACTGGGCGTCGAGATCACGCCGGTGTGGAACAAATCGTTTCGCGAACACCGCATCATCGGCAGCACGCCAACGGACAGCCGTCGGGCGGCTGATGCGGCGGTTGCCGCTGCCGGCTGGCAGGAGGCCTATTTTGTCGACGCCGACCACATCGGTCTGCAGACCGTGGACGGCTTTCTCGACGCCTGCGATTATTTCACTCTCGACGTCGCCGCCATGATCGGCCAGGCGGCAGCGGCCGCCGACCAACAGCGGGCCTGGCAGGAATTCCGCCGCTTTTGCGGTTCGCTGGCGGTGCCGGGGCTGCTGTCGCCGCTGCCGGTGACCGAGGCGGATCTGCATTCAGCGATCGCCGGTTATCTGGCCGCCGTGCAGGAAGCGGGACGCATCTATCGCCGCATCGCCCAACAGCGCGCCGACCGGCCGACCGTCATCGAGGTCTCCATGGACGAAACCGCGCGGCCGCAGTCGCCGGCCGAGCTGTTTTTTATCCTCGCCATGCTCGACCGGGAACGCGTGCCGGTGCAGACGATCGCCCCGCGCTTCAGCGGCGCTTTTCACAAAGGCGTCGACTATATCGGCGATGTCGACCTGTTCGGCCGCGAATTCGCCCAACACCTGGCAGCTGTGCAGGCGGCCATAAAAACCTTCGATCTCAAGGCCGATCTCAAATTGAGCCTGCATTCGGGCAGCGACAAGTTCGCCATCTACGGATGCATCCGCACGGCGCTGCAGGAATCGGGCGCCGGTCTGCATGTCAAGACCGCGGGCACCACCTGGCTGGAAGAGATCATTGGCCTGGCGCAGGCCGGCGGCGAAGGGCTGGATCTGGCCAAAGAGATCGCCTGCCGGGCGCTGCTGCGGCAGACCGAGCTGTGCGCTCCCTACAGCGAGGTCATCGAGATCGATCCGCGCCAATTGCCCACCGCCAGGGAGGTCAGGCAATGGGACAGCGAAGCGTTCGTCGCCCACACCCGCCATCGGCAGCAAGAGCCGCGCTACAATCCCATGTTTCGCCAGCTGTTGCACGTCGCCTACGGAGTGGCGGCGGAGATGGGCGAAACCTTTTACCGGGCGCTGGACGACCACCGGGCGACCATCGCTGCGGGCGTACGCAAAAATCTTTTCGAGAACCATGTACGACCTCTTTTTTTACGTGCGAACGTGTGAACGTGTCAACGTGCTAACGTGGGAACGTGTCAACGTGCTAACGTGTCAACGTGCTAACGTGTGAACGTGGGAACGTGCTAACGTGGGAACGTGTCAACGTGCTAACGTGTCAACGTGCTAACGTGTGAACGTGGGAACGTGTGAACGTGGTAACGTGGGAACGTGCTAACGTGTCAACGTGCTAACGTGGGAACGTGGGAACGTGTCAACGTGCGAACGTGCTAACGTGTCAACGTGCTAACGTGGGAACGTGGGAACGTGGGAACGTGCTAACGTGGGAACGTGTCAACGTGTCAACGTGTTAAAGTTCCATCGAAAGGAAAAAATTGCACAATATCGATATAAAAAAAGCCTACGATTTCAGCGGCCAGATCATCGCGATCACCGGCGGCAACGGCGTGCTCGGACGGGCCATGGTCGCCGGGTTGTTGCGCTGCGGCGCCGCTGTGGCGGTCATCGACCGCAATCCCGACTTGCCGGCAGAGATCGCCGAGTTGGGCAAGTCAGGCGGCGGTCAAGTTTTTTCCGTCGCCGCCGATGTGCTGGACCGCGAACAGTTGACGACGGCGGCGCAGACAGTGATCGACCGCTGCGGCCGGATCGACGCCTTGATCAACGCCGCCGGCGGCAACCATCCGCAGGCCACCACTTCGGCGGAAAATCCGTTTTTCGATCTGCCGGCGGAAGCGCTGCGCTTTACCCAGGATCTCAATTGGCTCGGCACCGTGCTCGCCTGTCAGGTTTTTGGCCGCCACCTGGCCGAACAAAAACAGGGCGTCATCGTCAATATTTCGTCGATGAATGCGTTTCGGCCTTTGACCCGCATCCCCGCCTATTCGGCGGCCAAGGCGGCAGTGAGCAATTTCACCCAGTGGCTGGCGGTGCACATGGCGCAAGAGTATTCGCCGCAAATCCGCGTCAACGCCCTGGCGCCCGGATTTTTTCTCACCGAGCAGAACCGGTTCTTGCTGACCGACCAGGCGAGCGGCGAGCTGACCGAGCGGGGCAAAACCATCCTCAGCCACACGCCGATGGCGCGCTTCGGCGATCCCGCGGACCTCGTCGGCACCCTGTTGTGGCTGCTGTCGCCGGCCTCGGCCTTTGTGACCGGCATCGTGGTGCCGGTGGACGGCGGGTTTTCGGCGTACAGCGGAGTCTGAAGAGCATTTCGGATTGCGAATTTCGAATTTCGAAATGAAGAACATTTCGAAGAGCATTTCGGATTTCGGATTGCGAATGTCGAAATGAAGGACATTTTAAATTTCTAATTTCGTATTTCGAAATATTTTTTCGACATTCGAAATGCTCTTCCGAAACGCTCTTTTTTCGAAATACCAAATTCGAATTTCGAAATGCTCTTTCGCTCTTCGAAATCCGAAATCCGAATTTCGAAATGCTCTTAAAATTAGCTTGCTTTTTATCGATAATATCGGTAAGATAATCGCAAATAATTGCGATTGGTTGCACTTTCCGGGCGGTTGGTGATATGAATCGTCAGGATCTGGAAAATCGGACGCGGGCGTTTTCTTTGGCGATCATTGCGCTGGTCAGGCAGATGCCGGGCAGCAAGCTGGCCTGGGTCTTGGGAACGCAAGTGCTGAGATCCGCGACCTCGATCGGCGCCAATTATCGGGAGGCGGTCCGCGCCGAATCAAAAGCCGATTTCATCCACAAAATTGCCATCAGCGAAAAGGAAGCGGGCGAAACCCTGTATTGGCTTGAATTGCTGGATCAAAGCGGTCTTTATCGAGAGGTGGAATTCTCCATCCTGGAAAAAGAGTGCTCGGAATTGATCCGCATCTTTTCCGCCATCGGCCGTACTGCCAAAAAAAAGCGAAACTGAGAACAATTCGAATTTCGGATGTCGAATTTCGAAATGAAAAACATTTCTAATTTCGAATTTCTGATTTCGCATTTCGAAGTGAAGGACATTTCGAATTTCTAATTCCGAAATCCGAAATGCTCTTACGAAATGCTCTTCCGCTCTTCGCATTCCGAAATTCGAAATCCGACATTCGAAATGTATTCCGAAATCCGAAATCCGCAATTCGAAATGTTTTCAGGAGAGGTCCCCATGTCCCCAAAATCAATCGCCATCGTCGGCCTGGGTGTGATGGGCCGCAACCTGGCGCTCAATCTTGAGCGCAACGGCTTTGGCGTCATCGCTGCTGATCTCGACAGCCAACGCCGGCAAGAGGCGGCGGCACTGTTCGCCGGCAAGAACGCAGCGGTCGCCGAAACTGCGGTCGAGCTGGCGGCCGGTCTGGAAAAGCCGCGCCGCATTTTGCTCTTGGTGCCGGCGGGCAAGGCGGTGGACGCGGCGATTGCCGATCTCAAGCCGCATCTGCAGGCCGGCGACATCATCATCGACGGCGGCAACACCTATTTTATGGATACCGCCAGGCGGGAGGCCGAGCTGGCGGCCAGCGGTATTCTCTATGTCGGCTGCGGCATCAGCGGTGGCGAGGAAGGGGCGCTGCACGGGCCGTCGATCATGCCCGGCGGCAATGCCAAAGCCTGGCCGGCGATCAAGCCCATGCTGCAAAAGATCGCCGCCAAAGCGCCGGACGGCACGCCGTGCTGCGAGTGGATCGGACCCGGCGGCGCCGGCCATTTCGTCAAGATGGTGCACAACGGCATCGAATACGGCGACATGCAGATGATCTGCGAAGCCTATTTCCTCATGCAGCAGGCGCTGGAATTGCCGCCGCTCCGGATGCACGAGATTTTCAGCGACTGGAACCGCGGCGAACTGCACAGCTATCTCATCGAAATCACCGCCGCCATCCTCGCCAAAACCGACGCTGAGACCGGCCGGCCCATGGTCGACGTGATCCTCGATACCGCCGGACAGAAAGGCACCGGCAAGTGGACCAGCCAGACCGCACTGGATCTCGGCGTGCCGGCACCGACCATCGCCGAAGCGGTCTTTAGCCGCACCCTCAGCGCCATCAAGGAGGAACGGCAGGCCGCCGCCCGCGTGCTGACCGGACCCGATAAAAAGTTCGCCGGCGACCGGGACGAATTCATCGACAATATCCGCCGGGCCCTCTATGCCAGCAAGATCTGTTCCTACAGCCAGGGATTTCGCCTGCTGCGCGCCGCCGACCGCGATTACGGCTGGGGACTCGATCTGGCGTCCATCGCCCGGCTGTGGCGCGCCGGCTGCATCATCCGCGCCCGCTTTCTCGACGACATCCAGTCCGCCTATCGCGCCAGGCCCGATCTGCCTGACCTGCTGCTCGACGACGCGTTTCGCCGCGCCATCGAAACCAACCAGGCCGGCTGGCGTGCGGTGGTCGCCCGGGCCGCCGAGCTGGGCATCCCGGTGCCGGCGTTCTCCAGCGCCCTGGCCTACTATGACGGCTATCGCAGCGAGCGGCTGCCCGCCAATCTGCTGCAGGCGCAGCGCGACTATTTTGGCGCCCACACCTACGAGCGCGTTGATAAGCCGAGAGGGGAGTTTTTTCATACGGAATGGTGAAAGAGTTGAAGAGTTGAAAGGTTTTATTGTTAACTTTTATCTTGTTCGCCTCCGGCTCTGCCTTGCGCTCGGTTTGCATCCTGTCCTGTGGGATTGGGATTAGCAGCACTTTTGTTGAACTTGGCTTTTTCTGCAGGCGCAAGGCAGGAGCCTACGGCGCCTGCGCGAGCCTCCTCGGCCGCAAAAGCAGCGGCCTGCGGGGTCTCGCTCCGGTCAATTTAAGGGGATCGTTCTTGCGATTTAGGTCGTTTGCCTGATCAGGCGTGAGCATCTGGCTGGGTAGGTGCTAATCTGGCATGCCGGAGGCCAGCCCAGGTTGAGCTCCTGGTCTTCCAGCCTCTCCATGATGATCCTGAGCCCCGGAGGGAGCCATATCTTGGCCCGTGGCTTCAGCCCCGGAAATCGGAAGGCGCTTCAACCCATCTCTATTCTCAACATGCGCAGCGTAGCTTCTCTTATGCTGAGTACCTGTAACCATTCGAATTGATGTTCACTTTTTTTCCTTTTTCCTTTTGCCTTTTTGCTTTTAAAAAAGGATTTGCTATGACTCAAGATTTGCTCGGTTTCGGCTTTCCGGATCGGCTGTTGACGGAATCGCAGATCGGCGGGATTTGCGCAGCGGCGTTGGCGCCGGAGCATTGGAACAATCAGCGGGTGCTGGCGATCATTCCGGATCTGACCCGCACCGCCTGCATCGACCGGCTCTTTCGCAGCGTCACTCGAGAGCTGGCCGGCCGGGTCAGGGCGCTCGATTTCATGATCGCCCTCGGCACCCATCCGCCCCTCGATGAACAGGCGATTCTGCGCCGGGTCGGGTTGACCCGAACGGACTATCGGCAGAACTACTCCTGGGTCCATTTCTACAACCACGAATGGCACAATCCGGCCCAGTTGGTGAACATCGGCCGCATCGGCGCCGACGAGGTGGCGGAATTGTCCGGTGGTCTGCTGAACCAGTCCGTCGAGGTGACGATCAACCGCCGCATCCTCGACTATGACCGGCTGCTGGTGATCGGTCCGGTTTTCCCGCACGAGGTGGTGGGGTTCAGCGGCGGCAACAAGTATTTCTTTCCCGGCATCGCCGGCCAGGAGATCATCGATCTGTTTCACTGGCTGGGCGCGCTCATCACCAGCCGGGCGATCATCGGCGTCAAGCACACGCCGGTGCGGGCGGTGGTCGACCGCGCCGCGGCGCTGATTCCGGTCGAGCGCTTTTGTTTCGCAACGGTGGAAGAAAACGACGGTCCGGCGGGCTTGTGGTTCGCTGCGCCGGAAGCGGCCTGGTCAGCTGCCGCAGATCTGTCGGCGCAACGCCATGTGATCCGGTGCGAACGGCCATACAAGCGCGTGCTCGCCTGTGCGCCGGCCATGTACGAGGACTTGTGGACCGGCGGCAAGTGCATGTACAAGATCGAACCCGCGGTGGCGGACGGCGGCGAGGTGGTCATCCATGCGCCGCACATCACCCGCTTGTCGATCAGCCACGGCGAAGCGATCGAACAGATCGGCTATCATGTGCGCGATTATTATCTCAAACAATGGCCGCGCTTTCAACACATTCCCGGCGGCATCCTGGCCCACTCGACCCACGTCAAGGGCAGCGGCGAGTACATCGACGGGGTGGAAAAACCGCGCATCCGGGTGACCCTGGCCACCGGCATTGCGGAAAAACTGTGCAGGAAAATCGATCTTGGCTATTGCGATCCGCGCACCATCGACAAAGACAAGTGGCGGGGCAGGGAAGAGGAAGGGGTGCTGGTGGTCGAGAGAGCGGGGGAGAGACTATTTCGAATTTCGGATTTCGGATTTCGGATTTCGGAAAAGAGCAAGTAGAATGGCGAAGAGCATTTCGTGAGGAGCATTTCGAATTTCGGAAAAGAGCAAGTCGAAGGGCGAAGAGCATTTCGGATTT
Organism: bacterium; assembly: GCA_029565675.1. Taxonomy (GTDB): domain Bacteria; phylum Zhuqueibacterota; class Zhuqueibacteria; order Residuimicrobiales; family Oceaniaggregativiventaceae; genus Sulfursilanivivens. The sequence goes on from JAKQNP010000009.1 coordinate 103,908, forward strand.
CGAAAAGCATTTGTTATTGCGGATTTCGGAAGAGCATTTCGGATTTCGGACGTCGAATTGCGAAGAGAATTTTGAATTTCGAAATGTTTTTAAAAATACGAATTTCGAAATCCGAAATTCGAAATAAAAAAGGTCCTTCTTTGGACCTTTTTGGGGGCTCCGGTGGTAGGACTCGAACCTACAACCTAGTGGTTAACAGCCACCCGCTCTGCCGATTGAGCTACACCGGAAAATGACGGCGATTTTCGTTAAAAATGAATAGAAATATATAAGGAAAAAATTAAATTGTCAAGCAGTATTTGTGAGGAGAAAGGCAAAAGGTAAAAGGAAAAAGGAAAACGGATTCGAGGCTAAGCACTGGAGCTGAGTTTGGAACTGATTTTAGCACGAAGCATCAGAGCAGTGTTTGGAACTGATTTTAACACGAAGGGCACGAAGGAAAAAAAGCACGAAGGAAAAAAAACGAAGGGAAAAAGCTTTAAAACATAAAATAATAACTGCTTAAAAAATCGATTCCTTCGTTTTTTTTAAGGGCTTCGGGGTTCACTGATTCGATGGGCAGTACCGATCCGGAGTCGTAATTTATTTTAACACGAAGTTAAAAGGAACAAGGAAAAAGGTAAGCGGATTCGGCGGCACCAGGGCTGAGTTTGGAACTGATTTTAACACGAAGCATCAGAGCAGTGTTTGGAACTGATTTTAACACGAAGGGCACGAAGGAAAAAAAGCACGAAGGAAAAAAACGAAGGAAAAAAACACGAAGGGAAAAAATCACAAGGTGCGAAGCGCCGGAGCCGGATTTGGAAGTATTTCAACACACACGTAGAAAACGAATCCCGATTTAGCCCCAGGCGATCAATCCGATTTCAAAAATTCGAAATTCGAAATTCGAAATCCGAAATCCGAAATACGAAATGCTTCCCCTTCGTGGTTAAGGAAAGATTGACTTCAGCTGCGGCGGTCGGCGCCGGCACATGTTTTTGCCAGGCCTATGTTTTTTTTCTTGAATTTGTGTTTCAGATTGCTATATTACAACGATTGCCTGATGTGGCAATGCTTCTGGTGATCAATCGTGCGATCGGATAGCGACTGGGGGGAGACAAATCGACTTGACAAAGGAGCCAGCGCATCGAGAGGCGGAACATTGGGCAACGGGGTGTAGTGTACTTGCACGACCATTCCTGCCTCTAACGCTCGGCTATTCGAGGGTTGCCGGACTCTATCCATTTATTATCCATACGCAACGGCACTTTTTTATTCTATGATAGGTGAGGGCGACGCGATCCGCCTCACCAGCGAAGGACTGCAGGAATTCCATTTTGATTTTCAGCCGCTTCCCATTGGCTCAATATGGGAGTGACATGGCGTAGCTGTGGCCAAAAACCATCGTTAACCTGGCCGCCTCATAAAAACTGCGCTGCCGCAGTCCACCTTTTCAGGCGCCGGCGCGGCCTGAAAGAGAACTGCTGGTCTGCAAATTTTCCCGCGCTCTGCAATTCACTTCGCTCCTTCCCGGATGCGGTGCGCAGCACCGAATCCGGGTACTTGACTTACCTGTGGGGTTAACATGCATAGAACATCGCTTTTGCTCATTCTGCTGCTCGCAACTTGCTCTCTGCTCTTTTCTCAGGACCGCAAGATCGCGGCCGGCGACGCGATCGAGATCGTCGTCTACGGCCATCAGGAACTCAGCCGCACGGTGCAGGTCGGGGCGAACGGCGCCATCGATTTCCCCTTTATGCAGAATCTGCCGGTGGACGGCCTGACTCTGGAACGGCTGCGCGAGATCATCGTCGCCCAGCTCAGCCGCTATCTCGACACCTATCCGGTGGTGACGGTCAATTTTTCCACCAAATCGACGGTCAGCGTCCATGTGGCCGGCATGGTGAAAAATCCCGGCATTTTGCAGGTGCCGGTCAATTCCAGCCTGCAGGGCGCTCTGGCAGCGGCAGGCGGCTTGTTGCCCGGCGCGCGCGCCGAAGCGGTGCAGCTGCGCCGCACCGAGGCCGGCCGCACGACGGAATCGGTCTATGATCTGGAGCTCTTTCTGCTCGAAGGCGATCTCAAGCAAAATCCGGCTCTGCAGGAGGGCGATCTGGTGTTGGTCACCGGCAATCCGCTGTTGTCCACGGTCAAGGTGATCGGCGCGGTGAACAAACCGGGCGCGTTTGCTGAGTACCGCGGCGCCACGGTTCTCGACATGCTTTTGCAGGCCGGCGGACCGACGGTCAAGGCTGATCTCGGCAAGGTGCGCTACATCTCGCCGTCGCGCAAAAAGGCGGTGGATTTCAAGATCGATCTCGACCGCTATTTCACCGCCGGCGAAGCGGCGCAGTTGCCGGTGGTCAAGCCCGGCGACGTCATCATCGTGCCGGAAAAAGGGCCCGGGTTGTGGCGCAATCTGCTCACCATCGCCCGCGACGTCTCCACCATCGCCATCGCGGTGTGGTACGTGGTCAGGATTAATGACTGAGTGCCCGGAGCGAAATGGCAAGTGCGAAGGGGAAGAACATTGCCGATTTCGCTCTAAAGGCAGCAGGCGCAACATGACTCTTTTAACCGCATCTCTTCCCAGAACATGGCTTCCATGAGTGCTTTTAGCGACAACGATCCTGCCGCTTCCCGCGAATGGACGCTGCAGGATTATCTGAACATCCTCTTGCGCCGCAAGTGGATCATCCTGGCCGCCACGCTGCTGGTGTTCGGCGGCGGCACAGCCTATTACTTGACGCGGCCGCCGCTCTATCGGTCGGTGGCCACCTTTACCATCGAGAGCCCGGACAAAGGCCTGGACAAACTGCTGGGCAACGTCGATTGGTGGTACGATTCCAGCTCGTCGACGCGCTCGATCGATTTCTATCAGGCCCTCCTCACCAGCCAGACCTACCAGGAAATGGTTTGGCATGAGATCGAGAGCGATTCGGTCATCCAGGCCTCCGGCTTGCCTGCAGAAGAGATTCAGGAACTGCTGCAGGAAGGGATCAGCATCACGCCGACCGAATTCGAACTGGTGCGCTTTTCGGTGACCACCGGGGAGCCGCACCTCTCCTATGCCATCGCCAGAATTGCGGTGACAGCGTTCAAGACCCGTTGCCGCCAGATCGAGCTGGAAGAGACGCGCAACATCGTCGACTATGTGGAAAAGCAAAAAGAGATCTCGCGCGACAAACTCGAAGAGGCGGAACGCGAGCTGCAGGAGTTCAGCCGCGGCAGCATCGGCATGGTTTCCGGCGACGACGAAGGCGGTTTGTTGAAGCGCTTTCTCGATCTGGAGGAGCAGCTGATCGAGGTGCAGGCGCAGCGCGAGCTGGCCGAAGCCAACATCAGCGCCTATGACCAGCGCCTGCGCAACCTCAAGGCGCCGAGCGAGCCGGGTTTGAACGAAATCGATTCCCCGCGCGTCAGGGAGTTGCGCGCCGAGCTCGACCGGCTGATCGAGCAGCGCACCGCACGCGCCACCGCCGGTCGCGCCACCGCTGAACTCGACCGCCAGATCGAACAGGTGCGCGGCGATCTGTTTCAGGAAATGGTCAGCCGCAGCGCCGACGGCAAAAGCAGCAGCAGCCTGGATCAGTCGCTGTGGGACGAGATCCGCCAGAACCGGGTCAAGGAAGAGCTCAACCTCTACATGCTGAAAAACCGCGAGCGCTACTACCAGCGCCTGGTGCAGAAATACCGCCAGGACAATCCGCGCCTGGTGGAGCGCGCCATCGAAGAGGCGCGGTTGCGCCGCTCGCGCACCGTCTATGAGAATCTGTTCAATATTTTACTGGAAAAAGGCGAAGAAGCGCGCATCAAGTCGGCCACCGGCACCGGCGGTATCCGCATCATCGATCAACCGACACTGCCCAGGCAGCCGATCGACCCCAAAATACCGCGCAAACTGGCCATGGCCCTGTTTTTGGGCCTCGGAATGGGTTTCGGCCTGGCTTTGTTGCGCGAGTACACCGACAACACCATCAAGTCGGCCGATGAGGTGGAAAAAATGCTGGGCGCGCCCCTGTTGGGCAGCGTGCCGATCATCGCCGCCAAAAGCCGCAGCAATGGCGAACTGAGCGACAAAGCGATGACCGCCATGTATCGGTCGCAGCTCATCTCGACCCTCAAGCCGCGCGACCCGGTGGGCGAAAATTACCGCACCCTGCGCACCAATCTGCAGTTCGCCAACGTGGACGAAGAGATCACCAGCCTGTTGGTGACCAGTTCGATGCCGGGCGAGGGCAAGACGCTGACCTCGGCCAACCTGGCGATCGCCTTTGCCGAGCTGGGCAAGAACGTGCTGTTGATCGACGGCGATCTGCGCAAACCCATGCAGCACCAGGTGTTCGGAGTGACGCGCGATCCGGGATTGTCCGACTGCGCGGTGCGCAGCCTGGCCCTGGAACAGGCGATCCGGCCCACACAGACGCCCAAGCTCAAGCTCATGCCGGCCGGCACCCTGCCGCCCAATCCGGTGGAACTGATCGCCAGCCAGCGCATGACCGATCTGCTGCAGCAGCTGCAGCGCATCTTTGACCTGCTGATCATCGATTCGCCGCCGGTGGGCGTGGTAACCGATCCGCTGCTGTGGTCGACGCATGTCAAAAACGTGCTGCTTGTCTTTCGCTTTGCCGAAACCAACCACAAGAACGGCCGCGAAGCGCTTGCCGCACTCAATAGAAGCAAGGCACATGTGCTGGGCGTCATCCTCAACGGCGTCCGCCTGCAGCGCGGCTACGGCTACAACTATGGATACAAATATTCGCATTATTATGGCTCGGAGAAGAAGTAACGTTCTTGCGTGCGCACGTTGACATGTTAACACGTTGACACGTTCCCACATTGACACGTTCACACGTTTCCACGTTAACACGTTGAGACGTTCCCACATAAAATGGAAAAAATCATTAAAAAATACTCTTCGCTGCAGGAACAGGAAATCGACGACATCCGCTATTGGAAAGAATTGTCCGGCGACGAAAAGTTGATCATTCTCGAAGCCATTCGCGCGCAAGTCTGGGCGATAAAAGATGAACATCCCGAACGACTTCAAAGAATTTATCGAGTTATTGAACGCTGAGCAGGTCCGCTATCTCATCGTCGGCGGATACGCGGTCGGCTTTCACAGCCGGCCGAAATTCACCAATGATATGGATATCTGGATCGACCACAGCTCTGAAAATGCACAAAAAATGATCGCTGTGCTGCAGTCATTCGGATTCGCGGGCCTGGATCTTTCGGCGGATGATTTTACCGATCCGGATAAAGTGATTCAACTCGGTGTCGCGCCCATCCGCATCGACTTGATCACGGGTTTGGGGATCGACTTTGACTCGGCCTTTCAGCAAAGAATCGAAGGCCGTTATTTTGGTGTGAAAGCCAATTTTGTCTCTCGTGAGCATTTGATCGAATTGAAAAAACAAGCCGGCCGCAAAAAAGACCTCGATGATATCGACTGGATCCACACTTATTCGGAATGATGATTTTTTTCCGTTGAAACGTTGACACGTTCGCACGTCAACACGTTGGCACGTTTCCACGTTGACACGTTCATACGTTAGCACGTTCACCAGTCACCAATCTCTCCGTTACCTCTGTGGTGATTATTTTGTCATAGACAAAGCAAACCACAGAGGACACAGAGGAAAAACAGAGGGCACAGAGGAAAAACAATTAAATTTTTCTCCGTTTTCTCTTCTTTTCTCCGTTGACTCTGTGGTAAGTTTTTTACCATAAAAGAAAAGGAACCACAGAGGACACAGAGGAAAAACAGAGGGCACAGAGAGAAAACCAATAATTTTGATCTTTTTTTTCCAGTTGTCATGGTTTTTCTCCGTTTTCTCTTCTTTTCTCCGTTGACTCTGTGGTGATTATATTCTCACAAACAAAACCAACCACAGAGGACACAGAGGAAAACAGAGATAAATTGAGATATTTTGATGGATCCGGAAGAAATAAATGAATTAACAGAACGCATTATTGGTTTGGCAATAAAAGTTCATCGGGTATTAGGACCCGGTTTACTCGAGAGTGTATATCAGATGGCACTTGCCCATGAACTAACCAAAGCAGAAATTCAA
>JAKQNP010000014.1 GCA_029565675.1 bacterium
GGATGGGTTTTTTTATGGTTTTGCGATGGTCCAGGCCAGGCATTGACTTGAAAACCAAAACCGAACAGAAAGATTGACCAATGAATGGAATTTTCTTGCATATGAAAAGTAAATCTTATATACTTAATCATATCAGTCGGCCATTTTCAGGGGTGCAATGAATCTCGTCTGGAAAATTCTTCTCTTTTTAAAAGAATGGATGCAACTGCATCCGATCAGAACAGTTATTCTGGCGCTGCTAATATGGGCCATCATGGTCAAGTCGGGCGCAAACCTGGTCAAATGGACCCGTTGGGGTATGGTTATACTTTATGGCGCCTTTGCACTCAAATACCATCAGCTGTTGGCAGACAAAGCCATTCAAATCAGCCGCGGGATGGGATTACAGCATTCACGGTTATTTTCCCAATCTCTGGATTACAACTGGTATCAAGGTTTTATGACCGGCGCCATGTATATGACTCTTTTCTGTATTTTTCTTTTTCTTTGGATTTATGAATATAAAAAATCTGCCAAAAAGCCCTCAAATCTCGACGCCAAGACGACTGGTACGGTCAGGTTCCCTATTTAACTCAAATTTCCTTCGCGCTGTCTCCCCTGCCAATCCAACAGCTGATCAATCGCGCACTGAGGATTTGCAAATGCATCAATCGGGGACTCTATCAAAGCGGTTTTCACCACGCGTCTACCATGTCTGGCAAAAAAACAGCCGCTGCTTTTTATACCTGACGCGTCTGCGGATCGAAACGGCGATGCAACTCCCGGGCAATGGTCCGGCGGTTCTGGCCTGCAATCACCTCAACTGGAAAGATGTCTTTTTGCTCGCCGGGGCTATCCGACGCCCGATTTCGTTTGCCGCCACAGAATGGCTCTTTGATGTCGAAAAATGCCGACAGGTTCTCACAGCCTATTTTTCAAGCCAATCCTTGCCCTGGCCAATTGGTCGTATTCTGCAAAAAATCATTCCGCCACTGTCAGAATTTATGATCAGGCGTGTGGCGGTGAGCGGAGCGTTTCCGGTACGCACCTCAGGCAATCCGTTTGCCATGGTTGAAGGCGCAAAAGAGCAGCTTCGCCAGGGCCATTTGGTGTGCATTTTCCCCGAAGGATCGATCGGACGTATGCGGCGTCTCCGTCGTTTCAAGTTCGGCCTTGCCAAAACCCTTTATGAGCTTTGGCGCGAAGATCAAATGGTCGTACCGGTTTACCCGGCCGCTATCCAGGGAACCCAGGCTGCCTGTCATCCCGGCATGAAAATCTCGCTCAGAATTTCCAACCCCCTGACAATCGCTTCGTATGTCCAAAAAACGGAATATCGAACGTTGACTGCACTTAATCTTGCTCTGCGACAGCGGATAAGCCAGTTGTTCGCTGCATTGCCAATCCTCGATGTGGAATAATCGGCAAAATTCTGCTGTTATACGGTCTTGTGACATCGTTCAAGTGAAACAGGTTTTATCGCAAATGGAGCAGAAAATTGTTGGACAATCGATCAGGAGGGTAGTATGAAATTTCTTGACAGTCTCAAGCCCGTCGCGCCGTGGTTGTTGCGCATTGCTTTGGCCAGTGTCTTTATCTCGCACGGCTTGCTCAAATTCCCGGTGGAAAATTTTGCCAAGGCAATGGGCTTCCCAACTGTAATCGCTCTTTTGGTCGCGCTGGCGGAAGTTGGCGGCGGAATTCTTGTGCTGGTAGGCGGTTTCACCAAGGCAATCGTGACCCGTTTGGGTGCAGCGGCAATCGCTGTGGTGATGCTGGGGGCGATTGTTAAGGTTCATTTCAAGAACGGCTGGCTTGTTTCTGCCGGCGGATCCGAATTCGTGGTGGTTCTCTTGCTTGTCGCGCTCTATCTGCTGATCAAAGGAAATGACAAATAATATAGGCGCCGATCCAATTGGCAGTGGGCAACAGTTGGTTGCGCAAAACCAAGACATCGCCTCTGCGGGTCGGACCGATCAGTTGCGGTGCTCAACTTCCCCTGTGAATCGTCAATAAAACCATTAATTGACTCGAACTTTCGGGCAGGTGGCCGGATATCAAATAAATCGGCCCCTGCCCTTTTGCTTTTTTCCCAGAGTGCAAACCCGAGCACAGGCAACATCCAGGACTGCGTGCGTTTTATTTCAAATCGACAAAGGCATCTGCATCAAATGCTGATTGTCGGGACTTGCTTCGATCAGCCGCAACAAACCCTGCATCGATGTCTTGGCATCGCGATCGGCGATCCACCTGCGCAATGTGCGCAACCAACTGATCTCCGTTTCCGTGTAGAGCAATTCTTCCCGCCGTGTGCTGCTGGCGATCAAATTGATGGCCGGGAAAATCCGGACCTCAGCCAGAGAGCGATCCAATACGATTTCGCTGTTGCCTGTCCCCTTGAATTCTTCATAGATATAATCATCCATTCTCGATCCGGTATTGACCATTGCCGTAGCGATGACGGTGACCGAACCCCCGTTTTCGATATTGCGGGCTAAACCAAAAAATCGCCGGGGAATCTCCAGAGCGCGGCTATCGAGACCGCCGGAAAGAGTCTTGCGCGATCCGACGCCATATTGGTTGAAAGCGCGTGCCAGGCGAGTCAGACTGTCGAGCAAGATCACGATGTGCCGTCTGCATTCCACTTCACAGCGAACATGGACCAACGTCAATTCAGCCAGTTTGACATGCGACTCGACACTCTGGTCTGCGGAACTGGCCAACACCTCTGCCGGCACAGTCCGGCGGAAATGGGTGACCTCTTCCGGTCGTTCATCGATCAGCAGCACAACGATCCGAGCTTCCGGTTCACTGACGTGGATCGCCACAGCGATTTCTTCGAGAAGACGGGTTTTACCTGCCTTGGGTGGCGACACGATCAACCCGCGTGTCCCTTTGCCGATGGGTGCGATCAGATCGATAATCCGCATCGATACATTTTGATTTGCACCCAACTCAAAACGCTGGTGCGGATGAACAGCAACAAGCCGGTCGAATGTCGTTCGGTTGCGGAAGTCCTGGACGGATAATCCGCAGACCGATTGCACAGACTGAAGTTCCAGCCTGTTGTTGACTCGCTGGGCAGCCCCGCTGACGGTTGCGCCTTCGACCAGGTGGTTTTCTTTGATCAGGTTGGGAGAAACCCATACGTCATTGGGCAGAGGCTGAAATGACCGCTCAGGATCGCGCAAAAAACTATCGCCTCTTAAACCGGCCTGCAGAACGCCGCTAATCGAGTCAGATAGCATCTGTTCCACCAAACCCTTTCTAGTTGCGCCGGCGTTGCGTGGGGCGCTTGCGGCGGCTGGAACGATTACGACTGGTTCTGCTTTTGTCGGATGGGGATTTTTGCTCGATTTCCGGCAGTACGAAAGCTGGAGCATGGAGAGATTTTTGATAAAAATCGTCCAAGAGCATGGCAATAATGGCCGATTCATCTTCGTTTTCGGCCAAAGCGCGGCCCAGCGGCACAAAGCGCAAACTGCGCTCAACAAGCCGTTTTTCGCGTTCGCGCAAACGCGCCTCAAGTAGAGCGATCACCCGTTCTGCAACAACGGTTTGCACGTCTTCGTCGGTCGGCACAGGTCTTTCATGCAAATCGATGCCAAAGCGCTTGCCAATGCGGTCAAGAGTGAACTTTTCGACCGTGTTGACCAGAGAAATCGCAATCCCGGAAGCTCCAGCCCGGCCGGTACGTCCGGCGCGATGGATATAAGCTTCGGATTCGTCAGGTGGTTCATAAAGGATCACATGCGAAAGTTCCGGGATGTCGATACCGCGAGCCGCCACATCGGTGGCGACCAGGAAACGAAGAGCGCCTTTGCGCAACCGCATGAGAACGTGTTCGCGCGCGCTTTGCGGCAAATCAGAGGTCAATTCATCGGCATCATAACCGAACTGCTGCAAAACAACGGTGACATAATGGACCTCGGCCTTGGTGTTGCAAAAGATGAGGGCGGAAGCCGGATTTTCGATCTCGATGATGCGAACCAGACTGCGGTCTTTATCCATACCGGCGACCGTGTAGACAATGTGTTCGGTATCGGCGACATGCACCTGACCTTCGCTCAACGATATGAATTGCGGATCATGTAAAAATTCGCCGGCGGTCGCCATCACAAAGCTCGGAAAAGTGGCAGAAAACAGACTCGAGGGTACTTTTCTGGCAGGCAGATAACTCTGGATTTTGATCATATCAGGATAAAAACCCATGGACAGCATGCGGTCGGCTTCGTCAAAAATCAACATGGCCAATGAATCCAGAGTCAGGGTACCGCGCAAGAGATGATCCAGAACCCGGCCGGGGGTGCCGACGACGATATGGCTGCCTCGCTTGAGCGCTTCGATTTGCGGGCCATATCCCACCCCGCCGTAGACTGCGGCAGTGCGCAATCCAGCAGGACCACAAAGCAGATCAGCTTCCTGGCTGACCTGGCGGGCGAGCTCACGAGTGGGAACCATGATCAAGGCTTGACACTGTTGTTTGGATACTTGCAGAATTTCCAGCAACGGCAAAAGATAGGCTCCGGTCTTGCCGCTGCCTGTACGCGCCTGGATCATCACATCGCGTTTGGCCAACAAGTAGGGTATCGTGCGCGATTGAACCGGCATCAAATCGGTCCATGCCGCCCGGGCAACTGCATCCTGCATGGCCGGCGACAGCTCCTGCAGGGTTACATCAGAAAGTGTTTCAAAAGAATTCGACATAGCATCCTCGGATAGTTATGGATGTTGCAGGCTGAATCAGCTGCAAAAGGATTATTTTTTGCCCCAGTGAACGACAACCGCGGACGTTCGATAAAGATGCAGAGGCTCAGATTATCAATTGATAAATTTACTGCAGAAATCAGGGGCTGTACGGCTTAACGGCTGCATCGATCCCCAGGAGTGAAAACACCGCAGAAGGACAATTGTTTGCGTTTGACAATTTACGGGATTTTTGCCTAGATTGCTACAGATATTATTCTACGGCACCATTTTGTGTCAACAATACAATTTGCTTGATTTTTTCACTATTATTTTTATATTTCGCTAATTACCGAATTGACAGAAACCATTATACGAAAATTAATCGAAATCTTCCATACGATTTCCATCACAAAGAATCTGCCCATTTTGCAGAGTTTCACTTTTATTGTAAGAGGCGCTCGAGGTGGAATTTGACTGAAATTCCACGTGTGAAGCGCGGTGTAAACTCTTGCGGCACGGCAATAAATCAAAAAAACTCTGTCTGATGTTCACTTAAAAGGGAACGGATTGGATGAAAACAGTTGCACAAATCAAAGCAGGGGTCTGCGGCTTTAACACACTGGTGCAGGCCGATTGCATTGATGGCCAGAACGTCGAGCTGCACATCGAAAGCGATTGCGAAAAGATTAAAACCCTCAGCCAAACGATCAAACAACACAACCCAGTTGACGCCTATGCGGAAGTGTTTGGCGCGCAAAACAATGTGCTGTCGCTGGCTCGCGACCAGTTGAGCGGATGTTGCGCCGGTTGTGTGGTGCCAGCCGGAATATTTAAGACGATTCAGACATCGTCCCGTTTGGCCTTGCCGCAAGAAATTCACATCAAAATCAGTGTCCAGGAATAATTCAGAGCGTCAGGAGGATGGATGCGAATTCTTGTTCTCTGTACCGGAAATTCCTGTCGCAGCCAGATGGCTGAGGCGTTTTTGCGCTCTTTTGACAGCCAAATCTCTGTCGATTCCGCTGGAACCGAACCTGCAGAACGCGTTCACCCTTTGGTCTTAACGGTCATGCGCGAAATTGGTTTTGATTTGAGCAAGCAACGGCCGAAAAACGCCAATGCCTTTATCGATCAATCCTTTGACTATGTGATCACGGTCTGCGACCATGCCAATGAAACCTGTCCGGTGTTTCTCGGTTCGGTCAAACACCGTTTGCACTTTGGCTTTGACGATCCAGCCAAAGCAATCGGCAGCGAGGAACAGGTGTTGGCTGAATTTCGCCGTATACGCGATGAAATCCGCAACAGATTCTATCACTTTTATCGTACAGACATCTCAGGTAATATAAGGAAAAGGAGAAAATCGAAAATGCAAGTAAAAGTCCTCGGCACAGGATGTGCAAAATGCCGCGCGCTCGAGGAAAGGGTGCGCAAGGTAGCAGAACAGAATCAAATCGCCATCGAACTGGAAAAGGTGACGCAAATCGACGATTTGCTTTCCTATGGCATCATGATGACGCCAGGATTGGTAATCGATGGACAAGTCAAAAGTGCAGGCAACCTGCCATTGGAGAAGGACATTCTCGCCTGGTTAAAAGGCTAATTTCCGAAAGCGACAAGTGTATTTCAACAAAAACCACATTTTGTGAGGTTGAAAATGAAACGACTCTTTTTGTTGTCTATCCTTTACGTTTTTCTGCTCTCTTTTACATCAGCCTGTAGGTCAGACAAAACGGAACCAGCAGACAAGGAAAAATCAACCACAACCCATTCAGCCGCTGATAAAAAAAATTCCACGGCCTTATTGGTCACCTTCATCGAGCTGGGATCGGTCAAATGCGTTCCATGCAGAATGATGCAACCGATTATGGATGAAATCGAAAAAGAATATGCCGATCAAGTAAAGGTGGTTTTTCATGATGTCTGGACCGCCGAGGGTCAGCCGTTTGCCAGACAATACAACATCCGAGTCATCCCCACACAGATTTTTCTCGACCGGGAAGGGAAAGAATACTTCCGCCACGAAGGGTTTTTCCCGAAAAATGAGTTGATCGAGATTCTCGAGCGTCAGGGGGTCAAGAAGTCCAAGTAGTGGCTCTGGTGCGCCATCCCGGAAGAAAACCGACTATTCCGCATTGATTTAGTCCGATTGTAACAGATAGACCTATTGGAGCCAGAGAATGAACAATCTTTTTGTATGGTTAACTGAAAGCTTAAGCGGTTCTGTGGCAGTCGCCTTTCTGGCGTCGTTGATTTGGGGAATCCTGAGCATTGCGCTCAGCCCTTGCCATCTATCATCCATTCCTCTGATCGTCGGTTTTATCAATGGACAGGGTGTGCGGGAAAAAAAACGCGCATTTTATTTGTCCGCTCTTTTTGCGGTCGGTATTCTGTTCACCATCGCTCTTATCGGCTTGATCACCGGACTTTTGGGACGAATTTTGGGAGACATCGGCAAAACTGCTAATTATGTTGTGGCAGTGATATTTTTTGTAATGGGCCTGCACTTGCTGGAATGGATCAAGCTGCCCTTTCTTGCTTTCGCCAACCGTCCCAAAATGAACAAACATGGCTTGTGGGCTGCTTTTTTAATCGGTTTGCTGTTTGGTCTTGCTCTTGGGCCTTGCACCTTTGCCTTTATGGCGCCAATCCTGGGAATCACTTTCAGCATTGCTTCGACAAAACCGGTATTTGCTGTGCTGCTGGTTCTTTTCTATGCCATTGGCCATTGCTCGATTATCGTGCTCGCCGGCACATTTACCGGTGCGCTGCAAAAAGCCCTCAACTGGAACGAACGCACCAAAGGTGCACTCATCTTGAAGAAAACCTGCGGTCTACTGGTCATACTTGGAGGCCTCTATCTGATTTGGAGTGCCTTTTAAACGAACCTTCATCCCGTTTCTGTCCAGTAAATTCACAATCTGATACCGACAACTGCGCCAGTTGCAACAATCCAATGGCAGTATTATCCGGGATTCAGTGCGAAGCACCAAATCTCACAGAAAATCAATCTGATGGCAATACACAGAGGGTGAAAACCGCCATTTGTGCAACCGCATAAGGACGGTTAAACAATCGCAATAGCAGCTCTTGTACAGCGCAACAAGCGCAGATTTTTCTCAATACGGAGAAAACAGAGGCTGATTTTGCCGTCTTTTCAATAGGTTTCTGCTCGACATACGAGATCGACCGGAAAAGATCTTGGCGGTTTTCGCTCTTTCTCCTCAGTGCAGGTAAGAACTTGCTGTTTTTTCTTGCTTTTATCTAATTAGTGCAATATACTAAAGAAGAGTACAACCACTCCCACTTCCCCCACACTTTTGCCTCACCCGCGAGTGAACCAACCGTTCCACTTCAAATCTTATCTTCCAGGAGGAACTGCGATGGCCATGCGACGACGTTTTCTCGTGCTGTTCTTGTTCGTCATTCTCGGGCCGCTTTTTGCCCAAGGAACGGCTGATTTGATTCTTTACAACGGCAAAATCATCACCGTCGACAGTGAAGACCGCATCTGCGAGGCAATGGCGATCAAGGACGGCAGGGTGCTGGCGGTCGGCGGATCGACAGAGATTGCAGGCTTTGCAGGTCCATACTGCAAAAAAATAAATTTGCACGGCAAGACGGTCACCCCTGGGTTGATCGATTCCCATTACCATATGATGTACTATGGCGCGCAATTTTGGCCAGGTTATCTCAATATCCGCATGCCGGTTGTCAAATCGAAAGCCGATCTCTTGCGGGTGGTAACCGAAACTGTCGCGGAGCTGGACTCGGGAGAATGGGTTTCCGCGAATCAGGGGTTCATCATGCAGTCCGATGAAACGCTGACGCGCTGGGATTTGGATGCGGTGGCGCCGAAAAATCCCTGTTACCTCCGTCATTGCAGCGGACAGTATTCGGTTGTCAACTCGCTGGCGCTTGCGATCGCCGGTATCGACAGCAGCACTCCCAATCCGCCCAGCAGTCTGATCGGGCACGATGAAAACGGCCAGCCCAACGGCATTCTATCCCATTATGGCGCCGAGAATCTGGTTGGCCAGTATGCCACCGGTTACGGCGACCGCAGCGATGCAGATAAATTGAACGACATCCAGGTCGGGCAGGATCTTTGTCTGCAGGCAGGCTATACATCGGTGCAGGACGTTATTGTCGGACAAGTCAAGGATCTGCTTCTCTACAAACAATTCGCCGAAGAAGGCAAGCTAAAAGTGCGCGTCTATGCCTTGTTGCTTATCGACACCGAACAAGAAGCAGACTCGCTGATTGCCAGACTGCAGCCAATCGAATATGGACGATTCAAATTCGGCGGTTGGAAACTGGCGATGGATGGTGGTCTGGCTGCCAAAACTGTGCTCTTTTATGACAAGACCCTGTATGCTTCAGAGATCAGCTATCCCTATCACGATCAGGCAACCCTGAACCGGATCGTGCGAAAATTGCACGATACCGGTCTGCAAATCGCCACCCATGTGGGCGGCGATGAAGGCATCGATATGACCATTACCGCCTATGAAGAAGCGATGAAAGCCAATCCGCGACCTGATCCGCGTTTTCGCATCGAACACGGTTTGTTTCCAACATCCCAGGCCATTCAGAGGATGAGTGCGTCGCATATCATCCTCTCCACCCAGCCGCAATGGATTCCCTGGTACGGCAAGGCCTATACTGAAATGACCAGCAGTGCCGCCATGGAGAATCTGCTGCCGTTCAAGACCATGTTGAACATGGGCATTCAGCTGGCATTTGGCTGTGATGTCCCGGCATCGCCCTATCAGGAGCCGCAATGGGCGTTTCGCGGCGCTGTTATTCGTCGCACAGCCGAAGGTACGCCGCTGACGCAATCAGAAAAACTCACTCCACAAGAAGCGTTGCGCATCCACACCATGGGTTCAGCTTATGCCAGCTTTTCGGAAAATGTGACCGGCTCGCTGGAACCGGGAAAATACGCCGATCTGGTCATCTGGTCGCATGATCTTTACACCATGGAGCCGACCCAGCTGGGAGACCTGCATCCCCAGTTGACCATGGTGGAGGGTGAAATCTTGCACGACACCGGCGAAAATCCGCTTTCCTATGCCAAAGGCACCTGGACCGCCAGCGGTGATTTGTTGAATGCCCGCCAGTTTCACACCGCAACGCTGTTGCAGGATGGCAGAGTGCTGATCGTCGGCTATGCGGGCAATTCTGCGGAGCTGTATGACCCCGTCGCGGGCAGCTGTTCGGAGACCGGCACGACACTCGCCAGCCACAGCTGGGGTTCAACCGCCACCTTGCTGCAAGACGGCCGGGTTCTGGTCGTCGGAGGCAGGGGTGCGGAGAGGGTCGCAGAGCTTTATGATCCATCCACCGGTGCTTTCAGCTCCACAGACAGCACGGAGGTGCCGCACTGTTTCCACACTGCCACGCGTCTGAACGACGGCCGCGTGCTGATCGCAGGCGGACAGGATGACGCCAACAGCCAAACCCATCGCGTTGTCGAAATCTATGATCCACAATCCGGACTATTCTCTATGGCCGATTCGCTCCTGGAAGATCGTTCCAGCCACCAGTCGGTCCTGTTGATGAACGACAAGGTCTTTTTGTGCGGTGGACAACAGAGCACCACGCCGGGAAATGCAATTGCCTTGCGGTCCTGCGAAATCTACGATCCGTCAACCGATCAGTTTTCATCAGCCGGCGACATGAACTCCGCTACCACAAGCCATCGCACGATTCTTCTGCCCAGCGGCAAAGTCTTGATCAGCGGCGGACTCTTCAAGACCCGCACAGATGAGCTCTATGACTGGCAAACAGGCCAATTTTCCCCGACCGGAACCATGCCGGTCAGCCGCAGATTCGATCATTCGGTAACCCTGTTGAACAACGGCCATGTGTTGTTGGCTGGCGGAAGGGCAGACAGCGTGCTGCAAATCTGTGAAATCTATGATCCGGATAACAATTACTACTACCCCGCCGAGGATCTCATAACCCCGAGAACGGCACATGCAGCCACATCTCTTCTGGACGGCACGATTCTGGTGACCGGCGGGTATGACGGGCATCAGACCTTAAAATCTGTCGAACGGTTGACTGCATTGCCCGTGGATGTCGTAGCGGTCAACCACGATGCAGAAAATCTGGTTGAGAATCCGGAAGACTATTATCTGTCGCCCAATTTCCCCAACCCCTTCAATCCAACGACCGTTATGCAGTACGAGGTCAAGAATTCCGCCCGGGTCAACATTGCGGTCTACAATCTCCTGGGCGAACGGATAAAAGTGTTATGGGATGATGTGCGCGCCGGCGGGGTCTATCGGATAGAATGGAACGGCACCGACGCCCAGGGGCGGCCACTGAGCAGCGGCATTTATATCGTTAGAATGGAAGCGAACCGGCACACGGCGACACGCAAAGTCCTGTTGTTGCGATAGGACTGATCGAAAAAGCACCAAAAGTACAAACGCTATGGCCATTGGGGCAGATTTTGAACCTGCTCCAATGGCCATAAGCAACTGCAGCCCAGAGTAGTTTATCGCTCATGTCTTTTTAGCGTTTTGGCTGAATCCCCTTCCTGTTCAGAGCAGCAAAGAGCCGAAATAGACACCATACACAATGAGCAGAATGCCGCCTTCCCAGCGATTCAATTGATTGTTGGACCAGATCAACGGCAACAAGAGAAAAGACAAACCGACCCTGACGGCGATGTGAATCGCAGAGAATTCTGCACTTTGCATCGGCGAAATCGTCGCCGCCAGCCCCAGAATCGCCAGAATATTGAACACATTTGACCCGACGATATTGCCCAATGCAATGTCTAAATTTTTGCGAAGGGATGCGACAACGCTGGTGGCCAGTTCCGGCATGCTCGTTCCATAGGCTACAATCGTCAGTCCGATCAGCAATGGTGAGATTTTAAGTCGACGGGCGAAAGAGACACATGCCATAACCAAAATTTCAGCGCCACCGTAGAGCAAAGCGATTCCCAAACCAATCCAGAGTATATTCGCAGTCATTGCAGTGCCTTTGTCGATGAATTCGGTTGCTGTATTATCGCGGCCGAGCCGGTGATCAGTTGTATTGCCGGCGTTTTTCCGGCAGAAAAAGAGTGGTACGTCGGGATTGCAGCCCACAGGCCAGAAAGAGAAGACCGGGAAGTGAAAAAAGCAAGAAAAACCATCCCGATGGAAATCTGCCAACCGTCAACAAATTGAGCAGATAGAAAAATCCCAGTCCGGCAACAGCAATCGTACCGCCCAAAATTTCCTTCTGCCAGGCGATGATCATCCCGGCGCAGACCGCAAACGGGGAAAAAAACAGCCCAAGCCATTCTTCCGCTTCGATCCGGACTGGATCGAATCCTTCGCCGATAAAGAAAAGAAGAATCATCCCTATACTCAGAACCGACCAGACACGGGCGATCCAGCGGATCGTTTCAACCAACCGATGCTTTGCATCCACTGACCTGTTTCGCATTATTGACCTCACATTGGGGCCGACTAACGATTCACGCTGTAAACGCGCTTTTCGACACCATTTGCAGGAATCTGTCTATAAAAACCGCAAAATCCACTTCAAAAACATTGCAAAACACCACATCATGATCCTCTCCTGACAACAGCTCGATCATATAGGAATGAAATCTTTCCATGCCGTAAGTATTTATGAGATTATCGACCAGGCAGCCGAATTCTGAGTAGATAAAGGCAATCCGGTTCGGCACGTCGAGTTCAGCACGGTTTTGGGCTTTGGTGTGATAATCTTGTGGATGCAAAAAGTTGCCGCTCCGGATGGCTTCATAGGTTACCGTTTTGCTCGGGTACCAGGATGTTCCCATCTGCCCGGTGCTATAGACCGCGATGCCTTCGAGGAGCCATTTGGGATAACGCATAGAGTTGAAAAGTCCGGCGTGCTGGAACAGCAGCGAATGGGACAATTCGTGGCGCAAATAAATTTCCATCGATATAATCCCGTCGTTTGCCTCGCGTTGCGCCCACGGTGAAACCACGATAGCACCGTTATAAAAAGCACAAAACCGCGCTTTGGATAGCGAGCGCCTGGCATAGGTTCGCTCGTCGGCAAACAGAAAAATACGCGGTTTCATTTTGAATTCGAGGGCATGAAACCGCTCCACCAATGGGATATATTGATCGATCTCATCTACTTGGGTAAATTCAGCACCCGGTTGGGTGTAGACGATCGCATTGTCGAGCTCATTTCTGGCAAATCCGATCACAATTGGAGAATAAGGAAAGAGTTTGCCGAACAACACACTGTAAGCGAACACCGACGCAATGGCAGTGAACAGGACCAAAAACAATTTGTAGGCTCTTTTCATCCATGCCTCTGATATTGAAAGATGGAAAACAAGTCATTGCTCTTTTCTTGAATTCCGGCTCGAGCTGACCTTCAGGGTGCGAATTCATAAGCGACACGGGCGATGCTTCCGCGCCAGTAGGGTTTCCGCCCCTCGGGAAGAAGCCAGGCGACTTCGCCTTGCAGGGGAATGCGCATCCCTTCTTTGATCTGGTAGTCATGCCACCGGCCTTCCCATGCAGTGGGCATGATCGCATCTCCGATCATACGGCCGCGCGCTTGCGCCCGCACCGACTCGATCAAACCACCTTCGCCAAAGCAAAAGGTCAGGCTGACCTCCGTAACCCCATCGACCAGGGTCGCCACCGCCGAAGAGTCATCGATCGCTTGCCATTGCACGCCCTGGCTTGGCAACAGAGCGGTGGGATACCAGGCTGCTTCAGCGAGAAAGCGCATCAATTCGCCGTGCGCCGCCGCCGGGGTGCCGCGCAAATTCACCAGAGGGATCAGGCCGAACAGCGAAACTTGCAGAATTCCCTCGCCAGCGATGTAAGCGTCGTGCACGCGAACGGTCAAACCCGGCATCATCGACATCCGGGCCTCCCAATCGAATCCCGGGCGTTGCATCACGACTCTCTGTACAGAGGTGAAAGGCGTCCAGTTTTCTCCCGTTTCGCTCAGGTTGAAGGTCCCGGTGTGCTCAACCGCAACTGCGGTCACCATCGGTTGTCCTTCATTGAGAACGGCCATAAAGTATCGCTGCACCGGCGCGGGCAAATCGACCAGTTCATTGGGACTGTAGATCGACGGTGCAACCGTGCGTCGCGCACCATCCAGGTCAGCATGCATCTTTTTCGTACGGGATTGCCAGCGAAAAGATCCGTAGAGAAGCAGGCCCGCGATGAGCACTGCAAGTCCAAAAAATACCCACAGGATTGTTTTCCACCACATGTTTTTCCTTTTTCTTTTTTTCCGAGAATCGATACACCCGCGGATATCTTGTCGTCTTCCTTAGCGGTAATAAAATTGGACCGCGAGCTGGCATGTACAGAAACGCGATTGGAGTTGCCAAGCAAACCGGATTTCGAATGACAATAACCGGCAAATCGGGGTTGAGACGCTCAGGGGTATGTGAACCGATGGTTCTGGAGAAAAATTTGCGCATCGGCGCGCTGATAAAAAACAAGTCGCACGTTATCCAGACTCTTTTCGCTGCCGAGAAAAGCTTGGATGGCCTCGGACGACACGGCCGCGGCCTCTGCGCGCGGGTAACCGTAGACACCGGTGGAAATGGCCGGGAAGGCGATGGTGCGCAGATTGTGCTGCATGGCAACCGCAAGCGAGTTGCGATAGCAGGCAGCCAGCAGTTCTGCATCACGTCCTGCATTTCTTCCATAAACAGGGCCAACGGTATGAATCACATAATGCGCCGGCAGATTGCCGCCTGAGGTGATGACCGACTGGCCGGCAGGCAAGCCCTGAGGGTAACATGTGCGGCGGAGTTCGCGGCATTCACAGAGTATCTGCGGCCCGCCGGCAGCATGAATGGCGCCGTCGACCCCACCACCACCCATGAGCGACGAGTTGGCGGCATTGACGATTGCATCGACCTGCTGGTCGACGATGTTGCCGATGACTATACCAACATGTCCAAACATAAAAGTGGCAAGTTCTGTCGAATTCATAATGTAACACCGAATTTCAGCCCTGATAGACGAAAAAGTTGATCGATGTTCAGAGGCATTTACACCACACAGAGCGGAGCGCGACCCCGCAGACCGCTGCTCTTGCGGTCGAGGAGGCGCGCGCAGCCGCCGCAGGACCCCGCAGGCGACGCGCCATGGTCTTGTTCCGGCCGCTGCGCAGGTCGGTGGGCAGGCGCGTCGCCGAGGAGGCCGGAGGCGTCAGAGCTATTTTTTGCCGGTATAAAAACAGGCTGTTTGTCGACAGCCCGTTTGCAATGACCCCGCCGGGTTGCCGCCACACTCATTGAACACCTGGCACAGACATCCGGCGAAAGAACAATTAATTCAGGTCACTTGACCAGAATCATCTTTTGGCCGGCGCGAAAGCCGTTTTCCGTTTCCAGACGGCAGAAATAGACGCCGGAAGAGAGAGGCCGACCGTCGGTTGCGCTGGCATTCCAGTTCACCTGATGGCTTCCGGCGGATTCGACGCCGTCCACCAGCACCTGCACCAACCGTCCCTGCATGTCATATACAGCAACTTTTATCCGACTTTGTTCGGGCAACGAGTAGGTGATGATGGTGCCGGCGTTGAATGGATTGGGATAATTGGCGTGCAAGGCGAATTCAGCGGGTTGGCTCGCCGCTTCGGGCTCGACCGCCAGATCGTAGTTGCCGCCGGTTACAAACCATTCCGGATAGCGCGCGCCGGTGGTGAGATTGAGAAGCGAAAAATTGAGCGAAGCGAGATCGAGAATCAGCAGTTTTTTATCGGAAAAGCGGTCGACGACGATCAGCTGGTCATCCGGAGAGAAGGACGGCCGCTCCACATCCCGGCCGGGAAACTGCAGAAAAAGATCCTGATCGACTTCAGCAAAATTGACGATATGGACATCCCAATACTCCGACTCGTCATCGATCATGCTGTAAGCGATGCGGTCGGGATCAGTGGAGCTGTACTGCACATTGCCGACGCTGATGCCGACAGGTTGAGCGGGCAACAGCGAGTAGATCTGCAGTTCATCGCCGGTGAAATCGATCTCCCCCATGCTCCACCAATCGCGGACAGCCCCGGATGGCAGGGTCACCTGATTATACGCATCGAACGCCAGTTTGGGATATTTGGCATTGGGGGACCAATTGAGCACATCAGGATATTGGATGGTCGAACTGCTGATGCCTTCCTGCGTGGAGGGCAAATCGAGCGTCAGATAATAAAGCTGGCCCGATATGAGCAGATAGATGTTGTTGTCATTTTCATAACTGGAAGTAAAGGCAACGAACAGGCCGTCGCGCGAGATCGCGGCATTCCAGAGATCGCCGGGCGAATTGACATAGATATCGTCAAAGGTCTCAGTGGTTCCGGTCTGCATATTGGCTCGGGTAAAAACGCCGTTTTCGTCGATGAAATAGAGATAATTGCCGTCTGCAGTGGTGGAAAACTGGGTCCAATTGTAATCCTTGCTCTTGACGCGAACATTCAGAACATATTCTTTTTGGCTGTTCAAATCATAGAGCCCAACCCGCAGGTCATCGCGGACAAAAGCGATCCACTGGGTGCCGCCGGTGGTCGGCAAGACTTCATTATCACCGGCACCGCTGGGCGTCGTGCCGCCGCCACCACCGCTGCTGGTGGTGATTTTGACGGCATCGAAAGCAGATTTGACGGCCTCGAGTTCTGATCCGCTGCCGTACAGATCGATCGCGCATTGTTCGATCGCTTTGCGGGCGTCGATAAACTGCGATTGGCGCGTGAGATAAGAGCTCAGTGCCCGGTAGTAGATTTTTTCTGTTTTATCCTTGCCGATACGGTCTGCGATCAGGTAGGCGGCATAGCAGGGTATACCGCAATTGGTATGAACACCGCCGTAATCGCTGGAGGTATAGACATACTCGTCCATGGTCATGGGCAGCTGATCGAGCATGTTGCGGTTATGCGGATTGGATAGATCGCGCAGACCGCTGCCCATCCCGGGCAGCATGATGTCTTCGCCCATAATCCAATCATCGCGGTCGACCATGGCGCCAAAAAAATCGGAAAATGATTCATTAAGAGCGCCGGGTTGATCTTGATAAATCAGGTTGGCGGTGTATTCGGTGATCCCGTGGGTCAATTCGTGCGCGCAGATATCCAGCGCTTCGGCCAGAGACGAAAAGTAATCGCTGCCGTTGCCCCAGAAAATCGCTGAACCATTCCAGTAGGCATTGTCCATTGCCAGGCCACCTTCAGTCACATTGATCACTGTCATGATCGTCGATGCCCTTCCATCGATCGCCCGGCGGTTATGGGTGTTCTTGTAATAATTGTAAACGGTCGACAAATTGTGCATAGCCGAAACTGCAGCCCGATCGCCCCAGGAGGAGGGTGAAGTGGAAGTAACAAAGTAATATTGCGCCATTTCGGTGGGATCGTTGTTCTGCAAATCGATGACAAATAGACCGCCTGTCGGATCGTCGGGCAAATTTGCCGCGCCTCCCGAGAGCTCATTGAGATCGCTCAGCATATAATGGGTGCCGTCTTCCTCATAGGCGCGGAACGAGCGCGAGGAGCCGCTCAGGTCGATCCCTGAGGCATTGACGCTGCCTTCAGACATGGTGTTGCTGTATTTTTTCAGCACCTGTCCGGTTTCAATGTCGACCATAAGGGTAAACCAATCGCGGACATTGGCGTAGAGTTCGACTTGCCAAACCAGATGGGGTCTATCCTGCTCGTCGATCCAGATCGTTTTCTTGCTGATCGGCTCGCTGAAACGAAGCAATTTGGTCATGTTCGCCGGAATGTCGTGCAGCAAATCGAGTTCAGCCAGATAGGCGCGGCAGACCTGCACAGCCTGATCGCTGTCGATTCCCTCTTTCCCGGGATCGATCCCGGCAGGCGTCGGCGCATAACGGCCATTCACCGTATAGACTTGATCGGTGGGGTCGATATGGACATAGAGCTCATTGGCCCATACCGGCACTCCCTGATAGGATTGCTGCAGGCGGAGATGGCGCATGCCCAGATCATCGGTCTCATGGCGAATCAGAGCAAATTCCGCCGCCGGCTGGTCGATTTTCATGGCTGCAGAAAAGGTCGAGAGCCAGCTCTGCGCCAACTGCAGATCGCGTTGAATCGGGCCATTTTCCGACACCGACTCCACCATCAAGGTTGAAAGTGGTACGGATTCAAGTTGGGCTGCACGGCCCAATTCGCCGCTGATAAAAAAGAGAGTGCCGTTTTCCGCCACCTGCACATCCCGCACCAACAGGCTTCGCTCGGCAGCCACAGCCAGGACATTTTCGGCAGGAGCAAGGGCTTGCTGGAACATGCCGTGGAACTGCTTTGTCGGCCGCGGCGCTGTGCTCTTTTTCCACACCGGCCCGGCGCTGCGGAGATCCGGCAAAGAGCGAGTCTGTTCAGGCTTTTTTTGCGTCTTTTGATGATCAGCCCCCTTGCGCGCTGCCGCGGCAAGCGGTGCGACAGAGATGATCAAGGCGAGCAACAATGCAAAACGAAAATGTCTCAACTTTGTTTCTCCTTTACCCATAAAGTGTTGATGTCGAATAGCAGATCCTCTCCCCTTTGGAGGCGGTGCGTATGAACCGTTGCCACGCGTGTTGCGGAATTGTCTTCATTTTGACAAGCCGGCAGCGATTTGGCGGTGCCTGCCGGTAAAAATCACATCAGAATCGACGGCGGTCCTGCTCGAAGAGAACACGACCGTCATGAGCATCGATAAAATAATCCCATTTGTTCATCCCGCCTTTCAGAGTGACATACCAGGCCAAGCTGAGGTTTTTGTCCACAGGATAATAGACCAATTCAACACTGTCAACGGCTTGCATCTTGTGGCTGCTCCCCTTTTCCAGAGCAAGGTCAGTGGCTTGCTGAGCCGACAGGATGGAATCGCTGCTGGCGGCCTGGTTTGATGGTTCAGCGCCTGCCTCGCTGTCGTCTTTGACTATCGATGGATGATACGATCCGTTGACCATATAGAGCCGAGCTTTGTCGTCAACATGCACGATCAATTCGTCGCCGTAGATCGGCACACCTCGATGCAGCCGTGCATAGCGATAGTGGACGAATCCCAGTTCATCTTCATCGCTGCGCAGCAGGCGCAGTTCGCTGTCCGGAGCCAGCAGTTTAAATAATTCGGCATTTTCTGTAAAGAACAACAGCAGCGGTTCAGGTCGATTTTCTTTTTTGACATTCGACAGATCAGCAAGCTGACCTCTGAGCAAGGTCGGTGTGGTGAGGTTGTCGTCCAGGGCAATTTCCAGATCCTGCCGTCCGGCAAGGCGCAGCGATGCCGGATCGATGCTCTGCGAACAATTCAGGCCGAGCAAGGCAGTCAACCACAACAGACTTTTCATGCGAATTGCACTCCCCTTTGTAAGATTTGCTATTTGATTTGCAGAGACAACCCGGTCGTGTCCCGTCGTCAGACGGGACACCGCTGATAACAACCCAAAGTTAGAAGTAAAATTGGAAAAGAAAAAGGAAAAAACAAGACATGAAAATCGGCCTTCCGACTTGCGCTTCCTGCCAACTTTACGATTATTTAACATGGTCTTCATCACCCGTTAACATTGCTGCTTTATATTTTGCTGTAACAAGCCCAACATAAGAAAAAAGGAGGTGAGAAAAATACTTTACCCAAACTTAACATGAGCTTCATCAACAGTTAACATTCGTCAACTATATTGAGCCGTGCCGATTGTAAAATGGCCGACAAAACCTTTTTTGCTGGAGGAAAAATGAAAACCACATCAATGCTGCTTATTCTGATCGTTTTTGCCTTGTCAATGACGGTCAGCCATGCCCAGACGAAATCGAAAATCGATGGCGTCGTGTTTGCCGACTATTATTACAACCTCGACAACAACAATCCGAAAGAGATCGATCGCAATGCTTTCCAATTGCGCCGCGTCTATTTTACCTATGAGAACAACATTACCGACGCCATCAAGCTGCGTTTCCGGCTCGAGTCAGAGCACGGCAGCTATGGCAGCACCAGCAAAATCAACCCGTTCGTCAAACATGCCTTTATCGAATGGGGCAATCTCCTTCCCAAACACAAGCTCTATATCGGCATTGCGGAGACCAATGCTTTCAAAAACAGCGAAGATTTTTGGGGCTATCGGTCTATCGAAAAAACGATCATGGATCTGAACAAAATCAGTTCTTCTGCTGACATGGGTTTGGGATTGAAAGGCGACCTCAATCCCTTGCTCCACCATTGGTTGACCGTGATGAACGGTACCGGCTATGGGGCGTCAGAAGGCGATCGCTTCAAGAAAATCGGCTATGCCCTGTGGCTCACCCCTGCCAAAGGTTTGATGATCGAAGGCTATGTCGATTACGAAAAACAGGATCCAGCTGAGCTGCAAACCGCTGCGGTCATGAGCGCCGGCAAAGATTATCTCGGTTCCACAGGTTATATGACGTGGAAGGCCTTTATTGGTTATGATCAGCCGCGTTTCACAGTCGGCGCCGAAGTTTTTCAGCGCACCAATCGAGAGTCTGGCATCGAAAATGGCCAGATCGCTGAAGGCAATTTGGTCGGTTATGACAAGGCAGACGTGGTCAAAGGAGGCTATTCGTTCTTTGGTTCGTTGATCACTCCCATTCCGAGAGTGAAAGCATATGCCCGCTATGACGTCTATGATCCCAATCAGAGCGAAACGGTTTACACCAAATTTGCCAACGGCACTCTGAGTGGCAACGGTGCAGATGACGAAAACTCCCTGATCATCCTTGGACTGGACTACATTCCCGAGGCCGGCATTCACATCATGCCCAACGTATTGATCAAACAATACACCAAGGCGGACAGCAAAACCGACCTCACCGGCCGTCTGACTCTTTATGCCAAATTCAACTCCGGCAAACTGGTCGGCGAATAACCGTCAGCCATGATTGCATAAATGAACAAAAAAACAACCAAGCACCCGTGAATAAACATTTCCATTGCAAGGCGAATCATTCGCAAACAATCGAATATAAAGGAGAACCCATCATGAACAAACGACTGTTCGTCATCCTCTTGGCAGTATTGGGAGTGACCACATCTGCAGTTTCGCAGAATTTCATTCAGATCAAAGGCTCTGACACTTCGGTCAATCTGGTGCAGCGTCTGGCCGAAGTCTATATGGAAAAAGATCCGAAAACAGCGATCGCGGTGACCGGCGGCGGGTCGGGTGTCGGCATCGCCGCCCTGATCGCCAACAAGGTCCAAATCGCCGATGCCTCGCGGCCGATGAAAGAAAAAGAATACGCGGCAGCCAAGGAAAATGGCGTGCTGGCTGTCGAAATCGCAATTGGCATTGATGCCCTTTCGGTGATTGTCAATCACGACAATCCGATTCAATCGCTGAGCATGGCACAGGTCGGCGCAATCTTTCGCGGCGAGATCAGCAACTGGAAAGATCTGGGCGGACCCAATCTGCCGATATCGCTTTATGGGCGGCAGCCCAGTTCCGGAACCTATGTCTTCTTTCAAGAGCACGTGCTCGGCAACAAGGACTATTCGGCAAAAATGAAACAGATGAACGGTAACGCCCAGATCATCGAAGCGGTCAGCGCCGACAAAGCGGCTATCAGCTATTGCGGTGTGGGATATGTTTTTGCGGAGAACGGCGAGGTCCATTCCGGCATTAAAGTTCTGGACATCGACAACGGCAACAAAAATCCGGTCAGTCCGTTGCTCAAAGAGAATATCACCAATGGCAAATATCCCATTGCCCGCGCTCTGTATCAGTACACCAACGGCAAACCCAAGGCCAATGTAAAGAGTTTCGTCGGTTTTATTTTGAGCCCGGACGGACAGAAAATAGTCGAAGAAATGGGTTTCTACCCTGTATCCGGAGTCTATCTGGATAACAACAAAAAAGCGGGATTCTAAGGACAACGCCAAAACCTGCAAAGATCATGGCGGGAAATCCCATTGATTGCGAAATGGCAAAAAGCGCTGGTCGACTGCCGGCGCTTTTTGCCCATTGCATGGAATAAAACATATGAGCAAAATCAACAGCCGCACCCTGGGAAGCCGGCTGAAAGAACAAGCCATCGAAAAATTCTTTCTTCTCAACGGTTTGCTCGCCGTGCTGGTGTTGCTTGGCATTTTCATCCTCTTGCTGCTGCAAGCCTGGCCGGCAGTCAAAGAGCTGGGAGTGAAAGCGTTTGCCGAGAGCCGATGGGATCCGACTTCGCCAGTGCAAGAGCGCTACGGCATTGGTGCGCTGTTGGTGGGCACACTGATGGTTTCGATCGGCGCGATGGCCATCGCGGTGCCGATCGGCATCGCCACCGCGGCTTGGCTTGCAGATGTGGCAGGAAACCGTTTGCGGGAAATCATCAAGCCCGTTATTGAAATTCTGGCGGCGATCCCGTCAGTGGTTGTTGGCTTTCTTGGCTTGGTCGTCCTCAATCCTCTTCTGGCCCGTTTGTTCCACACTTCGAGCGGATTGAATGCCGTCAATGGCTCGATTTTGCTGGCGATCATGGCTTTGCCGACGATCATCAGCATTTCCGAGGATGCCATCATCTCTGTGCCGCAGGAACTCAAGAGCGCCTCGCTGGCGCTGGGCGCCAACAAATGGCAAACGCTGATCCGGGTGACCATCCCTTCCGCTCTTTCCGGAATCGTGGCGGCGATCATGCTCGGTCTGGGGCGCGCCATTGGCGAAACCATGACCGTGCTGATGGTTTGCGGCAATGCCGCAGCCATGCCGCACAGCTACCTCGATCCGGTGCGGACCATGACCGCCACCATCGCGATTGAACTGGGAGAAACGGTGCAAGGCGGCACCCACTATTACTCGCTGTTTGTGATCGCTTTTGTCCTTTTTATACTGACCTTTCTGGTGAATCTGGTCAGCGATCTGGTTTTGCAGCGTTTTCAAGAGGTGAGGCGATGAAAATAGAGGTGCGCAAAATAGAGCAAGAACTGGGATTTTTGTTGCTCCGGATCGCGGTCGTGGCAGTGTTGTTTATTGTCTTCTATATCATCTGGGACATTTTATCCAAAGGGTCTGGTGTCGTCAGCTGGGAGTTTCTCACCGCCAAACCGCGCAAGGGCATGACTGAAGGCGGTATCTGGCCGGCTATCGTCGGTACTTTTTGGGTCAGCCTGGTCACCGTTGTCTTTTCTGTACCGGTCGGAGTTTTCACAGCGATCTATCTCAACGAGTATGCGATTCAGGGACGACTGGTCCGGGTAATTCGTCTGGCGATCCGCAACCTTTCAGGCGTGCCGTCGATTGTGCATGGTCTATTTGGATTTGCTTTATTTGTCCTGATGTTGAATTTGGGCCTTTCGATCCTGTCAGCCGGTTTGACTCTGGGGTTGCTGACTTTGCCCTGGACAATCACCGCCAGCGAAGAGGCGCTTAAAACCGTGCCCCTGTCGTATCGCGAGGGATCGCTGGCGCTCGGCGCGACCAAATGGCAGACAATCCGGACCAATGTTCTGCCCTATGCCCTGCCGGGCATGCTGACCGGCACGATACTGGGTCTGGCGCGGGCCGCGGGTGAGACGGCGCCCATTCTTTTCACCGGCGTGGCCTTTTTCTGGCCGCATCTCGAGTCGTTTCCCAAGGTGCTGGACAGCCAATTCATGGCTCTTCCCTATCATCTTTTCATCATGGCTACCCAACACCACGAGATTGTCAAAGTGCGGCCGCTGGCCTATGGCACTGCTCTGGTGCTGGTCTTGCTGGTGTTGTTGATGAATTTATCGGCTACCTGGATACGATACCGTTTCCGCAAAAAATACAAACGTGTTTGATCCACGGCAACACAAAAGGAAATCCTCATGGCAAAAATCGCAATAGAAGCCAAAAAATTTTCTTTCTATTACGGCTCCTTCAAGGCATTGAGCGACATCAACCTCAAAATAGACAAAAACCAGGTCACCGCCTTGATCGGGCCGTCCGGGTGCGGCAAATCGACTTTTCTGCGCTCGCTTAATCGCACGAATGAAATCCTGCCCAACACGCATATTGAAGGTCGGATCATGCTGGATGGTGAGGATATTTATGATCGCGCTGTCGATGTCGTCGATTTGCGGCGCCGGGTAGGCATGGTTTTTCAAAAATCGAATCCCTTTCCCAAGTCGATTTTCGACAATGTCGCCTATGGTTTGCGGATCAACGGCGCGGGTAACAAGGCGATGATCGAAGCACGAGTCGAGCAAAGCCTTAAAGACGCGGCTCTTTGGGATGAGGTGAGCGACCGCTTAAAAGATTCTGCCCTTGACCTTTCCGGTGGCCAGCAGCAACGCCTGTGTATCGCGCGGGCGCTGGCGGTGCAGCCCGAAGTGATCTTGATGGATGAGCCGGCTTCGGCCCTCGATCCCATCGCCACCCAAAAAATCGAGGAATTGATTTTTACCCTCAAGGAGCGCTATACCATCGTCATCGTCACCCACAATATGCAGCAAGCAGCCCGGATCAGCGATGTCACCGCATTCTTTTATCTCGGACAATTGATCGAGGTCGATAAAACCAACAAAATCTTCACGGCCCCGAATAAAAAACAGACTGAAGAATATATAACCGGTCGTTTTGGATGATCTGGAATCGCTTTTATCCTCTAAAAAGGAAGATGTATGCAGAACCATTTTAACCAAGAATTGGCCAATCTGAAAAAAAATATCCAACAGATGGCTGAACTGGTCGATGTGCAGCTCGAATTCGCCATGCAGGCGATGCAGACCGGCAATCTGGAATTGTGCAAATTCGTCCGCAACCGTGACCGCGAAATCGACGCCTACGACAACCTGATCCAGGCGCAGTGCGAAAACATCATCGCTCTCTTTCAGCCGGTAGCCGGCGATCTGCGGTTTATCATGACTTCCTTGATGATCAACAGCCAACTCGAACGGTGCGGCGATATTGCTGTCAATATCGTCAAACGGGTGCAGAAGACGCTGCAAAAGCGCGACCTTTTAACTGACTCCGGCATTCAGAAACTCGGCAGTCTGGCCCGCAGCATGGCGCGCGATGCCATTGAGGCGTTCATGAACAACAATCTCGAGTTGGCCGGCAAGGTTATTGCGCGCGATGATGAGGTGGACCAGCAGTGCCGCAATACTTTTCACTGGCTGATCGACAAGATGCAATCCGATGCCCAGTTGGTCGAACCAGGCGCCCACCTGATCGTGCTGTCGCGCCAACTGGAACGGCTGGCCGATCACGCCACCAATATCGCTGAAGATGTCATCTTTTTAATCGAAGCGCGCATTGTCGCCCATCAAAAAAAATAAATCGGCATAAATAGCGTTAGCCGTTCGATGGAGGAAAAGTCGAATGTTCCACCCCTCGTTACGCGTAAAACTGACTCTGGTCCATCTCTTGCTGATCGCCGCCTTGAGCCTGGCGGTCGGGATTTTTACTCTGGCAAGCATGCAACGTTTTTTCAAACAACGGCTTGCCCAAAATATGGAAACAGAGCTGCAACAAGTCCATTACCTGCTGCAGCATACAGCGCTCGGCAGCATCGCTGAGCCGATGCATTATCAGGAATTGAGCCGGTATGCGAACACCAGCCATTTTCGTCTGACCTTGATCGACTCCAGCGGCGTCGTGCGCTTCGATTCGAAAATCAGCGTCGACTCGCTTGCCTTGGTCGATAATCACCGCAACCGCCTCGAAGTGCGCATGGCGCTCAACGAAGGATTCGGCACGGACCAGCGTTTGAGCTCGACCTTGAACGAGCCGTTCTATTACGGTGCATTGCGCATCAAACACAACTACCTGCCGCAAACGAAAGGCGAAATGGTTCGTTTCATTCGCATCGCTTTGCCGCTCGCGGAAATCCAACGGCAGTTCCAAGACCTGCGCCGCCAGATTGTCATCGCCGGATTGGCGGCATGGTTGTTGATCGGTTGTTTCAGCTTCTGGCTTGCCGGTCGGCTCTCCTACCCGATCCAAAAACTGGCTGCGGTTGCAGAAAAAGTCAGACGCGGCGACCTGGAAGTCAATTTTCAACACCGCAGCCGCGATGAGCTGGGAGAACTCGCCGACCACCTCAATCAGATGCTCAACAAATTACGCCGGGACATGGTGCAGCTTCGCAAGCTCGAACAGGTGCGCAGTCAATTCCTAGGCAATGTTTCCCACGAATTGCGCACGCCGGTTTTTACTCTGCTCGGTTATCTGGAAACCTTGCTCCACAGCCATTTTGAAAATGCAGAACAGCAACAAGAATTCATTGGCAAAGCCTATCAACAATCGTCGCGATTGAACGATCTTCTCTCCGACCTGATCGACATTTCCAGAATCGAATCGGGCGAGATGAAGATGGCCATTCGATCTTTTGATTTGCATGCTTTTCTGGCCAACCAGTGTGATGAACTGCAGAAAAAAGCGGAACAGCAACACATCGCTCTATCTTTCGCGAACGTTGAGGCCAAAAACCAGGTTTGGGTCAAAGGAGATCCGGAGCACCTCAGCCAGGTTATCACCAATCTGGCGGAAAATGCCATCAAGTACAATGTTGAAAACGGCACAGTGGAGATCGGGTATCGCGAGGCCGGAGAAGGCGTGGAGGTCTATGTGCAGGACACCGGACGCGGTATACCGGAAAACCACCTGCCGCGCATTTTTGAACGTTTTTACCGGGTGGACAAAGAGCGCTCGCGCGCGGTCGGCGGCACGGGCCTGGGGTTGGCGATTGTCAAACACATCATCGAAGCGCACGGTGGACAGGTACAGGTGCAGAGCCAGGTGGGCAAAGGCTCGCGATTTTATTTTCATCTGAGCAGAGCAAAGTAAGGAATACAGCAGGGTTTGGCAAAAAGAGTTAAAAGGTAAAAAGTCAAAAGTTGAAGGTTTAAAGCTTAATCCAGCGGAGCGCGATCGCCGAGTCCGCTTCTTTTGCGGACGAGGAAGCGCGCAGAGCTCCGCGCAGGATCCCGGCCCCGCTGCGCAACCAATCACATGCCAGATGATCTTGATCATTTGCACCAAACATGCGCCTGGGCTTAAAAGCGGGGCCGGAGCCGGAGCGGCTCAATAAAATCCTCTACGAATCCGGCAGAATCATTGGAAAACACTCAAAATATTTCTCGAACTAAAACCGAGAAACAAATTTCTCTGTACCTCCAAAACAGAGAAAAATCCTGCTGCAACAAAATCTTGCAATTTTGACAAATTCGATTGTATATTAAAGCAGGAAAACGCTTTTCGCGACCGGCATTGCCGATTGTGCAACAGATATTTGTCTGATCTTGGGGCATTATTGCTATTGTTATCAATTTTTCCACCATTTCAACTCAACACAGGGTATGACTCATACAATCACGATAGTGTATAAATTAGGAGCTGGCGATGAGCACAACAAAGCGTTTACCGGAGCTGAAATTCTGGTTGGCTGCTGTGTTGCTCGGGTGCATTTTGGCATCAACCACCGTTGCTGCGCCAACAGCCAAAAGAAACGCAGCTGCCAAGTCGGGTATCGTTCCTGACCCATTGGTTTTCGTCAAACAGGTCGAGCCCAATGAAAAAGCTTTCACCATCCTCGTTCCCAAAGGCTGGATCTGCGAAGGAGGCAGTTTTTTTGTGGACGGCAACCAGGTCAATGGCTGGGCGAATTCAATCGAGACGAAATTCAATTATGTGGTCAAAAAAGATCAGGCCGGAACCGTCATGTTGCACTGGCTGCCCAATTACTACTATTGCGATGGTCGCTATTCAGTGACGAGACAATACGGAATGATGCAGGATGGGACCTATTACAATGGCATGATGGTCATGAACAGATATCCCGCGCAGGATTTTTTGCTCTACATCGTGTTTCCACAATTGCGCCCGCAGGCTGCCGATGTAGAGGTGGTCGAAGTCACCCCGCTTCCGGAACTGGCGGCAAAGTGGAAACGTCAGGCGGTTCTGCCCAATCTGAACTATGATGCGGTTCTGGTCAAAGTGCGCTATACGGAAAACGGTGCCCAGTATCAAGAAGAGATGAAGAGCGTCATTGAAGATTTTGGTGCCGACGGTCAGGGCATGTGGCAAAATCGCGAAACGTTCCTCTACCGGGCTCCGGCCACTCAATTCAAAGAATGGCAAGGCGTATGCAGCGCCATCTATTCATCCATCCATTTTGATCCGCAATGGGTGGCAGCCACCTCCAGAGCGGCCTCGCAGCGCATGCGAAACGCGCGTGCCACACAGGAGTATGTCAATCGCGTCGCCAATGAAATCGTCGACAATCGTCGACAGGTCAACGCAGAGATCCGCCATGAGGACTATTTGTTTCTCAGCGGGCAAAACGATTACGTCAACCCCTATACCAACGAAGTCGAGCAGCGCCCGGACGGCTGGAAATACCATTGGCAAAACGGCAACGGCGAAATCATCATGACCAACGATGATAGCTATGATCCCAACCGCGATCAGCACATTCGCAGAACCGATTACAAACGCAGCCAGGTGCGGCAGCGTTGAGCGTAAGCCTGCAATCCAATGCGGACGCCGAAAAGGATGAAAGTGTTCTCATTTGGCTCTGTGCACCAACACCCGCTCCACATCGTCGCGCCCCACAAATCGAATGTGCAGGATTTTTTTGCCGAGCACATAAGAGATCGAGTGATTGAGGTGATCGCCATATGCAACACTCGGTGCAGAGGGACCGCAGCTTTTTTCCGTGCAGCCGATGGCCATTGAAAGAGAGAATCCATCACCGATTTGATATTCACCCTCACAGGTGTTGCACGCATCCATGGCTTCGACTGTACCATCTGCCCTGAACCGGACCCAATAGGGCCATCCATCGTTCGCTTCCAGAAGAACAGAGCCGTTTGTCGCTGCAACTGCTTCGAGTTCCCATTTTGTATCGGTAAACTGTGGGTTGCTGTCGTCTTCACCGACATTCACCCCGAAAAACTCACAGCCGGCTGGAAGCAAACAAATTACCAGCAGGAATTTTAAGAGATTTTGTTTCTTTTCATCACTCATCGCACATCTCCGTCGATGCAAAGGAAAGTCTCGATAAGGTCGTGCTTTTTTTTTCTCAAGTCTGAATCGCTTTTTATTTCCTGCCGATCTCAGGATTTTTGGCAAGCCCATAAAAAAACAAAGTGCTGAATCCGCGGTATTCGCCGTACCCTTCCGGCCGATAACCGGAGGCGTTGAGGACTTTCTCGGTGCAGGGCATATCGAGATCAAGACGTTGGTGATAATGGTTGAACATCGATTCCCAGATCGGCAAACGCAAACAATTGGTTTCAACTACCCTCTTTGCTGTGCCTTCGATGCCCTGCAAAAGCCGGTTGCTCTCAGCTGAATAGAGATCGAGACCCTGGTTCCAGGCCGTCTCGGCGAATCCCGCCAAAGCCCCGATGCCCATTTGCTCATGTCCCTGATCCCGCAGTGTCTCCTGCGTCGTACCGTCCGGCCGCACATAATAGGACA
The DNA here is from genome assembly GCA_029565675.1 of bacterium. Taxonomy (GTDB): domain Bacteria; phylum Zhuqueibacterota; class Zhuqueibacteria; order Residuimicrobiales; family Oceaniaggregativiventaceae; genus Sulfursilanivivens. The sequence goes on from JAKQNP010000014.1 coordinate 29,040, forward strand.
TTCGGCCGTTGCCGACGCCGTGCAGATAATAATGCACCGCATGATCGAAGATCAAAGCATCATCCAGATAGATGCCCATCGAAATCAACCCCTGACCGATGAGGGCATCCCAGTTGCCATTATAAGCAGGGACAAAATCCCGCAACAACGGCCATAAAACACTGCGAAGCCAGTGAGCAAAATTTTCCTGTTCCGCCGGCTGCCATCCCGAATTGCTGTATTTCAGCAGTTCGGCGGCATTGCAGAACTGGATGCAAGCCGTCGCACCGGACAGTTTGGCATTTCCGCCGGTCAATGCTTTGTTGGTTTCTGACCAGGCATTGAGGATCTCGATTGCTTTTTCCGCAAACCGGCTGCTGTCGGTAAGCACCCACAACTGCGCATTGGAAAAAGCAGCTCGCGCATCGCGCGCCAGTTCGATATATCCTCTGCTCTTGCTGTAACCATAATAACCGGAAAAGGTCAAGGTATCCATTGGCGTTGGCCGATAGTTGCTTTGTGCATTTTCGCTGCTCCGTGCCGCTGCAAAGGCCTCGCGCCAAGGCGAAGCGTCAAGGCTAATCTTTTCCCGGACAAAATCGATCTGCTCTTTGGTGATCAAAATACCTGGATGGGTGAACGAAGGTGGCGCGCAGGCTGGCGGGACCGTTTGTTGCAGAGTCAGGCCGCTGACCATAAATCGCGGTTTCAGATTGTCATAATCCTCCACACTGGCGAAAGAGAGTTCGGTGTCTTGTTGCTCAGCCGTAAAACACAGAGAGATATAATAATCGCCTTTTGCTGATTTTTGCGCAACATAATCGGTTAAATCTATTTCGTAGAGCTTGTACGGATCATCGATCGCCAAAGTGAAAAGAGGGGTTGAAGCGATTTCCGGCCGCTGATCCCAGGTGATCGTGGATTCGTCCCATTCGTGAAATAAAACTGGATAGACCGAAAGCGGACCAGGCGAAACCACTTCCTTTGTCTGAATCCGCAACACTGCACTATCGATCCGGGAAAAACCGGGGATAAAAAATTTGAGATAGGCTATGGATTGCCCATGTGCAACCGTCAGTGTTTTGTCCTGGCCGAAATTTATCGAAGCCGCATTGCCGGCATTGACCGGTGCATCGTCGTTGGGTTCGACGCCGATCGAAACTTGTGCAGGCTTCCACATCTGGCGGTTGCGGTTGCAGGCACAAAACGCAGCCATCACTGCAATCAACAGAATGGTGGTTTGGATTGTTTTTTTCATCTGAATACTCTTTGGTTTAAATTGAAGGTTGATCGCCATCACATAGTGTACGAGTTCAGATTCAAGCAAAAAGAACCAGGCTCAGAGCCATAACCATCATACCTGCGATCAAGCCGGCGATGGAAACGTGGTGTTTGCCATATTCTTCAGCTGTCGGCAGCAATTCATCTAGTGAAATATAAACCATGATGCCGGCGACAGCGGCAAAGACCACTCCAAATGTCGCTTCGCTGAAGAATTGTTTCAGAAGGAAAAAACCAACCACAGCACCGACCGGTTCTGCAAAACCGGAAAGGAAAGAATAGAAAAACGCCCGCTTTTTGCTTCCTGTTGCATAGTAAATGGGGACAGAAACGGCAATACCTTCCGGTATATTGTGGATCGCTACAGCGACAGCAATGCTGATACCCATTGCCGGATTCTGCAAAGCTCCGATGAAGGTCGCCAACCCCTCAGGAAAATTGTGAATGGCGATCGCCAACGCCGAAAAAACGCCCATGCGCATCAATTTGTTTTTCCTGTCTTGTTCGAATGCATCGCTTTTGATAACTTTCACCTCGTGTGGATTCTCGAACGATGGGACCATTTTATCGATGAGGGCAATGACACCCATGCCAACAAAGTAGGCGAGTACGGTGATCCAATACCCCTGTTTGGTGCCATAGATCACGACCAGAGAATCTTTGGCTTTGGCAAAGATCTCAACCAATGAAACATAGATCATCACGCCGGCTGAAAATCCCAAAGCTCCGGCAAGAAATTTGTGATTAAAGCTTTTCGAGAAAAATGCCATCACGCTGCCGACTCCTGTAGACAAGCCGGCAAATACGGTCAGTGCAAAAGCAAAGAGAAAGCTGTTTTCCTCCATTAGAATTGACTCCTCTGTTCAGGCAAATTCAGTAACGCCTTTGCTCCAACCATACGATCGTTTTGTTTGTCCAATTAACAAGGTGCAAATCTACTCGGATGCGGTGGTGTTCAACCCTTTGCCCAAATAAAAAACGGCCTGGGCGACAGGTGTGGCAAGGGTGGTTCTGCAGCAGCGGATCAGAAACCCGCCCCTATTCGATCATCGATGTTGCCAGCAAATGATTCGCCAACACGATGCCGATCGGCGCATTGGTCCAGCCGCTGTAGATGCTGCCGGCGCCGCCCTCGATGCGATCACCGCCGCCCCAGCTTCTGGTTTGCATGTTGTACATGCCGCGCCAGCAGCCGCGAAAAGCCAGAGAAGAACTTGTATCCTGGATGTCGATCACCAAATTCAGCAACTTTTGATAAGCCTCCTGAAATTGCGGCCGTTCGGAAACCGCCAGCAAATTCTGAAACGCGAGCAAACTCCAATTGACCGTATAAATCATGTCGACAAAATGGGGCCCGATCGGCGCCTCATAGTGTTCGGCGGGTATGTTGCCGTACACGGGATCCATTTTGGCGACGAGACGATCGGCGAACGTTTCAGCGACCGTCAGGAAAAGCGTGTTTTTGGGAAAGACTTTGGCACAAGTCGATGCACCGATCACGGCATAGGCGCATTCACTGGCGTTGAAACGCTCGACGTTTTTTTCGAGATAGATATGATATCGTTGCACGACAGCCTCGACCGGAACATCTGTGAGCAGTCCGGCGCGCCAGGAAAATGCCAATGCCGCACAGGCAAGGGATCCCCAATGCGGCAGCCAGATGTTGCCCTGCCAGATCCCATGCGGATCAACACAATCGCCCTGGCCCTCTTTTCCCGCCAAAAGGGTGCGGTTAAAACCCTCGAAAAAGCAAAGGCTCAGCTGTTCGGCATAGTGACGCATGTTGAAGCGATGGGCGATTTCCGGAAATCGCTGTTCGATAATTAGGGGAACGATCAAATTCCACGAATGGTCGTCGAACCAGAGATAGAGATCCTTGCGAATATTCGACCAGTTCCAGGTTCCGACCAGAGTATCCGGATGCCAACGTGTCAACAAGGCGCTGCGGCAGTAGAGATATTCCAAAATATTTTCGGCAGTGGTCGATGGTTCCAGATCGAGTTCCCTGGCAAGCAGAAACAAGAGCGCGGTTTGAAAATTGCAGTCCGGCCGTCTCGCTTCGATCACGGTCCAGTCCTTGTAGTTTGTCCATGAATTGAAAGACTGCAAAAGAGCGGACAAGGATTCCTGGTCTGGCGGGACAAAAATCCGCTCTGCGACACCCCATCGCCCGTCATTCGGAAGCATGATGGATGAATTTTTGAACCAGGAGAGGTTATGCTGCAAGGCGGTGCGGGCGCGATCGGTTTGGTGAAGCGGGTGCATTGTTGATTCAGAACCATTCGACCGGCAGGCGAGCCACAATGCAGCTGCGGCGCACAAGAAGAAGAGCATTCCTGACAGGCGGCGCGGGCAAGGATCGATCATTGTGCTTCCTTTCAGAAAATGGGTGATTGTTATCCAGCAACTACAGTATAAGAAATCATCAGATAAATTGCATCACTATTCTGGCATCGACAGGCGAATACTGTCACCACCAACAACAGAAAAACAGGATAAAATGCCCATCAATACGATAGAGGCTGCAGAACGGGAGCAAAGAATAACGGCGCTCTCTCCATCTGGATCTGGTGTTCCATACTCAGGTTGGATTGTTTTCGCCCCCGCGGGGATGAAAAGAGTTTCTCTCCAAAATCCAGCGAAGCGCGATCGCCGAGTCCGCTGCTCTTGCGGACGAGGAAGCGCGCGGGCCCGCGGAGGATCCGGAACCGCTGACATTGCATACGGAAGTTGTCCTTGTCATCCCCTGCGATCAACCATCAAGGCCCCAATGCGGGGACGAAGCCGGAGCGGACTTAAAACAACAATTTTTACAAAACCGAGACAATCTGGGAAGACAGGAAAATTTAGCGGGAAAACCAAAAAAAGGCCGCAAAACTGACGTCCTGCGGCCAATACAACCCGGGATTCAACAAATATCAAGAACTCAAAGTGAGCTAGTTTTGAGCTCTTTTTTTAGTTCAAATTCGCAAAAAAAGGGCTTCTGCTGATCAGACAGAGCCCTAACTCGTTGTTTTTTAGTCGAGGCGGGGAGATTTGAACTCCCGACCCCTTGACCCCCAGTCAAGTGCGCTAACCGGACTGCGCTACGCCTCGCGATTGATTTTTTTATAAAGTCAATGAATTGACTTTATACGCCCCCAGTCAAGTGCGCTTGCGTGTTTGCTGCGCTGCGCACACGAGAGATGAGAGCATTCAAGTCAGCAAACTGACTTTATGTTACCCCAGTCAAGTGCGCTTGCGTGTTTGCTGCGCTGCGCACCCGAGAGATGAGAGCATTTTTTAAGTCAGCAAACTGACTTTATGTTACCCCAGTCAAGTGCGTTTGCGTGTTTGCTGCGCTGCGCACCCGAGAGATGAGAGCAGTTAAGTCAGTAAACTGACTTTATGTTCCACCAGTCAAGTGCGCTTGCGTGTTTGCTGCGCTGCGCACCCGAGAGATGAGAGCATTCAAGTCAGTAAACTGACTTTATGTTCCCCCAGTCAAGTGCGCTTGCGTGTTTGCTGCGCTGCGCACCCGAGAAATGAGAGCATTCAAGTCAGTAAACTGACTTTATATATCCCCAGTCAAGTGCGCCTGCGTGTTGCCTGTGCTGCGCACCGAATCCGCGAAGATTGTTATAATTGGCCAACCATTGAAATTTATTTACCACCAAGCGAACAAGGAAAATTTATATAAATCATTTATTTTCTATTATTTGAGCTTTTTCCCTTTCGTGGTTTAGGAATAATTCAAGTGATGCATGTCAAATGTGCTGACCAACCAACACTTGCCTGCCATTCACAAGCCCGTAAATATATACAATCAGCAACAATTATGCAAGCACTTCGTTTCTGTGGCTGCCCTTTTTTTGCGGCATGGCTGGACCCTAATCCTTGCTCGCTGTCTCGCCGGCCGTAGGCTGCTTGTCTTCCAAAAGATCGAGCAACTCCGTTAACAGCTGGCGCATGTCCTGCAACAGGTCGTCTTTTTTGACCTCCTCCAGCAAAAAATCCATCTGTTCGCCCTGCTGCCGCCGAAGCGCCCGCAGTTTTTGCCGCGCGCCTTCTATCGTATATTTGTCGTGGTATAGCAATTTCTTGATCAAAAAGATCGTGCGCACATCCGATTTGCGGTAGGTACGGTTGCCGGCGCGATTTTTATCCGGATTCAATTCGGGAAATTCAGTCTCCCAATAGCGCAATACATAGGGCTTGAGCCCGGTGATCCGGCTCACTTCAGAAATCGAATAATAGAGCCTTTTGATTGCTCGTTGTTCCATGCGCACCTCGTCGCGATCGATATCCCCCTCGAAATTGAGAGTTAACTGCATCACTTAATGCAATACTTTACGCTAGTTTTGTTGCCGCTCACTCTTTATCGACGCCAGAGCGGTTGCCTGCTATTCACGAGATGCTCTGATCCGATCCCACTGGGTCGGAATGAGTTGTTTGACCACAACGGTGCCATTCGAACAAAAGTCGATGCCTCTCTGTAAATAATGAACAATTTGTTTATTTTTTCCAAGACATTTTTGCACAAAAAGCCGTCGGGTATCGAAACGATAGACGCCGATGCGCGACAACGTCATTTTTGAAAAAAAGCCGTCAAACTTGTTGCTCGAGACCACCCCTGCACGATAACCGATATCTGTTGCCAACTGCACCGTTTTCCGTGAGACGTTGCCAAAGGGATAGGCGATGGCGGCCGGCCAGTTTCCTGACCTCTCATAGATCAGTTGCCGCGAAACGCGCAGCTCTTCAGCACAGTCCGTTTCCGGCAGGCGGCTCAAGTCGCGGTGACTCAAACCGTGCGAGCCGATTTCCCATCCCGCATCCACGAGTTTGCCGATCTGCGGCCAATCGAGATGGCGAATCTTTTGCCCAAACCAATTGACGTCCCAGGAATTGTATTTGCCGGCATAGAGCGGTAGGACAAAAACCGTCGCCACCACACCGAACTCGCGGCAAATGGATAAGGCGATGGTTTCAATATCGCTGTAGCCATCGTCAAAGGTGAGCGCAACCCGTTTTTGTGCTGGCTCGTCCAGCTTGGCGATGTATTGGCTTAGAGTGACAAAATGTATCCCTTGTTCCACGGCGGTAGCGAGAAAATTTCTCAATTGCCCGGGTGTCAGGCTGTTGATACCCCAAATCCATCTGGGTGTGATATGGTGGCAGACGAGAATCGACATGGGAGCACCCTTAAAAACTAAACGGGAGCTGAAAACGGTTCCGTTTTCTGTCTCCCGCGCTGTGCTTAGGAAACTCAAGCGATGGTTGATCGATGGAACATCAAGCGCTTCTTATGCGCTACCCGGACCAAAGGTAATCGTCTTGCGGCTGTATTTCGATTCGATCAACAGAAGCCATGGCGAAAAAGTGCGAAAACAATCGCGTTTCCAGCACCATTCAATGGTCTTGAAAACCGATTCAAGAAGAAAAGGTCAGCTGTTGGCTATTTCTTTTTTAGCTTTTTAGGCATGATCAGGTTAACGCTGAATTGCGAACGGTCATAAAAGGTCTGCGCCAGCGAGACCAGATCCTCTTTTTTGATCTGCTCAATTTGCCGAATCACTTCTTGTACCGACTGTTGCGGCATATCAAAAAATGCTTGTTCGCCCAGACGGCGCATACGACGATAGCTGCTTTCGAGACTCAGCAGGATGGAACCTTTGATTTGTGACTTGGTCTGGGCCAGTTCTTCGGCTGTGAAATTCCCCTGACGAACCTCTCCTATTTCATGAAAAAGCAATTCGACTGATTTTTCCTCATAACGAGGAGCACAAGCCATGTAAAGAGCAAAAACACCGCCGTCAGCCATGGGATCATAAAAGCTGTAAACCGTATAGGCAAAGCCATACTTTTCGCGGATATTTTGAAAAAGACGAGAGCTCATGCCGCCACCGATCATGACGTCGAGCAAAGCGGCTGCATAGCGGCGGTCATCCCCAATGGAAACGGTGTGAGCGCCCAGGGCGATGTGGGTTTGCTGCGCACTGGGTTCGGTGCGCGTATGGCTGGGGGCAACCTTGGCAAGAAGTGGCGGATGTGTTTGTTTTTCGGGCGATCTTTTCCAGGCAGCAGTAGTTTTGCTGACTTCATCGACAAAAAATTGATGGTCAAGTCGACCGGCTGCGGCAAAGATGGCTTGATCGCAGGTGTAATAGCGGTTCCTGTAGTCGCACAAATCCGAACGGGAAAATGCTGAAACCGACTTCCGGCTGCCGAGTATCTGATAACCCAAAGGATGTTCCGGAAAAAGGTTTGCATAGAGCTGATCGATGAGCAATTCTTCCGGATCTTCGTGGGCATGCGACAGCTCAGCAAGCACAACCTGTTTTTCCAATTGAATGTCATTTTCCAGCAGGGAGGCATTCTGGAGCAAATCGCCGACCACATCGATGGCCAATGGCAGGTGGTGGTCCAGAGCGTGCGCGGTATAGAGGGTTGATTCTTTGCCGGTCTGAGCATTGAGATTGCCGCCCACCTGCTCGAGGCTGAGGGCGATTTCGCGCGCCGAGCGATGGGTGGTTCCTTTAAAAACCATGTGCTCGAGAAAATGGGAAATGCCGCAGTTGTGCGGTTGTTCGGTTAAAGAGCCAGCGTTGACCCAAACGCCGAGAGAAATTGACCGCACATGCGGCATAGTTTCCGAGACAACCCGGCAGCCGTTGTCGAGAATGGTCGATTGAGTGGTGATTCTTCTGGCCAACGGCTTTGCCTCTCGCCCTTTATTCGGTGGTTTTTTGGTCTTGTGCCGGCTTGTCACGGTTGAGCAGAACTTTGCGACTCAGGTCGATTTTGCCGCCTTCGACCTTGATCACTTTGACCGTCACTTCATCGCCAATTTTCAGCACGTCCTCGACGCGGTCGATGCGGCGATTCTCGATAGCCGAAATATGCAGCAATCCTTCGCGGCCCGGCAAGATTTCGACAAAAGCGCCGAAATTGAGGATACGCTTGACCTTGCCGGTATAGATCTCACCGACTTCCACCTCAGCGGTCATGGCGCGGACGATGCGCGCTGCCGCTTCACCCGCTTCAGCCTCGACCGAAGCGATGGTCACGGTGCCGTCATCGGCGATATCGATCGTTGCGCCGGTTTTTTCAATGATCTCGCGAATGGTCTTGCCGCCGGGACCGATAACCGTTCCGATGGAATCGACCGGAATCTTGATGGTCAAGATACGTGGCGCCCAATTGGACAGCGATTTTCGAGGCTCAGGCAATACTGCTTTCATCTTGGAAAGCACATAATGCCGCGCTTCTTTTGCCTGTTGCAGCGCGCGTGACATGATTTGCTTGGAAATACCAGCGATTTTGATATCCATCTGAAAAGCAGTGATCCCGTTCTGCGTCCCGGCCACTTTGAAATCCATGTCACCCAGATGGTCTTCATCGCCGAGGATGTCGGTCAAAATGACCACTCGGTCACCCTCTTTAATCAAACCCATGGCAATGCCGGCAACTGCATCCTTAACCGGTACACCGGCATCCATAAGCGACAAAGATCCGGCACAAACAGTAGCCATGGAGGATGACCCGTTTGACTCTAAAACATCGGAAACGATGCGCAGGGTATAGGGAAAAATCTGGTCAGAGGGAATCATCGGCTTGATGGCGCGTTCGGCAAGGTTGCCGTGTCCAACCTCCCGCCGGCTCACACCCCGAACCGGTTTGACTTCACCGGTAGCGAACGGCGGAAAATTGTAATGCAGCATATAGCTTTTCCAAAATTCGCCTTCCAGCCCTTCGATGCGCTGTTCGTCGATTTTGGTGCCCAGCGTGGTGGCAGCCAAAGCCTGAGTCTGGCCGCGCGTGAAAAGCGCCGAACCGTGAGCGCGTGGCAAAACGCCCACTTCAACGGTGATTTCACGGATTTCATCGGCCTTGCGCCCGTCGAGCCGGACACCGGTATTGAGCACCTTGCCCCGCATCAGCTCTTTCTCAAGGTCGTGAATGACCGACTTGATGCGGGCAATCTGTGCAGGTTCGCTGTTCTCATCGGTCATTTGCTGCAAAACTGCATCGACCACCTCAGCCAAGGCGTTCTGTCGTTCTTGCTTTTCATGTGCTTCCAACGCTTTGGCGATGGAATCACCGGCGAGTTTCTTGACCTGTTTGTCAAGTTCGCTCCAATCGGTTTCGACAACAGTCATTTTAGGCTTGCCGGCAAGCGCGATGATCTCTTTCTCGACAGCAATGATCTTGCGAATCTCTTCGTGCCCGAATTCCAGAGCTGCGACCATATCTTCTTCAGAAATCTCACTGGCAGCGCCTTCGACCATCAGCACCGAGTCTTCCGACGCAGCCATTACCAGGTCGATATCGCTTTCGATCTTTTGCGCATAGGTGGGATTGACGATGAATTCGCCGTTGATTCGTCCGACGCGTACACCGGCGATGACCGCCTGGATCGGGATATCCGACAAATTTAAGGCAATCGATGCGCCGGTGATGCCCAGTACATCCGCATCGTGTTCCCGGTCGGCTGAAAGCACCCAGATGAAGACCTGCGTCTCATTTCTATAAGCCTCGGGAAATAACGGCCGGATCGGCCGATCGACCAGCCGCGCGCTGAGCACTTCGGTATCCGAAGGCTTGCCTTCGCGTTTGAAAAATCCGCCAGGTATTTTGCCAACTGCATAGGCTTTTTCGCGATAATCCACGCTGAGCGGGAAAAAGTCGATGTCCTCTTTGGCTGTTTTGTCACAAACCGCGGTGGCCAAAATCACGGTTTCACCGAGCTGCACCCAGGCCGCTCCGTTCGCCTGTTTGGCCAATTTTCCGGTTTCGATGATAAACGGTTTACCGCCTATCGGTGTCTCTTTTCTATAAATCATTTGTCCTCCAAATGGTCAGCCAACTCTTTCCCGCTCTTTTGATGCACCGATCGCAAAACCACAACAGATGCGATTGCACTATTGTGTATTGGCTTGCTGATCCGACACAGGCAGACCGATGTCATCGAGTTTGGGAGTCAGCTTGCTAAAGATCTCTTTTTTAATCATGACGACGCGTGGTTCATCGCCTCGTTTGGCATAGATCAATTCGTTGCGGATGTCGCCCAACAGCAGTTCATAGACCAGCACATCGTGGATATAGAAACGTGTCCGCGATTTCGGTACGGCCAGACCATAGGGCTGCAGAGAGCGAGACGATTCGCTGACAAATTCGACAACCTTCAGATCAGTCACATTTTTAAGCAGATCCCGGATCACCCAGGCTTTTCCCTGTCGCGCTTCCGGTTCGACTACATTCCAGGCGCCGCTGGTGTCTTTGGTGCACACCACGATTTTGCCCGAATGTTCGAATTCAATTCTATCAATTTCGTTTTGATTGAAAAACACCATGCGCTTGTCGCGCAAATGAAACAAGGTCGGACTGATGAGACGCACAAGCGAGCTGTCGACCGTAAAGACCGGTGGATTTTCGCTGGTTCGAGCATAATAGCGGCCGTCAACAGGGTTGCCAATCGCCAGCACCAACGGATCTTTGTTTTCGTCGATGACCAATTCCACCTGGACCTTTGGCCGTACCAGCCCAAATGGTGTCAGGGAAGCAGGATTTTCATCGACAAAGGCACGCGCTTTTTCAGTCGACAAACGCGATACAATTTGCCCGACATTGGTGCGCTCGGCAAGCGCCTGGACCGGTTCGTTAATAAGCCAATCCGAACCCGTTCGCCGCAATACAAATTTACCATTGGGGTTATTCAAAACGCATTTTTTGACATCAGTGGATTGAATCGAAAATATATTTTTATTGCGCCAATCGAACAGAGTCTTCTCCAGATTGCTCTGCAGAGAGGTCGTGGCCAGAAAAACATCCGGAGATCCGGCCTTCCTGGCATAGACCAAAGAGCCAGTCACGTTTTTATCACCAACATAGATCGTGTCGCTGATTCCCTTGTGGGTGATGATCAGCATACCTTTATAAGGATCGAGGCCATAGGTCGAATAGTCTGAAGGTTGGGCGGCAAAAACTCTTTCTTGCTTGGCCCAATCGAAAGTGTTGATCAGCGTGCGGACCGTGTTTTCATCCGCTTTGGTCTCGATGGGTTCGACGATTTTCCAGCCGTCCGGCTGGCGAACAATACGGATCCCGCTGGGCTGCAAAAACACTTGCTCAGCTTCTTGTTCGGTCATAACGATTATCTTTTGACTGGTCTCTTTGCTGGTCGTCTCTTTTTTTTCTTTTTTATCGAGAAAAACAACAGACACGATACCGATTGCGAGAACCAGCGCCAGAATGAGTGTGGTCTTGTAGTTCATCTAACAGCCCTCAATTCTGTTCACCTCTTTGTGCTCAAAAAATCATCCGCACCAGAAGCACGGAATAATTGCACAAACAGCAGGTGCAATTAAAGCTGCGATCCGGATTCCTGATGGCGGTGGAGACAGGTGAATAACCAGCGAGCGTCCACCTGAGAAAAACCGCATGTGTGGTCAGGCAGACGCTCATCTGAACATTTATTTGCGTTTGATATAGACAACGATACCGGCAATAACAACCAAAATGGGCAACAAAATGACACCGAGATAGAGAATCAGGCGTGTCTGTTTTTGAGTCAAGGTCAAGCGGCGGTCTTCAGGATCTTTGGCGCGAACCGAGATCAGATCTTCTTCCTCGGCCAGCCAACTGATCGAATTGAGGATCAGGTCCGAATTGCCCTGCATGCTGATCATACCGTCGCTGGCAAAATCCGAGTCGCCGAAAACCAGCACCCGGGCCTTGCTGGATGGGCGGCCCAAGCCGAATTTGTCTTCCTTGAGCACCGTCGGTTCATCAGCCTCCTTTTCGGCAACGGCCAACAGGGAAACCGGTCCGATCAGGTCCACCTTGGGATCAGCCTCCAATCGCGGCGACTTGCTCAAAGGCGTGGTTTCACCCCAGCTGCGCGGATTGGTTCTGGCGATCTCGGTTACCGTGATCCCGGAAGGCACCATTTCGGCCTCGGTGATCGAGCGGGCTTGATTGAAAAAGGTCATGACCTTGAAATTTTCGACAATTGGGTGGTTCGCGTAATCAGAGACCAATGGCATGATCGGCCCGGCACCGAAAAGCTGTCCTATACCCGAGGCATCGACTACCACGTCATGGCCAACCCGAATGCCATAACCTGCAGAAAAATCAACCCAGGAGTCAGGCGATTCAGGGTCAAGCAGCAGAAGCACATCGCCGCCCTTTCGCAAATAGGCGTCGAGCGCTTGTTTCTCGTTGGGCAATAGATCGGTTTTTGGGCCAGCGACAACCATCACTGAAGCATCTTCAGGCACCTGCATTGATTCGAGCTGGGCGAGGTTGACCTGTTCCACCAAATAATTCTCATCGAGCAATCGCTGTTTGAGCACCGAGAGTCCTTCGGCTTGCATGGCTTCGAGCGGCCGTTCACCGTGGCCGGTGGTAAAGTAGATCCTTTTTGCCGTTTCACGGCTGACCTTGATCAGCGAATTGGTCAAATTTTCTTCGCTGATGGCGGTCAATCGTTCTTCAGCGCTTTTGCTTTGCAGAACAATGGTGCCATAATTGGTGACGTTCATGGTTTTTGCCAGGCCGGGATTCTTATCCGGGTCGACGATTTCCCATTTGAAATTCGGCGAGAGGTTGTTGTATTCGATAAACAGACTGCGCGGCTGAAAATCCTCTCCGCCTTTGAAAAAACCTGTCACCTGAATGGGCTGGTCAAGGTTTTTCAATACTTTTCGGGTTTGATCGGCCAGGCTGAACTGTTTGGCAGCAGTGGTATCGACACGCCAGTTCACTTTGCTCAGCAGGATGTTGAGCACGATCAAAATACCGAGCACAAAGATGATCATCAGAGCAGCGTTGCTGCCGAATTTGGCTGAACGGCTCGAGAGGCCTTCCTTGATCTGCTTGAAATTGACAATCAGATAAGCGATGACCAGGATGGCACCAACAATGAGCAAGACAATTGCGGTTGCAGTCATGATCGAATTGATCGACCAGATCATCAGACCAGCCAGCAAGAGCGCAAGGCCGAGCAAACCGGCAATGGGTGGAAATTTATACATCATCTTCCCCTCCATCTGGCAGATTCAATAGAGATGAATGACAAGAACAGTCCCATAAAAATGAAGCTCAGGTAGAAAATCACATTTTGGGTATCAAAGATCCCTTTGGAAAAATCATTGAAATACTCGATTACACTCAACTTTTCCACAAATTGACCGAGAAAAGGCCCAACCAACCCCGAAAGCCAGCCGACCACATAAAAGAAGAGGATAAAGACCATGGTGCTGATGGCGGCGATCAATTGGTTGTCAGTCAAAGTGGAAAAAAAGATCCCAAATGCGATGTAGCAGAGCCCGAGCAAAAAGAGACCGAGATAGCCGGTCATAATGGGACCAAGCTCAGGATTGCCAAAGATGAACAGGAGAAGCATGTAGACAAAGGTAAACAGCAACATGAAAAGATAGAGGATCGCCGCGGCGCTGAACTTGCCGAGGATATGCTGCAGATTGGTAACCGGTGATGTCAACAGCAATTCGATGGTGCCGGATCGCTTTTCATCGGCGTACAATCGCATGGTTATCAAAGGCATAAAAAAGAGCGCAAACATGCTCATGTTGTGAAACAGAGGCCGAATCGCCATCATGTTGATGTTCAACTTTGGCGGTGCCATGCGATACATCTGTGCCTGGACATCCGCACGCATACACAACTGAACAAAGCTGGTAATCAACAAGTAGAAAAAAACGCCGGATATTGCCAAAAACAAGCCGATGACGACATAGGCGATCGGCGATGAAAAATAGGATTTGAGTTCTCGGGTGACAATGGTCCAATAGTTTCTCATGGTCAGTCTCCCCTATTCCTTGGTGGTCAGATGCAAAAAGACGTCTTCCAGACTCAGGTCTTCGGGTTTTATTTCGTACAACTCCCAGCCGTTTTCGATTACACTTTTGGCAACCTGTGGCCTGATTTCCTCGTCTGCTACACTTTCGAGCAGAAAATGGTGGGTGTCAGAGTCTTTTTCGGTTTCAGAGGTTATGACTTGAGAAACAGTTTTTAGAGCGCTCAACTTGCTCTGGATCTCCTTTTTCGGCCCCTTGACCACAACACCAATACGATGGGAGCCGGTAAGTCCACGAGTCAAGTTTTCGGGGCGATCTTCAGCCACAATCCTGCCGTGGTCGATGATCATCACCCTTTGACAGGTCATACTGACCTCAGGTAGAATATGGGTGCTGAGAATGATGGTGTGATTGCCTGCCAGGTTCTTGATCAGCTCGCGAACCTCGATGATCTGCTTGGGATCGAGCCCCACAGTAGGTTCATCGAGAATCAAAACATCGGGATTGTGCACCAGTGCCTGCGCGATTCCGACTCTTTGCTTGTAACCTTTGGACAGCGTTTTTATGACTCGATCGCTGACATGGGCGATCCCGGTCTTGTCCATGGTTTCTGCAACGGCACGCTTTCGATCTCGTGGATCGACACCTTTGATTGCGGCAACAAAATCGATATAGTCGCGCACGCGCATCTCATGGTAGAGTGGCGGATTTTCGGGCATATAACCGATGCGTTTGCGAACCTCCATCGATTGTGTGTGCACATCAAACCCTGCGACAGTAGCTGTCCCCTTGGTTGCGGGCAAAAAAGTGGTCAAAATGCGCATCGTGGTCGTCTTGCCGGCGGCATTCGGACCGAGAAATCCCAAGATTTCGCCCTTTTCAACCTGAAAGGTGACCTGGTCAACAGCTTTTACCCGGCCAAAATAACGGGTAACCTGTCGAACGTCGATCATCGGACATTCCTCCTTTCATCTGTCAGTTCCACTTGCTGCGATTTTGTCTGCCAGGCGGCTTAGCGGCGAAGACCGAGATCCTGAATCAACGAACGATATTTTTCAATATCCTCATTCTTCAAGTACTCGAGCATTCTTTTGCGTTTGCCGACCAGCTTCAACAATCCCCGTCGAGAGTGAAAATCTTTCGGATTTTCCTTGAAATGGCGCTGAAGATCGGTGATACGCTCAGTCAAAAGAGCGATCTGCACTTCCGGACGCCCGGTATCGGCAGTGTTGACACCGAATTTATCAACGATCTCCGTTTTGCGTTCTTTTTGCACACTCATGCAATACCTCCGGCTTTGACTATTGGTTTAAAATGTGTTGAATGCTTTTGATATCTGTTTCGATCTGTTCAATCAAACTCCTTTTATCGCCAAACGAACGATCTTCGCGCATCCACCGGCACAACTGCAGCTCGGCGTGTTCCTGGTAGAGCTCAATATTCTGTCCGATAATGTGGACTTCGATGCTCGGTTCGTTGATGCCAAAAGTCGGCTTGGTGCCAATATAGGTCGCCGAACTGTAAATCTGTCCCTTGACAGCCAATCTGGAAGCATACACTCCCGACCTCGGAATCAGCTTTTGCCGCGAACAGGGCCGGATATTGGCGGTCGGAAATCCCAAACTCCGCCCGCGCTGATCACCCTTGATAACCTGACCGCTCAAGGAGTAACAGCGTCCTAGCAGACGATTGGCTTTTGCGAGATCGCCGGCATGGAGCGCTTGACGGATCTGTGTGCTGCTGATGGTGTCGCCCTGATTTTGCACCGCTTCGATCGTTTCGACGGTGAAATGATTTTTAACGCTCAAATCGAGCAAAAGTTGCAAATTCCCACGCCTTTTTTTGCCAAATGCATGGTCGTGGCCGATCACAATGTGTTGCATGCGCATCTTGCGACAAAGTATGTTTGTCACAAAATCCTCTGGTTCAATGGCAGCGAATTGAGAAGTAAATTGGGCCACCACCAGGTGATGCAAATTGCGATCCTGCAACAATCGGATCTTTTCTTCGATGCACGTCAACAGCTGAACAGAAGGCTGTCGTTGGCTGGCGAGGACCATCTGCGGGTGCGGCTCAAAGGTCATCAAGACCGAAAGCGCATCGCGTTCTTGCGCAGCCTGGTTGAGCTTTTCGATTATCCTGCCATGGCCTTGATGGACCCCATCAAAAGTGCCCAGTGTGATCACTGTGGCCTTTGATGGTTGAAAGTCATCGACATCCCAATTCACTTGCATCGATTATGGTCTTTTCCCGCAATTGGCTGAACTTTGTTTCAATTCGGCAATCTCGCACGCATCACGCAAAAAATAGTCACCGACGCGTGTTCGCAACAAATTTTGTACATAACCGACTGTATCCAGAGAAACTGCGATATCGCGCGCCAAAGCGCGGATATAGGTGCCTTTTGAGCACTCCACCTCGATGATCAGCCGATCAGTCGATAAATCGACAAGAGCGAGGCAATAAATCTCGATCGCCCTCGAAACGAGTTCGATGGTTTTGCCTGAACGGGCCAGATGATAGGCGCGTTTGCCGTCGATTTGCAGTGCAGAAAAATCGGGCGGTTTCTGCATCTGTTTGCCGAGAAAAGAACGCAGCGTCGTTTCAACTTGATCACGGGTCAGTCTGGGAACGGAGCGCCTCTCGATCGTTTGACCGCTTAGATCCAGGGTATCTGTGGTCAAACCCATGCGGATCTCCGCGCGATAGCCCTTTACTCCTTGCACGAGTTCGGCGACTCGCTTCGTCGCTTTGCCAACACAGACCAGCAAAACGCCTTCGGCAAAGGGATCAAGTGTTCCCGCGTGACCAACCTTGCAACGCGGCCAGATCCGCTTTGTATATCGAACAACATCAAAGGATGACCAGCCGATCGGCTTGCGGATATTGAGAACCAGATCCGGTGTGGCTTCCGGCGTACTTTCATTTTCCTGCCCAGCGATCGGTGCCATATCACTTTTTAATTTTTTGCAACAGCGACTCGATGTGGGCGGCATATTCGATCGAATCGTCAAATTCGAAGCGAATCTCCGGCACATAGCGAAGATTGAGCGCCGAAGCAATATGGCGGCGGATGTTCTTCAGCTTGTCTGCAATCGCCTGGCCGACCTCCGCTTTAATCGATTGATCGCCCAAGACGCTGTAAAAAAGAGTTGCATATTTCAGATCGCTGCTCATCTTGGTGCTGGTGATGGTCATGCGTTGAAAAAGCAGAACACCCGATTCCTGCAGCAAATATCGGCTGACCTCTTGCTGCAACAAAGCCGCAACGCGATCTGCGCGTTGATAATGATTCATCATCTATCCTCACTGCTGTCCTTGTTGACAACGGGACAGCACTGATCTATCCTGTCGACGAAAATGCAATCTAGATCAGATCACTTCGAACTGCTGCTGTAAAACTTGAACGTCGACCTCATCGTAGATCAATTTCATGATCTGCGCAACACTCTGATCGAGAAAACGCCTTTCGTTGCCAACCAAAGCGATTCCCAAGGTTGCGCGCTGCCATTTGTCGTTGTGATCGACTTCCGCAACTGAAATATTGAATTTGTTGCTCAGTCGGCTTTTTAAACTGGAAAGGACAAACCGCTTCTCCTTAAGCGACTGGCTCGCGGGTATAAACAATTCGATTTGCAGCAATCCAACCAGGAATGGCATAGCGCACACTTTTATTGCTTGGATTGTTCCAGAGTGCGTTTGGTTTCCACAATTCGATAGGCTTCGATGACATCGCCGATTTTGACATCATCGAACCGATCAAATCCCAAACCGCACTCAAAACCGGTGGCCACTTCTTTCACATCGTCCTTGAAGCGTTTCAGAGAGGCCAACTTTCCTTCATAGATCAGTCGATCGTCGCGATAAAGTTTGATTTTGGTGTTTCGATTGAGCTTGCCCGATTGTACATAGCAACCTGCCACAGCACCGATTTTGGGTATCTTGAAAACCTGGCGCACTTCTGCGGTGCCGAACAATTCTTCGGTGATTTCGGGTGATAAAAAGCCTTCCAACGCCAGCTTGATATCGCTGAGAATGTCGTAAATAATCTCATATTGGCGGATGTCAACGCTTTCCTTGGCAGCCAACTCGCGCGCCTTGGATGTCGGGCGAACGTTGAAGCCGAGAATGATCGCCTCCGATGCCGCTGCCAACAACACATCCGACTCGGAGATCGCTCCAACTCCCTTATGGATGACATCGACAGCCACTTCCCCGGTAGAGAGTTTCATCAGCGAATCGACAATAGCCTGGATGGATCCATCCACATCCGCTTTGACCACCAAAGACAACTGTTGGACCTGTCCCTTTTGGATCTGACGCGAAAACTCATCGAGGGTGCGCGGTCGATTGCGCCAATGCTCGTGTTCGCGCTGCAGCTGCTGTCGTTTGGCGGAAATATCACGGGTGTCCCGTTCTGATTCGAGAACAATGAAAGAATCCCCAGCTTGCGGCAGGCTATCGAAACCCAAAACCTGAACCGGAGATGACGGTCCCGCGCTCTTAATCCGTCGGATTCGTTCGTCAAACATGGAGCGGACTTTGCCGAAATTGGAACCCGCGATAAAAGGATCGCCGACCTTGAGCGAACCGTTTTGCACCAGCACCGTCGCCACCGGTCCCTTGCCGCGGTCGAGCTTGCTCTCGATGATCACCCCGCGCGCCAGCCGATTTGGATTGGCTTTGCAGTCGAGCAGCTCAGCTTCCAATAAAATCGATTCCAACAAGCGGTCGACATTTTGCCCGGTTTTCGCCGAGATCTCTACCGACTGATACTTGCCGCCCCACTGTTCAATCAGCACACCTTCGGTGGCCAGTTGTTGGCGTATCATGTCGGGGTTGGCACCGGGTTTATCGATCTTGTTGATGGCAACGATGATCGGCACAGATGCGGCTTTTGCATGGCTGATCGCTTCGATCGTCTGCGGCATCACATTGTCATCTGCCGCAACCACCAGGACAACGATATCCGTTACCTGGGCGCCGCGAGCGCGCATCGCTGTAAAAGCCTCATGGCCAGGAGTATCCAAAAAAGTGATGCTCTTGCTATCCTGGACAGTGACTTCATAAGCACCGATATGCTGGGTGATCCCGCCAGCTTCCCCGGCGATAATATTGCTCTTGCGGATATAGTCGAGGAGCGAGGTTTTGCCGTGATCCACATGGCCCATAATCGTCACCACCGGCGGACGCGGATACAGGTCCGCATCGCTATCCTCTTCATGCATTTCTTCAAGTATATCTTGAGCGAAATCCTCCAAGGCTTCGATTTCATATTCATATTCGGAAGCCAGGAGAGTTATGGTATCCATATCAAGCCGTTGGTTGATGGTCACCATCATCCCAAGATCCATACATTTGCGGATCAGTTCAGTTGGTTCGACCTCCATCAGGTTGGCCAACTCGGACAGCGACATGAATTCGCTGACCCGAATGACCGAGGTCTCTTCAACTTCTTCGACTTCATCCGCAGAAGCATGGCGTTTGCGATGCTTGCTGCGAGAATCATCCATTTCAGCCAAGGTCTGGCGGATGGTGTCTTGAATCTCTTGTTCGTTGAAAACAGGCCGTTTCCGCCGAGCTTTGCGTTTGCGTTCAGGATGCTTTTCTTTTTGCTCGACACGTCCTTCCACCGGCTCTTCTTCGGTTCCGTGTTTTTTGCGTTTTTTGCGGCGGCGTCTTTTTTTATCGGTTGAGATCTCGGCGTCTTTCTTCGGCGGTGCACCTGCGGCTGCAACAGGCTCTTTCTCAACTCGCACTGGTGCTTGTGCCGTCTCAAGTTCCGAATGAGGTTTAGCCACTTCGCGTGGACGTTTGCCTTTTTCTTCCGGCGGAATCTCGATCACTTTGAGCTTCTTCTTGACTCGCCGCGGTGCTTCTTTCTCCTCTTCAACAGGTGGTTCGGCGGCTGCATGTTTTTGCTCTTCAAGCTCGCGCGCGCGTTGTTGATCAGCTTTTTCCTTTTCGATGCGCTGCTTTCTGATAATTGGGCGCTCTTTTGCCAACTCGTCCGCAGCCTGCCGTCGGCGTTCAATTCCCGCCTCGACCTCGCGCTTTTTCTCCTCCTCGATGACGCGTTTGTCGCGCAATCGCTTGCGAAATTCCTGCTCCTCGTCCTTGTGAAGTTCAGGAACAACTCCATACTTTTCCACCACCTGGTCATAAGCCTCATCAGACAAAAGACTCATGTGGTTGCGGATATCGTAATTGAGTTTGTGCAGAAACTCGATCAGCGCCTCATTCGAAATGTTGAATTCGCGTGCGACTTGAAAGACTCGTTTCTTAACAGCCAAACCATCTCTCCCAATGGTTATTTCCTTTAAGTGGTTTTGCAGAATATTTAGCGCCACAAAACCAAGAAACAACAATTTGTTGCCTTCCCTGTTTCGCCTTCATCGCTGCTGATGTCATCCTGCAGCCGCAGCCGACAGAGCGCTCAAGCTAGCCGGGCGCTACTCCTCCCGCGTTAAAAAAGATTGAACCGTCTCTTTGATTTTAATCGCTGTCTTTTCACCGATATTCGGCAACGCCATCAGCGATTTGATATTCGCTTCGGCGATATCCTGAACGGTTTCGAAACCGCCTTTGACCAGAGTACTTTTAAGCTTGTCGGAGAGAGCCTCGATATCGGAAATCGACATCTCCTCATCTCGCTCATGGCGCATCATCTCGTCGTATTCGTCTTCACGAACCGTCTGAATATCGTAATCGGTCAATTTTGCCGCTAAGCGGCGGTTTTGCCCGCCTTTGCCGATGGCCAAAGAGATCTGCTCATCGTCGATCACGGCGATCACTTTGTGCGCTTCTTCATCGATGGCGATGCGCAGCGGTTTTGCCGGGCTCAGAGCACGGGTAATAAAGATCTCCGGTTCACTGCTCCAGTTGATGATATCGATTTTTTCATTGTTGAGCTCTTTGACGATTGCCTGGATCCGCATCCCTTTCATACCCACACAAGCGCCGACCGCGTCGATGCGCTTGTCGTTGGAATAGACCGCAATCTTGGAGCGCTCACCAGCCTCGCGTGCGATGCGTTTGATTTCGATAATACCATCAGAGATCTCAGGAACTTCCAGTTCGAAAAGACGAACAAGAAAGAGTGGCGAACTGCGCGAAACAATGATCTCTGGGCCTCTTGCGCTCTTGACGACCTCCTTGATAACCGCCCGGACATGGTCCCCGCGATGGTACCGTTCAGTCGGGATCTGCTCGTTCTTGGGCAAGACGACCTCGGTCTTGTCGACATTCAAATAGATTTCATCGCGATTAATCTGACGGATGTCGCCGCTGATGATCTCGCCGATGCGGTTGTTGAATTCATTGAAGATCAGTTCTTTTTCAATCTCTTTGATCTTTTGGTTGAGGTTTTGTTTGGCGGAAATGATAAGCCGGCGGCCGAAAGTCGAGGGATTGACGATCTCCATAAACTCATCTCCGAGTTCGAGATCAGGCTCGAGTGCGCGCGCCACATCGACCGGGATTTGCGTCACAGGATCCTCTACCTCTTCGACGATGGTTTTGTATTGATAGATTTCGATCTCGCCTTTTTCCATATTGACAAAAATGTCAAAATTTTCCGCCTGCCCAAACTTTTTTCTGATCATCGTCAAAAAGATTTCCTGCAAGATTTGCGACAGTACCTCTTTGTCGATGTTTTTTTCCCGCGCCAACTGGCTGAAAGCTTCAACAATCTCGCTTTTCATCGCAAGAACCCATTCATAGTTATTTGAATTCCACCACGATTTTTGCTTTTACAATTTTGGCCAATTCAAAATTATTCACCTGACCCTCAACATCGAGGGTGAGCAACTGGTCGTCGACCTCAATGATCCGTCCGACAACACTCTGCGGTTTCTCTTCATCGACACGCGAATAGTCCAGTTTGACTTTCCGGTTAAGGTGACGCCGATAATCGCGCGCCTCCCGCAAAGGCCAATCGGTGCCGGGCGAAGAGACCTGCAAATCATAATGCGAAGGAATCAAATCGAGCCGATTCAGAGCATCGGCGATCTGCCGGCTGGCTTGTGAACAGCGATCGATGGAAATACCGCCCGGCTCATCGATATAGACACAAAGCTGGGTGCTTTTCCCGTGGCAGCCGATCGTGATGCCCACCACTTCGATTGCCAAAGGAGCCAAAACCCCTTGAATCACTTTTTCCAATTCAACCTTGTCGATCATCGCCGATACCGTTTATATAACAAAAAAGTGGGCCGTTGAGCCCACTTGCCATCGAATTTACTGATTTATAAACCAAAAAGCAAGTCATTTCATTACTTGCATCAGTCGCCAGAAAAGGGCTTTCCCGAATCCGCAATCGTATTGCCGGCTAATAAATTTGCACTCGATTCAAGCGGATTCAGGCAATGGTCATCCGTTTACATGGCATATCCGTGTAGGCTCTGAATAAACATACTGGCTTTCAAGAACCCAGCATTTTTTTCAACAAAATAGCGTCGTTTTTTTCCTGCGACTCTGGAAACTCTTTGACGACGCGATCAAAAAGCTGTTGGGCCTTGTCTTTTTTATCAATCTTGGCAAAATTTTGTGCTGCACTGATCAGATAATTCGGGCACATCAGACAAGTCGGATAGTCTTTGCTGATTTTTTCATAGAGCTCGGCTGCCTCGGCAAAATTGCTTTTCTCCTCGAGGATGGCGGCTTTGCTGGCCATGGCAGCAGCCTGCAAATTTACATCGCCCTTGTACTTGCGCAGAAAAGCAGAAAAGAGATCAAAGGCGTCGTCAGTTCGACCATTTTTGACGTAACAATTGGCCAGGTAGAGCTGACTCAAGATCCCATAGGAAGTACCGCCGTATTCATCGATCACATTTTCAAACTTTTGCGCGGCTGCATGGAAATCGCCTTGCTGGAACTCACTCGTTGCGCGCAAAAAAATCTCGCTGGCGTTTTGTTCCGCTGCTTTTTGAGCCCGAGAGCTAAAGATCGCTGCGAGCCCAACGATCAATAAAAGCGCCAAACCGATAGTCAGGTATTTGCGATGTTGCCCAAGCCAGCGATTGGCTTTGACATAAGAAGTCAACAACTTGTCTTCTTTTAGTTCCTTTTTGGTGATTCTTTTTCTGGGTTTTAGCATATCAGACCCGTCAGCTAGAGTTCGATTTTCCCGGCAGAGGTGCTTCTGCAATATTTCCGAATAAACTGATTATTTTAAGCAATTTGTTTGATTTATGCAAGCACAAATTTAACGATTATTGCTATCCGCACGTTCGGTTTGAAGCACCAAATCTTATAAAACATCAATCCGAGAATCCTGCACAAATCGTGATGGTTGTCCTTTTCACAGAACCGTAAAGACCAAGACTCGGATTCGATGCGAAGCACCACCGGGTCTCACAGAAAATCAATCTGATAGCAATACACAGAGGGTGAAAACTGCCATTTGTGCAACCGCATAAGGATTAATTGATTGAATGCTTTTTGACTCGGTTAACACCGAATCTGGAAGGCATTTTACCACAAGAAAACAACCAGATCAGAAACAAACCGGAAAAAGTGGGTCCCGCTGTGGTGGCGATGCAACCGTTCGATGTGCAGATGATGAGTTCAATCAGGCGGTCTGGCTTCGCGTGCAGAGACCGTTACCACTTCATAGGCATGCGTGGAGACCATCGCGACAAAGAGAATAATCAGCAAAAGAATACCCGCTTGACCGACTTTTTGTGATACACTGAGCACATTTGCCAGTCGAATAAATAACGGCACCGTCAAAATGCCGATAAGAAAGGCACAAGTAACACTGAAGATAATTTTCGAGCTATTGTATCTGCCGCCGGCAATATAGGCAATAAACATAATGAGAATCCCCACCACCAAGGCGACAATGGAAATGGTCGGGTGAATATGCGGCCAGTAAATATAGTCAATCGCCGTATTGGCCGCTGCGGTCTGTGTCGAGTCAGCAATGGTTTGTAACATAATTACCCCTCATTCAAAGTTACACATTTTCTGGTAGAACAATGGCGACTCGCTTCGGCAGAACCGAGATACGCAATTCGCCGTCTGTCCAGCGATAAAGCTCTCCTTCGAGCTGCAGCTGCAATGAACAATTGCTTTTGATGCTGAGCGAATCCGCAGTAAACACTTCGCTTTCCGGTAAACGATGGTGTTGGCCGATGGCAAAAAAGAGCAGTGCCCTGGCCCTTTTCCAACCCGGCATATCGCGAAAGAGCATAAAATTCAGTTGACCATCGCTTATATCAGCTTTTGGCGCAATGCGAAAACCACCGCCGAATTGTTTGCCGTTGGCAGCCACAAAGAGAATAACATCCCGCTCGGTTGATGTGCCCTGATTTTCGATCACCAGATGCACAGCCGTAAACCCGAATAAATTTTGAAAAACAGTGATGAGGTAATTGATGAATTGTCGTTTCCCCGATTTTTGCAGACTTAAGATGACGTCCACATCAAAACCAATTCCAGCAGCGTTGATGAAATAGCGCTCTCCGATACAGGCGACATCGAAGCGCTTAACATTCGAACTCGTCAGCGCAGCAGAGGCCAATTTAAGATCAGCCGGCAGGGGTATGGAACGAATAAAATCGTTGCAGGTACCGACCGGTAGAATGACCAATTCCGGATCAGCAGCGTTTTGCATGAATCCATTGATTACCTGATTGACTGTGCCGTCTCCGCCAGCCACAGCGATGCGCCGAAATCCAGCAGCAACAGCCTCGGCGGCCAACAGTTCGGCATGTTGGTGATAGAGGGTTTCCGACCAATCGTAGGGAATTTTTGTTTTGTCTAGATAAAACAAAATCTCTTTCCGCCGCGCTGCCGAGCGATCCGGTGCGGCGGCAGGATTGTAGATGACTTTAATCGGTTCCAAAGTTTTCTCCCTGCAGTCACCCCGCATGTCCAAACCACTAAAAGCAATTGGATTAACTACGCTGACCATCACCGCGCTTTTGGTTTAGCAGCGATAACGCCCCCAGAGACTGTGATCGAACAGGCAAAGCTTTCAAGACAAGGCAAAGGCAATTGAACTGGTTACAGCCGCCTAAACATATTGAAACCGCAGAGAAATCGCAAGTGAATTGTTTGCCCAACGACAAAATCCGCGCTGCAGAGTCGACAAAGCCAACAGTTTGGTGCTCTGGTTGTCTGAGCCTGTGCTATAATGATTTTTTCAGCGGTTCTTCTTTTTGCTGTTGTCCCAGATCAGGTAGCGGATAAAGGTCATTCCCATGAGACGAGTCGAATTGCCGGCGCTATCAAAAACAATGGGATTTTCCTCAGCGCGGATATAGAGCTCACGTTCTTCAGAATCAAATCCTGCTTGTTTGGTTGCGTCGACCTCAAAATCGTGCAACAACACTCCACCGTTAACCGAAGGTATGACCCAAATTTTGCCCAGACGTTCAGTAAAAAACTCAACCACCTGCGTGAAACGATCGCGGGTCGCAATAACAAAAATTTCGCCGTCAGAGCCAATCCGTTCCATCTCATCCTCAGCGATATCTTCGCGCATTTCACCGGCATATACAAGAACAGAACCAATTTTTTCTTTGAGAGTGAGTGCAGTACGGTTGAGATAAGTCGAATCCTTGGCGATTGGCAAACAGACCAACACAATGTCAATTTGGGTAGGCCAGTAGTCTGGGCGGACAAAGGGCAGTTCAATCGAGGTGATTTCCACTCTTGACCGCGGTTTAAAGGCGTTTTCATCGATTATCGACCTATAACCTGAAACGGTTCGCAGAAAACGCGGCAAATTCAAATTCATATAATGAAACAGCACATTGTGTAGATTATCCGCCGTCAGACAACTGGCCGTAAAAATGCTCTTTGCCTCCGGGAAATGGTCTTTGTATTGGTCATGAAGTAAAAGTGCACGGCTCGAATCAATCTTTGCGCCAGGATAGAGCAAGCGTTGGAATGTGTTTTCGTGCAACACCATCTGCGCATTAGCGGATTGCTGGGCAGCAAGCAAAGGAATAAAAAAGCAAATCAGCCACGCATGCAACAATCGACACTTGCAGATTCGCTCGAGTGGTCCCATAGTTTATTTTTCCAGGCTGTTTTTTTGTGATGATTCGCCGGGTCTGAGTTGGCGGTAGAAACAAGAACGCTCGCCGGTATGACAGGTAGGACCCTTAGCCTCAGCCTTGATCAGTAACGCATCGGCATCGCAATCATACAGGATTTCCTTGACCAGCAAAAAATTGCCGCTGGTTTCTCCTTTGGTCCACAGTTTTTTACGCGACCGGCTCCAGAAAGTGACCAAACCGGTTTCCAGCGTTTTTGTCATACTTTCGCGGTTCATATAGCCGAGCATCAACACTGCATAATCCTGATAGTCCTGAATAATTGCCGGGATCAGGCCTTTATCATCGAAAACGAATTTCTCACGCCAGGACGTCTGGTCGATTTTCTCAATTTCGGACATCTATTCCTCTCCTCGCCAAATACTTTTTAACCTCCGTGATCGAATTCTCACGGTAATGAAATATCGAGGCAGCCAGCGCCGCATCTGCATGGCCGATGGCAAACGCTTCGTGAAGATGTGCCAGATCCCCGCACCCTCCAGAGGCGATAACCGGTATTTTTACTGCATCCGAGATTGTGCGAGTCAGCAACAAATCATAGCCCTCGCGCGTTCCGTCGCGATCCATGCTGGTAAGCAACAGTTCACCGGCGCCGAGTTCGGCGGCCTTCTGCGCCCATTCGAGCGCATCCAAATGGGTATCCTCACGCCCGCCATAGATATAGACGTTCCATTGTCCTTCGCTGACCTGCTTGGCGTCTATGGCAACCACCACAGCCTGACTGCCGAATCGATCTGCGCATTCTGTGATCACTTCTGGATGCAGCACAGCGGCGGTATTCACCGCAATCTTGTCCGCGCCGCTGCTCAATAATTTCTGCGCATCGCCGGCATGGCGCACGCCGCCGCCAACCGTCATCGGCATGAAGACTCGTTCGGCAGTCCGGCGCACCACATCGATCATGATATCCCGTTTCTCTGCCGAAGCGGTTATATCAAGATAGACCAATTCATCCGCGCCCTGTTGGTCATAAAAGATGGCTTGCTCGACCGGATCACCTGCATCAACCAAGTTCAAAAAATTAATACCTTTGACCACCCGACCATCTTTGACATCCAGACAAGGGATGATCCGTTTCGCCAACATCCAGGTCTCCGCTGTGAAAATAGACGTTTATCGCGACCCACTGGTGTCCCATCGTCAGATGGGACACCAGTGATCGCGACCTTCTATTAATAGCCATTTTGAAAAGCGGCAATCAATTCCCGCAAATCCAAAAGCCCCTCATACAAAGCCTTGCCGACAATTGCCCCTTCGATGTTGCAGCTTTGGTGGCCACACAAGTCAACAAAGTGATCGCGCGAAGCAAAACCGCCGGAAGCAATCACTTTAAGTCCGGATTTCTCTGCCAGGCGGTGGGTGGCAGCGACATTCGGACCGGACAACATACCGTCGCGGCTGACATCGGTATAGATCAATCGTTCCACGCCCAGCTGCTTCATCGCGGCGGCCAGATCGAGCATCTGAACGTCGGTATCTTCCTCCCAACCTTGCACCGTGACTTGCTCGCCCCGCGCATCGATTCCGACCACAACGCGTTCTGAACCGAATGTCTGAATCGTTTCTCCGACTGTTTCAGGATGACGTACCGCTGCAGTGCCAAAGATGATGCGCTCGATGCCGACCTGGCGCAGCCAGCCTTCCGCATCCTGCAGGGTACGAACACCACCACCCAGTTCGAGCATCATATCCACGCTCTGCCGGATGCGCAGAATTTGTTCGGCATTGGTGTTTGCCTGTCCGAAAGCGCCGTCAAGGTTAACCAGGTGCAACAGGCGTGCGCCTGCATCTTCCCATTGTTTGGCCACATCGACAGGATTGTCGCTGTAAACCCGACGATCCTGTCGTTTTCCTTGTGCCAGCCGGACACATTGACCGTCGATAAGATCGATTGCCGGTATGATCAGCATGAAGCCCTGATTCTCCTGGAAGTTTTGAGTGATTTATTGCGCTGCCAAATCGCTCGAGCAATTTTCGCCAAACCCTGAAGACCTGTGCACAAAGCAATGACGATCGTTTTCCTTTGCCCGCAAATCGATCAAATCCGAGATCACATCACAATGCAACAAAATTAGCCAGGAGCTGCAGCCCCCTCTGTTGTGATTTCTCTGGATGAAACTGAATCCCAAAAACATTTCCCTGTTGAACGGCGGAAGGGAAATAACCGTTATAATCAGTTCGTCCGTTGACGAGTGAATAATCGAGTGCTTCGACGAAATAGGAATGGGCAAAATAGAAATAACTGCCGTCCGGGACCTGGCGCCATAAAACAGACTCTGTGGACTGCTCGACCTGATTCCATCCCAAGTGCGGGACTTTAAGGTCATGGCCGAAGCGTCTGACCCGACCCGGAAGCACCGCCAGCCCGGGTACCGACGGCGATTCGTCGCTGCTGGCGAAAAGCATCTGCATGCCCAAACAGATGCCGAGAAAGGGCTTGCCGGCTGCGATTGCGCCGCACAACACCTCGACAAGGTGACACTCTTGCAGTGCGCGCATGGCCTGGCCAAAAGATCCAACACCGGGGAGGATCACTTTATCGGATCGTTTGAGTGTTGCCGGATCATGGGTGACCAACGGCTGAGCGCCGATGTATTCCAGTGCCTTTTGCACACTGAACAAATTGCCGGCGCCGTAATCGACAACCGCGATCATCGCAGGGTCCCTTTGGTGGAGGGAATATCGGTTTCTCCGGACAATTGGACCGCTTGCCTGAGCGCAACCGCCAGAGATTTGGCAACAGCCTCCAGACAATGGTGGCGATTGCTGCCAAAGAGCAAATCGATGTGCAGGGTGATTTTGGCATTGCTGGACAAGGCCCGTAAAAATTCTTCCATTAATTCAACGGGAAACATGCCCACCAGGCCGTCGGCAATAGGCGCTCGATAGGCCAGGTAATTGCGTCCGCTGATATCGACAACCGCGCGAGCAAGCGCCTCATCCAGTGGACAGTAACCGGTGCCGAACCGCTGAATACCCCTGCGATCGCCCAGGGCGGCATCCAGGGCTTGACCCAAGGCGATGCCGACGTCCTCGACTGTATGGTGCGCGTCCACATTGAGATCGCCTTTCGCCTGCAACTGCAGATCAAAGCGCGCATGCTTGCTCAACGCCGTCAGCAAATGATCGAAAAAGCCGATCCCGGTCTTGACCGCCGATTTGCCCTGACCGTCGAGCAACAACTCAACCTGGATGTCGGTTTCGCTTGTTTTTCGTTCAATTCTGCCCATGCGTTTCATTTTTTTACCCAATTTGTCAAAGCTCGAATAAAGAGCTGATTTTCTTCATGCAGGCTGACTGATACGCGGAAATGATCGTGCAGCCGCAGATCGCTGCCGCCAATATTGCGGACCGCTATACCCTGTTCACGCAAATGGGCGATAACCGACAACGCATCAGGTACATGGATCAGAAAAAAGTTTGCCTGTGAAGGATAGACTTTGATCTTCTCGATCATGCTCAGCTGGCCATACATCCAGTCGCGCTCCCGCACCAAATACCGCACGTTTTGTTCGATCCAGGGTTGATGATCCAAAAGAGCCAAAGCAACCGTTTCGGTTAAACTGTTGATGCTGAAAGGCAGATTGACTTTCCTGATCTCGGCGATCAGTTGCGGATGGCCGATGAGATAGCCGAGGCGTAGGCCTGCCATGCTGCACGCCTTTGAAAAAGTTCTTGAGATGATGAGATTTTCGCATTCCGACAATAGGGTTAGTGCATTTTGTCGGCTGAACTCGGCATAAGCTTCGTCCCAAAAGACCAATCCAGCGGATTCGCGGCACAATCGGCGGACAAAATCGAGTTCGACCTCGCTGCCGGTGGGGTTATTGGGCGAACAAAGCACTGTCAAAGCAGGCTTTTCTCGGCGGCACGTCTCGAGAAGATCCTTGAGAGGGAAATCGAACCGTTCATCGAGAGGAACGGGTATGAGTTTGGTCTCATAGATGCGGCCAAAAATTTCATACAGAGAGAAGGTCGGCGGGCAATAGACCAGTTTATCGTCGCCCCGCAGAACCGTGCTGACCAAGGTTTGATAGAGCTGATTCGAGCCATTGCCCAACAAAATCGATTCGGCCGGCACGGCTATCCATCGGCTGAGCTTGTGCCGCAGTTCAGAAGGTTCCGCTTTGGGATATCGATTCCAGGGCACATTCAGCAATTTTTCGGCCAATTCCCGCTTGATATCAACCGGAAGATCGAAAGGATTTTCATTCTGGTTGAGTTTAGCAGCGACTTTTTCCAGTGGCGGGGCAGGATAGCCGGTCATTTGTTGAATAGATCCTTTGACGTATCGCGACAGATCCATGGTCAACTCCGATCGGGATGGGAGTCTATGCGGACGCGAATGGAATGAGCATGCGCAGTCAACCCCTCTGCTTGAGCGAATCGAATGATTTTATTGCCGTTTCTTTGCATGGCGCCGGGTGAATAGGCCACAATGCTGCTCGTTTTAAGAAAATCCTCGGTTCGCAGTGGCGACAAAAAGCGTCCCGCGCCGTTGGTCGGCAGCACATGATTGGGCCCGGCCCAATAATCGCCGACCGCTTCGGGGGAATAGGAACCGATAAAGATCGCACCCGCAGTCTGGATTGCGCCGAGCAAACTCCAGGCATCCTGTATGTGCAATCCAAGGTGTTCAGGTGCCAGTCGATTGCAGATCTCGATGCACGACTGCAGGTCCTCGGTTTGCAATATCGCGCCATAGTTGGTCAGCGATTCGAGGATGATTTCCCGGCGTTCCAGAGTATCCAACTGAGCCTCAACCGCAGCGGCAACAGCAGTCGCAAGATCGGCTGATGGTGTCAACAAAATGGCGGAAGACAAAGGATCATGCTCGGCCTGCGCGAGCAGATCCGCAGCCACATAGTCGGGATTGGCTTGGTGGTCGCCTATAATTACCACTTCGCTGGGACCTGCGACCATATCGATGCCGACATCCCCAAAAACCATCTTTTTTGCTGTGGCAACGTAGGCGTTTCCCGGCCCGACAATCTTATCCACACGTGGTACGGTCTCGGTGCCATAAGCCATGGCGGCGATCGCCTGAGCGCCGCCGACCCGCAAAACCCGGTGGATTCCGAGCAGATGCGCCGCCGCCAGGATGGTTGGATTGACCTGGCCGTCGCGATTGGCTGGAGTGCTGATGATGATTTCCTCGACACCCGCCACCTGAGCCGGTATGACGCCCATCAACAGCGATGAAGGATAAGCAGCGCGGCCGCCCGGGACATAGACGCCGACCCGCTGCAGCGCTGAGACTTTTTGTCCCAATACCACTTGATCAGCTTCCCAGGTGAGCCAGGATTGCGGCAAGGCCTTGGCATGAAATTTGGCGATGTTTTCCTGCGCTTCGTGAAGAATTTGCCGTAAATCCGGATCGAGGGCGTGATAGGCATCCTCCAGTTCCGCTTCGCTGACATAAAATCCGTGGTTGCGAATATCACACCCGTCATATCGCCTGGCGAATTCCGCCAGCGCCGCATCGCCGCGTGTGCGTACCGCCGTAACAATCTCGCGCACAGAGACGATAATATTCTGTTCATCAGACTTGCGCCGCGACTCGAAAGTCTGGATAAAAGTATCAATCTGTTCTGGGCGAAAAATCTGCATGCTGCTCCTCCACCGATAAATGCGGGACCTGCCGGATGAGCGTTTGATGCTCAATAGATCACTTTATTGAGCGGGTATTCAATAATATCTTCAGCGCCGGCGCGTTTGAGGGCTGGAATCAAGGTGCGGACGATCTTTTCGTCGATGATGGTCTCCACCGCCGCCCAGTCATTGCCATAAAGAGGCGAAATGGTCGGCCTTTTCATCGATGGCAGCTGACCGATCACGTCATCGAGGCGTTCACGGGGAACGTTCATTTTCAAACCAACTTTCCCCTCAGCCATAATCGCCCCTTGCAGAAGCATTTTGAGATTTTCGATTTTTTGCCTTTTGCTGTCAATCTTCAGACTCGATGCATTGGCGATCAACAGCGTTTGTGATTCGAGCAAAGTCTCGATGATGCGCAAATTGTTGGCGCGCAGCGAACTGCCGGTTTCGGTTACATCGACGATCGCATCCACGAGCGTCGGTGCCTTCACTTCGGTCGCTCCCCACGAAAACTCGACTTCAGCCTTGATGCCGTGTTTCTGCAAATAATCATTCGTCAAATTGACCAGTTCGGTGGCGATGCGTTTATCTTGAAGGTCGGCAATCGATTGAACAGGGGAAGAGTCCGGCACTGCAAAAACCCAGCGGACAGGGCGCATCGTCGATTTTGCATAAGTAAGCTCACAGATCTCCACCACATCGGCTCGCGTCTCCAGTATCCAGTCGCGGCCGGTCAAACCGATATCAAAAATGCCGTCTTGTACATAACGAGCAATTTCCTGCGCGCGGATCAAAATCGCCTGGATCTCGTCATCATCGATGGAAGGAAAATAGGAACGCTGGCTGGTGGAAAAATGGAACCCTGCTTTGGCCAACAATCGCAGAGTCGCGTCCTGCAAACTGCCTTTCGGCAAACCGATTTTTAATATCCGTTGATCCAGCTCTTTTAAATCGACCATCCTCTCTCCTTTCGCCATCAACACCCAGATACGGGGTTGACTGAAGCAAAAAACATGCAATCGCATCAGAAACCCGTCGTCAGAGACGGGACACTTGCACCAATTTCAATAATTTTCGTACTTGACACGACTTTCGTCCGAGTTCTGATCAACAATAAAAAAGCTCACCTGGCTTCAGGTGAGCTTCATCCAAATAGATCAATCAAAAATCGGTTGTTTCACCCACCAGCGCAGCTATCGAAACAAATCCAAGAATGATGTCGGTGATTGCGAAGCATGGTTTGTCCTGTTGATTTCGCCTGACCCGTCAGGTTATTATTGACAAATATACACATTATCCAACAATT
This sequence comes from bacterium, assembly GCA_029565675.1. Lineage (GTDB taxonomy): Bacteria > Zhuqueibacterota > Zhuqueibacteria > Residuimicrobiales > Oceaniaggregativiventaceae > Sulfursilanivivens. Next base: position 62,072 of record JAKQNP010000014.1, read on the forward strand.
ACCAAACATTTTTTTTGTCCAGCACATTTTAGCGCTTGTTCCGGACAGAGAGATTTTATGTTCAAACTTGCCTTTGAGCGGCATAGGCATCTGCGGCCAGCATAATGGCGCCTACTTGACCGGCGCGATTGCCGAGCTCAGCGCGTTTGACTTGTACCTGGCGAACTGCGGGCGGCAATGCGCGTTGTTTCATCACTTTTTCGATTTGCTGCATAAGGTCGATATCGGCATCCGCCACACCACCGCCAATGACGATGACATCAGGATTAAAGATATTGACCAGGTTGGCAAGAGCATAGCCGAGATAGGCACAAACCTCTTGCACAGTTTCCACCGCTGCCGCCTGCCCTGAGGCAACCTGTTCAAAAAGAAGAAAAGTCGACAGCTCCACGGGAACAGGCAGATTTTGTTCGTGCAATTTCTGGCCATACAAACGCAGCATTGCAGGCGCCGAAGCATATTGTTCGATGCATCCAAAATTGCCACAATTGCACTTTGGGCCGAGAAAATTGATGCTCATATGGCCAAGTTCAGCTCCCGCATAGTCGGAACCGCGGTAGACCTCGCCTGCAATCAGGATACCGCCGCCGATACCGGTACCCAGAGTTAAAGCGATAACGTTGGCTTTGCCGCGCGCAGCACCGACACGCGCTTCTGCCAAGGCCATGACATTGGCGTCATTGTCGACCCAGGTTGGCAGGCCATAACGAGCCTCAAGACGACCGCGAATATCGGCATCGGTCCAATCGTTTATGTTTGGAGTGGCACCGATCAGACGGCCGTGTTCAAAATCGACTGAACCGGGACTGCCAAACCCGATTGCGACGATCTGACCATGCAGCCTTTCCTGGTGCATCAGCAAGTCATCGACGATGGAGTAAATGACGGAAAAAATGGTGTCCTGACTCTGATCGGCTCGGCTAGGTCTTTTATCAGCGTAGAGAAGATTGCCCTGGCGATCGCCGATCGCATATTTGATAAAACTGCCGCCGAGATCCATGCCGATGAACAATTCTTTTTTTGCTGTCGTCATGTGAGAATCCCGTATCTGAAAGTACCGACCATCACTTCCTAGATTCGGTATTAACCGAATTAAAAAACATTTAATCGCTTATTCTTTATGCGGTTGCGAAAATCGTTATTTTGACCCTTTGTGTGTTTCTCTCAGATTGATTTTCTGTGGCATGAGGTGCTTTGCACCAAATCCGGGATTTCTTTACAGACTGCCTATTTCGGTCAAGTTCGGCATTTCCTGACCGAACTGCCGACAGACTGCCAGGTATGATTCAAGAGTCCCAATATCCACCGCCGGAGTGGGCATGGAAAAAACAGCAATCTTGCGGTGCTGTAAAAGCCAGGCGATGAAACGGCCGGGCAGGTCAGGGTTTTCTCCTTCCGCGAGATAATCCCCGATCAGTGCGCAAGTCTCGGGTTTGAAGAGATAGAGCGCCGGACACACCCAATTTGAAGCGGGTTGGGATGGTTTTTCGACAAATGAAGTCGCCCAGCCATCCTCATCCATGGCAATGACCCCGGAGCGCTGCAATTTTTCCAGACTGCTAACCGCATAAGCGGTGACACAATCGCTGTTGCGGGCGAGAAAGAAACGGTGCCATTCGGAAAAATCGAGGTCAAATAGATTGTCTCCGGCAGCGACCAAAAGATTACCGTTGATATCGTGGCGGTCGAGTACGTATTGCATATCGCGAACCGCTCCGAGCCGGGTTTCATTGCTGGACGAGCCGTCATCGACAACGATCAACTCAAATGGATAGAGGCCGCGCTTCTCCGCAGCTGCCGCCCAGTTTAAAAAATCTTGGGCAAAACGAGCGTTGCTGACGATAAATATCCTTTTGAGGTCATTGATCTGCGCCAAGCGCTGCAGCAGGTGGTCGATCAAAGGTTTACCGTCAACCGGCAACAGCGGTTTCGGGCGGTTTTGCGTCAACGGGTAAAGCCGAGTTGCATAACCCGCAGCCAATATCAGTCCATCCATTTCTGAAAATACCCTGTCTTCTGGTCCATTCCATTCTGAACAACGCCTGGTTCAGGCCAGGGGTTGCGTACGTTCAAAAACCACATCGCGTCGATCGACATGGTCATTCTGGTGAAAATGGTTCTGAATCTCGTCAAGCGAAACCGATACGGGATCTTCATCTTCGCTGAGCGGCAGCTTGTGCAAAGAATCGGGGAGCGCCCTGTCGATATAGAGTATGCCATTCAAATGGTCGATCTCGTGTTGCAGGACTCGCGCCAAAAAGCCCCGGGCTGTGATTTCAATCGGTTTGCCGCTCGCATCCAGAGCACGCACCACAATTTTTTGAAACCGGTCAACCTCGCCCTGGAAGCCAGGTACCGAGAGGCATCCTTCGCTGTCAGTTTCGACCTGCTCTGAATGCGCGATGATCTCCGGATTGATCAACACATACTCTTCCTTAAAGTCTGTGGCTACCAAAATCTTTTTCGAGACATTGACCTGTGGCGCCGCAAGGCCGACCCCATCTTTGACGTACATGGTTTCCAACATATCTTGAATAAAAGCTGGATCGATCTGATCTTCAGCAACCTTTTGTGCCCGTTGTCTGAGAGTCGGATGTCCGTAGGTGATAATATCCAAAAGAGCCATAAGCTGTCCTTAATTGTTTAAGCGATCACATCGACAAATTGCTGGTCAGCGTGATACGAACTGCGCACCAATGGTCCGGATTCAATGCCGGAAAAACCCATTTCCAGCCCTCTGGATTTGAATTCGGCAAATTCTTCTGGTGTCACATAGCGCGCCACGGGCAGATGGTTTCGGGAGGGTTGCAGGTATTGTCCCAGGGTCAAGAGCTGCACCCCATGATCGCGCAATTCTTGCAGGGTTTGCATCACTTCGTGGGTTTCTTCGCCGAGTCCAAGCATCAATCCGGATTTGACCACCGCGCCGTTTTGCCCGGCCCGCGAAAGAAGCAACAAGGAACGGCGGTAATCGGCCATGGGGCGCACCTGCGGGTATAGCCGCGAGACTGTCTCGATGTTGTGGTTCAACACATCGGGTTCAGCGTCCAGGACAGTCTGCAAAGCCCGGGCATCACCCTGAAAATCAGGAATGAGCACTTCGATTCGGCACTTTCGCGGCAATCGCCTGAGTTGGCGAATGGTTTCAGCAAAATGGTTGGCGCCGCCATCCGGCAGATCGTCGCGCGTGACCGAGGTGATGACGACATAGCGCAAACCCAGGTCGCGCACCGTTTCCGCCAGCCTTTCAGGTTCCTGAGGGTCGATCGCGTTTGGCCTGGCTTGATGTACGGCACAAAAACGACAATTGCGTGTACAGATGTCGCCGAGGATCATAAATGCGGCAGTTTTTCTTCCCCAGCATTCGCCGAGATTGGGGCAACGAGCGCTTTCACACACGGTATGCAATTGTTGATCTCGCACCAGATCGCGAACCTGGCAAAAATTGCGTCCGGCCGGCAACTTGATTTTTAGCCACGCCGGCCGGGGTTGCCTTTCTACTGCCACTGCAAAATTCCTTTCCAAGCTTTTGCGGCTGCCACAAATCAAACCTTAGTTTTCATTTTACAAAATATTTCGTGCGTCCATGGCATTTGTGCGGCAAAAACCCGTTCAAGCGATTGTGCGTACTGCTGGATCTCCCACTGCGCGTGCGGATCCGAACGCAGCATTAAAAAATTCATCAATGAACGCGCATTGACGCTCCAATAGAATTCAGTGTAAAGCGCCAAAGGCAAAACGATGCGGGCGTGTTCTTTTGCCACCCCCTGCTGCAACAGGGTTTGATAGAGCTGAAAAGCTTGTTGATAAGAATTTTCGACTTGCCGCAAGAGCTCTTCGTTCATCTTTTCTTCAAGGGCGGTGTAAACGTAATTTTTGTTTTTTTGTGCCCGCAGGGTTTGCGGCAAATAAAACTCTTCTTTCATTTCCGTATAACGCCCGGAGATCTCGTTGTAACTCGAGATTCGGTGACGAAACCATTGTCGGGCCACGAAAATGGGACATTTGATATGGAATTTGAACAGCGAGTGTTCAAAAGGCGTTTCGTGCCGATTTTCCAATAAGAAATGCACCAATTTTCTATCGCGGTCCGGCGTGGTGATATCCTTTCCCACCGACACCCGTGCCGCTTGCACCACGGCAAGGTCACCACCCATAAAATCGACCAGTCGCACAAAACCATGATCGAGTACATTTTCTGCAAAAAGATCCATGTGAGTTGATCCGTCCCGGGCGCTTGCATTTCTCTATCGCCGAAAAGTCAGTTATGTTCATCCAGCCTTCTCGGCACGATAAATTCAACGACCAGAAAGTAAGAAAATCTACGAAAAAAAGCAAAACCCAAACGCCGCTGGCGACAAATTTAATGTAGGCATCCCACAAGAGTCCAGCGGGTTCCGGACAAACTTTGGCTTGCCGTCTCACCAAGGACAACCGTTTAAATGTGAATCGGACGACCAAACGCTTCTTCAGTCGCCTCTTTGATCACTTCTGAAACCGTCGGATGGGCATGGATCGTTTGCATGATCTCATCCGCGGTTGCCTCAAGAGTTTTTGCCAATCCCAATTCGGCCAGCATTTCAGTCGCTTCCGCGCCCACAATGTGAGCACCGAGTAGTTCTCCGTATTGGGCATCAAAAATCAGTTTGGCAAAACCGTCGACATGCCCCATGGCCAACGCTTTGCCGTTGGCGCGGAATGGAAATTTCCCAACTTTGATCTCCCTTCCCAATTCACGCGCTTTGGCTTCGGTCAATCCGATACTCGCTACTTGCGGTTGGCAGTAGGTGCAGCCGGGAATCGATTGATAGTCAATGGGATGGGGATTTTGCTTGGCCATGTTTTCCACTGCGGCGATCCCTTCTGCAGAGGCCACATGCGCCAGCCACGGCGGTCCGATTACATCACCGATGGCATAAATAGTGGGAACCGCGGTTTGGTAGCTCGTTTTATCGACTTGAATGGCCCCGCGCTCGACTTTAACGCCGACCTCTTCCAATCCCAGATTCTCTACATTGCCCTGGACCCCGATGGCGACAAGGGCCAGTTCCCCGTCGATTTGTGTTGTGCCCTCCTTGCTGCTGACCAACACCTGCACGCCATCTTTGTTTTTTATGATCTTATCGACCTTGGTTTCCGTGAGGATTCTGATCCCCTTCTTTTTAAAGGCCGTGGTGACCACCTGTGCCACCTCGCTGTCCTCGATCGGCAGTATTTGCGGCATCATCTCGATCAGAGTCACCTGGGTTCCCAATGTGGCATAAAAGTAGGCGAACTCTACGCCGATGGCACCGGCACCGATGATGGCCAGCGATTGCGGCAATTTAGTTAAAGTCATAGCCTCTTTGCTGCTGATGATCTTGCTGGCGTCAAATTCGATCCCCGGAATGGCCCGCGGCCGTGCACCGGTGGCGATCAGGATGCGGTCGGATTCAAGAACTTGACTCTTGCCTTGAGCGTCGAGAACCTGTACGCTGGTGGGCCCAACAATCTTTGCCGTACCCGGCACAACCTCTATCTGATTTTTGCGAAAAAGAAACTCTATGCCCTTGGAGAGCTTGGCCGCCACGGTTCGGCTGTGTTTGACCATCTGCGGAAAATCGATAGACACCTTTTCGCTCGTCACCCCATAGGCAGCGGCATCTTTCATCTCGTGATAAAGAGTGGCGCTGTGGAGAAGCGCCTTGGTCGGAATGCATCCCCAATTCAAGCAGATGCCGCCAATTTCGGCTCGCTCGACAACTGCGGTCTTGAAACCTAGTTGCGCAGCGCGAATCGCCGCCACATACCCGCCTGGTCCGGAACCGATCACCAACAAGTCTTTTTTTTCCATCGTTCAGATTTCCTATCGCTAGAGTAAGGTTTTGAACGCAGAAAGTTCTTTTCGTCCCATTTCTGGCTCGATTGCTCGCGATAACTCGATAGCTCAATGCGATGTTTTGTTTGCATAACAGATCGCTGCAGGGCAATAATTTCCATTATTTCTGCAAAATCTCAGGTCGTCAAACAATGGCTCACCATGATCTTTGCACAACCAGCCACTGCGGTTTGACGGTTCGAATTCAGCCAAACTAAGTTTTTTAAAAAAAAGCTGGCAAATAAGGAAACAGAAAAACGGTAAAAACAACACGGGCATCCGATAAGGGACGCCCGTGTTGTTCAAAATCGCAAGGCAAGAGATTTACCCACTGCAACACTAGCCGCGTCGATTGGTTTTGCTGGCGGCGTCAGAGAGCAGCGGCGATTTTCTTGCCGAATTCTCGACAGGCTGCAAGTTCATCGGGATTGGGCACAAGTGTAGCAGTCACGCCGGCTTCAGGCACTTTGAATTTCAAATCAGTCAGGCGTTGATCGAGAAACTTGGTCGCTTCCCCGCTCCAACCCATGGAGCCGAAACTGCCGCTGATTTTTCCTTTGACATCGAGAGTGGCCAAACTGCTCAGCAAATCCCAGGCCGGTTTGACCGCGTCGTTGTTGATGGTTGGCGAGCCGACCAACATGCCATCGCAGGTCTCGATGCGATCGAGGTGTTCATGGACATTGATTTCGCCGATGTCATAGAGTTGCACTTCGATACCCGATTCGCGCGCCCCTTTGGCAATTTCTTCCGCCATGGTCGCCGTGTTGCCGTGAGCGCTGATGTAATAGATCAACAGTCGCTTTGGATTGTTGACAGGGATCTCCGCTGACCAGCGGCGGTAGCGGTTGATGAATTCAACAATATCGGTGCGCAAAATCGGCCCGTGACTGGGAGCAATCATCTCGATCTGGAGTTCATCGATTTTTTTTAACGCATTGCGCACATGTTTCTTAAAAGGCCGGAAAATGATATCAAAATAGTATTTGTAGTCAGGCCAAAAATCACGGTTAATCAAATCGCTATACATGTGGCTGTCGCAAAAGTGGTTGGCAAAAACATCACAGGAAAAAAGCACCTTACCCTGCAACCAGTAGGTCATCATGGTGTCGGGCCAGTGCAGAAAAGGTGCGGAGATGAACCGCAAAGTCTGGCCGCCCAGATCGATTTCCTGGCCGTTTTCTACGGTCTGAATTTTCACCTCGGTATTGACGATATTTTGCACATATTTGGCAGCGACCTTGGTGCACAACACGGTGGCTTGTGGCGCTCTGTCGAGCAGGGCCTGCAAGCTGCCGGAGTGATCTGGTTCGTTGTGTTGGACGACAATATAGGTCAGGTTCTGGAGATCGACCAATTCGGAGAGCTGATCGAGATAGGTCTGGCTGTATTTGCTCTTGACGGTATCGATTATGGTCGGCTTTTCTGCCTGAATCAAATAGCTGTTGTAGGTCGTCCCGTTCTTGGTCTGCATGATGATGTCAAAAACGCGCAGATCAGGATGCAAGGCGCCGATCCAAATCACTTTATCCTTGATGGCAAAGGGCTTCATCTCGACCTCCGTTGTCAACCATCGATTTTTTCGACGCGAATGCGAAAACCAGGTATTTTCACTTCTTCGGCGCGACAGCAGCGAGAAAGCGGGATATGGCTGTCACTGCCTTCGCGCAGGTCGATGCATTGAGTGAGGGCATCCTCTGCCGTTTGTGCAACGCGCAATTTCCAGCAACTGTTTTCGCCCATTTGATAGATTTTGTACAATTTCCATTCTTTCATGATGCCTCCCCAGAATCTGGGTATTAGCGTGGTACTGCATAGAATCACTCTGCGAAACGAATGATCTCATTCTACTTTTTGATTCTGTCGATAATCGTCGATTGCGGCTTTCAGGGCATCCTCAGCCAGTACCGAACAGTGCATCTTAACGCGAGGCAAACCGCCCAGCGCCTCGGCCACCGCTTTGTTGGATATTTGCAGCGCTTCATCCAATGTTTTGCCTTTTACCATTTCAGTCACCATTGAACTGGTCGCAATAGCTGCTCCACAGCCAAAAGTTTTGAATTTGACATCAACGATTCGATCGTTTTCAACACGGATGGACAATTTCATTACATCACCGCAGGTCGGATTGCCGACCACTCCGATGCCGTTGGCATCTTCCACCAAACCGACATTGCGGGGATGTTCATAATGGTCCATCACTTTTTCTGTGTATTCGAGCTGTTCTTTGCTCATGGTTGATTCCCGAATTGACAGGTAACAGTCCAGTTTCGCCGCCCTTGCGGCCAGATCCCGTTAACCTAGTGTTCATCGTGCGAATGCTCACCCCATTGATGGTGATCAATATCGATTCCTTCCTTGGCCATATCATAGAGCGGCGACATTTCCCGCAGGCGCACGACGTGTTTTTTCAACAAATCCACCAAATAATCAATGTGCTCCTCTGTATTGCTTTTTCCCAGACCGAACCGGATGGAGCAATGGGCAAGCGAATCGGGCACGCCGATGGCTTTAAGCACGTATGAAGACTGCAACGAAGAAGAAGTGCAGGCAGAGCCTGAAGAAAGAGCGACGTCCCGGCAAGCCAGCAACAGAGATTCACCTTCAACAAAAGCGAAACTAAAATTGACGTTGTTCGGCAGGCGATTGGTTCGATGGCCGTTCAGAGTGGAAAAATCAAGGTTGGCTTCAATCTTTTTAATCAGTCGATCGCGCAATTTGCGCAAACGCGGTGCTTCGCTCTGCAGTTCTTTCTTGGCCAGCTCCGCGGCTGCACCAAGACCGACAATGCCGGCCACATTCAGGGTTCCCGAACGAAAACCGTGTTCATGCCCCCCACCGTCGATTTGCGAAGCCAGGCGGACACCTTTTCTCACATAGAGAGCTCCGACCCCCTTGGGGCCATACATCTTGTGTGCGGAAATCGACAGCATGTCGATCGAATCGCGAACCACATCGATATCGATTTTGCCCAATGCCTGCACAGCATCGGTGTGAAACACGATTCCCCGTTCATGAGCGATTTTGCCAATTTCAGCGATCGGCTGTAAAGTGCCGATTTCGCTGTTTGCGGCTTGAATGGTGATGAGGATGGTGTCAGGTCGAATGAGCTTTTGCAAGGCTTCCAGATCCACTTGCCCGCTCGCATCGATGGGAGCAAAGTCCACATCGAAACCTTGTTTTTGCATTTTGCTGACGGTATCGAGGATCGCTTTGTGCTCGATCGCTATGGTGATCAGATGGCCTTTGCCGTGTGAGGAATGAAAACCAATGCCCTTGAGAGCCAAATTATCCGCCTCGGTGGCACCGCTGGTAAAGACGATTTCTGCGGCCTCTTGCGCACCGATCAAATCGGCAAGCTGGCCTCGGGCTTTTTCCACTGCACTGCGCGCTTCTCGGCCATATTCATGGGTTGTGCTGGATGGATTGCCAAAAATATCGGTTAAATAGGGCATCATCGCCTGCAGAACCATTGGATCGATTGGCGTCGTGGCATGGTGATCCATATAGATCGGTTTCATACTTTACCCGCTCTTTTGCGAAAATTTTATCGTATCATCGACCTGATGCGGCCATTAAATGAAACGCCTCGCCGCAGATTAAAAAAAAGCTGATCCGGATCCTTGTTCCTGCAACACCTGTCAGGTAAAAGAGCCTGATCAACTTGAAAAAGCGATGTCGCCGGCATTCATTCGAGAGATTCGCTGCCGGCGACTGGTTTTGCCCATCAATCGGTGTCGGCGATAACCGAAAAAGAATTTCTTTTTTCCACCCCTTCGTCTTCATCAGGTTGCGGGGCAAACGATGCTTCGAGGATGGCGATGTGCTGCTCACACTCCAGTGCCAACTCACGAAACAGGTTGCGCACCTCTGCGGAAAACAAGCGCCTGGAAATCATCATGAAAAAGTTGGAAACCTCGGTTTCATTCTTCTCCACAACCGGAAAAAGCTCTTCGACTGAATCTGGACAGGGCAGCAAGGTGTTCAAACGATGCTTTTTCCCCAGCTGCAGATAGAGAATTTTTTTGCCGCTTACTTGGCTGTAAGCGCGGATCAGCCGGGCTTTGGTCTTTAGGTGTTTTTCCGCCAGACCTGAAAAGATCGCTTTTGCATCCCCATCATCGATCAACGAACTCGCTTTGCAATAAAACGCGTTCATATCCATGGCGCATTGCAGCGCAATTTTAAGCGCATCATCCGCATCGATGGCTGTAATTTTTTGTGTCATCGATTCTTACCTCCTCACTCCCCACTAAAGTGCCGGGAATTTGTTCCACTCACCGGTATCGATAGATGTATTTCGCTAGGCTTATCTCCGATAGTTAATCATGAGACATGGGTTTGTTTCGATCTCCGGCATTTTATTTTGAAAGCGGAAAAAAATACCGCCTGCCAATTATTTCAGGCTCATTCACGATTCGCTACGAAAAACCTAACCAAAAAACACCGCTTTGCTTGGTTATTTGGAGTTCATCAATAGAGCAAATCATTCCAGGATTCGGTTAACACCAAATCTAATTCTTTAAAGCGACTGTATGTAAGTGTTCAATATACTAATTTTATCGACAAAATTCAAGTCGAAAAGATTCTTTTTTTAGGAGCGACTGGAAATTGCCGCGGAAAGATGCGGCAGACTTCGTTTGCGCCCTATCTTAATTTATTTACTCTGGACGAATTCAAAAGTTCCGAGGACTGGCATGAGATATTCGTCCGGTTGAGAACCGGTGGGGGCTTGAAAAGTGGGGAAAATCGGATTTTCAGGATCTGAGCGACGGCAAAATGTAGGGGCCTTTGGGCAGTACGGCGATTCGTGCATTCCTCCCCTGTTGTTCCAGGGCCATTTCGATGGCCGTTTGCATGTCTTCCGCCCAATCGATATGTATCGATTCCTTTTGCTCTTTGGACAAGCCATGCGAAACCGTTGTCACTTTGGCGTGCTTGCGAACCATTGCATATTTTTGCACTTGCCATTGATCGATCATAAAATAGCGATGATTGAAGATATCATCCATAAATTGATCGAGATCCGCCGAGTTTTGCATCAGCTTGACGAATTCCGGACTGCCGATCCCCTCGCTGCATTCGCTGGCCAGAATGATGGTGCCGTCTTTTTTCACAATAGGAACAGCTGCAGTCATCCCTTTGACCGCCTGATACCATGTTTTATCAAGGGGATAGCCTCCTGCAGTGGTAATCACAATATCCGCCGGTTCAGGCAGTGTATCACTTACGTGTTCACTGACGAATTCCACCCCCGCAAGATGGGCGTGATCCAGTTCACCGGAAAAAACCCCCACAATTTCCTTATGCTCATTCAATGCGACATTGACGATAAAATCCACACCGACGCGCTTGGCCACTTCCAAAGCGACCTGGTGAAACGGGTTGCCCTGCAGCACACCTTCGCGGGAGTTTGGATGGGAAAGAATCTCTGGCCCATGCAAATATTTCATGGTTTCGATGCTGGATATTCCAGGAACAACCAGTTTTCGTCCGCCGGAATAGCCTGCCATAAAATGCGGCTCGATAAAGCCGGTGAGTATTTTAAAATCAGATTCGACAAAGCGCTTATCCAGCCAAATCTCTGCTTCCCAGTCAGCCAGCTTGCCAATGTTCACATGGCTGCTCAGGTTCCTGCCATCGTGGTTCTCGATGTTATAAGTCTGGGCAATGGTTTCACCGACCAATTCGAACAATTCGGCACCTAAATTGGGACGGTGAATTCCGGTGGCGATTAAAATACAAATATTGCTCTTTTCGATTCCAGCAGCCAAAAGGGTGCGCAAAATTGGTGGCAGCAAAATGCGGTTAGGAACTGGACGGGTGATGTCGCAGATCACCACACAGGCATTTTTTTTGCCCTTTGCCAGATCGAACAGGCTGTTGTTCAAGCCGATCGGATTGAGAAGACTTTTAATCACCTCAATTTGTGGGTCCGGCAACGCCGGTGGCTGATGCATCTGCAAAACCTTGATCAAATTCCGGTCCGGAATTTCGACTTGCAACCCTTGTTTGCCGTAATCGAGCTGTACAAGCATCGGCTATCTCCCAGATTCGGTGCTTCCTATCGAAACTCACAGAGAATTAATTTAAAAGCCATGACCCGCAGGTAACAATTGCCATTTTTGAACCGACATTCACTTGGGTATCTCAGTTGCTGCTGTATAAGCCAGGATTGAACATAGGATCGTTATACATCTTGTATTGACGATAAATTTTATGCTTCTTTTTGACCTGACGCAAATCCAACATCAATTTATCAAACGCGACGCCGAGGTCTTGCCTTTGCTGTAAAAGGATCTGACAACGCATCTGACACAGTTCAAGGTGCGATCTATCGATATCCTGACGCCGAGTCTGCTCCTCCATGTGATAAATCTTGAGGGTCAAGATCGAAAGCCGATCGATAATGCTGCCTGGGGTTTCCGAATTGATCTCTACCGAATCATCCGGATCTATTTCTGCAGTCTTTAAGACATTGTCGATCCAGACATCGATCTGCTCAATACCGTCGTTTCGCAGCTGATTGTGGTGATCGATTTTTCGCTTGCAGGCGACAATCTTTTCAGGCTCCAGATCGGTTCGCCGGGCTTGATCCTCCGAGTGCCACAGCTTAAAGTTATGATAATGCACCCATTGAAACATGCCTTTGGGCGAATGGTGATCCTCAGGTTCGATCGGCCCGGTTTCATGCCAAAGGGTGACCAGATCGTCGAACCATTCGATGAGATTTTCGCTCTTAAAGGGGGCAAATATTTCCGATAACGAATTCACAGCTCCTCCTCGATGATGCGATGTCTTGAATCATTGCTTTCGATTATACCTGTACACACTCGTGTCCCATTGTCAGATGGGACACCTACCATCAATTTCAACAATATCTTTAATTTGTAACGATTTCCTATAGTATCGATTAGAAGGCTATTCTGTTAAATTATCGCTGTAATTAAGAGAGTTAAGTTGGGATGTGTCCCTTGTTGGGACACCAGCGACCTTTGCAATTTACTAATATTATGAACAGGATAAAAGCAAAATTCATCAACTACCGAATAAGGGGGTTTTTTGATTCCCGTTTTTTTGAACAAGTGAACAAAATGTTGGATATTTAGCAATGATTATTATCTTTAGTTAACTGACCGTCCATCCTGCGATTCCATGATCAGAGTCGAGGCAAAGGCAATCGCAGCAGTAGGGAAAATTGGATGACAAAAATGGGAGCTGCCATGTTCAAGAATCATCCCAAGGGCTTGCCGGTCCTCTTTTTTACCGAAATGTGGGAGCGGTTCGGCTTTTATCTTTTGCTCGGTATATTCGTCCTCTACATGACCGACACCGCCAAAGGAGGGCTGGGATTCAGCACTGTCAAAGCGATGGATATTTATGGCACTTATATCGCCTTGGTCTATTTGTCGCCCTTTCTTGGCGGTTTGCTGGCCGACCGTTTGCTGGGTTATCGCCTCTCCATCACCATCGGCGGAGTCCTGATGGGGCTCGGTTATCTGGGTTTGGCCATACCGGGTATGACAACTTTTTGGGTCTCGCTGTTTTTGATCATCTTCGGCAATGGATTTTTTAAGCCGAACATTTCCACTCTGGTCGGTAATCTCTACAACCGCGAACCTTATCGCGCGCTCAAGGATTCGGGGTATAATATTTTTTATATGGGCATCAATATCGGAGCGTTTATCTGCAACTTTGCTGCAGCCTATCTGCGCAACAATTACGGCTGGGGCTATGCATTTGCCGCTGCTGGAATTGGCATGTTTGTCGGATTGGCGATATTCTGGAGCGGTACCCGCCATGTGCAAGAAGCAGATGTTCGCAAACCAACACAACGAGAGGATATGCCGCTCCGCTGGATCTTGCTGGTTGTATTTCTGCCCGCAGCGGTTTTTGGCGCGATCGGCTGGTTTATTCCCGGCAATCTGTTCGGTTCCGATTCGAACGATGCCTTCCTCACTGCCAGCCTTCCCATTGTTGTCTATTTCATTTCGCTGGGAGTAAGGGCTTCGCGCAAAGATCGCGCTCCGATTGCTGCGCTGTTGTCGATTTTCGGCGTGGTTATCATCTTTTGGGCAATTTTCCACCAAAATGGTTCTGCGTTGACCCTGTGGGCGCGCGACTATACTGATCGATCCATGCCTAAAGCGATTGAACCAATCGCGCAACAAGCCGATCTGGTGCAAAAGATCGATACATCGCGGAGAATGGTCCCGCAATTGGACGAATTCAACCGTCCAGTCACCGATGAACAGGGCAACGCGGTTACAGGAACCGGGGTTGACCTCTATTTTCGCAATTTGCCAAAGGAGCAGTGGCCGGCAGACGGGGAAAGCATGAACCTCATCTCCACGGAATTGTTTTTATCGATCAATCCCTTTTTTATTGTTATCATGACCCCGCTGATGTTGATGTTTTTTGCTTTTCTCCGGCGGCGTGACAAAGAACCCTCTACACCCGGCAAAATCGCCATCGGTTTGCTGATTACTTCGCTTTCAGCGCTGATCATGATCGGCGCCACTCTGGTTACCCATAACGGCGCGGCCAAAGCATCGCCATGGTGGCTGGTCGGCACCTATCTGGCGATCACCCTTGGCGAAATTTGCCTTAGCCCCATGGGTTTGTCGATTGTCTCCAAACTCAGCCCTCCCCGCTTGACCTCGCTGATGATGGGCGGCTGGTTTTTGGCCATGTCGATCGGCAACAAACTGTCAGGCGCGCTGGCCAGCCTGTGGGATCAGTACAACCACAAAGCTTACTTTTTCACCGTCAATATGATCGGTTGTTTGGCCGCTGCGGTCTTGATTCTTGCGCTGTTGAGATGGCTTAACAGAGTCATCAGCGAACACAGCAAAGTGCAACAAGGATAAAAACAAAGTGCCGCGGTGTTAAGAGTGGGCAGCTAATCGCGAAACTCGGCCGTGCGATTCGCGTTGAGCACAGGCAAAGCGAATTGCGGCAACCGCTCAGCAAATGGCGTTTTTAATGTTGCAATTCAAGCGCTTTCTTGCTATATTTTTTCGTTTTCGGACAAAGCTTTTATAGCGCCGGCAGCAGTCGTCAAGCAGACGATTGGATACCCACAAAACAGACAGAACAGAAAAGAGCCGTCATGGATCCAACTCTTTTGTCTTCGATAATCGCACTGGGTGGATTGGGATTGATTTTTGGCGTCGGGCTCGCATATGCCGCGCAAAAGTTCGCCGTCAAAGTTGATCCCAAAGTTGAACAGATTTTGCAGGTTCTGCCGGGGGCAAACTGCGGAGCCTGCGGTCAACCGGGTTGTTCAGCTTTTGCTGAAGCAGTGGCAGCCGGTCGGGTTCCCCCCAACAAGTGCATCCCCGGCGGTCAAGATACCGCAACAAAGATAGCCGCCATCCTCGGAGTGACAGCGGTCGATTCTGAAGAGCCCAAAGTGGCAGTTGTGCAATGCCGCGGCGGCAAGCAAGAAGCCAAGGAGCGGTTCATCTATCAAGGCATTGAAGATTGCCATGCCGCTCTGCTGTTGGCCGGCGGCAGCAAAGCTTGTCGGTATGGTTGCCTGGGATTGGGCTCATGCGCCAAAGCCTGCCCTTTCGATGCAATTCACATGAACGACAATGGATTGCCCGTAGTGGATGAAGACAAATGCACCGGCTGTGGCGTGTGCGTGCTCACCTGTCCAAGAGGTATACTGGCACTGGTTCCCAAGTCGCAACCGGTTTTTCTCGCCTGTGTTTCGCAGGATAAAGGCAAAGAAGTCAAATCGATCTGTTCAGCTGGCTGTTTCACCTGTAAAATCTGTGTAAATCCCAAGTTTCTGCCCAGCGAGCCGATTGAAATGATCGGAAATTTACCCAAAATAAAAGACCCCTATCATCCGGAAATGGCGGTTGCAGTGAGCAAATGCCCCAGCAAATGTTTTGTTGTTCGCGGCAAAATGGAAGCTGTTGAATCCGCTGTTCAACCGGATGAAGAACAATCACAACAAGAAGGATAGAAAGACAATGGAAAAAAGCGTAGAGGATAAAATATCTGAAGCTCTGGAGAATATCCGGCCCATGCTGCAAGCAGACGGCGGCGATGTGCAGTTGGTTGAAGTCAAGGACGGTGTCGTTAAGGTCCGTTTGCGAGGTGCCTGCGGTTCGTGTCCGATGGCACAAATGACTTTGAAAATGGGAATCGAACGCGAGTTGAAACGCCGAATTCCCGAGGTCGTTGAGGTCGTGTCGGTTTGAATTGCAGATAATCAGACATGCTTCCCGGCAAGGGCATCGATTCCTCTTGCCGGGTGGCATCCCCTTCCTGGCAATCTCCTGCCTTTCAACTCACCGCTTTTGACGCTCATAGATCAACCGCAATCCTTCGAGAGTTAAGAACGAATCGATCGTATCGATGGAGCCGATTTTTTCCATGATAAAGCGCGCCAGCCCGCCGGTGGCAATGGTCCGCACCTGCTCACCCATCTCCTGTTGAATCCTCTTGACCAATCCATCTATCAAATCGACGGTGCCGTACATCAATCCCGATTGCATACTGCTTTCAGTCGAATTGCCGATTACCGTTGCGGGAAATTGCAGCGCAACGCGCGGCAGTTTGGCGGCTCGCTGATGCAAAATAGCCGATGACATTTCCACACCTGGAGCAATAACTCCGCCGATATACTCCCCATGCTTTGAGATCACATCAAACGTGGTTGCCGTACCCAGATCGACGATGATCAGAGGCGCACCGTATTTGGCTAAACCCGCGACAGCATTGCAGAGCCGATCGGCACCGACATTGGAAGCAGGCTTGTAGAGGATCGGCAGGCCCAGATCGAGAGTATGGGTGACGACCAAGGGTTCGAGATGCAAATACTTGCTTGCCATTTTAACAAAAGTCGGGGTCATGTCCGGCACAACCGATGAAATGGCCAAACCAGTCGTCTGGCTCAATTCATGACCGTTGACACGGCATAGAGCTTCGAGCATTACCCAGGTCTCATCTTCTGTGCGTTCGCGTGTGCTCGCAAGACGCCAGTGTGCTTTGAGTTTGTCCTTCGCATAAAGTCCGGCGGCAATTTGCGTATTGCCGATGTCAACAGCCAGCAACATCTTTTACCTCCCGTAGACTCAGTTCTCCTTGTGCCAGGGTAACCTCGGTTCCATCGATCAGCAATCGTCCGAATCCGTCGCTGTTGAGACCGGCAAACAAGCCACAACGTATCGTGTTCCCTTCCTTAACCTCGACCCGGCGATTCATGTGGTTGCAATGGTTTTCCCACTTTTCGATCAGGTCAACAAGCGATGGAAGCAAATGGTGTTGTTGATAATAATGCGGCCATACCTGCAATATTTCTTGTAAAAGGGAGTCCAAATCAGCGATTCGGCCGCCTTCGCGAGCGAGCGAGGTGGAATGAGGAGCCAAAGATGGCGAAAAATCACTTTCCTGATGATAGACATTGAGACCCAGACCGATGATCACATAGTGCAAATTGTTGCCCTGTAAACTCGCTTCGGTCAAAATACCACCCATTTTACTTTTTTTGATCACCAGATCATTGGGCCACTTGATTTGAACTGCCAGATTGCAGCAAGCTTCCATCGCTTCGACGACGGCCAGTGCGGGAAAAAGAGTATAGAACGGCAATCTGGAAAAAGGTTCCTGTGGCCGCAACAAAATAGAGCAATAGAGCCCCAATCCTGGACGTGATTCCCAGTGTCGGTTTTGCCTGCCTCGACCCACTGTTTGCTCAGCAGCCCAAACCACAGTCCCCTCTTCCGCGCCGCATCGAGCCTTTTCCTTCAGGTAATCGTTGGTCGAAGTGACCGAGGGTAAAAAAATGATTTTGCTTGTCCAGGCGGCCATGGCTCTCAGACTCGAATATGCCCTGTTTCCAAAGGATGAAAAGTGTGGTGCACTTTTTTCAAAAAAGCCCGATCGAGATGGGTGTAAATCTGGGTCGTGATAATGTCAGCATGCCCCAGCATCTCCTGCACTGCACGGAGATCCGCTCCTCGTTCGATCATATGAGTGGCAAACGAGTGGCGCAGAGTGTGCGGACTGATGAATTTCGTGATTTTGGCTTGCAGGGCATACTTCTTGATCAATTTCCAGATCATCTGTCGGCTCATCTTGGTGCCAAACCGATTGAGAAAGAGGACATCCTGACTCTTGCCAAAACCGGCCAACCGCTCTCTTTCATGTTCCTGGTAAAGACGGATCATGCGCAAAGCGATTTCGGAAACCGGCACCAAACGCTCCTTGCTCCCCTTGCCAAAGACTCGCACAAACTCATCCACAAAAAATAAATCCTGGCAGTGCAGATTGACCAACTCCGAAACCCGCATTCCAGTGGCATAGAGCAACTCAAGAAGAGCACGGTCTCGCAATCCGTTTGGCGATTCAAGATCTGGCTGTTGCAGCAGGTGCTCGACATCTTCAACCGTTAACACTTCCGGCAGATGCATCCAGGGTTTGGGAACCGATACCGTGGCGGTCGGATCGCTTTCGCAATGACCTTCAGCGATGAGGAAATGGAAGCAGCCGCGAATAGCAGACAAATTCCGCGAGATAGAAGATGAGGTGAGCAAGTTATCGTGTAAAACTTGAATATAGTCCAGAATATGCTGATGGTTGACAAGCAATGGATCGGCAACAGCGGCTTGCTCAAGAAAAGCGGCAAAACGGATCAAATCGCGCTCATAGGCTTCAACGGTGTTGGCAGCCATTTGTTTTTCGATCCGCAAATAGTCGAGATAACCATGTATGGTGTCATAGAGATCCATCGTTGCTCTGCGGACTTTTCCATTTACTTGGGACTTGATTTGGGCAGGACTTGCTCGACCAGCGACAGTGCCACTCCGGAGAGCATCACTTCAGGGCCGAGTTGTGTAAAATCTCCAGACAACAGCCGGCTGTCAACATTGGCATAGAGAGAGCAACCGCCGCCGCGTTCGATGGTCAAGCCTGACAAGCGGTCGCCGCATTCCCCGACAAACGTCACCTCGCCGAGCATCTCGCTGACGACATAACCAGTACAAAAATGGAGTTGCAGATGGGAATTGGGGGTATAAACCGTAATCAAATTGCCCTGCCGTTCGCCGATCATAATATCCGGATATATTTCCAGAGAGAGATGGTTGGTATTGTCAGGCTGCTCAATGAGATAGCGGTAATTGTTGCCCTTGTCTTTGTATTCTACCCGTAAAACCCGACTGATTTTCTCTAGGTCTTTTTTATTAAAAATTGGTTTCATCGTCCTATCCTCACCCCGATGCCGTCGACTGATAACATCTTGACTTGCTGATTCGATAGCAGTGACGGGTTTTTCAAAAAAAGGTTTCATCTGCAACCGAAACCGGTTCGCAAGTTAGAGCAATTTAAACGAAGGCGTCTGGATTCGCAAGCGAAATCGTCAGACTGCTTCATCCGGCACGGTTAGGCTTGTGCGCACCACAGAAATATCACCGCACAAAAACGACATCGGCATACTGAGGTCCATCAACCGAGGGGTTGTTGTTTGTTCTCAAGAGCGTTCGCCGCTGTTTTGAATTCCCTCACCCGGGCGGCAATCTCCTTGCTCTTGAAAATGGCGCTGCCAATGACCAAAATTTCCGCTCCGGCGTGCACAACCGGGCTTAAGGTTTGCTCGTCGATGCCGCCGTCGACTTGAATAGAAAACCCCAGTCCGGTATGTCGTTTATTTTCGCGCAAATAATCGAGTTTTCCTAAAGCCACAGGCAAAAATTTTTGCCCTCCGTAACCCGGTTCGACAGACATCACCAGCACCAAATCGACCACAGGCAAAATCGGTTCGATCAGTTGCACCGGGGTTGCCGGATTCAAGGTTACGCCGACCTTTGCCCCGAGCTCGCGAATGCGGTCACATGTGCGCCAAAGATGAGGACAAGTTTCGAGGTGGACGGTCAGCGTGTTCGCACCGGCATCAACATAGTCAGCAAGCGAGCGATCGGGATCAGCGATCATCAAATGCACATCCAGCGGCAGGTCGACACATCTGGCCACAGTTTCGACCATCAGCGGTCCGAAAGTCAGATTCGGCACATAATGCCCATCCATCACATCGAGGTGCACCCAATCCGCACCCCCGTCAACAATTTGCTGCAATTGTTCGCGCAAACAGCTGAGATCGGCGTTGAGTATGGAAGGAGCGATTCTGATCATTTGCATGCCTCACTGGACTTTATGCGGCAAACGGCAAACCACCAAATTGATGCTGTCACCTTTGGCGACCTCTTGGCCTTCACTAAGAGATTGGCTGATCACCGTTTCGGGAATCAGCTCTTCAGTTGTTTGATAAGAAATCGCGCCAACAGCCAAACCGGCTTTCTGAATTTCAAGCAGTGCATCATCGATTGATCTGCCTACCAACCGAGGTACGATAAACGCAGTGGCGGCATTGCCCAAACTGACCTTCAGCTGAATCACGGCGCCGTCCATTACCTCGTGACCGGCAGGGACGGATTGTTGGCTGACCACACCCTCCGGCCAATAGTCGTCAGGTTCACGCGTTACATCCCCCAAGGTCAGATTGTAGTCGTTCAGAATAAATTCAGCATCGCGAATCGAAAAACCGATGAGTTTCGGCATCTCGACTATTCGTTCACCTTTGCCGATGGTGAGATAGATACGCCGTCCTTTCTTTACCGGCGATCCTGCTTCAGGGCTTTGAAAAATGACAAAACCCGGCGGAATTTCTCGGTCGTATTTTTCCGCCGCCTTGACTGCTTTGAGCCCTTTATCGCGCAACACTTTTTCTGCTGCATTCCAACTCAGATTGGCAACATTGGGCACATCGACAGACTGCCAGTGCCGTGTCAGCAAAGGCATGATCAAATTGTCGAGCAGAAGAAACAAAAGCAGACATCCGGCAAGAAAAAGTGCGGCAAATTTCAAATTTTGTGCAGAGAAGAACTCTTTGCGAAAAAACGATTTCACGACTTTTTTCTCTCCAATTTTGCTGCAAAACTGCCATCGAGCCCATGCAGATCAGGCCACGTGCGAACAAAACCATCTGATGTCACATAGCGCTCGTCGACGAATTGAGCCGAATGGACCAGGCTAAAATCGGTGTGACAGGCGAGAAAATTACGAATAATTTCTTCATTTTCCTGGTATTCGACGGTACAGGTGCTGTAGACCAACCAGCCTCCCGGTTTTACCCTTTCAGAAGCACCAGCAAGCAGTATTTCCTGCAAACGGGTCAGCTCGACGATCGATTCTTGCGTGCGACGCCAACGAATATCGGGTTTTTTGCGCAAAACTCCAAGCCCGGAACACGGCGCATCGAGCAACACCCCATCAGCCTGTTGCACCGGGAAAGCATCGGCTGCAGATTGAACCAGATGGATATTGGTCAAACCCAGACGCTCGCAGTTGTTGCGCATTTGCTGCAATCGCACCAGATAGAGATCACCTGCAACGACCCGGCCTCGACCACCCATTTTTTCCGCCAAATGGGTTGCTTTGCCACCAGGAGCAGCGCACAGATCGAGAAAAGTTGCTGCTGGAGACGGCGCTGCCAAATGACCGACCAAACCCGCGCTGGGGTCCTGGACAGTAAAATAGCCTGCTTGAAACAAACTGGAATCTTTCGGTACCAACCGCTCGACAAAATGGAAATCAGGCACATCACTGGGCCGCCATCGAAGCCCTTCACCAGTCAACAACGCGGCGAAAGAATCTGCATCACTCTTGAGCGGGTTTCTTCTGATGGCCAGATCGGCTGGCACATTGTTGGCTTTGCACAGCTGTTCGGTTTTTTCGGCGCCGAACTCGTGAATCCAGCGCTGCACCAACCAGAGCGGATGCGATTGCTCGATCGAAAGAGCCAAATCAAAAGACTTTTGCCTGTCTGGAAAAACGACATCCTCCGGATGGCGCAAATAATTGCGCAACAGGCCATTCACCAAACCGACGAGATGCGGACCAGCGAATTCCTTTGCCAACTCCACGCTTTCATCGACAACGGCAAAACGCGGAATCCGCTGCAAAAAACGCAGTTGGTAAAACGCCATCCACAAAATGGTGCGGGCCGAGGATTCCAGTTTGGCCGGTTTTTTCAGCCTCGAGCACACAATCCAATCGAGCAACAATTTCCAGCGGACCGTGCCTTTGACGATTTCGTGCGCCAAATTGCGATCCGCCCCGCTCAGCGTTGCATCGGCCAATAAAGAAGATAATACGCGATCGCTGTAACCTTGTTCCTCCTCGATCTCTTTAATGGCAAGAAAAGCCAGCCGGCGGGCTGGGCTGACCTTTGCCGTTGGCTTATGCATAATCGGTTATCAGGGTTTCGTTGACCGCAATTTTATATCCGCGAATAAACTCTTCGGCAGCCATTGCTTTTTTTCCTTCAAGCTGCAGGTGGAGAATTTCCAAAATTCCCTTGCCAGTCTGAATCCAGAGAGGACCTTTTTTATCCGCCCGCACGACTGTCCCCGGACCCGCTGAGGTATCCGGCTCGGCTAGCGCTTTTGCGCGCAACAATTTAAGACGTTGACCACGCCAGGTGGTAAATGCGCAGGGTGCCGGGGATAATCCGCGGATCAGATTGTGGATTTCCGGCGCACTGCTTTCCCATGCGATTGCACCCAGATCGCGTGTCAATTTGGGAGCCGGGCATGCTTCCCCCTGTTGGGCTTTGGCCTGAAGGGTCCTTGCAGCCAGCCCGTCAAGGGTCTGCAACACCAGATCGGCTCCCAGCAAAGAAAGGCGGTCATGCAGATCGCCGGCGTTGATATCGCTGTCCACCTCGATCTTTATCTGCAACAGGATTTTGCCTGTGTCCATTTTTTCATCGATAAAAAAGGTGGTCACTCCTGTTTCCCGCTCCCCGCGGATCAACGCCCAATTAATCGGAGCCGCGCCGCGGTATCGCGGCAACAGCGATGCATGAAGATTGATGGTGCCGCCAGGCGGTATCGAAAAAACCGCCGCCGGTAAAAGGCGAAATGCAACCACCACAAAAATATCGGCGTTGAGCTCCTGCAGCGATCGAATAAAGTCCGGTTCCTGCAGATTCACAGGCTGCAGAATCGGCAGATGCAACAGCAAAGCCGCTTTTTTCACTGCGGAAGATTGCAGGTGTTTCCCACGGCCGGCTGGTTTGTCAGGAGAGGTCACCACACCAATGAGCTCGTGTGAGCTGGCTGCGATCTTGACCAACGTGGGGACTGCGAAATCCGGCGTCCCCATAAAAACCACCTTCATGTGCTCAATCCAGTTGCAGCATAAAAAAGCGAAAGAAGACGAACAGTTGTCAGCTGTACTTTATGAAACGCCACGGGTATCTGTGCCGCTCTAAGAGATGCTCTTGGCTTCTTCGTCAGTTAATTTGCGGGCAATCGCTGATCTGGCTATCCGGATCTTGACATTGTCGGCGATTTTGAGGATCAGGATGTTGTCTTTTTCCTTGACACCTTCGATCGTCCCCAAAACACCACCGGCGGTCATGATTTTGTCGCCTCTATTCAGTGAATCTTGCATTACACGGTGTTCTTTTTGCCGCTTGGACTGCGGCCGAATAATCAGAAAATACATGATGACAAAAATCAAAAGCATCGGCAAAAGCATGCCTGCCATACCACCGCCGGTTCCGGATTGCCCTGAAGCGGTAACGTCCATCAACAACAATACAGGTATCACTCTAACCTCCCTTTTTTTTGACGACTGCTGTTAGTCCCGGATTTGGTTCGAACACCGGATTTTTAACAAAATGGATTGAATTGTGATGCACGAAAGATTGAAAAGGTGTCTTCTTAACCGAAAAAAGAAAAACAGATCGATAGCGTTGCGACTCGATTAACGTGAAACCCAATATTTTTGTCTTTTGCATAAATCTGAACAAGGAAACCAGTTAATTTTGTAAGTAAATTCGCAAATCGCTTAGTCGGATGCCAGCGACCGGCGATCAGCCGCTCTCAGACTGTAATGCGACAGGAATTGGTGTTTCCATTGACGATATTCACTGCACAGAATCGCAGTCCGGGCCTGTGCAACCAGCTGCAAATAGAAATGCACATTGTGGTAGCTCAACAGCCGCAAAACCAGCAATTCCTTGGCGTTGTAGAGATGGCGCAAATAGGAACGCGTATAGTTCTGGCAGACTTGACAATTGCAATCGGGATCGAGCGGACCAAAATCGCGTTTGTACTGGGCGCTTTTGATGTTGATCGGGCCTGAGCGAGTAAAAACCGTGCCGTTTCGGCCGTTGCGGGTTGGGATGATGCAATCGAACATGTCGATACCGCGTTCAATCCCTTCCAAAATATCTTCAGGCTTGCCGACTCCCATCAGATAGCGGGGTTTGTTTTCAGGCAAAAGCTCAGCACACAGCGCGGTCAACTCATAGAGCACATCTTTCGGTTCACCAACCGAAAGACCACCTATTGCATAGCCGGGAAAATCGAGTCGAATCAACTCTTCACAACAGTTGCGGCGCAAATCTTTATAGACACTGCCCTGCACAATGGCAAACAGGTACTGGCTAAAACCATGTACGGCGGGGTATTGTTGCACCGCCTGCAAACTCTTGCGCGCCCAGGCGATGGTCAATTCCGTCGACTTTTTGGCGTAGCGATACTCGCACGGATAGGGCACACATTCGTCGAGAACCATCATGATATCTGATCCGAGGTCGCGTTGGATGGCGACTACCTTTTCTGGCGTCAGATAGTGCGATGATCCATCCAGGTGCGACCGGAAGGCAAAGCCTGATTCGTCGATCTTGTTCAGCTCCGCCAGGCTGAAAATCTGGAATCCGCCACTGTCGGTTAGAATCGGCCTGTTCCAGTTGCTGAACTTTTGCACACCTCCAGCTTCGCGCACGATTTCCGACCCCGGCCGCAAATAGAGGTGATAGGTGTTGTTCAGGATAATCTGCGCATGAATCGCGCACAAATCTTCTGGCGTCAATGTTTTGACGGTCGCCTGGGTGCCGACTGGCATAAAAATCGGCGTCTGGATTACGCCATGAGCGGTATGCAAAAGACCCGCCCGCGCCCCACTGCCCTGATCCCGCCGAACCAGGCGAAACAGAACCTCTTGTTTCAGAGCCATTCCCTTCGCGTTTGTCTTCCTACAACGCCATGACCATTTGCAAAGCCTCCCCGACACTCTTAACTGCCGTCTGATCGATGCGATGGGCGGCAACCGTGCGCAAGGCATTGCTTTGCGGAACGATCGCACGCTTGAATCCCATTTTTTCCGCTTCGCTCAAACGACTGTCGATATGCGATACTGACCGCAGCTCACCGCCCAAACCGACTTCACCCAAAAGGATCACCTCAGGATCAATGGCGAGGTTGCGGATGCTCGAAACCATGCACGCCAAAATCCCGAGATCCGCGGCGGTCTCATCGATATGCAGGCCGCCGACCGCATTGACAAAAACATCCATGGTGCCAACTCGATAGCCGAGTTTTTTTTCCAAAACCGCCAACAACATGGCGATGCGTTTGTTGTCAAATCCGGTGGTGGTCCGCTGCGGCAGTCCATAATTCGTCGGGGTCACCAAAGCCTGGATCTCGAGAAGAATGGGGCGCGTTCCTTCCATACAACAAATCACTGTCGAGCCGCTCGATTCCGCTCTCCTCTCCGCAAGAAAGACAGCAGAGGGATTGGGAACATCCTGCAATCCCCTTTCATTCATTTCAAAGACGCCAATTTCGCGCGTGGAGCCAAATCGATTTTTCGCTGCCCGCAAAATGCGGTAAAAATGGTCTCGATCACCTTCAAAAAGCAACAGCGCATCGACCATATGCTCCAAAACCTTGGGACCTGCAAGATAGCCTTCTTTGGTGACGTGTCCTACCAAAAACACCGGCATATTGTTGTTTTTCGCCAGGCGGATCAACTGCAGGGCGCACTCGCGCACCTGGCTGATGCTGCCGGGTGCGCTTTCCAAATTCCGGCTGAATATCGTCTGTATCGAATCCACCACCAACAAGTGCGGATGAATGCGCTCGACACCGTCGATAATCGATTCCAGTTCAGTTTCGGCCAATATAAACAAATGATTGGAATGAAGAGCAAGACGATCTGCTCTTAGTTTGATCTGGCGGTTTGATTCCTCGCCGGCGATGTAGAGCACTGCAGCGTTTGCAGAATAGGCAGCGGCCTCCTGCAGCAACAATGTGGATTTGCCGATGCCGGGATCACCCCCAACCAGCACCACTGAACCAGGGACCAACCCGTTCCCCAACACACGGTTAAATTCCGCGCTGTGCATGGTCAACCGAGGCTCCCGGTCAGAATCGATATCCTGCAGCAACAACGCCGGGCTTTCACTTTTACCGGTCACCTTTGTGGTTCGGCTGACTGAAGTGACGATCTCTTCGATGAAAGAATTCCAGGCACCACATGCCGGACATCTCCCCTGCCAGCGCGGTGATGCACTCGCACAATTTTGACAGATATAACGAACTTTGGGCTTGGCGGCCATTGCGAGCAATCCTGGTATTGCAAATCACTTGGTGAATACAGACAAAAACTACAAGACAGTGTCACTGGTGGATCCTGCGGGGACACCACCCAAGCCAGATGATATAAAAACAGCGACGAATTCCGAAAAAGCCCGATGAGGGTGAAAACGATTTTCGGCTATCCCAATTCAAGTATTTGCTGTATTTTGCGCAATTACTCCAGAAATTGTTTTGGACAGAAATGAGATAGTATGATGAATTTTAGCTATTTAGACAAATTATCGATAATCGGTTAAAAAATCAAGGCAATTCTAGCCTGCATTATTCATAAAAAAAGCTGTTTCGTCTAACAAGTTTTTGATTTATATTGATTTGCCGGTCAGTATAAACCAAAACAAAATTAGAGAAACAGCTATGACTGAATATACGAACCAATTGATGCTTTTTAAAGAACTT
>JAKQNP010000034.1 GCA_029565675.1 bacterium
GCCTGTTCGATGCCACGCCGACCACACCGACACCGGGTCAGTTTCCAGATTTTGGAATGCTTGTGATCGCCGATTTCAACGGTGATGGCAAAAATGATTTTTGCACCGCAACGGCCAACAATTTGGGGATGCATTGGGCCAGTCAGATTTCTTCTGGGGAGTTTTCAATCGTGCAGCCATTGCAAGCCAGTTTGGGCATTCCGAAAAGTATTTTTTCGGTGGATTACGATGCGGACGGTGATGGAGACTTGGTGGCTTCTGGCACGCTGCTCGTCAACCTCGGCGACGGCGAGTACGATGAAAAACGATGGTACCCCGGGGGGGGCGTGCAAGGTTTTTATGGTGATTTGGACGGCGATGGTCTGGCAGACCGCGCCATACCTGACGCGAACGACTCAATTTATTGGCAAAAATATCTTGGCAACAACCTCTGGGGTGCGCGAAAATCGCTGCC
Organism: bacterium; assembly: GCA_029565675.1. Lineage (GTDB taxonomy): Bacteria > Zhuqueibacterota > Zhuqueibacteria > Residuimicrobiales > Oceaniaggregativiventaceae > Sulfursilanivivens. Next base: position 455 of record JAKQNP010000034.1, read on the forward strand.
CGGTTTGGTCACTTCTTGCAAACGTGTGGCTGGCGGCGATCTCGACAATGATGGCGACATTGACCTTTTTGCCTGCAATGGCACGGATGCTGTATCGGTAAACGCCCGTTTTTATTGGTTTGAAAATGATGGGCTGGGCAATTTCGAGGCGCATCTGCTTGAAACGGATATTCAACTTTGTTCCAACGCTTTTGCCCTTGATGTGGACGAAGACGGCTGGATGGACATGGTTTTGTATTTTTTCAACAGTAATCCGGCGCGTGTTTACAAAAATCTTGGTAATGGCGAATTCGCTGCGCCGACGGGACTTTTTCCGGCGGGCACACCCTCGCCCAACAATGTGAACCAGGAAATGCTCACTGACCTGGATGCCGACGGGCGGCCCGATTATGTGTACGTCACGCAAATGTGGGGCGACCAAAAGTTGGCTTGGTATCGAAACTTGGGAAGTGCGGGTTTTTCGGAGGAGAAAACTTTGGGCAGTTGGTCCACCAATGCTTCGTGGGCGACCAATTATTTTACAGTGTTCGATGCGACGGGCGACGGCTTGCCCGATATCGTAATTTCGGACAATTATTGGGGGAAATTGCGGTTCATCAGAGGTTTGGGCAATGCTACAAACCTCTGATGAACCGCAATAACTAACCGGGATCCGCTGGCGGTAATCGCAGAGGGAGTGGGCTACATTCCCTCCGATCGCCAGAAGGACGGGCTAGTCCTTGACATGACGGTAGCAGAGAACCTCGTGCTCAAGGGCTGGTCAGATGCACAGTTCACATCGCGATGCTTTCTCAATATGGACGCCATAGAGCGTAATGCCGAGCAACAAGTCAGTGAATTCTCCATAAAAACGCCTTCAGTGTTCACCAGAGCGAAGGCGCTTTCCGGGGGAAACCAGCAGAAGGTGGTCGTGGCGCGGGAGATTGCGATTGCTTCGAAATTGCTGGTAGCAGTACAGCCCACCCGTGGGCTGGACTTGGGAGCGACGGACTACGTACACCGAGTCCTCCTGAGAGAGAGGGACGAAGGTAAGGCCGTCTTATTGATATCAACTGAGCTACAGGAGATCATGAGCCTGTCGGACCGCATAGGGGTCATGTATAGAGGCTCTTTGTTGAAAGTCTTTTCGAGAGAGAATGCGGACATCGGGGAGATCGGACTCCTGATGACCGGGGTCCGAGGTGAGTCCAATGAATAAGCGCTCGCATCAGAGTATATGGCTTGCCCTATCACCGCTGTATTCAGTGGCCCTGGGGCTCATTGCCAGCGGCCTCATGATGCTTCTTCTGAAGCACAACCCCATCGAGGCTTTCGCACAGCTATTCGGATACGCCTTCCGCGACATATACAACATCGCGGACATCTTCGCCAAGTCTACTCCGCTCATCCTTACGGGGCTGGCGTTCGGCTTCGCCTTCAGGGCGACGCT
>JAKQNP010000062.1 GCA_029565675.1 bacterium
CCGGGTTGGACAGCCTGGCCTGCCGGTCTTGTCGTCATAGGACTGGCCAAAGGCTTCATCGAAAACTGACCAGTCAATCTTGTTGGCCAAGATAAAAAGCTGATGAGAATGATCGAGTATTTGATCCAGTCTGGCGCGGAATAGATCGGGCGTTTCGAAGTGTTTTTTGGGCTTCATAAATCACCGGATTTTGAGGTCCTTTTCTCTATTTCTGGCAATTTATGAAGCCATTTCGAATTATCAAAGTCAATATTTATAATCTGTTAAAATATTTTTCAGGAACGACTAATTATTATAAACTTTACCGTTTTGGAAGGAGTTTGCAATGAACTTTAACGAAGTTAAGCTAAACGAACATCGGATGATTTTCGGTAAGAAGCATCGCGGCAAATTGATTGAGCGTCTGATACTAACTGAACCGTATTATATTGATCGGTTTATGGAGCTTGAACTACATCCCAAATACCATTGGATCCAAGCGCACATTGCTAAATGTATTAAGAACTTCAATAATAAACCTTTTGTCGTTCAATGTTGTGGCAATGACACTCCATGTAATAACCAAGTTGTCTTGTTGAGTTTTTACAAATTCTCAGAGGTCGCCCAAGCTCCTATTCCGTATTGCAAAGAGTGTTATCTTCATGAAGCTAGCAAAACTGGATATTTTGTGCGAACCTATGAGCATGCACTCGAACTTGCACGTGACATGTATCGCGGCACCAAAGTTGATCTAAAAATAATCCTAGATCACTTGTGCTGGACGAAAGGGTTATTGGGGAGGCGTACAGATGAAAGACTGATTCAGTTCTTTAACGAATGAAGACAAGCCCGTCTTTTATGACGGGCTTGTTTATTGTGCGCCCGGCAGGGCGCACTCACTAGGAGGTGCAAGTCCTCTACGGGCCCGTCAGGGGGAACCGTTAGCCGGACGGCAAGGGTGTCCATCGCGAGGTGGAATCTGAAGGAAGCCGCAGGCAAAGCGCAGGCTCGACGAACAGAAATCGCATATGAGGCTCAACCGTCGGATGAGAAGGCAATTATCTTCAACGTCCAAAACCTGACCGGAAGGCGATTGAGTAAATGCGGCGAGCATAGGCGTGAAGGTGGGTGCGCATTACCCGGGGAGATCTCGTCGTGGGCCACAGTGCTACCGTCGTCGTGAGGCGGCGGGATAAACGACGAGAAGTCAGCCGAGGGCATAGTAGCTCCCTCCTCGACCGGAGCGAAGGCCCGAACGTAAACAGGCGCTCTGCGCCGCATAAACCTGACAGGGAAAGAAGCAGAAATGGGATCTGAGAAGACCCAGCCAAAACGAGCGGGAACCGGACAGAATTCGGGAGAAACTGGTATTGGTGCCTCATCCCTGTCGGCGTCTATGGGGAGGAGTGGAGCGGAAGTAGCAGAGATGATGGAGCGAGTGGTCGAGTCCTCGAACATGAGAAAAGCCTACTGGCGTGTGGTTGGCAATAAAGGGAGTGCTGGCGTCGATGGAATGACGGTTGCCGAACTGAAGGGTCACCTGCAAGCCAATTGGGCTATACTCAAGGAAAGGTTATTAGCTGGCACCTACATCCCCAGTCCTGTGCTTCGGGTAGAGATACCCAAGCCCGGAGGAAAAGGATTAAGGCCCTTGGGAATCCCCACAGTCACAGACCGGGTTATACAACAGGCCCTCCATCAAGTGATGGTTCCATTGTGGGATAAAGAATTCTCAGGCTACAGCTATGGATTCCGGGCGGGACGCAGTGCGCACCAGGCGATACGGCAATCGCGAGAATATGTGGCAGAAGGCCGCCGTTGGGTGGTCGATATGGATCTGGAAAAGTTTTTCGACCGGGTCAACCACAACATTCTAATGGATCGAGTTGCCCGCAAGGTGCGCGATAAGCGAGTACTGAAGCTTATCCGGCGATATCTTAAAGCCGGGATTCTGGTTGGGGGAGTAGTAGAGGTGCCGCAACAGGGAACTCCACAGGGAGGCCCGTTATCTCCATTGCTGTCAAACATTCTACTCGATGATCTGGACAAAGAGCTTGAGCGGCGCGGACATGCGTTTTGTCGCTACGCCGATGACTGCAACATTTATGTACGAAGCAGAAAGGCAGGCGAACGGGTTCTGTCCAGCATCAGCCGGTATCTGGAAGAGGAATTGAAATTAAAAGTGAACAAAGAAAAGAGTGCGGTAGATCGCCCCTGGCGGCGTACGTTTCTTGGCTACACGATGACGTGGCATAAAGAGCCACGCTTAAGAGTCGGCCCAGAAGCCATAAGACGTCTGAAAGGGAAGGTCAGGAAATTAGCCGCCAGTGGTCGCGGGCGAAGCTTGCGGTACACAATATCTCTGTTGACGCCTCTTCTCCGGGGATGGTATAACTATTTTTCCCTGGCTCAGGTGAGAAATATCTTTGAGGAACTGGATGGATGGATACGCAGACGACTGCGTTGCATTCTATGGCGGCAATGGAAGCGGTCATTTACACGTGCGAGGAATCTGATGAAACGCGGATTGTCGGAAGAACGATCATGGCGCAGTGCCACGAATGGCCGCGGCCCGTGGTGGAATTCAGGGGCATCGCATATGAACCGAGCCTATCCGAAGAGTTACTTTGACTGTTTGGGATTGTACTCGTTTCTGGACCATCATGTTGTAACTTCTTAACTGTTTGCGAACCGCCGTGGTACGGAACCGTATGCCCGGTGGTGTGAGAGGACGGCGGGCGTGAGCCCGCCTCCTACTCAATTCTACAGTTCTGACAAAAGTAAATTCGGTTTGTTTGCTCATAGATTGGACAGTGCTTCTGCGCTACAACGTTGTTGGTTGTTTCATGCAACAGTGAGTATTCACCTGTGGAATCTGCCCAAAGAAAATCTCCAGTATAGCACAAGCTTCTCTGAAGGATTTATCCTCACCCATTTATAGTATCCATCCTGGATATTATCCCCACTTGTAGAATGAAATAAATTTGCATTTCAAGACAAATGTTTGTATATATGAATCAGTGGGGTACATACCGCATTCCCAAGTGTACCGATTGAAAATAGTATTCTTCTCCAGGTAAAGCATGCTGAATGGAAGTAACGAAGAGAGGAATAGAGTCTTGCCTGTCAACTACCAGAATAACACGACCAATAACAATGAACTGGAAAAGCGGCTGTGGTCTGCCGCTGATCAGCTGCGTGCCAATTCGTCCCTGACCGCGCAAGAGTATTCCCGACCGGTGTTGGGACTCATTTTCTTAAAGTATGCCGATCACCGCTTTGCAGTGGTGGAACAACAGCTGCAGAAAGAGAACACCTCCGGCAGGCGCTCTATCGGCAAATTGGATTACCAGGAAAAGGGCGTGATGTATTTGCCGCCGAAGGCCCGCTACTCATACCTGGTGGGATTGCCTGAAGCTACGGATGTCGGCAAGGCCATCAATCAGGCTATGGAGGCGCTGGAAGCGGAAAACGAAGAGCTGCAGGGTATCCTGCCACGGCAATACAACGCCCTCGATAACCGCCTGCTCGTTGAACTCTTGCGCATCTTTAACGGCATCCCCATGGATATGGAGGGGGATGTTTTCGGCAAGATCTATGAGTATTTCCTCGGCAAGTTCGCCATGGAAGAGGGCAGAGGTGGTGGCGAATTCTTTACTCCAACCTCCATCGTCAAGCTGATCGTCAATATTATAGAGCCGTTTCACGGACGTATCTATGATCCGGCTTGCGGTTCCGGCGGTATGTTTGTCCAATCCGCGCGGTTTGTGGAAGAGCACCAGAAGAATGCCGCCAAAGAGATCAGCATCTATGGCCAGGAAAGCAAGGAGGTGAACCTTCGGATCGGCAAGATGAACCTGTCGGTGCATGGACTCTCAGGCGACATCAAGATCGGCAACACCTACTATGAGGACCAGCACAACAGCCTGGGGCGCTTTAATTTTGTTATGGCCAATCCGCCCTTTAATGTCAACGGTGTGGACAAGGAGAGGGTGAAAGATGATCCGCGCTATCCGTTTGGCATTCCTCGCACCGACAATGCAAACTATTTGTGGATACAGAATTTTTACACCGCGCTGAATGACAGGGGCAGGGCCGGATTTGTGATGGCCAACTCGGCCAGCGATGCCCGGCAGAGTGAACAAGATATCCGGCAGAAGATGATCCAGACCGGCCATGTGGATGTGATGGTCTCCATCTCTGCCAATTTCTTTTATACGGTTACCCTGCCGGTCACCTTGTGGTTCTTCGACAAGGGCAAACCCGATACCCTCAGGAACAAGGTGCTCTTTATAGATGCCCGGCATATCTTTACCCAGATTGATCGGGCTCATAGAGAGTTCAGCCCGGCGCAGTTGGAATTTCTCAGCAATATCGTCCGTTTGTACCGGGAACATGCGGTTGAGACGGTGCAGGGTTCAGAGGAGCTGCTCAAGGAGCACTTTCCTGCGGGTAGATATCAGGATGTAAAAGGCTTGTGCAAAGCTGCAACTCTGGAAGAGATAGAAGCACAGGGCTGGAGTCTGAATCCGGGGCGGTATGTGGGCGTGGCCGATGGGGAGGAGGATGGGGTGAATTTTTATGCAAAGTTGGAAGGACTCTATGAGGAAATTGAAGCACTGAATCGAGAATCTGAAAATTTGCAAAATATCATTAAAGTGAATCTAACAAAGCTTATAGATAAGAAATGATATATAGGAAATTATCACATAAAAAATGGAATATTTATAATCTGGGTTCGCTTCTGCGAATAAAGCACGGGTATGCCTTTAAGGGAGAGTACTTTTCTGATTCAGGACCGTTTTTATTACTAACACCTGGAAACTTTAGCTTAGGAGGCGGCCTTAAATTCAAAGGTGATAAAGAGAAGTATTACATCGGACCATTTCCGGATGAATTTTTGTTGAAGAAAGGTGATTTACTCATAGTAATGACTGATTTAACACAAGAAGCTTCAATTCTTGGTAGTTCAGCTTTCGTTCATCAATCCGATTATTTTTTACATAATCAGCGACTTGGGAAGATATATGATATAAGCTCAAATCTTGATATAAATTTTTTGTACTATTTACTCAACTCAAAGTATGTACGTAATCAGATAAAAGGAAGTGCTACCGGTTCTACAGTACGCCACACCTCGCCAGATAGAATATATGCTGTTAATGTAAGCATTCCTCCATTGTACGTTCAGCAGAAAATTGCGGCTATACTAAAACCCTTGGACGATCTGATAGAAAACAACACCCGCCGGATCAAGATCCTGGAGGAGATGGCGCAGCGGATTTACCGGGAGTGGTTTGTGCATTTCCGCTACCCGGGCCATGATAACCAGAAACTGGTAGAGTCTGAACTGGGCATGATTCCCGAAGGGTGGGAGATAAAACCCTTAGGTAATATAAGTTCCATAACCATGGGACAATCACCAAAATCTGAATATTATAACGAGATTGGCAATGGATTTCCTTTTCATCAAGGTGTTAGATTTTTTGGTAAAAGATATCCAGAGAACCGAATATATTGCAGCATTTTAAATAGAGTTGCCGAAAAGGGAGATATACTTTTCAGTGTAAGAGCTCCAGTTGGAAGGATGAATATTGCTAACGCAAAGATTGTAATTGGAAGAGGTCTTGCAGCAATAAGAAGCAACAATAAACAGCAAGTATTTCTTCATCAACAATTAAGTCACTTGTTTAAGAATGAGGATATTATTGGTAGTGGCACTATCTTTAACTCGGTAACAAGATATGATATGCACTCTATAAATGTGCTGATTCCTCAACAGGATTTGGCAGAAAAATATGAGAATATTATCACCCCGGTTTATCATGATATAGAGATTTTATATAAGATGGTTAGTATATTAGAGAGCACACGAGATCTTCTTTTACCCAAATTGATCTCCGGCCAAATTGATGTTTCAGATCTGGACATTGACACAGGGGAAGTGGCGTGACCACTGAAGAGGTGCAAGCCAGACTACAAAGAACCTTTCCGGATACCGAAGAGGCTGTTGAGCTCACCTGTATGTTGCGCTTTGCCGAGATGGGCTGGGAGCTCATCCAGGCTGAACAGGAGATGGACGGCGATCCCAGACTGCTGGGCCGCTCCCATCAAGGCGAGGTGGTGCTCACCCGCTACCTTCTGCCCATGCTGCAAAAGCTCAACCCGGAGCTGCCCGAAGACGCACTGATCCAGGCGATTGATGAACTCTGCCGAGCCCGCGTGAACATGAGCATCGTCCGCGCCAATCACGACATCTATCACCTGCTTAAACAAGGTGTTTCCGTTACCTACAGGGATGACGAGGGAATTCAGCAAACCGCCAAAGTTTCAATGCTGGACTGGCAGCATCCAGAGCAGAACCATTTTCTGCTGGTCAGCCAGTTCTGGGTGGCAGGGGATCCCTACCGCAAACGCGCCGACCTGGTGGGCTTTGTCAATGGCATACCGTTGCTGTTCATTGAGCTAAAAGCGCCGCACGTCAACGTAAAAGACGCTTACCACAACAACCTTCGGGACTATCTCAGCACCGTTCCCCAGCTCTTCTGGTACAACGGTTTCACCCTGCTCTCCAATGGCAGCCAGGCCAAGATGGGCACCGCCACATCGGACTGGGAACATTTTGCCGAATGGAAACGCATCAACGATGAAGGCGAGACCGGTGTTATTTCTCTGGAAACCCTGTTGCGCGGTACCTGCACGAAAACCCTGTTTATGGATCTGCTGGAGAACTTTGTCCTGTTTCGGGAAAGCCGTGAGGGCTGGAACAAGATCATATCCAAAAACCACCAATACCTCGGCGTCAACAACGCTCTACAGGCTTTTAAACAAATTCAGCAGAACAAGGGAAAACTCGGCGTTTTCTGGCACACCCAGGGTTCAGGCAAGAGTTACTCCATTATCTTTTTCTGCCAAAAAGTGCTGCGCAAGTATCAAGGCCATTATACCTTTGTCATTGTAACGGATCGGACGGAACTGGACGATCAGATACACACGACGTTCCTGGATTGTGAAATAACTACTGAAAAGTACGCCAAGGCTACATCCAGCCGTCATCTGCGACAGCTATTAAGTGAAGACCATCGCTTCGTGTTTACTCTCATCCACAAATTCCGCACAGACGATGGTTCCAAGCATCCGGTCTTGTCCGATCGGGATGATATCATTGTCATCACCGATGAAGCGCATCGCAGCCAATATGACACCCTGGCACAGAACATGCGGGACGCCTTGCCCCACGCTGCTTTTCTCGGCTTTACCGGCACGCCGCTGATCAAGGGTGAGGAAGAACGAACGCGGGAGGTTTTTGGGGACTATGTCAGTATCTATAACTTTGGTCAGGCCATCGAAGACGGCGCCACAGTTCCGCTCTACTATGAAAACCGCATTCCTGAACTGCAGCTGAAGAATGAATATCTCAATGAGGATCTCAACCAGCTGCTGGATGCGGCCATGTTGAACGAGGAGCAGGAACGGCGGATAGAGCGTGAATTCAGTCAGATGTACCAGATCATCACAAGGGATGATCGTTTGGAGCGCATTGCGGAAGATGTGGTCCAGCATTTTATGGAGCGCGCCTATCTGGGCAAAGCCATGTTTGTTGCCATCGACAAGGCAACAGCTGTGCGCATGTACGACAAAGTGCGCAAACATTGGCTGGCTGCAATAACCGACCTTGAGCAACAACTCCAGACTGCGAAAGATGAACAGCACAAGCTGTTGCTAAAAAAGCTCAGGTTCATGCAAGAAACAGATATGGCTGTGGTGGTTTCTTCATCACAGAATGAAGTGGAAGACATGAAACAAAAGGGTGTAGATATCTTACCTCACCGCCGTCGTATAGTTAAAGAAGATCTGGCAACCAAGTTCAAGGATGCCAAAGATCCGTTCCGAATGGTCTTTGTTTGTGCCATGTGGATGACCGGCTTCGATGTGCCCTCCTGTTCCACCATCTACCTGGACAAACCCATGCGCAACCACACGCTCATGCAGACGATTGCTCGCGCCAACCGGGTATTCGGAGACAAACCCAATGGACTGGTTGTGGATTATGTGGGCGTGTTCCGCAATCTGGAAAAAGCGCTGGCCATCTGGGCGGCACCCGATGGCGGTAAAGTGGATATGCCGGTCAAGGACAAGGATCTCTTGCGAGAGCCGCTTCTGAAGGCAATAGAAGAAACAGTCAATCTGTTTAAGTCTGTGGGTGTCGATCTGGATGAGATCCGGCTGGAGAAAGAGATATTTACACGGATTAAGCTAAAGGACGATGCGGTTAACGCGATTCTGGAATCGGAAGATACCAAAAAAGACTTTATGCAGCAGGCCAGCATTGTAGAGAAGATCCACAACTCGTATTTGCCCAGCCCGCTGGATGCCAAATCCGGAGAGCGAGTTTATCTGATAAAAAAGATAGCCAAGCAGATCCGGTCGCTCGCCGGCACGGTTGATGTGACTGAAGTGATGACCAGAGTTGAAGAGCTGCTGGATCAATCGGTTAAGAGTTTCAAGATCGTAGAGCCACAAGGTGGATTCAGGCAATACGATCTCTCCAAGATAGACTTTAATGTGTTGCGGCAGCGCTTCGAGCAGGGCCGAAAAAGGATTATACTGGAGCAACTCAAGCAGTCCATTGAAGAAAAGCTGGCTGTCATGATTCAAGTCAACTATGCCCGCATAGATTATGAGGAACGCTACCGGGAGATGCTTAAAGAATTCACCGACGGTCAACAGAATCTGGATGAGATATTTGCACGATTGATCGAATTCAGTCAGAGCCTCAACCAGGAGGACACGCGATATCTACGCGAAGGTCTGGAGGATGAACAGCAATTGGCAGTGTTTGATATTCTCATGCGTCCTGAGCTGAAACTCACCAAAGACGAAGTAAGGCAAATCAAGGTGATTGCCCGGGATCTCCTGCAAATCCTGCAGCAGGAAAAGATGGTGCTGGATTGGAAGAAAAAACAGCAAGCCCGTGCAGGCGTTAAAAACACCATCGCCAGGATACTTGACCGCCTGCCGCGGGTATTCACCAAAGAAATTTACGAAGAAAAGTGTGATCTCGTGTACAAGTACGTCTACAATATCAGAACCACAACACCGCTTTATGCCTGATACTATCTTTATAAGGGAGTGGTGAGGAAATACAGACCTGATTTCTTGATCCGACTAGATAACAATAAAATGCTGATACTGGAGACCAAGGGCCCGCAAACCGATCAGGATCGTACTAAAGCTATATACATGCAAGAGTGGGTCAATGCTGTAAACGAGCATGGAGGCTTTGGGACCTGGGCACATGATATCAGTTTACGGCCACAGGAAATTAAGGATATTCTGTATAGACATAATAAATAATGATATTCTTTCTTCACACAACACGATATTAGGATAATATATACGTAATGAGTTTGGAAATAGTATTTATAAATATATAGGAGTTATTGTTTGCATTAGATATAAATGACTCGTGGAAATAATGAATGATATATATCTTGCTATTGTTGGTTGCATATAACTTTGTATGAATTCAGAAATACTAGCATTTTTATGGGAGGTTACTATGAGATCTATTTCTATTCTTATAATATGTGCTAGTTTTTTATTGAATTGCGGATACACTTCATTAACTCCTTTACCACCTCCACCACCTCAAGAATATAATGTAGAAATAGATGGTTTAGCATCTGTAGACGCCAAAGATTATAAAACATACATTTTATTGCCGGGTAATGAGGGTATCACTTGGGGAGATTTGCAGTTTCAGGAATATGCCAATTATGTAATGCGTGTTCTTTCTGTTCATGGTTATCAACCTGCTGAGAAAGCTGAAGATGCTGATGTAGCAATTATCTTGTCATACGGAATTGGAGAACCACAAACAAAACATTTCACCTATACATTACCTCAATGGGGGCAAACAGGTGTTTATTCTTCAAGTACATCTGGTACTGCAACAAACTATGGAAATTGGACTACATTCAGAACAAAGACTACAAGTATTCCAAGCTATGGGATAACCGGCTATACATCACATGTTGGATCTGTCACAACCTATTTTCGGTATGTGTATTTAACAGCATATAATTTTATAATATTTAAAGAATCAAGTAAGCAAATACAACTTTGGCAAACTACAATTACGAGTCAGGGAAAAAGTGGCTATTTACGCGAAGTATTTCCGATTTTAATCAGCGCTGCTGCACCATATCTGGGTAAAGATACTGGAAAACGAATAGAAATTGAAATTTCTGACTCTGATGAGGTTGTAAAAGCTGTTAAGGGTATACCTCGTTGACAGGATAACTCAGTTTAAAGTATATAGCAGTTTTTTATTATCTGCAATAAACTGCCTTAAACCATGGAGTATGGAATGGATACGGACCTTTTGGCCAAGCATATTCACCAGTATAGGAGCTGGCTAGCCAGGGAATCGGAAAAAGCCAAATCGGAATTGCAGGAACGGCGAGAGCTGATCGCCTACTACCAGGGATTTAGCCGGGATAAAATTCTGTCCATGTCTGAGGAAGAACTCTACCAATACATTTCCAGGTTGTGGGCCATGTTGATCTGGGGCAACAAGCAGTATGTGGTGGACAAATTGCTGGAGAACAATGGACTGGATTTCTTGAAGCAAGAGCTTGCTGATCTGGTTTGGGGAAAAGAAAAGATAGAACAGCGCTGGGACCGTTTCCGGAAAAATATCAAGGGCATGGGACCGGCCATGATCAGCGAGATTCTGTGCAAAACTCATCCGGATCAATTCCTGCTGTGGAATCGCCGCGCCTTTGTCGCCCTTCGCTATTTGCAGGTGGATGGATTGCCGCGATACGATTATCAATTAACCGGCCAGGTCTATAAATATCTGTGCGACATTGGCCAGCAGATCTCCAGGGAAATGGCCAGGGCTGCTATTGAAGACACATCGATGTTGTCAGTGGATTATTTTATTTGGTGTCAATTGCAGGTGGAAGACAATCTGAGCCGAATGCATGACAAGAAAGAGGACTCTGCGGGGCCCATTGCAGAACCGCCTGCCGTTACAGAAAATCTGCACAACGATGTGCGGGACAAGTTGCGGGATATCGGCCAATGGTTGGGTTTTACTGCAAAAATTGAACAAAAAGTTGCAGACGGATCACAGGTAGATGCGGTGTGGGAATCCACCATCGGTAATATGGGGCGGGTAATCTATGTCTTTGAGGTGCAGACCAAAGGCAGCATTGACAGTCTGATCGTCAATTTGCTCAAGTCGCTGAACAATCCGGCTGTGCAGGGGGTGGTGGCAGTATCCGATCGGGACCAACTGGAACGGATCAAGAAACACGCCAAAGATGTAGTAGGCCTGCGCGACAAGCTCAAGTACTGGGACTACGAGCAGGTACTCAAGACACATGAAAGTCTGGAGTATGTGAACAATTGCATCAATCAGCTTGAACTGGTGCCGCAAGGGTTTTAGATGTTACTGAACCTGGTTTGCCGATGCTATTTATAAAACACCTGGTATCATCGGAGATTTCCCAGATAAAAACGTCAGATATCAAGCTCGCCGCATTGATGAGTTGCCATTAATTTGTGAGATTAAATCAAGCCAGCCATTATTGGGATTGCCTGACAAACTCATGGTATAAAACGAAATCACTGCATATTGACTTACAAGTAAACAAATGACTACCGGAGCAAGAAATCAGCAAATTGGCCGTGTAGGAGAGCATTATGTTGCAGCAGAGCTAAATAGACGAGGAGCCTATGCTGTAACTTTTACCGGAAATATGCCTAAAATTGATGTGATGGCCAGCAATGCGGAAAGAACCAGGACCACACGGACCGCTTTCGCGCGTTGATGGACCGGTTGATGTCCAACTGGCAGATCTATCGGGATGAACTCAACCAGGCGCCATTGGCGCATGAAGAGTGGAAGTATTGAGGGAAAAGGGAAACACATTTGTCTTGTAAAAGATCCCTAAATCTGATATAATTCTATTATGATACTGCCATCAACGGAAGTTGATGTGAAGTACATCCCCTCAAGAGTATGCTACAATTGGATTGAATTTCCTGTTCTGTAATTTATTACCGCTCTCCCCTGGACGGGGTCTTCGGGGATAGTCCCATGTTTTTGTATGTTGTTGAATCTGATGCCCCCATCATAATTTACTGCATTGGTTTTTCACGATATGGAGGCTACAACGATGCATATGCAAAAAATTGCTACAATCGTAATGTTAGGTATGCTGGTTCAAAGTCCGGAAATGTTCTCGCAGATTTTGCTTCAAGGCACCATTACGGACAATGGCGGAGAATATCTGGGAAACGGAGCTGAACCAGTTTTAGATGCCCTTGTGACTGTGACTGATCAATCTGATACCAGCCGCGCTTTCACTTCCTATACCGATGAACAAGGGCAATATAGCATTGTGATTGAAGCAACTGGAATCGCAGAACCGGGATTATCAAGTCCGAATGATTTTACGCTGCACCAGAATTATCCCAACCCCTTTAATCCCACTACGGTCATCCTTTATGAATTAACACAACCCGGCCATGTCCGTATCGACATCCACAATATCCTGGGACAAAAAGTCCGAACACTTGTAGATGGTTATCAGACAGAGATTGGCAAAATCGTCTGGGATGGGACAGACGATCGTGGCATTGGGGTTTCGGCCGGCGTCTATATTTATTCACTGAGTACAGAGAGCTTTAGGACTTGTAACAAGATGGTTTTGCTCGATGGGCATCAGGGACAATTCGTCGGCGGGATGCTAGACACAGCTATCCCGACGGGTAAAGGGCCGATGGCTCTCGGCAAAACGACAGGTAATCTCTATCGCTTGCAGGTCAAAGGCGATGACATCGAAACCTATGAGCAAAGCGGAATAGAGATAACTGAAAATCAGACCCTTGACATAACCGTATATCGCACCGTGACCGATATCAATGGCAATGTCTACCGCACGGTCAAGATAAGCGATCAATGGTGGATGGCTGAGAACATTAAAACGACGCATTATCGCAACGGCGATCCGATTCCCAATATTACCAACAACACTGAATGGATCCAACTGATTAGCGGCTCCTACTGCAATTATAAAAATGATGATGCAAATGTTGAAACCTACGGACGCATGTACAACTGGTACGCCGTAAACGACCATCGCGGTTTGGCACCAGAAGGCTGGCAGGCACCAAGTGATGAGCAGTTGAAACAGCTGGAAAGAAATTTGGGTATAGATCAGGACGATGAATCTAAAATAGGCTGGAGGGGCACTGATCAAGGTGGTCAGCTCAAAGAGGCAAGCACGACACACTGGTATTATCCAAACACAGGGGCCACAAACAAAAGCGGCTTTGCGGCATTGCCGGCAGGTTACCGACGCAGCTATAACGGGAGTTTCGATTATGTCACACTAAATGCCTACTTTTGGTCTTCTACTGAATACGATAGTAATAATGCATTGTGCCGCAGCCTATGCTGGATCAATTCAAATATAATGCGTATCGAACGCTGCAAAACCTACGGTTTTTCGGTACGCTGTGTTAGGGATTATTAGGTGTGTCCATAAGAAACAGCAGTGAATGGTGTAAAGTAATTCACTACTGTTTAAATACAGATCAAGCTGGTGTTCTGTGAAAAACGCAAGTTTACAAACAGACAAATACATTACCTGACCGTTTACACCAAACTGTGAATTATTCTGTTGACAATTGTATATACATAGAATTACATTATCACAGCAACAGGGAATTCCCGGTTCAGAGAAGAACAAAGCAGACAATACCCCTGAGCGGACTGTCTGCGCGGATCTGAGCCCCTTATCAGCAACATCAGTCAGGCATCCATGACGCACACCCATCGGGTAGACGTGCGATGAGCAAGACCATCTGAACCCTTGAGGCTCGGCCGGTTTCAGGGGGCTCGGATGGAGGCCAAAATTTCAGCATGCTGAACACATTCCCTCTCCCATAGCCGGGTTGGCCCCCTGGCTATGGGTGAAGGGAAGAGAGCAGGGGATACCCACCTCGACATATCCCGCTGCTCATCATCCTTCCGATTTATCCTGCCTGACTATCCAAGCGCCTGACCGCTCCTGCCAATTTCTGCAGATCCATCTGGATATAGATCTGAGTGGTATTGACGCTGCTGTGTCCGAGCAAGGTCTTGACTTCATAAATGGGCACACCGCGTTGCACCAAACGGGTGGCGAATGTATGGCGCAGGTGATGAAAGTGCAGAGCGGGATTCAGTCTCAATTCTCGTACATAGTCCTTAAATCGCTCCCGCAGATACCTCGGATACAACTGCCGGCCATGCACGCTTGTGAGTACATACTCGCAAACCGGCATGCGGCTGGACAGCAAGTCTGCAACGGTTTCGTTCATGGGAATTACCCGGCTCTTTCCGCCCTTGACGGTAAAGTTATCCTGATTGACCACATGGATAAGCCGTTGCTCAAGATCAACATGTTTCCATTTGCAATGGATCAGTTCACCACGCCGCATTCCTGTGTTCAGGGCAAAGACCACCGCATCGCGCAACCACTCTTCCCGGATCGCTTGCAGCAATAGTGCGATTTCTTCTTCAGTCAGATAGAGGCGCTGCTTCTCGGGCAGTCGCAGTTGCTGAACATGCTGGAAGGGATTGTCGCTGATATAGCCCCAGGTCCTGGCGATCATAAAGGCAGCCTTGCAGGTGCGCAGATCTATGTTTATTGTGGTGCGGGAAACCCTCTCCAGGCGTTTCTGTTTAAAGTACTCAATCTCAGGTACCCCGATCAAGTCCAGGCGTTTGTTTCCCACGATCTGCAACAACCAGTTCAGCGCACGAAGATCGTTCTCCGTGCTCTTGGAGGCTTTCTGCATCTGGGAATACTCGGCAAATTGCCGGATGAATTCCTGCAGATAGATTCGGCCATTGGTAACGCGTTTCAGATTGAGCTGAGCGAGATAGTGCAGGGCTTGCTTCCTGGAGGTGGTTTGTGTGGATCTCTGGCATCGTTTGCCGTTTCGGTAGAACGAGAAGTACCAGATGCCATTGGCGCGTTGATAGAGGTTGACGTTCCGCATGGCCATGTCCTCTCTGTGACAGCACTGTGACACATGGCCAAGGAAGGATATGAAATAAAAAAAGCCAGCATAGTTAACTATTTGTGTTGGCTTGGATTAAGAAGGTCGGGGCGGAGAGATTTGAACTCTCGACCCCCTGCTCCCAAAGCAGGTGCGCTAACCGGGCTGCGCTACGCCCCGAGGTGGATTATTATTTTTTTTTAAAAAAATCACAGATTTTTTTGTGGGCGCTACGCCCCGAGGTGGATTATTATTTATTTTAAAAAAATCAGAGATTTTTTTGTGGGCGCTACGCCCAGAATTGCGATCGTATTTTTAAAAAAATCAGAGATTTTTTTGTGGGCGCTACGCCCCGAATTGCGATCGTATTTTTAAAAAAATCAGAGATTTTTTTGCGACACTACGACCTGAGATGAATCATTTTTATTCAAGATCACAGATTCTTTGGCTACGCCGCGATCTGAGATGGGTCATTCTTTTGCTGTAAAAATCACCGATTTTATTGGATCGCTGCGCCCCGAATTGCGATTGTATTTTTAAAAAAATCAGAGATTTTTTTGCGACACTACGACCTGAGATGAATCATTTTCATTCAAGATCACAGATTCTTTCGCTACGCCGCGATCTGAGATGGATCATTCTTTTGCTGAAAAAATCACCGATTTTCTTGGATCGCTGCGCCCCGAATTGCGAATGTATTTTTAAAAAAATCAGAGATTCTTTAACGCGATATCAGCGAAATGAAATCGCTGGTTTTAACCTCAACAATTCACCCATTCTGAACATCACAAAGAACTCGAAGTATACGAATGAATCAAGTTAATTTAGGATTTATAAATCGCTTCTTCGTTTGCTTCGCGGTTTTACCATTATTCAGCTTTGCAAGAGATGGCCTCAGCGGTGGCCGATTAAAGATGCGCCCGGATCAACTCGACCGCTTTGCGCAAGGCAATGCCGCGATGGCTGATCCGGTTTTTTTCTTCGATGCTGAGTTCGGCAAAGGTCTTGTCCAGTGCCGGTAAATAGAAAACCGGATCGTAGCCAAATCCGCCCTCGCCGCGGCGGGCAAATAGGATTTCTCCTTCGCATACACCTTCGACTGTTTCCACCCGGCCATCGATCGCCAGCGCCATCACACAGCGGAAACGCGCGCCGCGCATTGTCGACGGCACGGCGGCCATCTCGTGCAGCAGCTTGTTCACATTGTCGTCATAGGTGGCGTTTTCACCGGCAAAGCGGCTGGAAAACACTCCGGGCTTGCCGTTCAGCGCATCGACCTCCAGGCCGGTGTCGTCAGCCAGGCTCGCCATTTGGGCGATCCGGCTGCAGACCAACGCTTTCTTGCTGGCGTTGCCTTCCAGTGTGTCGCGGTCTTCTTCAATTTCGGGCAAGTCGTCGCGTTCTATGGCTGAAATCACCTCCACATCCAGTCCGGCCAGAACCTGGCGAATTTCAACCACCTTGTCTCGATTGCGGGTGGCGAGCAACAGTGAAAAACGGCTCATCCAACGTTCCTGCACAGAAAAAGATCTCAGCCGATCAGATCTTTTTCATTGCACTTGCAGACGCCGACCATCTTGTCTTTGAAGCGGATGGTCCCGGTTGCTTCGTTCTTATACTGCTCGATATATTTCACGGCCTGAACAGGACTGTTGCACACCGGGCATATTTTAACCAGCGCGATATTTTGTCCTGTCTTGGCGGTTTTAGCAGCAAAACTGCGATCTTTGGCCATCTAAGGCTCCTTCCTGAAAGAGGGGCAGACCCCGACTTGACTATATATACCTTCATTGTTTTTTGTTTTATCGGAACAGATTATAATTTACAAAAAAAACTGCCAAAGTCAATAAAAAACCGGTATGCGCAGCAAATGGGGAGGGCAACAAGCGAGTTCGAGGGGGGCACCGCAGCAGCTGAACCGGTTATTCCAAAAGTTGTCGAAGGATATCTATCTCTTTTTCCATTTGTTTCAAGCGCGAGCGGATCAGCTCGCGGCGTGACGCTGCAGAGGGAGATGGTGTAGCGGCGGTCAGGGGCGGTTTGGTGCTGGCCGAGAGGGATTCGCGTTTGGGCTTATCGGCAAGAACCACGGCAAGCACGAGAGTCGAATCGCCGCGCTGGACATCGAGGGTGATGGTGTCACCCACCCGGCGGCTGGAGATGTAGCGGGCCATTTGCACTGCGCTGGTCAGCAAACGATTGTCGACATGTTTGACCACATCGCCCACCGCCAATCCGGCTTGCGCGGCCGGGCCGTTGATCACCAGATCGGATATGATGATATCACTCGGTCGGGCGGGGGAGTTGGTGGCGCTGACACCCATCCAGCCCGGTCGGTATTCACGACCTTCGCGAAGAGCGGCCAGACGGTCCACCATCAGTTCGACCGGAAAAGCCAGGGTGCCGGCGTCGTTCATCTGGCCAAAGGCGAGCGAGTTTTCATCTGCCGGGCTGATTTTGGCGGCGATCACGCCGATCCACTCTCCCTGGGCATTAAAAACCGGACTGCCGATACTGCCGGCTGCAGCCTCTGCGGAAATCTGCAAAAGTCCATCCGGTCGCACACCATTGATCATTCCAAAAGATACCGAGGGAGCCACACCGAGAGAATTGCCTACGGTTATCGCCCAACAACCCGCCTGTATGGCGAACTCTTTGGCCAGGCGAGCCGGTGCGAGTTCGACATCTCTAACGCGCAGCAGGCCAAAGCCCCAATCGCGGTCAGTAGTGATTTTATCTGCAGGGTATTTGCGGCCGTCGTGCAGGGTGATCTCGATGGAATCTGAATCCTGAATGACGCTGAGGCGGGTGAGAATATGATGCGCATCGACGACGATCCCGGTGCCGATGGTGGTCATCTGGATGGGACGGGCGAGGGGTTTTTCGCGCCGAAAGCTGAAGCGATTTTCAGAGTTTTCTATCTCTTTGACCGTATAGCTCAGCGTGGCGCTGACCGTGACGACCGACGGTTTGACCCGATCGACGATTTCGATGATCTCTTTTTCGAATCCGGATAACAATCCACCGGCTCGAGCGTCTGTTTTCGATTCAGCGATCAGCAAGCTCAGCAAAACCAAGCTCAGCTTTGCCGGACTTGCGATGTGTATAAGGCCCATTGTGCGAATCCCGTTGCTCAAAAGCGTTAAAACTGTACACTCACCCCAGCCTGGTTGATGGTCAAATCAGACTCCAGCGGACGCAAGAGTGGCCGGTCGATGCTGTCTGGCCGATCGGCGGTCGCTCTTTCCGCATCCGTTCCTTGAAATCCTGATACGCGGCTGCCCATGCTCTCGGAATCGAAAACGCGTTCGAGAACATAGACATTGACCGGTTGAGCAGCGGTCTGCGGCGAAAACGCTGTTGTGGCCGGCGAGGACTGCAGATTGGATTTTGTCGCCATGGCCGAATAACGGCCGCCCGCCCCGGCGGTGCGCGTCCCGGCATAGAATCCGATCGCCAGAATTACCGCTGCGGCTGCTGCAAAGGCAGGCACTCGCCAGTTTTCCCAACCCAAAAATGGTGAAATCCAGGTGCTTTGTTGCATCGCTTCTTTTCGCAAACGTGCGCGCAGAACGGTGTCAAAGGATTCGGATGGCTGAACCCTGGGAAGTTGATGCAGGTTTTGCACCAGAATTTGTGCCTGTTTGAGTTGTCGCTGCTGGTTGGCCTTGGCCGCCAGATCCCCTTCGATGCGGGATTCTTTGGATCGATCGAGGTTGCCTTCCAGGTAATCGCTGAGTTTTTCGATTTTCTTACCAAAAAAGTACCAATTGTTCATCCGCACCCCTTTTTCAATCTTTTCTTTGATTCTCTCGATCCATGATTGTCTCGAGTTTGTCCTGCAGTTTCAAACGCGCGCGGTTGAGGCGCGATTTGACCGTCCCCAGCGGTGCTTTGATGATTTTACCAACTTCTTCGTAGGAAAGTTCCTGAATGTCCCGCAAGATAACCACTTGGCGGAAACGCGGAGAGAGCTCTTCAATCGCTTGCTGTATGTATCTCTCTTTTAATGCGCGATCTGCACCGCGCTCCGTGTCCGCACCGCTGTCCTCGATCTCGTATTCCTTCTCGTCATAACCGAGATCGGTGATGGAGACCAACTTGCGGCGTTTGCGCTTGCGCAGCTCGGTTTTGGCCAGATTGCTGGCGATGGTATAGATCCAGGTCGAGAATTTGGCGATCTGGCGATAGGCGTGCTTTTTGCGATAAAGACGCAAAAAAGTCTCCTGCACCACATCTTCGGCCTCTTCCATGTTGCCGAGAAAGCGATAGGAAAAGTTCATCAGCTGGTTTTTATAGCGCTTGACAATAAGGTCAAAGGCATAGAGATCGCCATCCTGGAAGCGCTTGATCAGCTCCTCATCGCTTGGCATTTCCCGGCTGTTGATAGCCGAATTGTTCTCTCTGGTCTGTAAACCCATAGGGACTCGAAAAGTTCCACAAGTGCAATCGGACGGCAGTCCAATTGCGGTTATTCATACGCGGGATTGGTATCCGCACTGGTTTTACATATTTTAAACACCAGCAGCTCGAGAATCATTCGTGGTTTTTGATAGGAAGATTTCAGCTGCAGATCTGCTTCCAGCAAATGGCCAAAGATTTGCCGCAGATGATCCTGACCATAGCGCTGTGCCTGATCGATATAGTTTTTGACAAAGAAACGGTTGATGTGCAATTCTCTGGCGATATCGGCTTCGGATTTTTGCCGGTTGCGCAATTCTCTGGCTTTGGCCAGCAAGGTAAAATGGCGGACCAGCATGGTCATCATTGCCAGCGGAAGTTCGCCGAACTGCACCATCAGGCTGATGATTTTCAGCGCCGCCACAATGTCACCGCGGCCGACTGCATCGCACAGCTCGAAGACATTGTATTCGCGCGACAGGCCGACATATTTTTCCACATCCGCAGCATCGATGTGCTTTCTCTCGCCGAGATTGATCTGAATTTTTTCCAATTCAGAGGCGAGTGCGCGCAGCGAAGTGCCACACGAAATCAGCAGCAGGCGGACGGCATCGTTGCTGATCGTCATCGACTGGCCGGCCAGACGGCTGCGAATCCAATCCGGAACGCGGTTTTCATAAAAGCGCTTGCTTTCGAAAAAGGTCACTTGCTCGCGCAATTTTTCCAAAGGGCTTTTCTTGTCGATTGCCTCAGCCGTGAGCACCAGGCAAGTGGTGGCTGCCGGTTTTTGCGCATATTTGCGAATCAGTTCCTGGCTTGGTCTATCCAGCATCTGACAGTTTTTGACAATGACCAGCCGCCGTTCCGCCATCATTGGATAAGAGGCGGCGTTGTTGACGATCTGTGCGCCGTCTGTTTCGTTGCCATACAACAGATCGAAATTGAAATCGCGATCTGCTGCCGGAACGGCGTGTTCGATGATTTCTGCGCACAAGCTGTCGACCAGAAAATCCTCTTCGCCGTAGAAGAGATAGATCGGCTCGAAGCGGCCCGCCTGCCAATCCTTGCGCAGTGTGTCGTAATCTTTATTCACGGCGATCCTGTACGGTTTGCGATGCGATATCGGGATTGGCCATTCGCTCCCTGGCTGCTTTGAGGAATGCTGCGATCAGCAAACGACTCGACAAATCTTCTGCCATACCTTCGGGATGCCACTGCACGCCGAGTACAAAGGGTTGGTCGCTTTTTTCGATCGCCTCGACCATGCCGTCGCTGCTGTGCGCCGAAAGGGCAAGCGTGCGGCCCAGCTGTCGCACCGCCTGGTGGTGCGATGTGGTCACTTGCAGCGACGTTTGTCCCAGAATTCGGTATAACATAGTCCCTGCCGCAATTTCGACGCTGTGGTGGTTCCACAGGGGCCGATTTGGAGACCGGTGCTGCAGTGCTTCTTCGACCTGTGACGGAATGTCCCGGATCAGCGTTCCGCCCAACGCGACGTTGAGCATCTGATGACCGCGGCAAATGCCGAAAATCGGCTTTTGCTGCCGCAGCGCTTCCTGAACAAGTGCAGTTTCAAAACGGGTGCGCAGAGCGTCACAGCGCCACCGATCCGAGAGCGGCGTTTCGCCGTAGGCCGCAGGGTCGACATCGTCGCCGCCGGTCAATATCAGTCCGTCCAGTCGCTCGATCAAGTCGGTAACGCTGCCGTTGTCCGTCGGAGTGCCGATCTGCACAGCAACGCAATCGTCGCGCTGCAAATAGCGCAGATAGGCGATGGGCTGGTAGCAGATATCCTGGCCGCGGGCGATCGGCCGGGTGTCGCTGCCCGGACTGAAATCCATGGTCAGACCAATAAGGGGTTTTTGCATCGATGCCTCTAGTTCGACAACAGGATGAGCCCGACAATTCCCAGCAACAGACAATAGGGTGCAAAAATATAGAGTTTTCCGCGTTGAATAATGCGCAATAAAACAAGAATGGCAAACAAACTGGCGGCAAAAGAAATCGCTGTACCGACCGCCAGGATGCTCAGCTGTTGACTGTTCAGACCGGCAGAAATCACCTGCAGGGCTTTAAGCAGGGTGGCGCCAAGGATCGCCGGTACGGCCAGCAAAAAGGAAAATCGCGCTGCCGTTGTGCCGTCGATCTTTTGCAGCAGACCCACGCTGATCGTGGAACCGGAGCGCGAGATCCCGGGCAGGATTGCCAGGGATTGCGCCAATCCGATCAGCAAGGTGTTGCGCAGGTTCAATGGTTGACCGGCGAGGCGCTTGATGGCGGTAAGCGCCAGAATCGCTGCCGTGACAATGAGCATCCAACAGACGCGCGCTGGATCGGAGAATGCCGCTTCGATTTTATCCTCGAACGCCAGGCCGATCACAGCCGCGGGAATCGATGCCGCCACCAGATATCCGAGCAGTTGCACACCAGGGGAGTGCAATGCCTGGGGGCCGGAGGAATGAAAGGGGGCTCGAAACAGATCGACCAGCGCGCGCAAGAGCATGGCGATGTCGTGGCGAAAGACCAACAGCACGGCCAGCAAACTGCCAAAGTGGACAAAGACTTCGAAAACCACGCCTGGTTCGACAATTCCCAGAACAGCTTTGCCGAGAACCAGATGGCCTGAACTGCTGACCGGCAAAAATTCGGTCAGGCCCTGTACCAAACCCAGAATGACGGCATCTGCAGTGCTCAACCGTTTCTCCTTTGTCGAATGTTGCCGTTTTGCTTAAGTGCGAATCTGCCGCGTCCCGTCGTCATGCGGGACAGCTATAAAAAAACATTTAAATCGTGCGATCCCAGAGTGTTCAGAAAAGCAAATTCTTTTAAAATTACAACAAATCTCATGATTTGCAAGTGCAAAAAGCGGAAAAACAGCTTCACGGAGAGGTTTTTGCAAAAAAAAGCTGCGCCGAGATGTGACATCAGCGCAGCTAAAAAGTTAAAAAAAGGTCTGGCACTTATTTCAACGAATAGATCACACCCGCAAAGATACCCAGGTAATCGACATCGCCGATGGTGTATTTGACTTCGGCGAAACCTTTCATCGCCGGGCTGAGCTCCATCATGGCACCGCCAACCAGATGAATACCGAGATCGGTTTCGGTTTCGTCATAGTCGAAATCTTCGGTATAGCCCGGAACCGATGGGCCGGTGTATTCGCCGCTGACTGAAGCAAATTCCAGGCCCAAGCCGCCGCCGACATATGGCGTCAGGCTGCCGCCGCTGGAAATCAAGTATTTGGCGATAGCAGCGATGGAGACCACGGAAAATTTGGATTCATAATGTTCCGACTCGTCATAGCTCTTGCCCCAGTAATCGACATAGGCATGCAGGGCCAGATTCGGCATGATCGTGCCGAGATCGGCTACCAGGCCAAAGCCGATGGTGCTTTCGATCGGATCTTCGGGCATCACAAAACCAACTTTTGCTCCCATTCCGTTGAAGCCGATCTCGGCCTGTGCAAAGGCGGCTCCGGAAAACAAGATCAATGCGGTAACAACTATCAATGATTTTTTCATTTTCTACCTCCATGTTCATTCTACGATCGTTATTTGGGATCTACCATGCTTTCGCAAAAGTTGCCGATTGTTATAAAGAGCAAACAGAACTTGCCGCCAATATATTCCTTTGCACTTGAAAACGCCATGATTTTTATCACATTATTTGGTCGGTGTGTGCAGTTTTTTAAGCGCTGCGATCTCTTTTTCCAGCTTTTTGATGGTTGCTTGCAGTTGATCGCATTTTTTGTTGACCTCTTCGATTTCCTGGCTCATCTTGGGCTTGATTTTTTCCATCGCCTCGTCGATGTGTTTGTCGATCCATTGGCGGGTTTCGGTTGTGCGCGTTTCGATTTTCTCCATCAAATCGCGCATGAATTTGGTGCTTTCATCTTTGGAAAGCTCACCTTTCTGCGCCAAATCGTTGACCCATTCCTCGACCTTGTCTTTGGTCAACGACAGCAAACCCAGGCCTACATAAATGCCCTTTTTAAAAGAATCCATATGCTCCCTCCTGTTGGTGATTTAAGCCTCGTTGTTCATTCAGTCAGACAATCTCTGAATGTTGCCATCGCGAAACTCGAACAAGTTGATGGCGCGGTTGATGCGCTGATGGCCGGCCAACTCGATTTCGCCGCCCAAGACCTGAAAATTCGACAATGAATTGAGGTGGTTGATCAACTCTGCGCTGCGTTGATGGCCAGAGTCGATTGCATCGATCAACACCTTGAGAGTGTTGTACCCATAAATGGCCATTTCCGCTGGTGATGCCGAGGTTGTTTGGCGAAACTTGTTTTTAAAAGAGATATAATTGGGGTCGAACTCGGGCAAATAAAAGCCGGTGAAAAAGATCGCTCCATTGATGTATCTTTGCTGGCGGTTGAGAATTTCCTGATTCGCCCAAAAATTTCCTCCCAGGGCTTGTGCTCGGATGTTGTACAGCGCCATTTGCGGCGCGATATAGGGGATATCCTCTACATAGATCGGCAGAAAAATGGCGTCGATGCTGC
The DNA here is from genome assembly GCA_029565675.1 of bacterium. Classification (GTDB taxonomy): domain Bacteria; phylum Zhuqueibacterota; class Zhuqueibacteria; order Residuimicrobiales; family Oceaniaggregativiventaceae; genus Sulfursilanivivens. The sequence goes on from JAKQNP010000062.1 coordinate 23,957, forward strand.
GCACAGGGATATCCGTGCTTTCCAGCACGCCCTGGTGGTCTGTCGATGCTCTTTTGACCTGGGCGTCCAGCTGGTTGAACATCCTTTCGAGCCGGTCGGCAGTGACGGAGGAGTGTCTTCTGATCAGCGAATCGCGAAAGGCTTCATAGAATCCGGCCCGGCGGATGGCTTTAAACTGCCTTTGCAGGTCTTCGGTTCCATGATAGTACCATTGTTGTACCACGACGCGGCCTCCAAGACGATCGACCGCAGAACAAAAAGCATCGGTCAGGGCATAACCATAATCATCGGCCGGGGCGAGGGTGGCGAATGTGCGCAGATTGCGGGATTCGATGGCGTGGCGCGCCAGTTCAGCTGCGCGGGTCTCCAGATCGCCGTTTAGCTGGAAAATCGCTGGATTGAGGGAAGCCAAACCGATGTCGGTCGCTACCGGCACGATCAACGGGCAATTGGAGGTGGCGGCAACGCCGGCAATAACAGCCGAGAGGTTGCCTTCCAATTCACCGATTACCGCTGCAACACTTTCCTGCTGCAGCGAGAGCATCTCTTTTGCCGCTTGTACGCCATTGCCTTTGCTGTCTTTAACAATCAGTTCAATTTTCGGGAGCTCTTTATTGCGCTCGTGCAGGGCAAAAGCGGCGCCGCGCAAAAAGTCCGCTGCTTCGGCATTGAAGATGCCAGACAACGGCAGCACCATGCCAAGGCGAAGGGGATAAGCGAGCTGGGCAGCCGGAAGAGATTTCATCTGCAAGGCAGCTTTCTGGATGCGCTGCGAAGGCTTCGACGCCAACAGCTCGTCGGTCAACCGGTCGCCGAGGTTCTTGTTGCCCTGGCCATAGCTGGCGCGGGCGCGCCAAAGACGGATCCATTCGAGTTCATCCGGTCGGGTGTGCGATGTTGCCAGAGTCTGGATTTGGTCGGGCGACATTCCAACGGCCAATATCCGGTTGGCAAGATCGATAGCCCTGTTGCTCACCGCTTCAGAAGTGGTGGATGTGAGGGTAAAAAGCAGGTGGTCCAGAGCTGCCAGCGGTTCGTTGTTGTGTTCCGCCAGTTGCGCCAGCAGCAGTCGCGCATCGGCCCGATAGCGGCTGCCAGGAAACTGGTTGACCAACACCAGAGCATAGCTTTGCGCCAGGATCGGATCGTGCAAATGATCGTAGGTTTTAGCCAGCATCAGCAAGCTGGCAGTCAGTTGAGAATTCTCTTGTCCCTGGGCGGTCAGCAGCAACCACTTGACTTTGGCTTCTTCGAACTGTTGATTTCGATAGAGGATTAGTGCTTGGTTGAACAGGTCTTCGTTGTTGCTTTCTTTGGCGATCAAAGGTCCGGTCAGGCTTATAACCGCCAGCATCAGGGCAACCAGCGCGACAAAAAAGTGATCGCCTGAGTGAAGCTTTCTCCATTTGGTCGAATCGAACTGTAGCATAGTGCATCCCCACTGTTTGCAATGCTGGTGAAAATGGGAAACCGACTTTTATTCCCATTCGATGGTGCTGGGCGGTTTTGAGCTGATGTCGTAAACCACACGATTGACACCTTTGACTTCGTTGATGATGCGATTGGAAACATGCGCCAACAGCTCGTGCGGAACATCCGCCCAATCGGCGGTCATGCCGTCCTGACTTGTTACTGCGCGGAGGGCGACGGCGTTCTCGTAGGTGCGTTCATCGCCCATGACTCCGACGGTTTGGATCGGCAGCAAAACGGCAAAAGCTTGCCAGACCTGGTGATACCAGCTCGAGCGATGCAATTCCTGAATAAAAATATCATCAGCGGCGCGCAGGATGTTCAATTTGTCCTTGTCCACTGAGCCGAGGATCCGCACCGCCAACCCAGGGCCGGGGAAGGGATGGCGCTGCAAAATATGTTCGTCGATCTGCAGTTGCGCGCCGACCAATCGCACCTCATCTTTGAACAGCTCGCGCAAGGGTTCGATCAAAGCCAGCCCCATTTTTTCGGGCAATCCGCCTACATTGTGATGAGATTTGATGGTTGCTGAAGGCCCTTTGATCGAGATGCTTTCGATTACATCGGGGTAAAGGGTGCCCTGCACCAGGAAGGGCGTATCGCCCAACTGCCGGGCTTGTTCCTCGAAAACGCGGATAAACTCTTCGCCAATGATTTTGCGTTTGCGTTCCGGATCCGTGACATTCTGCAGGCGAGTCAGGAAGCGCTGCTCGGCGTCGACACAAATCAGCTCAAAGGGTGCATTTTTATACGACTCGCGCACTTGTCGTGCTTCGTTCAGGCGCATCAATCCGGTATCGACAAAGATACAGGTAAGCCGACGGCCGATTGCCCGACCAACCAGGTAGGCGGAGACAGTCGAATCGACGCCGCCGCTCAGTGCGCAGATCGCTTTCTGGTCGCCCACTCTGCCGTGGATCTCCTCAACCGTGGTCTCGACAAACGAGGCGGCGTTCCAATTGCCCCGGCAGTCGCAGATGCGAAAGAGGAAATTGCTCAGGATCTCTCGGCCCTTTTCGGAATGGACAACTTCCGGATGAAATTGAATGCCAAAGATGGGCTTGGAACGATGGCGGATTGCCGCGATTGGGGCGTTTGCCGTGTGACCGATGACCTTAAAATCTTTTGGCAGGCGGGTGAGATGGTCGCCATGGCTCATCCAAACTTGCGAACCGCTGTTGATCGCATAAAAGAGATCGGCTGCCTGATCCACTTGCAGCGCTGCGCGGCCGTATTCCCGGTGGCTGGCCGGGTCGACTTGTCCACCTAGCTGAAAAGCCAGGACTTGCAGCCCGTAGCAGATGCCGAGAATAGGCACTCCGAGCTCGAAAATCTGTTGATCCGGCAGCGGGGCGCTCTCCGCATAGACAGATGATGGACCGCCTGATAGGATGATGCCGTTCGGCCGATTCGCTTTCAGTTCTGCCATGGGAAGGTTATAAGGTTTTATCTCGGAATAGACGCCCAGATCGCGGACTCGGCGGGCGATCAATTGCGTGTATTGCGAGCCAAAATCGAGAATAACGATTTTTTCGCTGTGCTGCATCGGCTGTCAACTCTCCTGGTTAAATTTCCACTTTTTCAATTCCTGCAAAGTTGGATAGTGGGTCAAATCGTAGTGAACCGGCGTGATGCTGATTTTGTTGTCGATTATGGCGCGGTCGTCGACCGTTTCATCGGCCTCGATATCCATTTTTTCACCGGTCAACCAATAATAGTTGGTGTTGCGCGGATCGGTGCGCACATGATAGTCTTCGCTGTAATTGGCCAATCCTTGTCGAGTGATTTGCACTCCGCGGATTTCTCCAGCCGGCACTGCCGGCACGTTGACATTGAGAAACACACCTCTGGGCAGGGGCTTGGCGAGCAGCAGCGGTATCAGTTTCTGGGTAAAATCAGCAGCTGCCGAAAAATCGGGTTTGGTAAAAGTGGCCAGCGAGATGGCAAATGAAGGGATGCCGAGAATGGCACCTTCGGTGGCAGCCGAAACCGTACCGGAATAGATGGTGTTGATACCGGTATTGGAGCCGAGATTGATGCCGGAAATGAGGAGATCCGGTTTTGGCTGATCTTTCAGCAATGCCCAGTAAGCGATCTTGACACAGTCTGCCGGTGTGCCGTTGACGGCATAGCCAAAGAATACACCATTTTTAAAATACTCTTTTACTTTGAGCGGGTCGCTGAGGGTGATGGCATGGCCGACCGCACTCATTTCGGTGGCTGGTGCGGCGATAAAAACCTCACCCAGCATGGCTACGCTCTTGGCCAGGGCCGCCAGGCCAGGCGCACCGATGCCGTCGTCGTTGGTGAGAAAGATTTTCACATTCAATCCTTATTCATCAGTTGTGAAAAAATTGCAATAGATTGACAAGCGTCTTTTTGAGTTCCCGGCGATGCACGATGCGATCGATAAAGCCGTGGGTCAGCAAAAACTCCGAGCGCTGAAATCCTTCCGGCAAATCCTGGCCAATGGTCTGTTTGATGACGCGCGGGCCGGCAAAACCGATCAGGGCTCCGGGCTCGGCGAGAATCACATCGCCGAGCATGGCAAAACTGGCAGTCACCCCACCCGTCGTCGGGTGGGTCAGCAGGGAGATATGCGGCAGTCCGGCATCTGATAGGCGTGCCAGGTGAGCGGCGGTTTTGGCCATTTGCATGAGCGAAAGAGCGCCCTCCTGCATGCGCGCTCCGCCGGAAGCGGAAACGATCACCAACGGCAGGCGTTTTTCCACCGCTTGCTCGGTGGCGCGGGCAATTTTTTCGCCGACCACTGATCCCATACTGCCGCCAATAAAACGAAAGTCCATGACCGCCATGACAGCAGGATTGCCGCCTATCAGGCACGTGCCGGTACAGACCGCCTCATTCAATGATGTCTCCCGCGTTGCATCTTTGAGGCGGTCGGTGTAGCGTTTCGAATCGCGAAATTTGAGCTTGTCGACGGAACGCAAATGCGCATTGAATTCTTTGAACGATCCCGCATCCGCGATCAAAGCGATATAGTCATGGCTGTACATGCGCAGGTGGTGATCACAGCGGCTGCAGACCCAGAGGCTGCGCTGCAATTCTTTGCGATATTGTATCTCGCCGCATCGATCGCATTTTAGCCACAACCCGTCAGGCAGCTCTTTTTTTACTTGCGGTGGTAAACCGCGTTTGACCCGCTTGAACCACTCCATAAAAGTCTCCTGACGAATTCAAAACATGCAAAGACAACACAGTGCCCGCTTGATCTGTTCGACGGCCGATGAAAGTCCGCTGCTGCGCGAGTTGCTGTGTGCGCGACCAGGCCACTGGATCAGGGGCTTTGTCGGTCGCTTGTTTGCAGAATGCTGCTCATGAGCAGGGCATCTTCGCCGGTTGTTGGATAATAGTTGGGCCGGACACCGACCACGCGAAAACCAAAACGTCGATAAAGGCGAATCGCCTCGAGATTCGATCGCCGCACTTCAAGATGAGCCACCACAGCTTGTTGCCGGCGTGCCTGGTCGAGGAGATTCCCCAGTAACCAGGCACCGATTCCACGACGGCGATATTCTGCCGCCACTGCCAGATTGGCGATATGAAATTCGTCTGCCAGCAACCAGCAAACTGCATAGCCGACCACCAGATCATTGATCACTGCTACATAACAGAGCGCATACTTGTTGTTCTCGATCTCCCAGCGGAACGAATCTCTGGACCAGGGATCAGAGAACGCTGCGTGTTCCAGCTCGAGTATGCGATCGAGGTCTATGAGGCACATCGGCCGCAAAAGAAAATCTGTTTTTGGGGCTGGTGGCTGTTTGGCGGTTGCTTCTGGCATCGTTTAAAAATAAGATTTTGGCCGACCGGCGATAAAATCGGCCAGATAATTGGGTTCCAGCGTGTCGGAATCGGGTATGGATCCCTGCGCTGTTTTTTGCCGCGCCAGTTGCGCGACTGCTTTGGCATCGGCCAGGCAATATGGCATCGGCACCTCTCTGAACGGGTGGCCGGCAGGCAGCAGCTCGCATTGTCCGGTAATCCGGCAGTCAGGCGGAAAATAATTCACCAGCTTGTCGCGGTCAACAATGGCCACCGGCTGCAGCTCGCGCAAATCCACACCGTCATAGAGGCCGGCATAGACTTGCTCGGCCTTGGAGCGCAGCAGAACGCCGAGCGGGTTGGTGCCAGGCGGTGCTGCTGCGGCGAGCGCCTGCAGAGTCGGCACCGGGATCACCCGAATGCCAAACGGCATTGCCAAACCTTTTGCCAGCGACAGGCCGATGCGCAGGCCGGTAAACGAACCCGGGCCGGTCGAAACGGCGATGGCCGACAATTCTTGTGCGGAAATCCCGCAATGGTCGAGCAACATGCGCACCGCATCGGCGATGCACCGCTGATGGGCATTTTTAATGTTCAGTCGATATTCTGCCAGCAGGTCTTGTCCGTCGAATAAGGCCATGCTGCAGATTTGAGTCGCTGTTTCAAGGGCGAGAAGCATATCGCGCAAGGTTTATCACCAGAATTTTCGAGTTCAACCCAAACAGTACAATTCGATTTCACGCCGATTTTCCCATTCCGGCGCAAATCGCCACAAAAAATGCATCTCATAGTGCGACGGCGGCAACAAGTGGGCGGCTACCTCCGGCCATTCGATCAGGCAGATGCCGTTGCCGAAAAAATAGTCCTCCAGTCCGAGTTCCGCCAGTTCTTCGGCAGCACCGATTCGATAAAAATCAAAGTGATAAATCGGCAGTCGGCCGCGGTATTCGTTGACCAGGGTGAAAGTCGGGCTGGTGATGGGCTCGTCAACGCCCAGACCACGACACACACCGCGGATGCAGGTTGTCTTGCCGCTACCCAGATCCCCATGCAAAGCGATGAGATCGCCGGCCTGCAAACGGTTGGCCAGGCGGCCACCAAAATTCTTCGTGAATTCGGCGCTCTCGCTGGTGAATTTTTCGATCAGGGTCTTTTCCCGCTTTTCTGGTCTCATCCGCCTCATCCACTCACTTGCTGTCCAGAGTGATCAGCGGCAAAATCATTTCTTCCAACGAAATCCCGCCGTGTTGAAAGCTGTCCGCATAATAGTTCAAATAATAGTGATAGTTGGTCGGATAAACAAAATAATAGTCTTCTTTTGCGATCAGGTAGTTGCTGTTGATCCCGCGCGCCGGCAAATGGTAGGTGCTGGGATCTTTGATGAGCATCGCATGTTTGCTGTCGGCTTTGATATTGCGGCCATATTTGTAGCGAAGGCTGGTTGTCGTCTCGCGATCGCCGATCACCTTGGCGCCGCGCAGGCCCCGTATACTGCCGTGGTCAGAGGTGATAATCACCCGGGCACCCGAATCCGAGAGTTCGCGCAACGCTTCATAGATGTGAGAGTGTTCGAACCAGGATTTTGTCATCGAACGGAAAGCCGCTTCGTTGGGGATCATTTCTTTGATCAGATTGGATGAACTGCGCGAATGCGCCAGGATATCGACAAAGTTGATCACAATTGCCGATAAGGGAACAGACGCGAATTCGCTGATTCGTTTGCTGACCGCGCGGGCTTCCTGCAGGTCGAGAATTTTTGCGTATTTGGTATTCGATTTCAGCCCAACCCGCAGACGCTCCAGTTGATTGTCCAAAAGCTGGTGCTCGTGCCGATTGCGGCTAAAATCGTCGTTTTCGGTGCCTTCCAGATAGAGGTCGGGAATCGATTTCTCGATGGCATCAGGGAAAAGGCCGCTGAACAGCGCATTTCGGGAGTAGGGAGTCGCGGTCGGCAGTATGGAGAACTGGTAATCGCGGCTGATGCGAAAATAGTTGTGCAACAAAGGCTCGACGACCATCCAGTGGTCGAGGCGCAGATTGTCGATGATGATGAGAACGGTGTTGATGCCCTCGCGCACTCCAGGGAGAACCGCCTGTGGGATGACGTCCACCGACATCTTGGGCCGATCGCTGGAATGGATCCATTCGACATAGTTGCGCTCGACAAAGCGGGCGAATTCGATGTTGCATGCGCGTTTTTGATCCTGCAAGGTTTGCTGGAGCCCCAGATCGGGATGTGAATCCAACTCGACATCCCATTCGGACAAACGGCTGTGGATATCGATCCAATCGCGCCAATCCATGGGGCTGAGCAGCTGTCTGGCGATCTGGTTGAACTCGACTGCATAATCGCGCGAAATCCGCTCGCCGGTGATTTTGTTTTTCTCCAGCTTTTTTTTGCACACCAACAAGATCTGGCTGGGATTGACCGGCTTGGTCAGGTAGTCATCAATTTTATTGCCGATCGCATCTTCCATGAGCTGTTCTTCTTCGCTCTTGGTAATCATGATCACCGGCGTTCCCGGGGCAAGAGTTTTCAGTTCCCCGAGAGCCGTCAAACCGTCCATGCCGTTCATCATCTCGTCAAGCAGAATCAGATCAAAGGTCTGTTTTTTAACCAGTTCGATTGCGTCTTCCGCATTGGTCAGGGGTGTGACCTGGTAACCTTTTTCCTGCAGAAAGATGATGTGTGGTCTGAGCAATTCGATTTCATCATCCACCCACAGCACATGTCCCTTGTCTTCAGTCAAACAAACCTCCTCTTGATTCTGACCTTAATATTAGCGATTTTTTCCTATTCAGTCAAACTCTTTTATCGGCATAAAAGTTGCGTCTTTTCCGACCCAATCGCCAGATGTAAAAACTCTAGCTTGCAATTGTTGAAAAAATTTCTTATAAATAAAAATTTAATCAACCGCGCGGTTTTCTGCAGAGGAGAGGCATTGTAAATGCCGGTTTTGTTTCTGCAGTCTATCGCGGATCATCCTGTGGGAGGGAGATCGCTCCGGGTGCAAGGCTTCACAAGCGCTGAACCCAATCGGTGCTCCAGGAGCTTATTGACCCGTTTTTGCTCGGGATGGACATTTTGGGCGTGACGATCAATTGATTTGGAATCTTGCGTTATGGAAAACACAGAGAAATTGTTTCAGCTCATCCACAACGGTATTTTGTTGCCCGAACCGCCGCCGTTCAGAGAGCTCTATCTCATGGCGCGGGGCAAGAAAGTGATGTTGACGCCAAAGCAAGAAGAGATGGCGATAGCCTGGTGTCGCAAAATCGGCACTCCTTATGTCAACGATGTGGTCTTTATCCGCAATTTTCTTCAGGATTTCAGCCGTGAACTCGGCATTGCTCCGGTCCTGCGGCTCGACGAGATCGACTATGCAGCGGTACTGGAAGCAGTTCTTGCCGAACGAGCGGCCAAAGAAGCGATGAGCAAGGAAGAAAAGAAACGACTGGCTGCAGAGCGCAAGTCTGCGCGCGAAGAATTGAAAGAAAGATACGGGTTTGCGATAGCCAACGGCCAGCGTATCGAATTGGCCAATTACATGGCTGAACCGAGCGGCATTTTCATGGGGCGCGGAAAACACCCCTTGCGCGGCCGCTGGAAAGAAGGGGCGACCCAGTCAGATGTGACCCTCAATCTCAGTCCTGATGCACCACCGGTTCCTGGGCAGTGGTGCGAAATCGTTTGGCAACCGGACTCTTTGTGGGTCGCGCGATGGGAAGACAAACTCACCGGCAAGCTTAAATATATCTGGTTGCACGATACGGCCCCAATCAAACAAGCCCGCGAGGCGCAAAAATTCGACAAAGCGATCGAACTCTCGTCAACGATTGAAACGGTTCGCGAAGCGATTCTGCAAAATTTGACCAGCGACAATGCCAAGCGCCGGCGTATCGCCACTGCCTGTTATTTGATCGATGCCCTGTGCTTGCGGGTCGGCGATGAAAAAGATCCGGAGGAGGCCGATACCGTCGGTGCCACCACTTTACGGCCGGAACACATCAAGCTGCATGACAACGGCGTAGCCGAATTTCGTTTTCTCGGCAAAGACTCGGTTTTGTGGCATAAAAAAATTCAGCTGCCGCAGATCGTACTGGACAATTTGCGCCAGTTGTCTGCTGCTGCCAAGCCGTCGAGCAACGGCAAAAAAACCGCTGCCGGCAAAAAACCGCAGCTATTTTACGATATCAGCAGCCGCAATGTCAACGAATTCCTGCAGCAATTGATGCCGGGTCTGACCGCCAAAGTCTTTCGTACCCATCATGCGACCAATGCAGTCCTGACCAGTTTGCACGAGTCGGCGATCCTGCCAAAAGATCCCGAGTACCGCAAATGGGAAGCTGCCGTGCAGGCCAACACCCAGGCTGCGATTCTGTGCAACCATACCAAACAGGCGCCGGCAAACTGGACTGAGCGCAAGAAACGATTCCGCGACCGCGAAAAGAGCGCGCGTGAGCGAATTTCCGCTCTGCAAAAAGAACTGAAACGGCTTAAAGAGTCATTGCCGGTTTTGAAGCGCGAGGCGCGGGCACGCATCATCGCCGCCAGGGGCAAAGAAAAAAAGACGCAAGTGCGCGAACGCTATGAAATGCGCATCGCCGGCCTGGAAAAACGCATCACCGATGTGCGGCTGCGTGAAGAAAAAGCTCATCTGGCGTTGGGCAAGATTCAAACGCAGGCTGCTATTGCGATGAACAACCGATCCTGGAATCTCGGCACCAGTCAAAAATCCTACATCGATCCGCGCGTCTATTACAATTGGGGGAAAAAAGTAGATTATGACGTGCTGGAAAAATATTATTCCAAACAGCTGCAGCGCAAGTTCATGTGGGTTAAAGAACAGGATCCGGATTACGAGCCAGAAGAGGAGGAAAATTAGTTCTTGGGCCAGGAGAGATGGATGCAGGTTTGAGGCGGTGGCTGTGCGGAAAGGGCTGTTCCGGAATGCGATTTTGTTGGTTGATTTTTATCTTTTACATCCTTAATTTTAACAGTCGATCGAACTGAAAACATCCCTGACAGCTGTAGTTTGCACGGGATGACAGCAATCGAGAATACATTATTGGGGAGGCAGTTCAATGCGTTGGAAAGATCGTCGACAGAGCCAGAACGTGGAAGATCGCCGCGGTATCAGTACCGGCGCAATCGCAGGCGGGGGACTGGGGACTTTGCTGATTGTTGCGTTGGTTTGGATGCTGGGGGGAGACCCACAATCGGTCATCGATGTAATGGACAATCAGGTGGCTGTCAATCCGTCCACCATGACCGCCGAAGATAACGAACGCGCTCAATTTGTCTCTGTGGTCTTGGGCGATACCGAGGAAGTCTGGGATTTGCTCTTTAAGCAATCCGGCTATCAATACCGCAAACCTCGTCTGGTGCTCTACAACGGCGCGGTTCAGTCTGCGTGCGGTTACTCGGGCGCGGCGACAGGGCCATTCTATTGTCCGGCAGATGAACGAGTCTATATCGACTTATCTTTTTATGATGAGATGACGCATAAATTAAGGGCATCCGGTGATTTTGCCTTTGCTTATGTGATCGCTCACGAGGTCGGACATCACGTGCAAAACCTCCTCGGTACCATGGATCAGGTCATGGCGATGCAAAACCGGGTCAGTCAAAAAGATTTCAATCAGATTATGGTCAGGCTGGAATTGCAAGCGGATTTCTATGCCGGAGTTTGGGCACACCATGCGCAAAAGATGTTCGACAGCCTCGAAGAGGGCGATATCGAGGAAGCGATGGGCGCGGCATCAGCGGTCGGCGACGATCGTTTGATGAAACAGTCACAAGGTTATGTGATCCCCGATGCTTTTACCCACGGCACTTCGGAACAGCGTTCGCGCTGGTTCATGAAAGGGTACAGAACGGGCGATCCGGATCAGGGCGATACTTTCAGCGCCAAGGTGCTCTAAACGCATGTGCCCGGAAAGCCGATCCGGGCACACGACTTTTCACTGTAACTGACCCGGCAGCCAATCTGCGAGTTGGGCTGACAAAGAGGCATCACCATCCAATTCGGCTGGAACAGGCGCTGATGGTCACCATCCGGCTCTTGCTGAACACAGAAACCCGCAGGACGGCGGCAAAATCGCAAATGCGCTGCTCGATTCTTGCTTTTCAACGCGTGTTCGCCGACAAACCGCTGTTGGTTCAGCGATCGGTTTTTTGGTTGTTGAGCCAGAGGAGAGGAGTGTATCTCGCCCCCCCTTTCGATGCAATTGTGAACGAGTGCAACGGCGTTCCTCATCCCCCGCACGACAGCGATTGTTCTGGTCGGCCAACTTGATCGCGTCGCTTGCCGATCGAGCCGAAACCGGCCCTGCAAAGCTGCTCTTCAATCTTGTGAGTGGCAATCGATTTGATGACAGTTACAATAGACACAAGTCAATGCCTGCATTAATCCGACCGCTTTTTTGCAAGCCAAGTCACCCCCGCAATTTCCATATCTGGAGATGTCTGTGGTTCAAATCTTTGAATCCAATTTCCCAAAACACTCTGCCGCATACCGTGTCCTGCTTTGAAAATGGAATGAATTGCAGCAGAACGAATCGGAATCGGTTTCGAGAAAATCTGCAACGATTAAAGGATTGGGTCGTTGATGGGGCCTGCGTATAGAACATCGGCGATTATTTGTGATAGATTCTTAACACTCGAAAATTTGAATAGGAGGTATTTATGCGACATCTTTTGCTGGCGGTTATGCTAATCGCTTCTTTTGGAACTCTGTTCGCCAAAGAAGCATCAATCAACGGCACATGGGAACTCGTACCCACGATGTGTGAAAATGTTGATCTCAACACCCGCATCGACTTGACCGTTGAAGCTGATGACGGGCAGGCAGCTTTGATTTTCAGCCGTGGTCAACGAGGTCGCCCGGATACCCTGAAGCTCAATATCGATGGCAAGCCGAACAGAATTCCTGTTCGAAGCAAGTCTTCGATTACCACGCGATTCTCTGGAATTCATCTGGTGATGGGATTTGATCGGTTGATCACTGCGGGATGGCGGGATGATGGACGTACGCTGTGGCTGGAAGAGCAGGTGAAAGCGGAGATTTCGCAGGGCACGGCAACGCTGAAAGAAAACCATTCGTTCACGGTGTCCAATGACGGCGCTTTTCTCCGCTATCGCATCGATCGCGTTTCGCGGCCGCAACAACCGGCAGCGCTTTATGTTTTCAAGGTCAAAGGCAGTTTGCAGGCTCGCATGATGGCTCTGCAAGACGACTGGCTGGTGCAGGAAGGTCTGCAAGATCAGGTTTTGTTGATCGGCCTGCAGGGGCTGGTCAATCGCTATGGTGCCAACTTTTATCTCATCTATCCCGAAACCTGGCAATTCACCTACAGCAAACGTCTATATGAGTGGTATCGCGATGAGCGAGGCTATACTTTTGAAGAGTTGAGCACCATTGAACAGGCACTGCAAGCTTTTCGCGATAGGATCAAAGGTTATGTGGTTTGGGATAAAAACGTGCGCACCTCATTGACGGTGGCCTTGACCATCGCTGGTCTGGAGGATGCGGTGGTCGTCAGTGCAGAGCAGGTACCCATGCTGGACTCGCTTGGCTTTCGGGCGGTTGAAGACTTGCGCGGCAAGTTTACGGGAATGAACGATGCCGAGATCTACGGATGGGCAAAGGATCGGTACTGGTCGCGCTGCAGCCGCAAGTATTTGATCTGGCTGGGCGGCCATGCCGGCAGGGAAATGAAACCTGGAGTGGCGGACTGGGGAGTTGCCAACCGCGTCTTTTTCCAGGATCTTTCGACCGATCCCAAGCACACAGAGGAATATGAAATGGCCAAGGGACTGCTGGCCGAAATGGACAAAGACGCTCTGATTATGGGTTGGCATTCCTACGCCAAGGACCGCGAGAGTCAACACGTTACTTTGTGTTCAAGTTACGGTTTGCCGGTGGAAGGGTTGCACAGCATCCCCAATGTCAGTTTTGAACACCATGTCGGTTTTTCAGAAGGTTTCACCTTTAAAAACAATCACAATATCGATCCGAACAAGAACTACACACCGGAGAAAAAAGTCTATCTGGCATGTATACAAACCGACGGCATCGGCATCGGTGCCTGGTTGAAACCCGGACGAGGTGAAATTCCCTATGCCTGGGAAACGCTGATGAACTACAGCTGGTTGGTGCCCAGTCTGCTGGAGTTTTTTTACGCCACTTCCACACCCAACGATTATTTTATCGGTGCGCTTTCCGGTCCTGGTTATATGTATCCCAAAGCGGTGCCGCCTGACCAGTTGCCCGGTCTGATCCGGCGGGCCGATTCACTGATGAAAAAACTCGACCTGCGCGTTTTTGACATCATGGATCATTCTGTGCATGGACCCCAGGAAGAATACACCGATCTGACCCGATCGGTAGTCGATGCCTATTATGAAAATATGCCGGAGGCCATCGGATTCGTTAACGGCTACGGCCCAGCCAACACTTTTGACGTTCGCAACGGCAGACCTTTGATATCGTTTGAATACTATTTGTCGCCTACTATTTCTGTGACAGAAGCCAGGGATGATTTGCTCGAACTGGCCAGGCTGAATGAAGCGCGGCCTTACTTTTTGCTGCTGCACATTCGCGAAACCAGCGATGTGGCGCGAGTCAAATCGATTCTCAATCAGTTGCCTGAATCGTTCGAGCTGGTTCCGTTGGATGTTTTCATCAGAATGGCCGGCAAGAATCCGACCTTCACCCGTCGGATGATCGAAAGATAGAAGCGACCGATCTTTGTCTGTCAGTTCGCTGTCTAGCGGCCGGGCGTCTGTGTCCGGCCGCTGGCAATTTTCAGCGAGGTGCCATTTTCTCTTGCATCGATTTTTTAAAATCTGTATGTTATCGCGTCATGACCTCTGCGCGGCCTGCCCCGCAGGAACTTTCACGCCACGAGTTATCGGTCACCCGACATGGCGTCGAACAGATCTATTACATCGAAAATGATTCTCCAATCGGCAAACCAAAGCAAAGGAGAACCAAGATTTGAAAATTCGTCTCGGTTGCCTCGTGATGGCGGTATTGGTGGTTGCTTGTGCCAACAAATCCGTCACGGTCAGCTATCCGGAAAAATTTCAAGGACTCACCCAGCTGACTCTGGCCTCGTTGACCAAGAACGTCAGTTTTACCGAAGAGATCAACAAGCGGGTCTTTCTCTTCTTTCGTTCGCAAGCCCGGGTTGCGGTGACCTCGAACGTGACCTTTGATTTTTACCTCGATTTTGAAAAAGACGGCTATCGAGTTGAATTTGCAGACCAGGACAAAGCGATGCACTTTTTTGCACCTCCGATTCGCGTAAAGAAACCGGTGATCAATCATTCGTCGGTGAGTTATCCCGCCAGCGGTCTGCTGATCAATGAAGATTATGAGGCGGTGAAGATCCTCGAGAGTTTAACCGACCGGTTTATCGAAGAAGGCAAAAAATCGTTACAAGATTCTGTTGTGATAGCGAAATGCCACTCCCAACTGCACGACTTTTTGCTGCAGTTTAGTCAGGATCTCGGTTATTCGCTTGAGTCGATCGCCATTCAATTCGCTGAGGAGTGAACTTGCTGTGGCCATTCATCCCGCAATCCGAAACGTTGGTGCATGTTGCTGATGAACAAAAAACTCGTGGTCATTCTTTTTGCCGCTGTCTATTTCTATTGTTTCTCCTGTCAGGATTCTGATAATCAGTCAAAAGATTCCTCCCGGCAGAACACCCTTTTTGTCAGCATAGGCATCTATACTCCTGGAACGCAACTGGCGTTTGGTGAACCGCTGCGCGCCAGTGCCGACATCGCAGCTGAATATTGCCGTTTACATCCCGGAGTCAATATCCGTTTCTTGCAGTCTGCCTATGTCTCAGGGTCGCAGGAAGGCGAATGGTTGAAGACGCAATTGGTCGGCGGCATTGCGCCCGACATTATCGGGCAGAATGCCGAAGTGGCCTGGGCCGATGTCGATAAGGGGTGGTATATCGCACTGGACGACTATCTGCAGCAGCCCAATCCCTATGTGCCGGGCAATGAGCGTTGGATCGATCAATTCGACAACCAGGCGATGTTCAATGCCAAACGAGCTCCTGACGGCAAGATTTATTGTCTGTCGATCGATGTGGTGGAAACCGGGATCTTTTATAACAAGACACTGTTCGACGAATTGGGATTGCAGGTGCCAAAAACATGGGCCGAGTACATCGCTCTGCAAGAGGTCCTGCTAAAGCACGGCTATACACCGATGACTTCGCCGACTAGCCTGGCTTCGGATTGGGGACAGGATGTCATTTTCGATATGCTCTACTTCCCGATTATTGAACATCTCGATGTGCAGCCTTCTGAAGAAAACCAAAGCGGATATTTGGTCCATTATTTAACGGCCAAGGAATTCATTTTCCTTTTTCAAAAAGGTTATTTCACCCGCCGCGATCCGCGTTGGCGCGAAACCTATCGTTTGCTCAAACAGTGGCGCGGCTACTGGGGCAAAGAGATCAAATACAGCGATACCTCCCGGTTTTTTCTGACCAAACGCGCTGCCACCGTTTGGGAGGGGAGTTGGTTTGCCCGACGGGTGTTTCTTGATCCTTTTATCGACTTCGAATGGGGGATATTCTATCTGCCGCCGATCACCGCGGAGAGCAGCCCCTATGGCCAAGGGGTCGAAGCTTCGGTTATCGGCGGAGCCGCAGTCCAACTGCATGTGACAGAATCCGCCGTCCTTTATGACCATCTCGACACCACGATCGATTTTTTGCGTTTTTTTACCGCCCCGGAAAATTTCAGCAAGGTGATCAATGAAGCCTTGCTTTATTTGCCCAACATCCATGGCGTTGATTCGCCGAAAGAATTGCAGCCGATCCGTGAAATATTTAGCCGGCGCTATTGTACGGTCAAATTGTTGGAGAATTTTGACGCCAAAACCAAAGCACGTTGGCGCCGAATGCTCGATCTCTACCTTAACGACGGTATCTCTTTGGATGATTATCTGCAGGAATTGGAAGCGATTTTTACCGCTTATCGCGACGAACAGGTTGTACGACAGAATTGGAATTTCGATGAATACGAAAAAAAGTGGCAGCAAAACGGGCTGGAAGTGGATTAAGTTCGTTCCCCTTTACAGCTTGATCTTGCCGACTTTTTTACTTCTGGTGGTCTTTAATTATTACCCGGCTTTCTTGGCTTTTTTTCGCTCCTTGTATGAATGGGATGTGGGAGGGGAAGCGATTTTTGTCGGCTTGCGAAATTTTAAAGAACTTTTTCACGATCCTGTCTTTCGCAAGAGCGTCATCAATATCAGCAAGCTTCTGGTTTTTATTATGGTGGCAAACCTCTCCGTGCCGCTGTTGGTGGCAGAATTGATTTTTCTGGTGCGGTCGCAGAAAGTCAATTACAGCCTGCGCGTCCTGTTCTCGTTGCCGATGATGATACCGCCGATTGTGATTTGGATGCTGTGGAAATTCATCTATTCCGATGCCGGTATTCTTACGGTGCTGTTGGAACAAGTTGGCAAGCCTGAATGGATTTATGGCTGGTTAAGCCATCCGCGCACAGCTTTGGCCGCAGTCGCCTTTTCCGGGTTCCCTTTTGCGGTCGGACTGAATATTCTGGTCTATTATACCGGCCTGACCCAGATCCCACAACCCATTCTGGAGAGTGCTGTTTTGGACGGCGCCGGTCAATGGCAAATTTTCTGGCATATCCATCTGCCGTTGTTGCGCAGTTCAATCAAACTTCTCACTGTCTTGACGTTGGTCGGCGTTTTGCAGGGATTCGAATCTGTCTACGTTCTGACCGGCGATGGCGGGCCAGGTTATGAAACCATCGTACCGGGTTTGCACATGTTTTTTAACGGATTCAGCTACAACCGCATGGGATATGCCTGTGCCATTGGGGTGATGCTCTTTACCGTCATGCTCCTTTTTACTCTGCTGAGTCAACATCTGTTGCGCAGCGAAACCGATTTTACCGCCCAGAGGAGAAAAACCTAATGCACGCGCACCTGCAAAATCCGCTGGTGCAGATCAGGCGACAAGAGGAGTGAACATGGCAACGGACAATAAAATGCGCTGCACCGCATACTTTCTGCTTGGATTGATCCTGCTTCTGACCTTTTTCCCTTTGTGGTTTATGCTGGTGACCTCTTTTAAATCGGTTTTTCAGTTTTACCACAATTTTTGGTGGCCCAGCTGGCCGTTGTACTTGAGCAATTATATGCGCGTCTTTAAGGTCATCTATCCCTATATTTTAAACAGCATCTTTACCACCATCGCTTCGGTTATTGGTATAGTCTTTTTGGGTGCTCTGAGCGGATTTGTCTTTGCTCGTTTTTGGTTTCCGGCCAAGCGCCTTCTCTACTATGCGATTATCGGTCTGATGATGCTGCCGTGGATTTTGACCCTGGTCCCGGCATTCATGGTGGTCAAAAAGTTGGGGATGATCAACACATTTTGGGTGCTGATTTTGCCCTATATTGCCAGCGGCCAGGTGCTGTCGTTTTATATGTTCCACAACTTTTTTTGTTCATTGCCCGAGGAACTCTTCGAGTCGGCTCGTCTGGATGGCGCCGGGGTATTTCAGCAATTTTATCATATCGGCGCCGCTCTTTCCAGACCGCTGATCGGGCTGGTCGCAATCGTCAGTTCACTATCGGTCTGGAACAATTTTATTTGGCCTCTTGTCACCACTTCCGATGAGCGACTCACCGTGCTCACGGTCGGAGTCATGCGCTTCAACGTTGCTTATACCAGCGGAGCGATCGATTACGGCCAACTCTTCGCCGGCTACACCCTGGCGGCTCTGCCGCTTTTGGTCCTTTTTCTGTTTGCCACCCGGCAGTTCATGGCCGGACTCACCGCCGGGGCTTTGAAGGAGTAGAAGGGCGGCACGATAGGCATTCTGGCCGCTTTGCCAGAGATCATTCATTTGGTTTCCCAATCCAATGGCCTGCAATGAAAAAAGATACCATTTTGTTTCTATCGGTTGCTTTGCTGTTCAGTTGTGAGCGGCTTGTCAAACCGCCCGTCAAACAAATAGGTATTGCCGGTATCGATACGCTGTCGATTCGCGGATCTACACGCGCCACCTCCTATGATATGAGCAACAAAATCATTCAGGCGGATGGCAAGATCTTTGTCTGTTGGCTCGACCATCCTTCCGATATCCAGATCAGGGCTTTTGATACGCAGAAAGAGAGGTGGAGCGATTCTGTTCTCCTCGGCCAGGGAACAGACAATCATGGCGGTCCGGCCTTGACTATGGATAGCCGTGGCACTCTCTATGCGGTCTATGGTCCCCATCACGGTTCTTTTCAGATCAGCCGTTCGCGCCAGCCATTCTCAATTGCAGAATGGGAAAAACTGCCCGACTTTGGCGAAACTGCCACCTACCCCAGTCTCATCTGTGATCCCCAGGATCGGCTGCATCTGACCTACCGGGGCCTCGAACAACCTTGGAAGCTCACCTATCAATGTCGAGCACAAGACGGCGAGTGGAGTGCGCCGCGCGCTCTCGTCAGCGCAGCAGTGGATTCGGGATACACCCAATTCGGCAATCCGTTGGCGATTTCGGCCGACGGGTCTCTGCACCTTGCCTTCCATATCTATGACCAACAGCCCCCAGGCGGCAAGGCTGTTGGTTATCTGTGTTCGCGCGACGGCGGCGAGACCTGGCAGAACAGCGATGCTCAGGTTCTCGGATTGCCGGTCAAACCGGATTCACCCTGCATGATCGAAACCGGATCGGGCCTGGACATGCGGGTCAATGCCCTTGTGGTCGATCCCGATGGCAATCCATGGGTTATGGTGAGCCATTTGGAGACAAAGCCCAGAAAAGTTTTGCTGTGGCATCGCCAGCGGAATTGCTGGCAAAAAATCGATTTGTTGCCGGTTGTGCAGAGCTTTTTGCCCGATGTTGAAGTGCTTTATGGCGGCCTGACCTTCAGCCGCGACAACATGCTCTATGTGACGACCACGATACAACCTATCGGCACTGAGAGGTTCTGGGGGGGAGAGAAGCTGGAAACCATTCTGCTGGTCTCTGCCGATGGCGGTCGTTCTTTTCGCTGTTTGCCGATTTCAGATCCCTCTGATGGTGTTCCCAACTGGCAACCGAGCATCGAAAGGCCCTACTCTGGCCAGCCGATCGCGATGCCGACTCTGCTCTACACTGCGGGAAAAGTCGGCCAGGGAGTGAACGACAGCACGGTCACACAGGTTGTCTTTGTTCGCCTGGCATGGACCGACGGACCGACCGAATCAGAAAGTCAGATCATGCCGAACAACCGGGAAGTGGCGAATCAAGGAACTGTATATGGCCGATGATCCTGTCCTGTTCGAGGAACAAACGAGCGGTTCAGCACGGCGGTGGCAGAAGGTTTGGTGCAACCGTGCGGTTTTAAGCGTCGCTATTGTGACTGTCCTGATCGCTTTATTTTTTATTCTCCTGTTTTGCACTTTGCCGTCAAAAGAGGAAATCCGTTCCTATCAACCTGCATCGGTCGGCAGCGATCAGGTCTTCAATTCCTCACAGCCACCGGCCGAACTGGTGCGCATCTGGAAGCCTTTGCGGCAGATTTCGCCGCTATTGCAGCAGGCCGTGATCATCAGCGAAGACGACACTTTTTACCAACATCGGGGTTTTAATTGGCCGATGGTGCGCGAAGCCCTAAGCGTGAATTGGCAGCGCAAATATTATGCCCGCGGCGCCAGCACCTTGACCATGCAATTGGCGCGCAGCGCTTTTTTATATAAAGAAAAAACATTGTGGCGAAAGCTGCGCGAAGTGGTGCTCACGAGGCGCTTGGAAAATTCGTTGAGCAAACCTCGCATTCTCGAGCTTTATCTCAATGTGGTCGACTGGGGCGATCAACTTGCCGGAGCCGAGGCCGCATCCAGGTTTTATTTTGGCCATTCTGCTGCCCAACTGAGTCTGGAGGAGGCCACATTGTTGGCGGCGTTGTTGCCAAATCCGCATTATTTCAATCCCTACAAACGTATGGACAGCTGCAGAAAGATGCAGCAGCGCGTCATTCAACTTTTGTTGCAGGCGAAAAAGATCACCCCGGAACAGGCTGTGGCAGCGCGCCATACCGTGGTGAGATTGCGCGGACAAGCGCCTGCACCCGAACCGCCCGCAAGCGACATCGATCTTTTGGAAATGCTGCCTGCCGATACCACCGGATTGCGGTCCAGCGCGCGTATGCCTGACGATCTGCTGCAAATCATTACGGATGATAGCGGGCGAAATGCGCAATCTCTGCCCGATTCGTTGCCGTGAATGCCAAAGCAAAGACTGTGCAACATCTGGTGATCGATACCCTGAATCCGGCGGTGGGTTTGCGCGAAATCCTTGATAATTTGGCTGCCAGGTCTTATTTTTAGATAGAGCAAGGGAGGCGACGATGAGTTCTCGAAAGTTGGCCAAATTTTTGGCCATCAAGCATGCGATTGGCCGACTCTACCGTTTTTTCCGCGAATGGGTGGCAATCCCGTGGAACTATGCCGCGGATCGATGGTCCTACATGCGCTTTTCGGGCAGCTTTTGGCCATCGCGTTCGCGTGAGGCTTTGCAGGGACTGATCATGCGGCTCTATCATGGGCTGGAAGTTGGATTGACCTATGCCGATCCTCGACCCGGATTTGGATACAAAGTGGCCAATGATCTGTTGGGTTATCTGCACACCTATGTCGGCAAGTACGGTGCCGATCGTTGTGCGCACATCGCCGCCAATGTGCTGCGGCAATATTTTGAACGTCAGTCCACTCTTGGAGCCAGCCTCGAAAAACTGCAAAAGCGATTTTCTGATTTACAGGGTGAGCTGGGAGATACCCAATTTGCCGGCGGGGTGAAGGAACTGCGGCGCGAGGAAATTCAATCGGCATCCGCAATTGATTTTTCGCGTTTTGTCTGTTCCCGCCACAGTTTCCGTCGCTATGAAAACAAACCTGTACCCCTTGACACGCTGCAAAAAGCGGTGGCAATGGCCGTGCAATCGCCATCGGCCTGCAACCGCCAACCGGTTCGTGTGCATGTGTTGGAAGATCCTGCGATACGCGATCGGGTCTTGACGGTGCAAAATGGCAACCGCGGATGGCGGGATCAACCGGATCGGATTTTGCTGGTATCGTGTGACAGCCGTTTTTATAAGGAGAGCCGCGAACGCAACGCCGCTTATATCGACGGCGGTCTGTTTGCCATGAGTTTGCTCTATGCCTTGCATTCTCTGGGCGTCGGCACTTGCTGTCTGAATCTGAATTTGACCGCCGCGGCTGCCCGTCGTATTCGGAAAGCGGTGGGCTTGCCTGGCTCCAGTGTTTTGATTTTGCTGATCGCCGCCGGCCATCTGCCGGAAACAATAACCGTCGCCGCTTCGGTGCGCCGCAATTTGGATGAGGTTTTGCACGTAATTTGAAGCCTAAAGGTGAGCGGGCATGAATGAAGGAGCTGACCAGCAGGCGCGTTTTCGATTCTACGCCGAGCTCAACGATTTTTTGCCGCTGGGGCACCGTTTTTCAGAATTCACCTATTTCTTTACCGGCAAACCGGCCATAAAAGACAGCATCGAAGCCCTGGGGGTCCCGCATACCGAAGTTGACTTGATCCTGGTCAATCAACAGTCAGTTGATTTCGCCTATGGTTTGCAGTCTGGAGACCGGGTTTCCGTCTATCCGGTTTTTGAGAGCTTGAATATCGGCTGCGTCACCTGCCTGCGACCGCAGCCTTTGCGAACATCTAAATTTATACTCGATGTTCACCTGGGCAAATTGGCCCGCCGGCTGCGTTTGCTTGGATTTGATACCTGTTACCGCAACGATTACACCGACCGGGAGATCATTTGCCAGGCGCAAGCAGAACACCGGATCATTCTCACCCGCGATATCGGAGTGTTGAAGAACAGTGCAGTGACGCATGGGTACTGGGTGCGTTCCTTGCAGGCAAACGAGCAGTTGGCTGAAGTCGTCAAACGATTCGATCTCTATTCACAAATTGAGCCGTTCAGCCGTTGCCTGGTCTGCAACGGCAAGCTTGAAGCTGTTGGCAAAGAAAGCATCCTCGACCAGGTGCCTGCGCAGGCTGCGATACAGTATACCCAATTTTCCCGCTGCGCTGCTTGTGGTCATGTTTTTTGGCCGGGCACCCATATCAAGAGCCTGCAGCAGTTGGTCGACTGGATCGAGACGCAAGACCGATCTCCTGGGGTTCGATTTCATCAGGAGGCGGATAAAAATTCGGTGCAGACGTAACGTGCGGAAAAACAGCAGATTTGTGCTTGACTTTTATATAATAGCAGTTTACATTAATGCAACTGAGAGTTGGTGTTAACTGGACAATAAATACATACACGATCATCGCGCGGTCCAGATGCAGGGCGCCAGTCATTATAACTGTGAAAAGAACAGCGCAAAAATCAACGTTGGATCAGGTGCGCGCTGATGGCTGTTTTCATTGCGAGATCGATCTTGTGGCGATGACCTGATTGCAGAAGGTGAATAGATCTGTGGCTTGAGGTGCGGTGAAATCCGCACATGGTGATCATGTTACAGCGAAATAATCCCTTGTTCTTTTGTCTCATTTGCCTCCATCTGGCTTGCGGTCGGCTGGTCACCAGCAGCAGGAGGTTGGAATCGTCGCGATGAGCTCCAGCAGAGCTCTTGCGCCACGAATAGGATAATGGATGGCAGCTCCGAACACAGCGGGTTTTCCGCGTGAATTGCGCAGACGCAATTTTACGCCTGCAGATCGGGATTTCCTGGTTATTTTATTGATTTCCCTTTTTCTGCACATTGCGCTGGTTTTGTTTTTTAAATCCCGACTTTCCACCGTTATTCGGCCCGAGTTGATTTCCGAGATACAGAAACGCTATGCAAAGATCGTCCTGGAGCGTGAAGAACTGCCCTTGATCGAACAACCGATTGCCTTTGAACCGACTGCGGAAAAAGAACCTACTGATCTGCTGTATACCCCGATTCCCGGAGTCGGCGGAGGAGCAGGAGCAGGGTTTGGAGAGGGTGTCGGTGCACCTGGAGGGCGTTTGTCGCCGGAGGAGCGATTGCCTGAAGCCGGCGCCATGGCGGCTGCGGGACGTGCAGGGGGAGTTGCAGGCGGACGATCCATGGGGGAGCTCGCTGGCGAGGTAGGCTCAGTTGGATTCCTGGGGTTGCTGACCTCAGGCAGCGGTTATGTGCCAGAAAGTTATATCGGCGACATCGATGTGAGCGGTCGAACACAGAATCAACGCATGGGCGATATCCTATCTTCTCTCGATGCGATGAGTGTTGCGCGCGGCCCGGGTGGCAAGGGTTGGGGCACCGGAGAAGGCGGGAGTGGCGGTGGTGACGGCGGCGGCACGGGTTCGAGAGTTGCGCGTGGAACCAGGCGTGAGAATCGCGCGATGAGCATTGATGATTTGCTCGGCGCCCTGGAACCGACGGGCAATGTTGCTTTTGAGAATGTCGATCGATCGCGGGAAGGTTACGAAAACGTGGCGAGTTCCATCGGCCGGCGACCCGACACACCTCAGACCGAAGAGGAAAAGAAACGCCTGCGTCGGAGCCCTGATTTCGTTCAGGCGGTCATCAACAGCCATCGCATGGCCATTACCGACTGTTACAAACAAATCTTGCGCAACCACCCGGGTCTGCGCGGAAAGGTCGAAGTTCGTCTGGCCATCAATGCCGAAGGCTCGGTGGATTATGTCGAATTGCTGCAGAGCAATATTGAAAACAGAGAAATGATCGATTGTATCCTTCAACGCATCGAGCAGTGGAATGATTTTGGCTTTGGCGATCCAACTGCACCCCCGGAAGTCTATCGACAGGTATTTACCTTTGGCTATTAAACTGGAATCTGCCAAATGAAAACCGAAGAAGGCAACTCTTCGGTTTTTTTATGTTGATTTCACAGGTTAACGGTTATGGCAATCGAATTCGAACGTCTGTTCAGCGGAAAGCTGCCGCCCAATCTCATGGAGCTGCTGATCGATCGCTATACGCATCAGCCGCCGGAGATTCTTATCGGAGCACAATTGGGAGAGGATGCCACGGTAATCGATCAGGGCGACACTTTTTTGCTCGTCAAAACCGATCCGATTACCTTTACTTCCGAACAGATAGGCGTCTATGCAGTACAAATCAACGCCAATGATATCTATTGTATGGGTGGCCGGCCGCGCTGGTTTTTGAGCACCATCCTTTTGCCGGAGAATTGCGCCACCCGCAAGATGGCGGATGAGATATTCAGCCAGATCTCGCAAACGTGTGAGCAGATGGGGGTGGCCTATTGCGGTGGTCATACTGAGGTTACCGTCGATCTGAATCGGCCAATTGTGGTTGGACAGATGTTGGGTACTGCCGGGCGGCATGAGTTGCTGGACAAAAGAACTGTTGCCGTTGGCGATCATCTGTTGGTGTTTCGTGAAGTACCTCTCGAGGGAACCGTTATTTTGGCTACGCAGTTTGCTAAAAAAGTGCGAAAACTATTTAGTGCCGAACTTGGCGAAAAATGCCGCAGTCTTTTGTATGAACCGGGCCTAAATGTTGGTCCCATTGTGGAGCTGGTGCGCGAAAGCGGAACCGTTCACGCACTGCACGATCCCACTGAAGGAGGTTTAGCGACAGCGCTGATGGAAATCACCCGACCGAGCGGTTTGTTTGTGGATGTAACCTATGAAGCCATTCCGATTTTACCTGAAGGCAAGCTGTTGTGCGATGAATTCGGCCTGGATCCATTAGGCACGCTCTCTTCCGGGGCTTTGTTGGCGGCAGTTCCGGAAAAAGCGGTCAAGGAAATATTGACCCGCTGTGAGGCACAAGGGGTCATCGCATCCGACATCGGTCTGGTGCATGAAGAGGAGAGTGGTCATATCCTTCGCACCGATGGAACTGCAGCGCCGTTGCCCGTTTTTATTCGCGATGAGATCGTCAAAATCTGGCGTTGAATTGGCATGTGCCGCGCTCGATTGCGTTGTCCTTGTTTTTTCGTCTCCGCGGTCATTTTTATCAGCAAATGAACGGTTGTCCTGCCAAAAAAATCTTGCAATAAAGTTTAAATTTATCTAAATTAACAGACTGTAATGTATCTGGAATCTGCACTTGCGTCCATGACGTCGACTGGCGCCGATTGGGTTGCTCCCCCGATTGATTGCGCCGCGATGGAAGGCTTATGTTTCAAGAAATAACCGACAAGCTTGATGCGGTTTTTCGCCGTCTGCGCGGACAGGGTAAACTGACCGAAAGCAATATTGCAGATGCCCTGCGAGATGTACGACGGGTGCTGCTGGAAGCCGATGTCAACTACAAGGTGGTCAAGCAGTTCATCGCCGATGTTCAAGCCAAGGCGGTCGGCCGGGAGGTATTGAAAAGCATCACCCCCGGTCAAATGGTGATCAAGATTATCTTTGATGAGCTCCTTCATCTGCTCGGCGAAAGCCATGTTCCCCTCAAGTTGGGCCATTCTTTTCCCAACACTGTGTTGCTGGCGGGGTTGCAAGGTTCAGGCAAGACCACTTTAGCCGGCAAGCTGGCAGTTTTTTTGCGCCAGCGCGGGAACTCACCTCTGCTTGTCGCCGCTGATGTTTATCGGCCGGCAGCCATCCAGCAGCTGCAGGTCGTGGGCAGTTCCATCGGGATTCCAGTTTTTGCGCAGGTTGAGAGCGATGTGATCAAGATCTGCCAGGAGGCGCTGGATTATGCCCGGAAGAATATGTTCGACACCATTATCGTCGATACAGCCGGACGGTTGCATGTCGACGAGGCGATGATGGATGAGCTGATCGCGATCAAAACTTTGCTCCAGGCGAACGAAGTTCTTTTTGTCGCTGACGGGATGACCGGCCAGGATGCCGTGAATACCGCCAAAATTTTCAACGACAAGATTGATTTTGATGGTGTTGTGCTGACCAAGATGGACGGAGATGCCCGCGGTGGGGCGGCTCTGTCTATCCGTGCGGTGACCGGCAAGCCGATCAAATTCATCGGTGTGGGAGAAAAGAGCGACCAACTCGAGCCTTTTTATCCTGATCGGATCGCTTCGCGCATCCTCGGCAAAGGCGATGTGGTTTCCTTGGTCGAACGCGCTCAATCGGCTGTTGATGCCGAAACGGCGCACAAGATGCAGCAAAAATTCAAGCAACGCGAATTTTCGCTGGAAGACTTTTTCGATCAATTGCAACAGATCAAAAAAATGGGACCGCTGCAAGATCTCATGGGTATGATTCCCGGCGCCAACAAAATGCTGAAAGGCATGCAAGTCGATGATCGCGGGCTGATCCAAGCAGAGGCGATTATCAAATCGATGACGCCACAGGAAAGGCGCTCTCCGCAAATCCTCAATGGCAGTCGACGAAAGCGAATCGCCTTGGGAAGCGGTACCCGGATTCAAGATGTAAATCGCTTGCTGGAACAATATAAAGTGTTGCAAAAAATGATGAAGCAAATGAAACAGGGCGGCGGTTTGGCCAGAAAGATGCCGTTCGGTTGGTAAAACAGGAGGAAGATCAAGTTGGCAGTCAAAATTCGATTGCATCGCATGGGCAGAAAGAAATTGCCATTCTATCGGATCGTCGCTACCGATAGCCGATCCCGCCGGGATGGAAAATATCTGGATAAAATCGGCTCTTACAATCCGCGCGTCGAACCGGTTGAAGTGGTGATCGACAAAGAAAAAGCGCTAAAATGGCTTAAAGTCGGTGCCAAACCCTCTGACACGGTGCGCAACCTTTTCAGCAAGCAGGGCATTCTCTTCGAGTGGGATCTTGTGCAGCGCGGATTCACAGCTGAACAGATCGCTGAAGAGTTTAAAAAATATGAAGCCGTCCAGGCTCAGCGCCAGAAACGTATCGAGGCCGAGCAGGCCATGCTGAAGCGGGAGCAGGAACACGAAGTGAAAAAGGCCAAGGCGAAAAAGGTTCAGGAAGATACAGAAGCTCCTGCACAAGTTGAGAAACCCGCTGCTGTTGAAGGCAGCGAGAGCCAAGAACCTGGCGAAAGCAGCGAGAACGCTGCCGCGGCTGAAGAGCCGCAAGCCTAAGTTCCAGGTCTTGCTGGCTAAATTTAGCGATCGCTATGGCAGACAGAGCTCGTGTACCGGACTATGTGCTGATTGGCAGAATCCTGCGGCCGCACGGTGTGCGCGGTATGTTAAAGGTTATGCCGGAGACCGACGATCCGCAGCGCTTTCACCTGCTGAAACGTGTATGGCTGCGTCGCGCGGATGGGACACGCCAGGAAATCGAGGTTGATCAAGTCAGGGTGATCGACCGCTCGGTGCTGTTGTCTTTGCGCGGCGTCACCACCCGTGATGCCGCAGAAGCCTGGCGCGGCAGCGAGATCGAAATTCCCGGCGACCAATTGTTGCCGCTGGCAGAGAATCGACATTATTATTTCGAGTTGATCGGTCTTGCGGTCATGACCGAAGACGGAGAGCCAATCGGCACTGTCAAGGATATCATCTCCTATCCCGCCAATGATGTCTATGTGGTTATGGCCGGCGATCGAGAGGTGTTGCTACCCGATTCGCCGGACATTATCCGCTCGATCGAAACCGAAAAAGGGCGAATTGTGATCCATCCATTGCCCGGGTTGCTCGATTGAGGGTGATGGGAAAAGGAGGAATGGATGGATATACATGTGATTTCAGCCTTTCCCCAGATCTTGGCAGGAGCGTTGGGTGAGAGCATGCTAAAGCGGGCGCAAGATCGACAGATCGCCCGAATTTTCTTGCACGATTTGCGCGCCTTTGGTATAGGCAAACACAAACAGATCGACGATTATTCTTATGGCGGCGGCGCAGGGATGATCCTCAAGCCTGAGCCGATTTTCGCTTGTGTCGAAAGCGTACGAAAGCAGCACCAAGTCGACTGTGCCTTGACTTATTTGACGCCAGCCGGCAAGGTGTTCAAACAAAAAGATGCTGTCGAGCTGTCTTTCCGCAAGCAATTGTTCTTTCTCTGTGGTCACTACAAGGGAGTTGATCAGAGAGTACTCGATCAGCTCGTCGGCGAAGAGCTGTCGATCGGCGATTATGTTCTCACTGGTGGCGAAATCGCAGCGCTTGCCGTAGTTGATGCAGTTGTCCGGTTGCTGCCGGGTGTGCTGAACGACATCGACTCGGCAGATACGGATTCGTTTCAAACCGGGCTGCTGGATCACCCGCATTACACGCGGCCCGAGGTGTTTCGCGGTGTCGGGGTGCCTGAAGTGTTGCTCTCCGGCGATCATCAGGCAGTCCAACGCTGGCGTGACGAAAAATCGATCGAGATTACCCGGCAAAAACGAACCGACCTGTATGAGAAATACATTGAACTGTAGCATAGAGGGTTTCCCTCTGGATGAGGAGGCTGGTCATCATGAACAAGATTGAAGCGTTTGCTGCATCGCAGAGCAAGAGCGATATTCCGGATTTTCATTCCGGCGATACACTGGCGGTGCATGTTAAGGTCGTTGAAGGCGACAAAGAGCGCATTCAGATTTTCGAAGGGGTGGTGATAAACCGCCGCGGCGCTGGTTTGGATGAGACGTTTACCGTGCGCAAGATCTCCCAGGGGATCGGTGTGGAAAGGATCTTTTTGCTGCACTCGCCCAATATCGCCAAGATCGAGAGGGTGCGCGAAGGGCGTGTCCGCCGAGCCAAACTGTTCTATCTGCGCGGGTTGCGCGGAAAAGCAGCTCGTATCAGCGAAAAGCGCTAAAACCACCAACCGATGGCAATCGATCCGATTCTGCACAACCGCTGGTGCTCGATGAAATCGCGTCAAACAGCGGCCATTCCGTTTGGTGACAGCGAGCGACAAAAGGGCGCACGAATCGTAAAAAAGGTGTCACCCAAGTTTGAACCCAGCCCATTTCGGGCTGGGTTCCTTTTTATAATACACCCATGAAAGAGAGCCGTCCGGTGAGAACGGTGATCTATTGCGGTCGGCGTTTGCAGGCTTTTAAGTGCTGGAAACGATTTTTTAGCGGTGTTGAGGAAATGCGGAAATTCGAACTGGAGTTCACTCAGATATTCATCACCAGCGTTTTGATCCCTTCCTCGAATGCGACATTCATTTTGTTTCCGTCGACGATCTTGACAACCACGCCGAGACCAAAATGTTTGTGTTGGATGACCTGTTGCTGATCATAGGATTCGGAGACCATGTATTCGCGCGGATTCTCAGTGTCTGCTTCATCGAGCAGGTGATTCCATTTTTTCATCTGTCGGGTGCGCGCCGCCCGACGAATTTTGTCTTGCCCCGGTTCGCTGCTTGCCGATTTTTGCTTGGCAGGGCTTTTATCGGTGATCTCTTCTGATGCCGGCTGATATCGGTGGCTGCTTTGGCAGGTTTTGCACATGACTTTGCTGATTTTCCCGTCTTTGATTCCAGAGATCACGTGTATGGTAACCCCTTTGCACGGTTTACAGATGGCATCGACTTCGGTTCCGACTTCAATCTTTGATTTTGACAACATGCATGATCCTCGTGATTATATCGTCCTACATCGGTGTAACGACACAGAACACCGCTTGATCTAAAGGAAGGTGCAACCGCCACGCAGGGCATTTCCACCAAATCATTTTATGATGAATGCGGATTTTATGAAATGGCTCTTGGGGCTATTGGAATTTCCGCTTTGATGGACGAACGGTGTTTTTGCACGATTTAACTAAAAATATGAAATTTAATGATTAAATCAAACAAAAATCTTGTGCAGACCGATACTGCTGCACAAAACTGCGTATAAAATCCACACTGCTTTCCTTACGAATCGGATTGGAACAGAAAGATTGGCTGGTTCTGTTCCAATCGCAAAAGAGGCGATAAGCTCAATCATGCCGATGTTTCATCAGACAATTGCGATCGGTTTGCTGCTGAGCGTTTTGCTGTCCGAATGCACACCTCTTTGTTCAGCCGGATTGATTGTCCCGGGATATTTTGCCTTCTACCTCAACGATCCCATCCGCCTGGCTGTGGTGATTACCGCCACGGCATTGACTCTGGCAATTGAAAAAGTGCTGCAGCGCAATTTGATTCTATTCGGCCGCCGGTTGCTCGCAATCGATGTTCTTCTGAGCTTTATTTTCACCGCCCTTTTGCAATTGCTGGCAGTGTTTCTCTTTCCACATCAACACCTCTTTATCGATTCGCTTGCTTATTTTATGCCAGCAGTTTTGGTCAGTTTCATCAATGCAAATGGTCTGCTGAATACCAGTGTTTCCTTGGCGCTTATCGCATTTCTGACACGCGCTTTGCTGCTGTTCGGATTGCAAATCGGTTGGCTTGGGTGAGGGGCGGTTGGGCGCCGGCCGTTGCGAGATTCTGCTTGACATTATCTCTTAAAATGCTTATATATGCAAGTTGCAAATATAAATTCACTGCATACAGAGCCGCGCCGACCGCATCGACCAGCTGCGACCGCGCAGAAACATCCTTTGCTATTTAGCAATAACAGGTCAGGATCGTGATCCGTGATGGCTACACCTAAAAAATGCTGCAAGCGAATCGGTATGGAGAGACAAATGCGCTGGTTGGCGCCTTCCATCCTATGTCTTCTGTGGGAAAAACCGACACATGGATACAACTTGATGGGAGCGTTGCCGGAATTGGGGTTTGTCGATGGTGGTGTGGATGCTGCAGCAGTTTATCGCACCTTGAATCTGTTCGAGCAGCAAGGTTTGGTTTCATCGGTATGGGATACCAGTGGAAGCGGTGCGGCCAAAAAGCTCTATACCTTGACAGCGGCAGGCAAAACCGAACTGCAGCGTTGGTGGCAAGTTATGCGTGAGCAAAGAGATACAATCGATTGCTTTTTGCACCGGCTTGCTGATTTACCCGATTTTATCGACCAGCTGTCACAATCGCGAAAATGAAAGGGGATCATCGCGGCATCACCTGATCCATCCGTCGACAATTGTTCTGGCTTTGGGCGATCCCGGGATGTAGTGAATGCGGTGTTCACTGCGCATGGGCATCGCCGCCAGGATTCGAGGCAATCATTGGAAGAAAGGAAGAGAATGAAACCGCAGGACAACCTGGACTCTTTTTTGGACGATCTGGAACTGGATAAAACCCTGGACAGGATTCGCCGTACGATCGTGGTCCTGTCAGGCAAGGGGGGAGTAGGTAAAAGCACCATTGCCGCCAATTTGGCGCTTTCGCTGGCGCTTGCCGGCAAGCGGGTTGGGATTTTGGATATCGATTTTCATGGTCCCAGCATACCCAAACTGTTCGGTTTGGAAGGGCAGCGAGTAGAGACCGATGAACAGCAAAAACTCGTGCCGCTCGAATTCGTCAGCAATCTAAAAGTGATGTCGCTTGGCCTTTTGCTGCAAGGCAATGACGATGCGGTGATCTGGCGCGGCCCGATGAAAATGGGCGCTTTGAAGCAGCTTCTCAAGGATGTCAGTTGGGGCGATTTGGACTATTTGATCATCGACAGCCCGCCAGGAACAGGGGATGAGCCGCTTTCTGTGGTGCAATTGATCAAAAATATCACCGGCGCGGTGGTCATAACCACGCCGCAGGATCTTTCGTTGTCCGACGTGCGCCGATCGCTGCGGTTTTGCGAAAAACTCAATCTGCCTGTCCTGGGGGTGATTGAAAATATGAGCGGATTTGTTTGCCCGCATTGCGGCAAAACGTCGATGATCTTCAAATCGGGCGGCGGCGAAGTCATGGCCAAAGAGATGGGCGTCGATTTTCTCGGCCGCGTGCCAATAGAACCGGATATCGTACTGACCAGCGACGCCGGCAAGCCCTTTGTCTATTATTTCAGCAAGTCCCAAACCGGTAAAGATTTCGAGGCTATGGTCAACAAACTCATCGAAAAAATAGAAACTTCGACATCTGACGTTTCTCCTGTTGCTTCACAACCATCTGGGGATGGAGAAGGAGAGGGTAGCGGCGGACTGTGCATCGCTGTGCCGGTCAGTGAAGGCAAAATGGCCAGCCATTTCGGCCATTGTGAACAGTTTTATCTGTATCAGGTGGATTGCAGCAAGAAAGAAATTTTGAGCAGCAAAGCGCTTACTCCTCCTCCACATGAGCCTGGTTTATTGCCGAAATGGCTGGCCGAGCAAAAGGTCCAGTTGATTTTGTCAGGCGGTATGGGCGAAAGAGCACAGGAGTTGCTAAAAGAGAAAGGCATTGCAGTCCTTATCGGTGTTACGGGCGATTCGCCCGAGGATGTGGTACGCGATTATCTCCACGACAAGCTTCGTTCCGGCGACAATCTCTGTTCCCATTGAGCGGTCAGGAATATTGATCAAACCCGGCTGCTGGTTCGAGCGGTCGGGTATTGATTTATTGTTTTTCGTTGGCTCGACTTTTCCCATCGAATGATGTTTTTTAAAAAGCGTTTGCACGAGAAAAGAAATCCTCTATATTCAGTGGTGTGCCTTGTTGGGATACCACTGAATGTAACCACAATAATCACAATGGGAATCGATCTGATTTGAATTTGATGGACACCATAAGAAACTCGTGTCAATCAGTGGATCTTGATGAAAAAGGTTGCAGACTCTTGTGCAATTCCGGGTGCGCGTTGGTGACGCTCTATCACAGGCGGGCTGACCTGCAAGTTTGACTTGCTCAATGGAACAGATCGCTGTTCGTCGATTGTCTGGCTTGTATTGGTGGCAGAATGAAAAACCTAAAGATCGCAGATTTAAAGGACAAATGGATGAGATTCGTCGGTGAGTGGGGGATAGCCTTACTTTTTTTTACTTTGCTGGCCAGCGGTTGTGGTGATTCGCCTTATCAGAATTTGCCATCCAAAGCCGCACAAGTGGACAGCCTGATTGTTCGCGCCAAAGCAGCCGGAGCCACTCACATCGACAGTTTGCGACAAGAGCAGCGGCGGTTGGCCGAGAAATTTGCTCATCGATTGGATCCACAAAAAATCGATCGAGTCGATCTTTCCAGTGCGGCTCGCCTTTTTTACTATGCCGGGCGGCTCGATTCGTCCATTGCTGTTTTGCAGCGCACACCGCAAGACTCGCTTCCTTTGGCCGATGCGGTGATGCTTTTTGAAATGTACTGGTCGAAGAACCGTATGGCTGAGGCAGAGAGGCTCTTTCGCCATGTCCTGAGCGCTTATGATAGGGCCAATTCCGAGAATTATTATTACTATCTGTTCCATGGCTACAAGAATATCGACGATTTTGAGCGCGCCTTGCAGATCGCCGAAGAGGCTTTACCCAGGATGACTCCCGAGTTCGGTTTAAGCCTGGCACTGGACAAGGGGGAATTGTTGTTTTCTCTCGGCAAGCACAAAGAAGCGATGGCTTGGCAACGGGTATTAAAAGTACGCTACAATGAAGATTTCGGAGCACTCGGCCGTATTCAAGCACAGGAGAACCTGTTCAATCTGATCGGCAAGCCCGCGCCCAATTTTGACGCTGTGCACTGGATTGGTTCCGAACCGCTCGTACTGCAGGATTTGCGGGGCCGGGTGGTGCTGCTCGATTTTTGGGCGCCCTGGTGCGGTCCATGCCGGGCGATGCTGCCGCATCTGAAGACCTTGCACAACAAATACCACAACCAGGGTCTGGAAATCATCGGTTTGACCCGGACCTATGGTTTTTTCAATCAACTGGGCCAATCGCTTCAGGATCTGGAGCCCTCCCAGGAGATCGAATGGATTGAAAAATATAAAGCTGCACAGGGTATTCCGTTTCCCTATGCGGTTGCTGAACGCGAAACCGGCATGCAAAACGCCATTCGCTATGGGGTGTCGGGAATACCCCATATGGTGCTGATCGATCGTCAGGGCCGTGTGCGCATGTATAGCATCGGCTCCGGCGATGACTCGGAGAAAAAACTGACCAAAGGGATCGTCGAACTTCTCGCTGAACCCAGTTAAATCGCTCCGAATCTGTGCGGATCAGTCGGCTCGGCAATCCTGCCGGTTTGAGATGCGACCGGCTACATACCCTTCAACTCATATTGATCACATCTTTAGCCGCGAATCTGTCAATTCATCGTCGCAGTGACTAATCAGAGAAATCCGCCGATCGGCATGAGCTCTCGAGCACAAAACGCCTATCTCAATTTTACCCGCATCAACGCCACCTCCTACGCATGTTTAGCGGAATCGGTGCTTCTGCTCTACGCCTTGAAAGTCGGGGCCGATGATTTTCTCGTCAGTTTTATCGCCTCTTTTACTTACCTAAGCGCTTTGTTCATGCCGCTGGGCAAGATTTCCATGGCACATCACGGCGCTGTGCAGACCATTTCGCGCGCCTGGGTTCTGCGCAATTTTTCTGCATTCCTGTTGGTGCTGGTGCCAATTGTGCAGCAGCTGGTATCGCCCAAACACGGCTTAGCGCTGTTCGTCCTCGCGGCTTTTGGCTTCTTTTCTTTTCGCGGCCTCGGCTTGACCGCTTTCAATCCTTTGGTCGGCGAAATCACTTCGCCGGAAAATCGCGGCAAATTCATCGCCAAGAACACCATGCAGAGCAATATTTTTTATCTCGCAGCGATGTTTATAATCGTTTTGTTGATCAATCGCTATCCCGCGCTCAAGACTTTCCAGGGAATTGTTTTGTTCGGTTGCGTCATGGGGGTTGTCGCTGGATTGGTCATTCGGAAGTTGCAGGAATCGGATCGACCGCTTTTATCAGCACGTGAACCGATCCTGTCTGCTATCGATTTGATCAAAAAAACCCCAGCCATTCAGCGTTTGTTGTTGGCCGCAGCGTGCGCAACGACCGCCCTGATGCTGACCATCCCTTTCAGTATGTTGACTCTGAAAAAAGGATTTCTGCTCAGCGATGATGCGGCGTTGATTTTTGCTTCTATGCAGCTGGTCGGCGCCATAATTTCATCCTATGCCAATACTCTGTTGCTCGATCGGGTTGGACCGCGCCCGATTATGATTATCTACACGAGTGTCGTTGCCACAATCTGTGTTTTATGGATTGTTTTGCCGATAAGTTGGATCTGGACGGTGGGCATAGCGGTGTTTTTGTTGATCGGCGCTGCCAACGCCGGCATTCAGACCTCTCTTTCGCACTATTTGCTCAGCTCAGTCGCACCTGAAAAGGTCGTCTCGATTTCCATGCTGATGGTCATTTTCTCCAACACGATCGCCGGATTGGTTGGGACCGGTTTGGGTGGGGGATTGTTGCGCCTTCTTAACCACGAAATTGAACCCGGCTTGATGGTCTACCGGGTCTATTTTGCAGTGATTTTTCTCTTGTTGTTGCCGATCATCTGGGTGGTTTCCCGGCTCCAACCGGTGGCAGATCGCCGGGTGCGAGACGTTTTGGGAATCTTGTTTTCCCTGCGCGAATGGCGGGCGCTCTTTACCCTGCAAAAATTGTCCGAATTGCGGAGCGAGAGCAATGATCGGCTGATCATCCGCAAACTGGAGGAGATCAAGTCTTCGCTTTCCGAGGATTCCCTGGCGGCGTTTCTGAGTTCGCCGCGTTTTTACACCCGCTTGCGGGCGATTCGCGCTTTGGAGTATATCGATTTTAACGATGCGACGGCTGATTTATTGATCCGTGAAGTGGAAACCGGTGAATTCACCACCGCCTATATGGCTGCTGATGTCCTGAGCAGCCATCAGATCGTCAAAGCCATTCCTGTTCTCCGCAAAGCGTTGAACAGTCAGGATCTCTTTCTGCAGAGCAAGGCAATGCAGGCTCTGACTCTTCTGGGAGACCGAGAATCTTTTGCGCTAATCATCGAAATTTTTCGCAACACACAGAATCCTCGCCTGATCCTCAGCGGTGCTCAGTCTTTGGTCGAAATTGGCAAAACCGAGAATCTGCATCTGTTGCTGGAAAAACTGTTGTTGCCTGACCTTGCGGATTCCGTCATCGATGAGCTGCTCTACTGTGTCAGCGAACTCTGTCATGCACACGACCTTTTCTATACCTTTTATCCTCTATTGCGCAAGAACCCGGCCGAACAAGACCGGGTCATCTCTTTTGTTGCTGAACAACAGAAGCTGGAACCCGACCGCCGTCGCCAACTGCTGGACCTATTCGATGCCCTGCTGCACAGCGATCAGCGATGCATCGAACTCCTCTCTTCGGTGGACGCCCTAATCAAACGGATGCCTTGCATACAGTCCATAACCTCTTTCCTCGATCACCATCCGCATGGCGACACAAAACCGGTGCGGATGATGGTTTTTCTCATTCTTCTCGACACCTTGTTGCGGCAATTTCAAACTAGACCACATCAAAAGTCGTCCGGCACTGCAAGACACTGATCGATAGACTGTTTCATGGCGAGTCATTCGGCTCAGGGATGAGCCACTTCCATATCACGGGGCGATTTGTCCGCCAAATGATCGCGTGCTATTGCATCAAATAAAACAAGATGTTAAAAAAAGGTTTTGGTTTTTTGTGCAAATTTGCTATTATTAGATGAACCTCTTCCGTTTGGCACAAATAGTGCATCTTTGTACAAGAACATTTGGCTGTTTTTCTAATCAGCGCATGACCACTTGCTTCCCATGAGGAGGAGTTTTGAGATGATTAAAATGGTACGACTGCCGAATTTCGCTCTGACCGTTTTGCTGCTTGTTTCTTCGCTGGGGATAGTGAAAGCAGAAGACCTGCGTCGGCCCTATGAGCCGGTGGTAATCGGAGCCAGCAGCATCCCTGCTGTTAACCTGCCCATAGATGAACTCTACATCTATGCCTACAAAGCCGGCGGATGGCAACAGATACCTTTTCAAATCGATGAAAACGATGGCACCGGATATTTTGCCACCGCTGAGGATGGTCTGCTCGACGAGCAAGACGAGATCTGCTTCATGACTGCCGATATGGGCGACAGTGTGGCAAGCACGGTCTGGATCACGGATGCTGAATCGCGCGCCTATCCCCGCTATCAGATAACTGCCATCGATACCTCGGTTGTCCCGGCCAAACGCTCACACGCCTATCTCTATCGCTCTTCGACGTTGACTCATACGCATGCGTCCTACGTCACCTATACGCCACCGACAGGCGAAGCAATCGCGCCTCCGACGCGCTATGCCAACGATATTGGTGATGATGCCATTCAGGCAAGCAGCTACCTCTTTAAACACAACAGCAACGGCATACCGGTCGATATGCACATTTCTGCGGGTGTAGGGGGAGATCCGGCCATCGATCTTTTGGATCGCTGGAAAGCCTTTGCCAAAGGGACGATCTGGGTCGGCGAATATTTTTCCACCGAAGACTTCGGCATCTCCAACGTGCGTCTGGATGTGGTCGCCGGACCGGTGCGCGTGATGCGTAAAGCCACCTATGATATGACCATCCAGGTTGAACAGCCGGATGCTCCCTATTTTCAGCCCATTCCGGATTCGGTTTCTTTTATTGCCCATTTCTATCCCTACAGCTATTATATCAACAGCTATAACCGCCGCATCATGATGAGCTATGGAATCGAAATTTTGCGCGAAACCATGGATTTCAACAGCAACATGGACGGCGCAAAATTTTACAGCCAATTGAATCCACTTTCTGGTTTCGATGTCGATGGAGCCACCACGGCTGGTTCAAGCGAAGACGATTATGTGAAACAACTTGCGGTGTTGAAATACAATTGGTACATCCTCACCGGCGCTCGCGGCACGGTTGCGGCGTTGTGCTGGGTGCCGCAAGTGGGTTCTGCACAGGAGCTCTATTATCGCGATTCATTGGTGCCCAGATTATATGATACCGGTGAGCCGGGCAATTATGGAGAATGCGGTCTTACCATCAAATCGGTTGGCGATCCGATTGCTTTTGATACCGATAGCATGGTGGTGTGGCGCTATTTCCTCGGTCCGAATCATACCCGCGGCCTTGGCGATTCTTTGTTGACCATTCGCAACAACCCTCTGAAAGTTGAGGTGGTGGGCAAAACTTTTGTTGTCCCGGTTGAACTGGCTGCTTTTGCCGCAACAGCCAGGGGCAACGGGATTGAATTGACCTGGAGAACGCAGTCAGAATCCAAGAACTATGGTTTCGAAATCCAGCGCGCCGACAAACCGGAAAACTGGCGGTCGATCGGTTTTGTCAGGGGTAAAGGCACAACCAATCAGCCCCAGTCCTATTCATTTGTTGATTCCGAATTGAATGTTGGCACTTATATCTATCGCTTGAAACAAATCGATACAGACGGTTCTTTTGAGTATTCTCACTCGCTCGAAGCGGCGATCAGTGCACCGGAGAATTTTGCTCTTGAACAGAATTACCCAAATCCTTTCAATCCAGCCACCGAAATCGCCTTTCGGATACCCGGTGATCATCAAGGCCGGGTCACTCTGAAAATCCATAACCTGATCGGTCAGGTGATTAAAACTCTTGTCGATGCAGATTTGCAGCCTGGTTTTTATCGCTATCGATGGAACGGTGATTCTGACAGCGGTGAGATGGTGGGTTCGGGTGCTTATTTTTACCGTCTCGAAGCAGGACATCAAACTGCCACCCGGAAACTGGTCAAGTTGCAATAAACGATAATTTTTTCTGAATAAAGGCTGTTTAGGCAGATCATTATGATCGTCCGCGATGCCGCTTTCTCCTGGTGGCTGAATTGCGGTTTAATAGATCATTCTTCCTGAACAGCCTTTTGTTTTCAATCCAGCCTTTTTCTCTTTCGATGGGTGCAAAATCTGCATCTCCCCATTTTTGTTGTATGGATTATCCGGCAGAATACCGCGTGCTACGCCCAATTCGATAAAAACATCTACAGCGAAACCTCTTTAGGCAGAATGTGGAGATTGATGGAATGAAACCTGTTCTTGCAGTGCTGTTCTGTGCCGTGAGCCTCGCAATTGCACAACCCGTGCACCAGCGTATGCTTTATCACAATCCTTTGACCGGAGAGATGCAACATGAATTTGCTGCAGTAGAAAACTGCCAGGGTGCCTATACCAGCAAGGGATGGCAAGCGACGCAAGCCGTGGCGGATTTAAACAACAACAGCCGCCTGATTGTCCATTTTAGCGACCGGCTTCCTGCTGCAGCCACTATAGAGTTCACCCTCACCCGTTTCAATCCGGCAGAACAAGCAGTTTTTAACAAATCCCATCTATTCTTTTTGAGTTCAGAGGCGGGGGGCGCTTCAAGCGTGCTTTACACTGACGGGTCCTGGTGCTATTTACGCACAGGCAAGTCTTATGTGCGATCCGATGGTTCGACGACGCTGAGAAATGATTTCAGTTCAAGGGGATTGGCCAACCGCAGAGAAGTCGATTTTTTGACTCAGACTTTCAATCTTTCTGATTTATATCGTTTTAAGATTATATACAATCAAAGCCGTGTGTGGATCTATATCAACGATGTTTTGCGGGGCGATTATCCTTTTCCTGGGCAAACGCATCGCTTTCGGGAACTCTATTTCGGCGGCGATCCGGAATATCCAAGCATCGCCGGCCCGATCTATTCTGATCTAAAAATCTATACCGCCGACACAGAGATGTTTTTCGAGGATCAAACCCATCGGCACAATCTCATCGGTCTCGGCGATCCGGACTTTTCCGGTCATGGACTCACCATGGGCGACGTCAACGGCGATGGATTGACCGATATCTATATCGGCAACTGCATGCAAAACATATGCTTGCGCGATGTCCTGTATATTCAATATCCGGATGGCACTTTTCGTGATGAAACCCAGGAGCGCGGCGTGGGGGACGAATGCTGCAGCCACGGTGTGGTATTCGTCGATGTGGACAACGATGGGGATCTCGATCTCTTCAACGGCAATACCTGGGAGCCGAATCAACTCTATATCAATGACGGAACCGGGTACTTTGTCGAGCAGAGTTCGACGCGCGGTATCGAGGTGATCAACGGTGAAACCCGCGGGGTGGTGGCGTTCGACGCCAACAACGATGGTTATATCGACCTTTATGCAGCAAACTGGGGGATGCAGAACGAACTCTATATCAACGACGGCCATGGGTTTTTTGTGCGTGAATATCTGGGTGCCGAAGGAGCAATCGAGGATGTGGAAATGGTCGGCACTCAAGGGGTTACCGTCTGCGATATCGACAATGACGGCGATTATGAAATCTATATCAGCAAGCGTCAGGCGCCCAACGAGCTCTATCTCAATGAAAATGGCAGATTTCGCGAAGCGGCTGCTGAACGCGGGATCGATGTCGGCGCCCGCAGCGACGGCGCCACCTTTGCCGATTTTGATAACGACGGGGATATGGATCTCTTCGTTGCCAATACCAAACTGCCATACGGCAGCACGGAGCTCTTTTTGTCTATCTTTGAGAACCTGGGTAACGGCTATTTTGCCGATCGAACAGCGGATTATTCTCTGGCCATGGACGGATTTACCGCTCAGCTTTTCGATGCCAACAACGACGGCTGGCTCGATCTCTATCGCTTGCGCAACAACAGTTATGATGCCACCGCAATGGCTATCTTGAGCCTGAATGACGGCAACAAACAGTTTGTTTCTGCCGGGTATTGCGGCGTTGACGTCATCGGCGCCGATGCACGCGGATGTGCAATTGACGATTTGGATCGCGATGGCGATCTGGATATCACTATCACCAACAAATTGTTCGAAAATATTTATCTGGAAAACCATCTCGAAAAACAGGTTGAGCGCGAGCAGGCGCATTATCTGCAGGTGCAGGTTATCGGACCTCAGGGGGATTGGGGCGGCGTTGGCAGCAAAATATCTGTTTATGAAGCGGGTCATTTCGGCGACCGCCAGCATCTCCTGGGCTATCGAGAGGCGACGACTGCGACAGGATACCTCAGCGGCAACAACCTGGTGCAGCATTTCGGCCTGGGTACCCGCACAATCGTCGATATCGGTGTTGAGCTGGTCGACGGCAGTGCAATCGAGGAGCGAAATGTCAGTGCAGATCAGAGAATATTGCTGCAGCCGGCAAGCCTTCGCTACAGAATCGAAAAGCTATCCGGTGATGGTCAATCCGGTTATGCCGGGCAAACGCTCAATGATCTGCTCTCAGTCCGTGTCGTGGATGATGCCGGAACACCGGCAAGCAGTGTTCCGGTCAACTTTCGCATCGTTGGCGGCACCGGTCGAATTGTCGGCGCTTCGACAGTCGAATCGAATCTTGTCGGACTCGCCGCTGTTACATTGCAGCTCGGGCAGGCTCCTGATACCTGTGTGGTGCAAGCCACAGTCTCCCGCATGATCGGTGATCCGGTCGAATTTACCGTATTTGCACTCGAAGCTCC
Organism: bacterium; assembly: GCA_029565675.1. Lineage (GTDB taxonomy): Bacteria > Zhuqueibacterota > Zhuqueibacteria > Residuimicrobiales > Oceaniaggregativiventaceae > Sulfursilanivivens. Next base: position 65,346 of record JAKQNP010000062.1, read on the forward strand.
GGTTTTGCTGAGCATCTATTCCGGCGATCGGCAAACCGGCGTGGTCGGTTCTTTTTTGCCTGCACCCTGTATCGTTCAGGTGCAAACCGTTCTGGGCACGCCAGCAGCCGGAAAAAACGTTCTCTTTGAGGTGGTTGAGGGTGGGGGAACCGTGGAAGGCGCCGGCGAAGCGATCGCAGCAACCGACGATGAGGGTTTGGCGCGGGCGGTTTGGCGGCTTGGCAATACGGCAGGCATTGAGCAGCGGCTGCGAGCTTCGATCGGTGACGCTGAAATGCTTTTTCGCGCCCAGGCGGTTGCAGGTTTGCCAGTGCGGATCATTCGTGCAGGTGGCGATAGCCAGCCTTTGCAGCCGGGACAAGATTTTAGCCAGCCCTTTGTCGTTCGTGTGGTTGATCAGAACGACAATGCCGTGGCGAACTGGTCGGTTTCTTGGCAAGTCGACTCCGGCGAGGGCAACCTCGCCGGGGAACAGCAAAGAGCCGCAGTAACCGACAGCATGGGAGAATCTGCGGTCATCTGGACCGCCGGTCCTTATCTGGGGCCTGCACAAAGGCTTTTGGCCGCAAGCGAGGTGAATGGTCTGCCGCTGCAAGGCAGCCCGATCGAGTGGTTTTATGCGCCTGTTGCGGTCGATGCAAAAAAATCGATTGTAACGGCGACTGGTCCAGTGGTGGCTGATGGAGTTGATGTTTCATCGGTTGTTGTTTCCTTGCGCAATGCAGAGGGCGAATCCGTCGGCGCTGGATTGACGGTTGGTTTGTCGGTCAGCGGCACGGCAAACAGCGTCGCAATGGCCGATACCTTGACCAACAAGCTTGGTCAGGTGAGCGCAAGCCTCAGGAGCACAGCGGCCGAACAAAAAACAATCCGGGCCACTGTCAAAGGCCTCAATCTGCAGCTGGCAGAGACGACAGTCGAATTTTTACAGCCACCACAGGCGGCGTCGAGTCTGATCGCTGTTTCCGGCAATGGACAGATCGGCACTGCGGGTCAAAATCTTGTCGAACCATTGGTTGTACGAGTTCTTGACGCCATGGGACTTCCGATGGCCGGCGCAACTGTTTTTTTTACAGTGATAAGCGGTGGCGGCGATTTTTCGCGAATGAATGTGCTGCAAACCACCAGCGACAGCCTTGGTTTCGCGCACGCTCACTGGACAATGGGAACGGTTGCCGGCAGTGAGCAACGTGTGAGGGTGAATTTGCAGAACTTGTCCATTCCAGCAGTGATCTTTCAGGCGATATGCCGTCCATCAGCGATTGTCGAACTAACAAAAGTAAGCGGCGATAACCAGATCAGCGCAATTGGCGCGATGTTGCCTTTGCCTTTTGTGGTGCGAGCGATCGATGCCTACAGCAATCCGATTGCTGATCTGGATGTCGAATTTGTGGTTGTCAATGGCAATGGAAGTTTTTCTCAGTCGGATTCGTTGACGGTGCAAACGAACCCACAGGGTTTGGCGTCTGCGCATCTCCGCTGTGGTGACCAATCCGGCGAGATCATTGTGCGGGCGACCTGCTCTGGCTTGACTGCCTATTTTTATGCCATAGCTCAGGCTGGTTTCCCGGACAGCCAGCTCTCGGATCTGCGCGCTGTTTCGCCTGTCCGGCCTGATGGAGTGGAAAAAAGCTTGATTGAAATCATCCTGCGCGACCGCAATGGCAGTCCGGTTGCCGGACGTTTTGTCCGCCTTTTCGCCACCGGTGAAAATCACGTTTTGAACCAGCCCTTACAACCGACCGACGCACAGGGCAGGACAACCGGGACGATTTCCTCCACCTCGCCGGGAGAAGCAGTGATTTCGGCTTTTATCTTGCCCGATTCCTTGATCCTGGTCAAACAAGCCGTGGTGATCTTTGACTATCAGAACCTGACGCTGCAGATGGTTGCGGGAAATGATCAGGTCGCAGAGGTGAGCACGGCCTTGACAGAACCCTTGCGTGTCCGCATAACGGAAAACAATTCGGCGTTGAGCAAGAGCCCAATCATTTTTCGAGTTCTATCAGGATCCGCTTCAATCGCAGGCAATGACCACGCGGTGCAAATCAGCGACTCTTTGGGTTATGCCAAATGCAGGTTGACTCTCGGGACGCGAGCCGGCAAGGTAAGAGTGAAAGTCTATGCGGCTGTCGACAGTTCAAAGACTGTTGAGTTTCGCGCCTTGGCTTTACCGGGTCAAGTCAGCAGATTGATCAAAGAATCGGGTGACATACAGTCGGCGGCTGTGGGCTCGATACTGGCCGAGCCCTTGGTGGTGCGTCTGGTCGATCGCTTCGACAATCGGGTCAGTGGTACATCGGTCCGTTTTTCATCGATTAATGGCGGCGAGGTTCTGAACAGCGATGAAATCATCAGCGATTCGCTGGGTCTGGCCGCCTGTCGAGTGCGGCTTGGTCAAAAATCAGGTGACTATTACTTTGATGCAAAAACGACAACCGGGCAGGTCGCTGTTTTCAGCGCCACAGCATTGGCCGGCAATTCGGCGCCGCAAATCGTCACCTGGCAACCCGCACAACTCGAATTGACCATTCAAACGCTCCAACCGGTTGAATTTGGAATCACTCAGGTTGCAGACGCAGAAGGCGATTCGCTGTCGTATGAGTGGTCGATCAACGGAAGCAGCGTCAGCACGCAACCGACATTCTATCTCTATCTAACAACAGCGGTTCTGCAGACATTTAACCTGAGTTGTCGGGTAAGCGACAGCTGGCAAAGCGACCTGGTGACCTGGACCATCCATGTGCTCGCCACCTCGGTTGCAGATGTTGAATTTATGGCTGATATAGCTGAAGCTGGGCGCGGTGTGCGCCTTCAGTGGCGCGTTCCACATCCAGAACTTTTACAGGGATTTTCGCTGCTGCGCAGCAACGGGGACGGTCAATATGAAAACCTCACTGCAGAGGTGATCGTTGCCTGCCATGGTCGGCAGGATTATGAATGGTTCGATCAAAGTGCAAGCAGCGGAACTGCATACCGATATGTGTTGCAGTTGATCTACATCGACGGCCGGACTGTCCAGACAGCGCCGGTGCAAGTGCAGGCCGTCTTGCCGACCCAGATCGCACTGCTTCCCAACTATCCGAATCCGTTCAATCCGACCACGTTCATCGTTTTTGATTTGCCGGACGAAATGCCTGTCGACCTGGCGATCTACAACATCAGCGGTCAGCGGATCAGAACTCTGTTCGTCGGCCAATGTCCCGCCGGCCAACATCGTCAGATATGGGACGGCCGCAGTGACGAAGGAGAGATCGTTCCCTCAGGGATCTATCTCTATTGTTTGCAAACCGAAGCCGCAACCCTGCAGCGGAAACTGCTTTTGCTCAAATGAAACTAGACCAATAAAAATCGCATTGTTTTTATCCGGTGACTCTTTTATTTTATGGAAATCCCGGCCTCAAAAATGCAAGCACCATCAAGCAAAGCAGGAGAATTCAAAGTGAAATGGCTAACTGCGATTTTGGCACTTTTCTTGTGTAACGGTCTGGCGCAGGCAGAATTGCCGGCCGGGCTGCAGAGACTGATCGAACAAGGCGAATATTCTCTGGCGCAATCGTTGATGCGTGAACGATTGGCCCGTGACAGCGATCTGCCAGCACTTGAACAGCTCGAGTGGCGTTTTGCCATCGAACGGCTGGAGAGGATCAAAAAGGACTTTAATCGCACTGAGGCGGATATCCTGTCTTTTATCCGTACCTATCTTCCGGATGTAAAAGAGCAAGATCTCATTCGCTGGGAAGAAGAAAAGGCGCTGGAGGTACGGGTGATCGATGGGCAAAAGCGCTACTTTGAATATGCTGCCGAGAATCTATTTCGCATCGATCCTTATTTGCGGCGAGTCAAGGCGGAAAAGCAAACCCCTGCGCCGACTGTTTTGTATAGTCGGACTGATGATATTGCGAAAATCATTGCCGCTGCTCAAAAGGCGAAGCAAACCCGTGTCAACCCGGTTCGCTCACGCATCACCTATTCGTTGTCTGTGCATGCGGATCAGGTGCCCGCCGGCAAGATCATTCGCTGTTGGTTGCCCTATGCGATGGAAATACCGGAGCGGCAGGAGAATGTCGTACTCGTTTCGACTTTGCCGGCGCAAAGAATTGTGTCTGCCAACCGACCGGACCTTCACCGCACGATCTACCTGGAACAGACGGCGGTTGCCGGGCAAAAGACCGATTTTGCAGTGTCGTTTGAGATGACGAGTTATGCGGTTTATCAGCCTGTCGATGCAAACAAATGTCGACCGCTGGGTGATGATCCTGATGTGGCGGTCTATTTGCAGGAGCGGCCGCCGCATATCGTTTTTACCCCGGAAATCCGCGCCTTGTCCAAACAGATCGTCGGTGATGAGACCAATCCCTATTCCATCGCACAAAAAATCTTTACCTGGATCGACGAGAACATTCCCTGGGCATCGGCGCGCGAATATTCAACTTTTAGCAACATCAGCGAATATGTTCTGCAAAACCGCCACGGTGATTGTGGGATGCAGACGCTTTTCTTCATCACCCTTTGCCGTCTTAACGGTATCCCGACGCGCTGGCAGTCCGGATGGTTTATCGAACCCAGCGACGACACGATGCACGACTGGGGTGAGATCTATTTTGCTCCTTATGGTTGGGTGCCGGTAGATATGAGTTTTGGTCTGCAAAAGTCGGAAGACCCGGCGATAAAATGGTTTTTTCTTGGCGGCATGGATGCGTATCGTTGGATCATCAACAGCGACTATTCGCAGAATCTTTATCCGGCCAAGATCTGTCCGCGTTCAGAGACAATCGATTTTCAGCGCGGTGAAGTCGAATGGGAGGGCGGCAATCTCTATTTCGACCAATGGGATTGGCGTTTTCGGGTCGAGCGCATCGATTGATCCATACTGGTTTTTGGCTGCTGTTGATCGAAAAAGAGGGTATGCCGATTTTGCCACTCCAGCCAATGCTGGTTTTTGCGCCGCACAAGGCAAGGGCAGCCTTGGCTGACCAAGCAACAAAAAACAACACCTTTGCAACACACGACAAGAAAGTCAGAGTTTTGCCTATGGATATCGATTCCATGCGAGGTGGGTTGATCGTTTCGGTGCAAGCCGATGAAGGTCTGCCCATGGCTGTACCGGAAATTTTGGCGGCGGTAGCCGAGACAGTCGCCCTTGCGCATCCAGCCGGGTTGCGCGCCTCGCTGCCTGAAAATATACGCGCAATCAAAAAAGCGGTCTCGCTGCCGGTGATCGGAATCTATAAAAAGAGCTATTCCGATTCGCCGGTTATCATCACTCCGACTCGTGCTGACGCAAGAGAGGTGATTGAAAGCGGTGCTGAGATCATTGCGTTGGATGCCACTTTCCGGCCGCGTCCGCGGGGCGAAGCCATTGCCGATGTGCTCGCCTTTGTGCGCGACAACAGCGACTGTCTGGTGATGGCTGACATCGCCACTTTTGCTGAAGGCATGGAGGCTGCCCGGATGGGCTTTGACTGGATTGGGACGACTTTATCTGGTTACACGGAGGCGACGACCCAGCATGCACAGGATGATGAACCGGATTATGCGTTGATCGCTGCCTTGGCAGGTGAGTTACCGCAGGAAATACGTTTGATCGCCGAAGGTCGAATTTGGGATCCAGCTCAGGCGGTGCGCGCGATACAACTGGGGGCATTTGCCGTGGTTGTTGGCACAGCCATCACCCGGCCAAATCTGATAACCCGCCGATTTGTGCAGCGGTTGCAGCAGGGAAAAGGATAAAAAAAAGGGACGATAAAGGATGCCAAATGGTTGCCGAGCAAAAGATGCTATGCATAGTTGCGCCAACCAAGATGCTCTTCTCTGAATTTGCGTTCGCATTTGCTTAACCAACTTTGACGGCGCCAGAAGCAGCGGTCGGCCCGCTGCTTGAAACCGCTCTGGCGGAGAAACAGTCAAAAGGTTGCTGGGGGATGCCTGTTCGAATTGCAGATCTGCACGTTGCAAAAATCACAAGATGCCTGATTGAGGTTGCCTGGCAAAGTTGCTCTACAAAGGATGCGTGCGATGCGGAGCCGAACTATGGATGCATAAACGGGGCTCTGCTGATTAGCAAATCAAATGAAGCGGCAGCAAACGACGATTACCACAGAGAAGCGGATCAACTGGATTATCGTCCCTTTTTTGGGGGGCAAAATCCCGGCTGCAAAACGGGTGATGCTTATTCCTGGGGATTTTACCGACTCTTCAAAGAACAAAAATCAATTTACACTGTTTTGCATGTCAAAGCCGCCTTCACGCGACCGCCGTAAATCGGGCTGGCGGACGGTGAATTGATCATCGACATAGAGATTATCGTGTCCGATGATCAGCAGGTCTTTTTGCAGGTTTTGTTGACTGAGCAACTTTTGCCGCATTTTAACCGCCAGATAGCGCGCGATATGGCGAAGGCGCGGATCGGTTTGCGATGAAATAAACAGATAGTTCAATGCTGCAGCGAATCGAGCGCTGAGCGGATCTTGCGGCAACGCACCGATAAAAGCGATTCCCGGTATCAACGGTTGAAAATAATCCTCGATGTAATGGAGAAGAAAGCGATAACTCACCGGGTCGTGAAAGTTGTTGAGCACAATCAGCGGGTGGAAGTCGTTTAAACTGCGCTGCACCCTCTGTTGGGTTTCAGAATCGCACTCTTTGCACAAAGACGCCAACTCGTTGCTGATTGCGTGCCACTTTTTTTGTTTTTTCAACCGTTCTGCCAGCAGATTGAGCTTGTCGCGTCGATCAGGCAGGGCATGTTCGATCAAGCGAAAAACCGCCTGGTTGAGAAAAGCGATCAACTCATCGAGTGAAGTCAGCGTCGGTTGGATGACAATCACCGGATAGTCGGCGACCAGAAAAAAATCGAGCGACTCACCTGTCACGGTTGAACTCTGATCCAGGATGATATGGCGCAATTTGCCATCCCGATTGAGATCGCCCGAGCCGAGCGCATTGTGGATGAGGTACTGCAGCGAATCGACGAAGCGCTGATCCATATGTTCAAACAGCTGATCCAGGCTAAAATCGCCGCGCAACTCAAAATCCTGCTTTTCAATGAACTGTGCATCCGGCAATTCGGTATTCAACATGTGCACAAAGTGCCCATGTTTGGCAAACCAGCCGCCGATTCCTGCAGTCAATGTTGTTCTGCCACAGCCTCTGCCCGCACCGGCGATGCACCAAAGCTTTGTCCGTATGTTGCTATTGCCAAAATACAACTCCGGGTAGGCGATATCCGCCGTCAATCCCTGCTGCATGATCAACTCGGTTGCTATTCTTTTCGATCGACAGTGGTTTCTTGCTTTATCATAGCAAGAGATATGCCATGTTGTGAGCTATATTCTAAGTAATTAATAATAAATAAATTAGATTTTGGCGAAATGGATCCGCTGTCGATGAAATACTGTAAAATACGACATCAACAGGGAAGAGAAGGGTAGACTGAGAGGGCTTAACTTTAAACAAAACAATTGATAAAGCAGAGATAACCAGTCAGCCGAAAAATACGACAGTAAATTTCTTCTGTTACACGCCTTTCTGCTGCAAAATACGGCGCTGTGATGGTTGAATTGCCCTTCGATCAATCATCATCGGTGTGCAGGCCATATTTTTTCAGTTTTCGCAGCAAGGTGTCGCGGTGGATGCCCAGCCATTGCGCGGCCTGGCTTTTGTTGTTTCCTGCTTTTTCGAGGATCTGGAGAATATGGCGCTTTTCCATTTCCGCCAGTGCCAGTGATGAATTGTTCTCCGCTGTTGTCGAAACGTCTGCGGACGGTGATTGTTGCAGATGAGCAGGAAAGTCATAAATGCCGATCGTGTTCGCATCGCTCAAGGCGACAGCGCGGCGGATGGTGTTCGCCAACTCTCGCACATTGCCTGGCCAGGAATAGCTCTTGAGCAGTTCCATGGCTTCATCGGCAATGCTGATCTTGCTGCGGTTGAGCCGGCCGGCAAAATCCTCGGCATAGTATCTGGCCAACAAGGGGATGTCTTGTGGAATTTCGCGCAAAGCAGGCATGTTGATGGTGACGGCGTTCAGTCGGAAATAGAGGTCGCTGCGAAACGATCCTTCCGCCAGTGCGTTGCCGAGATCTTTATTGGTTGCGGCAATAATGCGAAAATTGATTTTGACCCCTTCGTTTGATCCCACAGGCGTAAACTCTTTTTCTTCAAGAACCCGCAAAACTTTGGCCTGCATTGCGGGTTTCATATCGCCGATTTCGTCGAGAAAGAGCGTGCCGCCATCAACCAGAGCCAGTTTACCGATCTTGTCTGCATGAGCATCGGTAAAAGCGCCTTTTTTATGGCCAAACAATTCGCTTTCCAGCAAGTTTTCGGGAAAAGCGGCGCAATTGATGGCGATGATTTTTTTCCCTGCCCGGTCGCCGTTATAGTGGATCGCGTTGGCTGCCAGTTCTTTGCCTGTACCGCTTTCGCCGAGGATCAGAACCGGGAGATCGGTGTTGGCGATTTTGCTGATCAATTGCGCGATGTTTTGCATTCTGGGCGAGTTGCCGAGCAGAACTTTGCCGGAGGGCAGGTTTTGTGCGATTTCGGCGAGCAAAGTGGGTTGTGCTTTGCTTTCTATCCGCGCGAGAATATCCCGCACTTGCAGCAACAAATCTTGAATGATCACCGGTTTCATGATATAGTTGTAGGCGCCTTTGCGCATCGCTTCGACCGCATCCTGTATGGAACCGTAACCGGTCATCATAATGACAGTGATATCCGGCTTGAGTTTTTTTACCTCGCGCAGCAAATTCATGCCCGACAACCCGGGCATCCTGACATCAGAGAGAACAATCTCGATATCATGTCGCTGCACCAATTCCAAGGCTTTGGCTGTGCTCTGGGCGGTCAGGCAGGGAATTCCTTCCAAATCAAAGACATCATTGATTGCCCGCAAACAGTTTTTTTCGTCATCCACGATCAGGATTCGTGGTTCGTTATCGGTCATCGTTTCATCCTTTGGCCGTGTTGGGATAAATGAGAATCGAACCGAGGTACAGTAACTTACCGCCTCTGTATCGCACTCTTAATAACGACTTGTGCGCGTCTAATATTCACGCAAAATGAAGAGATTTTGTTGGGATGGATCTGTTTGCAGCAAATTGTGTCAGGTTTTCGCTGTGATAAAGGTGGCGGGATCCTGTGCATCTTGTACCGGAAGAGTTATGGTAAAGGTGGTTCCTTGACCTGGCCTGGAGATGAAGCGAATTTCTCCTTGGTTGCGCTGAACTGCGGACTGGACGATTGACAGCCCGATGCCGATGCCAGCACCGTCGGTCTTGTTGGTGAAAAAGGGTTCAAATATTTTGTCCTGAATTTCAGTCGGAATGCCAATGCCGGTATCGCGAAAAGTCAAGGCGATTTTTTTCTCGGATTCCATTTTGACGGCGATATGCAATTCGCCGCCGTTGGGCATGGCATCGCGAGCGTTCAGAATCAGATTGAGAAAGATCTGTTTAAAATCATCCGGACTGATGAGGCACGGTTTGACGGGTTCGTAATTGCGAATGACTCGAATTCCCTGTTGCCACAGCTCTTTGTTGATCAATTCAAGAGTCTGGTCCAGCAGCTGATCGAGGCGAACCGCGCTGCGTTGCGGCGACTTTTTGGCAAAATCGAGCAGATTGGCAATGATGGACTCGGCCCGCGCAATCTCGTGGTCGATGATTTCAAAGTGGTCTTTGATTTTTTCATTGCTCAGGTCGCTCAGCTTGTGCAGAACGTAGAGCGAGGAGCGGATGATGTGCAAGGGATTGCGAAACTCATGAGCGACTCCGGCTGCCAATTGGCCCATGACCGCCAGTTTTTCTGACAGCACCAGGCGCTGTTGCATCTGGTTCAGCTCAGAATTCTGCGACTCGATTTTTTCCTTGAGCGCCTGGGTTCGGCGCTCGAGTTCTTGAAAGACCTGAGCCTGGGTCGAGGTATCGCGCAGGATGCATCCCAGTCCGATGATCAGCGAACCATGCCGCAGAGGAATCAGCTGCGCCTCCACAGTCACTGCATCCTCTCCCGTTTCGTTGATCCGCCAATTTTGCGCTTGCACTTCGCTGCCGGCCAGTGCGCGGTAGAGAGCCGCCGAGACCTCTTTGCTGTTGGCGGTGGAAAAGAGCTCGATAAAATCGAGCTGGTGGTCGGTGGCCACCAGATGGGGCAGGACTGCCTCGGCTCGACGATTGGCGTGTTCGATTTGCCCCTGATTGTTCAGAAAAAGGACCAGATCGGTATTGTTTTCGATCAATTGGCGGTATCGCGCCGCCAGATCATGATAGATTTTGCGTTTCAACACCGCTTTGATGCGGCTGCACAGCTCTTCACCGTTATAGGGTTTGATCACGTAATCATCAGCACCCAGATCCAACCCGTTGATGCGGTCTTGTACGCTGCTGCGTGCGGTCAACATGATAATCGGAATGTTGCGCAGTTTGGGATCCGATTTGAATTGGCGACAGAGATCGAAACCATCTTCTTCGTCGGTAAGCATGATATCGAGGAGGATGAGGTCGTAGGATCTGGTGCGGGTAATCTGCAGACAGCTTTTTTTGGTCTGACACCAATCGGCACTATAGCCCTTGTTTTTAAGGATATAGCGCAAAAACAAGGCTTGATCCGGATCGTCCTCGACGACCAGGATGTTGGTTTTTGCCTGAACGGGTTGCTGCACTCTGTTCGACCTCGATGCGCGGTTTGAATGGGCAAAGGTTTAGCACTGGCTGTGCTTTTTTGCCCATCTGATCTGCTTGCTCTGTGATATTGTAACCAATTTCCAATCGATTCGCAAGTATTGTTTTGCAGTTGTGTGGTTGTCAGGTGTTGAAGGCAATCGGAGCGCTGCCGGCCACTGGCGAGCAGAGGATGATCTGCGGTTCGAGATTGTGCGGTTCATAATAGGAACGGGTGAGCAATTCAGCCAAGTCGGCAAATGATGCCCTTTGGACAAGCACCATCATGCAGCCGCCGAGGCCGGCACCGGCCAATTGCGCGCCTTTGACGCCTTTGAGCGAAAGCGCCAAATCGACCATCTGATCGATCTGTTCGATGCTGCAGCGGTAAGCCCCTGACTGATTGATAAGCCGACCTTGTGGTTGGCCAAGGTTGCACGATGCCAGCTGCTGGCGCAGATCGATTTCGGTCTCGGCAGTCGGACAAGGATGGAGTTGGCCTTTTTTATCAAAGCGCACCACGCGATCGCCATCATGTGAGATATTCATCCAACGGCCGAATTCATCGATTTGGCCGTTTTGCAGCAACCGGCTGCAATGGAGTGCTCGCTCGATTTCAGCCAATCCATACAGCACCACACCGCGTAACGGATACGGCGAGTCATTTTGGGTATGATTGCGAAGATAGTATTGTGTTTGTTGTTCTCCGAAACGATCAACAATGTCAGAACGTTTTGGCGCTGCCGGCAAGGATTGCAGCATTTCGTAAACGACCGAGTCGGGCATGCCGAGATGCGATGGACTGAAATCCCGCAGGTGTTGGAACTGTTGATATTGCGGATAGAGAGCGCGCAACCAATCGCGGCCGATTTCGTAGCAGGCCACGCGCTGGTTGAAACGATCGCGGGCATTGGCGGTTTTATGCGCTTGTTGCAGCGAATTGCAGACCGCGATGACATGATCGGACGGAAACTCGATTTGTTCGGTGACGCGAAAGGGGAAAAATCCCACCTGGACGACGCGATCACGGGTGCTGAATTTCATCGCCGCATGATCCGCTGCGCCACCGCGGGTGCCGACATACCATTCGGCTTCACCACAGAGTTCGACCAGTCGGGCTGCTGGAAGATGCAAGTGGTTGAGTTCAGCGACCGCTTCGGCAATCGCGACGACGAGGGCTGAGGAGGAGCTCAAGCCTGCGGCGATTGGAATCGTGCCGCCAGCCATGATGTTGAGTCCGCACAAGGGCCGGTCCTGGAATTCGAATTGCAGACGGGCAACCACAGCGCGAACATAATTGCACCAATCGCCGCGGTTGTTGTCAATGTATCTGCGCAGATCTGGGTGCTCGAGCACCTGAAGCCAATTTTTGCAGGATCGATTCGCCTGCAATTCGCGCAGATCAAAATGACGCGGTTTAAAAATCTGTGATTCGAGGTTTTCGAGAAAAATCTGTTGATCCTGATGGCGCGGGCTGACCACGGCGTAGAATTCGCGATCGATGGCGATCATATTGCCATAGCCGCCCTGATGATCGATGTGCCGACCCATGATGTTGACCCGTGCAGGAGTGCGCACAATCATGACCGGCTCGGAGCCGTACCTCTGAATGGTGCGGCGAAGCAAGGCGATGAGAAATTGGCGGCGATGGGGCATAGACAGCGACGCGGTGTCGGCGCCATAGACCGAGGTAAAATAACGCGTGGTTGCGGGCGCGTTGGATTCAAAGTCGGCCAACCACTCCTGCGGACGGCGGAGCAGTTCGGCTTTTTCCCCGTGCCGTTGCTGCTGTTTGTGATCGATTACCCAGCGGATTCTGGCCAGTTCTTCCGGTGTGTTAAAGGCCATGACCTGGTCCGGATGGTCGACTGTGACGGCGTGGATGCGGCATCCTGCTTCGGCCAAAATCGCTATGGTATCGGTGAGATATTCCTCTTGTTGCGCGTTTTGGGCGTTCAGCTTGTCAAGCGCTGAGTAGAGAAGTGGAGCTTTAAAAAGATACACGGAAAGATTTGCTGATGTCGCCTCGTTCAGATCTTCGGGCTTGAATTGGTGCCTGCCAAGGCGCAAAACGAATTCATTTGCAGAAAACGTCTGCTGCAGGATCTCCGGTGTCAACGGAAATCCTTTTTGTACAGATTCCCACATGGGACCAAGTGCCAGAGCCGCTTTTTTCTCGCGGCTGAAGTAGGTCAGCGCCAGGTTACGGGCCTCGTTGGCGGAAATCGGACCGTCGGCGCAGCGGTGCAACAGCGCGTTGAGCAGCTGCACGCGCGCGATGTCAAACACTTCGATGATGCCCAACGGCTCTTTCCGGTCATTCAGAATCACCCGCCCGGCGTCTGGAAAATCATTTGTGGTGGCAGTGAGAAAAGCCAGGTCAGCATCCCGCTGGCGAAATTCGGTGATGAGCCGCACCAATATGGCGGGGTCGAGGATTTTATCACCGGCGATCACCAGGGCATCGCCGGCATACTGCAGTTTTTGCAGGATTCGCGCTCCGGCTTTAGCGGCATGGCCGGTGCCGTGTTGCTCTTTTTGAAAAGCAAAAAGAACATCCTCGTGTTCGCTGGCCGCAGCTTGCATCACCTGGTCGGCCATTGCACCGACGACCACGATTTGGGTATCAATGCCGCAGCTCTCATAAGTTTCGATCGCCCAGCGTATTACCGGTTTGTTTTGCAGGGTATGACACACCTTATGGGTGGTATGATCCCGCATTCGCGTACCTTTTCCGGCTGCCAAAATGATCGAGATTAAGAGTCGTTCCCTGTCCTGAGCCATGCGAATTTAAATCCTTAAAACTGGACGAATAGAGGTGTCGTATTCGATCGTTGCGGATTCTGTTGATTTAAAAAGCGATGTTAAGAAAAATTTGCCTTAAATGCAAGAGCAGACTCCTCAACAATGACCGTTCGCAATTGAGATAGGGCGCCAATCGCTGCATCCATGCAGGCTGAATGGGCTGTTGCCGTACCGAAGGGACTGTAAAAACACCAAGAGCAAATGTTCAGAAAAAGAGTCATGCTGCGATTCGGTGCGCAGCACCGGATCAGGGAAAGATTGTTGTATTTTTAAATTATTATGAATAAATTGTTCTTGCAATAAGGTTTCCCATAAATCAAAACAGAACCAAAAAAAAGATCCAGAAGGGGAGAAAAAATGAGCTCTTACATCGATGAATTCATGAAAATGTACGGTTCACAGGCCAGCAAACAGCTCGCCGGGAATTTGGGCCTCAGCTCCAGCACCGTACAAAAAATGATCCCAGAAATTGCTCCTTTGATCTTGAGCGGCTTGAAAAAGCAGATGCAGGAAAAAGGCGGAGCGCCGCGGGTAGACCATATCCTCAACAAATATGGCGATCAGAGTGTTTTGAACAACATCGCGCAAGCCATCAGCCAAAAAGCACAGGATACCAGGACCGATTCGACCTTGGGCGGTCTGCTCGGCAATCCGGGTTTGCAGGCAGCCAGTCAACTCGCCAAGCAATTCAATATCGATGCCAATACGGCCAGCAAGATCATTCCCATGTTGGCGCCTTTGTTGCTCGGTTTTCTTACCCAGAAGCGCGACCAGCAAGGACTGGGATCACAGGGCATTGCTGCACTTATCGACCAGGATGGTGATGGTCAAATTTTAGATGATGTTCTTGGTTATCTGGCCAAAGGGTCAACCCGCACGAGCAGCCCGGCCAAGAGCAATGTGCTCGGTTCATTGCTCGGCAGTTTGCTGAAACGCAGATAATTTTCAAATGAGTAGGGTGCAACAATGACCAACAATCTGAAAACCTTTGCACTTTTGGCCGGGTTAACCGCACTTTTTGTTTGGATCGGTGGCGAGTTGGGAGGCACGCAAGGCGCGGTGATCGCCTTTATCCTTGCCGCTGCGATGAATTTCTATGCTTACTGGATGAGCGACAAGTTGGTGCTCAAGCAATACCGAGCGCAAAAGGTCGAATCAAGTGACCGTCTCTACCAGATCGTCGAAAAATTGGCGGCAAAGAGCGGGTTGCCAATGCCGGCTGTGTACGTGGTTCCTGAAAAGACCCCGAACGCTTTTGCCACCGGGAGAAATCCGGAGCACGCAGCGGTTGCGGCCACTCAGGGGCTTTTGCAGCTGATGAACGACGATGAGCTGGCGGGGGTTATGGCGCATGAATTGGGCCATGTCAAGCATCGCGATATGCTTCTTGGTACGGTCGCCTCTACTTTGGCAGGTGCCATCTCCATGATCGCCCAGATCAGCCGTTACAGCAACCGGTCCAGCAACCAGCGCGGCAATCCACTGCTCTTGATTTTTGTCCTTGTGGGTGTGCCGATTGCCGCGATGATCATTCGGATGACCATCAGCCGGGTGCGCGAATTCGATGCCGATAAGGAAAGCGCCGATCTCACAGGAATGCCTCTGGCGCTGGCCAACGCTCTGCAAAAGCTTAAGGCCGGAGTGGCCCAGGTGCCCATGAGCAAAGGCAATCCGGCGCATGCGCACATGTTCATCGTCAATCCGTTTTTAGGCGGTTTGGCAAATTTGATGTCGTCGCATCCGCCGGTAGAAGAACGGGTCAAGCGTTTACAAGCCATGGCAGTTCAGGCTGCCTGAGATCGATGTCAACTTGCGGGGGCAGTCAAAAGCTGCCCCCGTTTTTTTGCGAGGATTCTGCTTTATTTTGCTTTATTTTTAATACTCGCAATTTGAAAGACGGCAATGCTTTTACAAGATCAGATAGGCCGACTGATCGACGGGTGAACCAGGGGCAGGTAAAAGATAGAGAAACGGATCTCAAGATTTCTCAGTTCAAAACGCTGCAACAGTTGGCGATTTTACTTGACTTTAATCTTTGGCGTGGTTAAATATAAGCAAATATGCTGCATTTATTTTTGAGGAATCAGATGCCTGACGATTCATTGAAAAGACAAACCGACTATCTTGAAAAAACAATGGACCGTTTGATTTTGTGGATTCGTTTGGCCGAAATGCGCATTCCGCCTATCATAGCGATTGATACCACATTGATCGGTTTGCTGGCAACTCGCTTTGCCTCGGTTGCAGTTTGGACCCTGCCTTTGTTGCTATGCGCAATCCTCACCAGCCTTTTGCTCGGCAGCAGCCTCTTGTTTCTCGCCTTTGCCTCATTCCCACGGTTTAACGCAGCAGATGGTCAGGGGACATTGCTCTGGTTTGGCGGTATTGCGGCATTAAAAACAGAGCAATTCATCGAGAGAGTGGCAAATATGAGCAGTGAAGAATATTTTGCCGATTTGCTGCAAATCATCTTTGTCAATTCCAAAATTGCCAAAAAGAAATATTTTTGGATACGTTACGCCTGGATAGCGATGTTTTGCAGTCTGTTGCCATGGGCTGTAACGGTGTTTTATCTTTTTCAACCCAAGCCAGTTTGAGTCGCGAGCGCTGCTGTCAAATATCCTAAAAAAAATATTCTGGTCGGGGATAGCCCTGATCGGAATTTTGTTGATCGGCACCATCGGTTATTGGTCGATCAGCGATCAGCAGGCTTCGCTCTTTGAAGCTCTGTACATGACCGTGATTACCATAACCACGATCGGCTATGGTGAGATCATCGATCTTTCCCAAAATCCAGCAGGCCGTGTTTTTACCATCGGCTTGGCGTTTTGCGGCATTGGGTTGCTGACGTACCTGTTGTCCAATTTTACGGCGTTTATCGTCGAAGGTCAATTGCAGGAAACTTTTCTCAAGCGCAAGATGGAAAAAGCTGCCAAGACTTTACAGGATCATTTTATCATTTGCGGCTGGGGTTTGGTGGGTCAGCATATCAGCGCTGAACTGCGCGCTACCCAACAGGCTTTTGTGATCATCGAACTCAACAGCCAGACAATCGATCGCCGCTTTGCCAGGGAAGAGCATGTGGTAGCGCTTGAAGGAGATGCCACCGAAAATGCGGTGCTTGTGCAGGCGGGAATAACGCGCGCGCACGGTGTGTTTGCGGTTACCGATGACGACAACAACAATCTGGTGATTTCTTTGACCGCCAAACAGCTCAACCCAAGGTTACGGATTGTTGCGGCATGCAAGAATTTGAACAACGTCGAAAAAATCAAAAAAGCCGGCGCCGATGCGGTCATTTCGCCGAACTATGTAGGCGCTTTGCGCATGGCCTCGGAGATGTTGCGGCCCACGGTTGTCTCTTTTCTCGATATTATGTTGCGCGACAAGGATGAAAACTTGCGAGTTGAGGAAATCGATGTGCCACCGCATCTGGTAGGATCTCAGATTGCGGATTTTGACTGGTCGCGATTCGGCAAAACTTTGTTGTTGGCGCTGCGAACGGGCGATCGCTGGATCTACAATCCGCCTCGTGATCAAAAGCTGCAAGCCGATGATCGATTAATCGTTATGACCAATCCCGAGGAACGACATCGGCTGCAGAAGGAATTGCAGACCACATAGGGTTTCTACTGACCGACTTGAGAATAAGACTTTATTTATCGATTCGCGGTTTAACAAGGTGTTCTTCTAGCCCATTCGCTCGTCGAATCCAATCTTGAGATCGTCAAGTAGATGGGGTGTAATTGGCAAATCGCCGCAACTCATTCGCCAAAAATCAGCTGATCCTTTATAGCGGGAGAAACAGTGTCATGAATACGCTTCGCAGTGGTGTGGTGCTTTTGTTGTTGCTGATGATCCTGCCGCTCGGCGTGGCCAACGCGCAGTGGCATAAAGCTTATCGGGATGGACTCGAACAACTCGAAGACCAGCATTATGCAAAAGCAGCTGAGCTTTTTGAACTTGCCATGAGAGAAAAAAGCAAGGATACGAACAAAATTCGCGCCTTTGGCACCGTGTTTATCGAATATTATCCCAACCGCGAATTGGGCATTTGCCACTACTATCTCGGAGATATGGCAAAAGCACAGCACTATCTGCAACTGTCAAAGAGTCAATCTTTCAGCACAAGGGCTGATCACTTTTTGCGGCAAATTCAAAAAGGCGGCAAACCACCGGTGCCCAGCAAAACTTTTGAAGAACCGGAACCCGAACTTGAGCGCAAACCAAAAGCCGAGCCGATCCCGTTTCCCGAAATTGAGGAACCGGTCGAACCCCGAACGGTGATCATCGGCGAGCGCATGAGTCTGGCGGTCTTGCCGTTTGATTCCAAAGGCTTTGGCCAGGAAATCGGCAATATGGATGTTCTGGATAAAATGATCACCGGGCTGGTCAACGTCAATCGTTTTAAAGTGGTGGAGCGCGCGCAACTGGAAAAGATTTTGGAAGAGCAAAAACTCGGGATGTCGGGTATTCTCGACGCCAGCACTGCCGCCAAGGTGGGGCGCGGGATCGGGGTGGACGCGGTGATCGTCGGCAGCGTGACCCGTTCCGGCAACTCGGTCAGCATCGACGCACGGTTGATCGACACCGAAACTGCGGCGATTCTATCGGCCCAGGATGCATTTTGCAACGGTGTTGATCTGCAAAGCGTTTCACGCATGGTTTATACTCTGGCGGAAAAGATCAAAGGTGATTTTCCTATCGTCAACGGGTATGTGATCAACCTGGATGCCACCAGACTTACTCTCGACATGGGAAGTCAGGTCGGTATTCGCAAAGGCGTCAAATGCCACATTTATCGCGAAGGTGATTCGATCATTCATCCGGTAAGCGGCAAGGTCATCGGCAAGAATATCGATGAAATCGCTGAGGTGCAAATAGTCGATGTCTATGAATCCTATTCCATCGCCCGCGTGACCAAAATTAAAAAAGATCAACCTCGGAATCTCGACCGCGTAATTTCCAAATAATTTTCTCTCTCAGTCGCTTAACCCCTAATGCGGAGGAATAACCATGAAGAAAAGTGTCATGCTGTTGTTGGTGGTGCTGCTGTTCGCGTTCATTTCCCAGAGTGCGGCACAGTATTCGCGGAAATCGCAGTTCGAAGTTTTTGCTGGTGCCGCAATACCACTGGCGCCGGATGAATTTAAAGATTATTACAAACTGGGTGTCAGCGTGCACGGCCAGTATGTCTTTTTCCCGGCCCCGAACCTGGGCCTCAGCATCGGTGCCGCTTATGAATCGTTTATTTTCGACGGCGATAAAATCCTCGAAGACTACGAAGCAAGCGACTATGGCATCGAAGTTGAAGGAAGCGCCAGCATAATCGAAATTGGCCTTGGCATTCGGCCTTATCTGACACCGCCGGAATCGATGACGCAATTTTTCCTCTTCGCGATGGGGACGTACAATCTGCTCTCTTCAACGATCGAAATTACCGCTGATGAGATCGACTATTCTGAAAAGTTTGAAGGCGATGAAGAGAAACCCGGGGTGGCGGTCGGTGCCGGCGTCGAGATGCCCGCATCCGATACCATGAATGTGATTCTGCAGGGACTTGTGCGCTTTATTTTTACCGATGAAGAGACCACCTCGTTTGTCGGTGTCACCGCAGGATTGGTTTTTTAGTCAATCGTGCTATTTGCCGGCCGCCCCATAGACCAAAACGGGCGGCCGGGATCGTTTTAGACCAGAGTTCGAATTTCCATACCATGCTGCAAGCAAAAGGCAAAAAGATGAAAACGATGCGACTGCAAGGCAGAATCCATGCCAGAGCCATACTCGGCGCGGCAACAGCTGTTGTGATGATGCTGTTTCTATCGATCTCCGAAGTCGCGGCCAAGGCGCCGGAATGGGTGGAGAAACGGCCGAAAAGTGATGCCTATTATAATGGCATTGGTATTCAGAGCAAATCGGCAGATATCGACTATCGCCAGGCGGCCCGCGATCTGGCGTTGAACGATTTGGCTTCGGAAATTACCGTCAATATTTCCGGTGAGACGATCCGCAATGTGGCGGAAAAAGCCGGTTTGATCGAGGAGGATTATCGAAGCCTGGTCCGTTCAACCACCCAGGCAGAATTGACTGACTACAAGCTTGTTGACACCTGGGAAAACAAAGAAGCCTATTTTGTCTATTTTCAGCTGTCCAAAGCGCTCTATCGCGCTCAACAACAAGCCAAAATCGAAGCGGCAGTCGATTTGGCTCTCGATCTCTTTAGCAAGAGCGTGGAGCATGAGAACCAGGGACAAATCGAAAAGGCAATCCTTTACGCCATTCAAGCCCTTTATCCGATCGAAAAGTACCTTGCTGAGCCATTGGAGGTCGAATTCCAGGGGCAATCTATCTATCTGTTCAACGAGATCTATGCCTCGTTGCAGCGGTTGTTAAGCGGAATCGAATTCCGCTGCAACGCTCAGGAGATTTCGGCCACTTTCGGGCGTGGAGTGAGTCGTCCGGTTGGCGTACAGGTCAATTATATCAGCCGCAGCGGTTCGGCTGTGCCGGTAGCCAATCTGCCGGTAGAATTCGCTTTTACCCGGGGCAGCGGCGATTTGATCGGTCTGGTGCGCAGCGACCGCACCGGCAGTGCTGAAACCGTCGTCAGCAAGATCACCGCCAGCGATAGCCGGCAAGTCTTGCGCGCCCGTCTTAACCTCAGCGCTTTTTTGCACGCCGATGCGTCACCGATCGTGGAAAAGATTGTCAACCGGTTGCCGCTGAACGATTGCACACAGATTTTCCAGGTTCGCGGTTTAACCGCTTACGTCAAGTCACGTGAAGTTCATTTTGGTCAACCTCTGCAGGTGTTGAAACTGGAACCGGCGTTGAAAAACATCCTGACACAAAAGGGCTTTACATGTCTGGATCGTCCCGGGTCAGCCGACCTGCTCATCGATCTGCAGGCCGAATCGCGGCGCGGTGCAGAAATGTATGGTATGTATTCCTCTTTTGTCGAGTTGACAATTTCCGTGGTCGATGCCCGCACCGGTGAAGAAATTTATAAAAATATTCTCCACGACATCAAGGGATTGGATCTCAACTACGATAAAGCAGGCCTAAAAGCATTTGAAAATGGTGCCGAGCAAGTTCAAACAGAGCTGGTACCGAAGTTGATGCAGTTTATTCAAAAATGAGCCTGCCGCTGAGGGATAAAAAGGTGTTGCACAGGGATGTTCGATGACCGGCAGAGTTCGTTCGATGCTAATTCTCGCGGTGTTCTGTTCTTTGCTGATGATCGCTCTGTATCTCGGTGGCCTGTTCGAGGGGATTGAGCACAAGAGCCTGGATTGGCGTTTTAGGTTGACTGCCAATCCAGCGGATGCGGACTCGGCTGTGGTGCTGGTCGCCATCGATGAACAAAGCTTGCAAGCTTTTAAGCAAAACGGCATCGTGTGGAAATGGCCGCGAGATCTCTATGCGATTTTGCTGCGGTATCTGCAGCGCGGCGGTGCCCGGGTGGTTGTATTCGATATTCTCTTTTCCGATGCGGATATCGACCGTTTGAGTTCAGATGCGGAACAAACCGACGGTGCTTTTGCCTCCGCCCAACAATCAGCCGGGAATGTCGCGCTGGCCGCGCATTTGCGCGCTGAGGAAAATTTTCTTGCGTCCGACAATGAGCTGGTTTTCGATGCTTTTGCGCAGAAGCAGTTTGCTCCATCGCATGCTGCCGCGTTCTTTGAAAACTATGACTTTGCGATTCTGCCGTTGCCCCTCTTCCAGAGCAGTGCGGCTGCAATAGGTGCCGCCAACTATCGCGACGATCCGCACGACGGCATTTGTCGGCGGCTCGATCTTTTTTTTACTTACAAAGGTCAATTGTTTCCGCATCTGGGTACGGCTGCCTTTATATTGGACCAAGGCGTGCAGAACATACGGATTGAGCCTGGAAAACGCGTGCTTTTCGACCAACTGGCCGTACCGCTCGGCCGCGACAATCGCTATCTGATCAAATGGTACGGCAAAGGCGGAGTCGATGGCCCTTTTCGCTATTACTCGATCGGTCCTTTGATCACTTCTGCCATTGCAGAAGAACAAGGTTCTCTGCCGATTGTGCCGAGCAACCTCTTTCGCGACAAAGTGGTGATCGTTGGCGCCAATGCAACCGGATTGTTCGATTTTCACAACACCCCGTTTACCCAGGAAGAACCCTATCCGGCCATGGAGATCTATGCCACGCAGATCAGCAACCTGCGGCAGGGAGATTTTCTCCACCGCATCGGGCGCTTGTGGATCGTCGTGGCGATCGGCCTGCTCTCTTCACTGATCTGCAGCGCTTTTTTTTATATTCCTCAGGTCAGCCGGGTGGTCTTGCTGGCCATCGGACTGGCTGTCGGGTGGATGGTTCTCGCGTTTTTTCTTTTTTCCGCTGCCAATCTTTGGATCGATTGGGTTGCTCCAGAGAGCAGCATCATTTTTTCCTT
>JAKQNP010000026.1 GCA_029565675.1 bacterium
CAGTTGAAATGAATTTCATAAAAATTCACTGCTATATTATTAAAATATATTATATCTTCGCCCTTATAATTCTTAATAATTTTAGTTTTTTTACCAGAATGGCTTTTAAGTGGGAGTACCTGTGGTTGGAATCGCGGCCGACGAAAAATCAGATTCCCCGGGCGCAGGCATGTCAGGAAGGCCTGCGCCCGGATGCCGGATTCTCCTTCAGCGCGGTCGATGGCAGAGAGATGGGCAACAAGAAAAGGGGACGCAATCCGATGGCGCTGGCCTCCGGATTGCGTTGGTTCAGAGGATAAAAAGCATTTCCGAATATTTCGGCAGCGGCCAAAGGGAATCATCGATCAGCTGTTCGAGCGTATCAGCCGGAACGCGCGCTTCTGCCAGCAGACTGACCACTCGGTCGCCGAACGCTTTGGCGCACACAGAGAGGTCGCCGATGCTCTGCGCGGCGAGCAATTCCCTGTGCAGCTTCTCGGCAAAGCCTGCCAAACTCTCGATTTGCTCCTGGATCTGGCGCAGCAGTTCTATCTCCCGGGCGGCTGCGGCATCGCCGAGCACCTCGCGCAATCCCCTGATCACCTGCAACAATTGCGTTTCATAGGCAAACGCGGCAGGCAACACAATGGTTTTTGCCATATCGATAAAAGTCACGACCTCGATTTCCAGAGTCTTGATGTATTGCTCCAGCTTGGTGTGGTAGCGCGCATAGAGTTCGCTGGCGCTGAAGACTCGTTGTCTCTCCAGCAGCTCGATGTTCTTCTTGGCCACCAGCGCATCGACGGCGCAAGCGGTGTTTTTGTTATGGGACAAGCCGCGGCGAATCGCTTCTTCTTCCCAGGCCCGGTCATAATTGTTTCCCTCGAACAACACCGCTGAATGGGCATCGATCTTTTTTCGCAGAACCTCGAGCACCGCAGCATTCAGCTCAATGCCCGCAGAAACTCGCTTTTCAATTAAATCGATGGTTTGATCGAGTGCATCGGCTACCGCAGCGTTCAACACCGTGTTCGGCAGCGAAACAGACGACGAAGACCCCACAGCGCGAAATTCAAACTTTGTCCCGGTAAAGGCAAAGGGTGAAGTGCGGTTGCGGTCGGTATTGTCGCGCAAGATCGACGGCAGCTTGCTGATGCCGAGATCGATGATAAAGTCGGTCGCAGTCTGCGCGCGCTTCTTGCCGGTACGGAGGTAATCCAACGCCTGGCTCAGATGCTGGCCGAGATAAACCGACATGATCGCAGGCGGCGCTTCGTTGGCACCCAGGCGGTGATCGTTGCTCGCTGAAGCGATCGATGCGTGCAACAGGTCGCCGTATTCGTGTACGGCTTGTATGACGGCAGTTAAAAAGACCAAAAACTGCAGGTTTTCTTCCGGCGTCTTGCCCGGATCGAACAAATTGTTGCCGTCCGAATCCTCCAGCGACCAGTTGTTGTGTTTACCGCTGCCGTTGACTCCGGCAAACGGCTTTTCATGCAACAACAAAGACAGGTTCATGCGGTTGGCAATCTTTTTCAATATTTCCATGACCTGATGGTTGCGGTCTGCACCCACATTGGC
>JAKQNP010000028.1 GCA_029565675.1 bacterium
GCTTGTTCGTCTGGTTCGCGATCAAGAGCCGTGACAGATTAGTGGTCTCGCCTCACTGCTCTTAAAACCTCATACAGATCCGCCCCGATGCCGATGAACAACTGGCCGGCCCGGGTCTCCAGCAGGCCGCGGCCGAAGCTCATCGGCGGCCGGCGGTCGATCGCCTCGAATTGCTGCAGAT
Organism: bacterium; assembly: GCA_029565675.1. Classification (GTDB taxonomy): domain Bacteria; phylum Zhuqueibacterota; class Zhuqueibacteria; order Residuimicrobiales; family Oceaniaggregativiventaceae; genus Sulfursilanivivens. Next base: position 182 of record JAKQNP010000028.1, read on the forward strand.
CCGGCGAAACGCGGAAAAAGAGCGTCTCGCTGTTGCCATAGATCCAGCCGTCCTGGCTGGCGACGAGGTTGAGAACCTTGCCGGCACCGGCAGAACGCTGGCCGATCGTCTGTTGTTTTTCCAAATCGAAGATGAACAGATTGGAATCCGCGGCACCGATTAACCGGTTATCCGGCATCCACAGAAGGTCCCACATTTCCTGAGCGCCTGCAATCGCCTGACGCTCCCAAATTTTCTCTCGTTTGACCATATCCCAGGCGAATAGCTTGGCCTCGGTCGCCGTTGGTTTGGCACCCAGTCCGCCGGTCACGCTGGTGGCACCGTACAAGGTGCCTTTGCCGTCACCGGTCAGAGCAAAAACCGCTTGATCGGGCACGATATGGCGGAAAACCGCAAATTCCTCGCTCTCCGGATCGAACACCGTGAGCGTACCGCCGAGAATGCCATATTCGGGGGTGGTGCCGAAATAGAGTTTGCCGTCCTCACCGACGTAGGTGGCAGCGAAACGATCCTGGTCGTGTCCGATCGGCCCTATGACCCGCGGATTGGCATCGGGACCGCCGCCCGGCAGCCATTCACGTGACGGATCATAGACCGATAAGCGCGCATGGGTATAGTGACCGAGGTAGTATTTGCCCTGATAAGGGGCGATAACCCGCATCTGGCCGCCGAAATTGACCGCAGCACCAAAGGAAGTGAGCCGATCGCTGGCTGGATCGTAGATAAAAAAGCCCTGATTGATATAACTGCCGCCGGCCACCGCTCCGTCGACGCCCTCGTAAAGAGCAAAAATATCCATGCCCGAGCCGGTAAATATACCTGATCTTTCCACGATCACCTCGTTGCGCTCGAGGTCAAAAACGCGATAGGTGGCAAAATAGTCGCGGCAAAAGAGAAAGCGGTCCTGCGCCAGCCCGAACGGCACGCCCACGCCTGCAGCGACCAGGGTCATCTCATTGCGGCTATAATCATAGCGATAGAGATTGTCGCCGGGCGTGATGCCGAAATAGAGCGCCTCACCAACCTCGACAAAATTGTCGTAATTCATCAGGCCGAAACCGGCGCCCGGTTCGGGGACATCCACTTCGCGCAGCAACTCGCAAGATTCCGGATCGAAAAAGAGCAGTTTTTCCATCGGCGAGACCACTGCCATCAGCATGTTGCCAACACGATCCGTGTGATAGACAAACGAAGTGTGCCGATATTTTTCAGGTAAAATGGATCTTTTTTCACCGCTCTCCACATCCACACGCACCAACGCCGCATGCGCCCCCACCCCGCAAAAAATCTTGCCCGGAAAACGGGCATTTACATGGCGAACATAGTTTTCACCCTCCACAACGGAGCCATAATTGTAAAATGAACCGTCCTGCGGATCGTAGCGCAAAAGCGCGGCTTCGGGATAGGTGCCGAAATAGACACAGCCGTCGTCGCCGATATCCGCGCTCCAGATGAAATAAAACTCTTCGCCGTTCGGCCGGGGAATGGGGATGGGCAACAGCTTGTCCTGCTCCCCATCATAGCGATACAGAATACCGGGCTGGTGGCTGCCGATGTAGAGCTGGTCTGCTTTTCTGACCATCGCCCAGGCGCCCATGGCACCGTCGAGGTCGAGCATCCTGGTCTTGCCGGTTGAGGGTTGAAAGTTGACCACCCATCCGTCAGCATAGTTGTGGGTGGTCTGCAGCAAAGAGGCATCGGCACCGTTTTGCGGGTCGAGCAAAACCGCATTGAGCAGGGTTAGACGCCGGTCGCCGGTGCCGATTTTGCGCAATGAGATATCGTCGATCAGGGTTTTGATGGTTTTGTTTTGCTGTTCTCCGCAGCCCTGCAGCAGCAGAGCGATGAACAGCACGGTGGTCAATATCGAACGCCGCATGGGGTTTTCCTTTCAATGGTCAGGCGATGTCCCAGATTCGGTGTTAACCGAATCAAAAAACATTCAATCGCTTATTCTTGATGCGGTTGCGAAAAGGTCGCTTTTCACCCAACGCGCATTGCCAACAGATTGATTTTCTTTAAGATCCGGTGCTGCGCACCGAATCCGGGTATGTGTTTTGAGGGCAAGGATCTAGATTATGATAGACATTTATCGAGTCTTTTCAAAACAGAATTTCTCCGGGGGTCGGACCAAATTATTCTGTTGTTTATTAATTGGTTATCCGGAAAAAATGCCCAAAAATCGGCCTTAGCGAACATTTTTTAGCCTGTAATAATGCGTTTTAAGGCCGGATGAGGATAATAAATTGATTTTTGCTTTTTTGCTTTTTTTATCTATTATTCCTTGGTTCGACAATGCGCAACCATCCGGCCGCTTTGGCCATTCACATCCATTGAACAGCCGAGAGGATATGATGAGCAGCAAGATACCGCGCAACGATCCCTGCCCATGCGGCAGCGGCAAAAAATACAAAGACCGCCGTCGGTTGCGTGAGCGCAACGGACACGACTTTGCTTTGCGGCCATCGACCCGAACGCATCAGCTGTTAAGATCGCTTGATTAACTTTAGCGGAGCAAGGACCTGCAGTCGGCTTCTTTCCTGGACTAGGGTCCTACCCTTAAGCAAATCCCACAACAGAGGAGCTTTTGCTTGGATGCCCGTTATCTGCTCTATGGCATCACCTATGCTTTTGCCTGTGCGGTGCAGCCCGGGCCGCTGCAGTCGTATCTGATTTCGCAAACCCTGAAAAACGGCTGGCGCTCCACACTGCCCGCTGCTCTGGCGCCTGTGCTCAGCGATGGACCGATTGTTCTGCTCGTCCTGTTTTTGCTCCGCACAATTCCGACAGAACTCATCATCGGTTTGAGAATCGGCGGCGGCGCGTTTCTTCTGTTCCTCGGCATGCAGGCCTTCATTGCCTGGAAAAAAGTCGAGCCGCTCAACGTTTCGGCCGACGCCAAAAAACAAACCCTTAGTCGAGCCGTGCTGGTCAACCTGATCAATCCTTCTCCCTATCTGTCGTGGAGCCTGGTCATGGGCCCGTGGTTGTTGCAGGGCTGGCAAAGCGCCCCTGTCAATGGAATCGCCCTGATCGCCGGTTTCTATTCGACCATGATCATCATGCTGGCAGGCATCGTCATGCTTTTTTCCTTTGCCGGCAAGCTGGGGGCAAAAGTGAGCAAAACCCTGCTGTTGATCGCAGCAATCGTCTTGTTGCTGTTCGGGATCTATCAATTGTCGATCGGCATCGCCGATCTTGTGCATGGGATACCCTTGCACGAGATGGGTTAAAACAATCTGGTTCCCAGGCTCTGCCTGAGAACCCACTCCCCGGGGCTCTGCCTCGTGTTCGTTGTCGCTGTTGCCACATGATGCGGCGGCAGAGCCGGCAGACGGCGTTCCCGGCCGGAGGCCGGAAACGAGTACTGGATTAATATAAGGAATCAGACATGAAGCAGATCTTATATATTTTCCTGGTCGCGCTGATCCCGGACTTTTGTGCCGGACAAAATGCCGTCCTGCCGCTGTGGGAAGGGGCAATTCCCAACCAGCAACCGTCGAATGAAGTCGAAGTGAGGGACTCGACCGACATCGTCTTCATCAGCAACGTCATCAAGCCCGATATCGCTCTCTTTCTGCCATCAAAAAAGCTGGCAACCGGCCAGGCAGTGATCATCTGCCCAGGCGGCGGCTATCGCGTGGTGGCACACGATTGGGAAGGCACCGATGTCGCCAAATGGTTGAACGGCAAAGGCATCGCCGCTCTGGTGTTGAAATACCGTCTGCCAGTTTCGAAAAACAACATCGTGCCCCACCGATCGCCGCTGCTCGACGCCCAGCGCGCCATCCGTCTGACCCGTTTCCATGCAAACGAATGGAACATCGATGCAGACAAAATCGGCATCATGGGATTTTCTGCCGGTGGCCATCTGGCCTCGACTGCCGGCACCCATTTCGACTGTGGCGACTCGACAGCAGCCGACCCGGTCGAGAAAATGAGCTGCCGGCCCGATTTCATGATCCTGATCTATCCGGTGATCACCCTCACCCAGACAAGCAGCCGCATGCGCTCAAAAACTTCACTGATCGGTGACCATCCGGACGACACCCTGGTGGCCGCGTTTTCCAACGAACTGCATGTCACCAACGACGCACCGCCTGCGTTTCTTGTCCATTGCGGCGATGACGAGGTGGTGCCGGTGGAAAACAGCCTGCTGTTTTACCGGGCACTGCTGAGCCAGGGAATTCCCGCCGAACTGCATCTCTATCCAACCGGGGGGCATGGCTTCTCACTTGCCGTCAACCATCCTAACCTGGAAAATTGGACGGAGTGCTGCATCGACTGGCTTAGAAACCTGCCACAACCCTAGTTCAGGTTACACCTGGTTCCCAGACTTTGCATCGTGTTCATTATCTGGTTCCCAGGCTCTGCCCGGGAATTCCTTACCCGAAGCTCTGCCTCGCATTCGCTGGTGTCGTTACATCTGGTTGCCAGGCTCCGCCTGGGAACCCCTTCCCCGAAGCTCTGCCTCGCATTCACTGGCGCAGTTCAATCTGGATCCCAGGCTCTGCCTCGCCTTCGCCGGCGCTGTTGCTGCATGATCCGGCGGCAGAGCCGCCAGACAGCGTTCCCAACCAGAGGCTGGGAAAGAGGGTCAATGCGGGTCATCAGACTTGCTCAACTTCCCTTCCCATCAACTTGAAGCGCAGAGCTTCCAGTCCATCATAGAGAATCGGAATGACCCAAAGGGTCAAAAAGGTCGAGGCAGTCATACCGCCGATCACTCCCACAGCCAGGGGCGAAAAACGCTCAGCGCCCAATGCCCACTCCATCGCCAGCGGAAGCATGCCGACGATGGTCGACAACGAAGTCATCATGATCGGCCGAAAACGGGTGCGCACCGATTCGAGGATCGCCGCGTGCCGCTCCATGCCCTGGGCACGGCGTTGACCGATAAAATCGATGAGAATGATCGAATTGTTGACGACGATGCCGACCAGCAGAACCAGTCCGACCATCACCGGCATCGAGACCGGCTTGCCTGCCAGCCACAGCGCCAGAGAAACGCCGATCATGCTGAGCGGGACCGCCATTAAAACGGTGATCGGATGAACAAAAGAGCGAAACTGTGCGACCAACAGCAAATAGACGGCGATAAGCGCCACACCCAAAGCCCTGACCAGTTCAGTGCGCGATTCGGCCATATCCTTGTTTTCGCCTTCCAGCATCAGCGAATATCCCTGCGGCACAGTCAGCGATTTGACCGCTTTTGCGACATCGGCGGTGACAAAATTCAGCGAACGCCCCTGATGCAACGCCAAAATATCCAGGGTCGGCTCGAGGTTCTGGCGGGTGACAAGACCCTGCACCCGCATCTCGTGCTCTTTAGCGATGCTGCGCAACGGCACCGCACTGCCGTCCCGCGCCGACAGCAATCGCACCGACTCGACGTCGGATCGCTGGCGACGAAACTCGGCCGCATAACGGACCCGGATGGGGGTATTCTCACCCTGCCCGCGAAAAATACCGGCGGGAATGCCATCCAGTGCGTGCACCAGCTGCCGGGCAGCCAGGGCCGGAGGAATTCCGACTTCCAGGGCTCGATCGGTGTCGATACTGATCACCCGGTTGTGCTGATCCAACCGCCAGCTGCGATACGGATTGACCACGCCGTCTACCAAAGCGATTTTCTGTACCACCTGATCTCCCAGTCGATCCAGAACGAGCGGATCTTCTCCCCTGATCCGCACAACAATCGACGAGGCAGTGGTCGCTTTGGCGGTGCTGCCCGATTCGCGCACCACCAAATTCTGAATATTGGGGATTTGACCCAACCTTTCGCGCAGCCGCTGCTGGATTTGCCAGATCGATTCCTTTCTGTCGGTGCGCGGCGTCCAGGTGATCGAGAGATAACCCTGCGTGGGCCCCTGCACCCCGCCGCTGCCGAACGAGTGCATCCCCGGCTCGAAGCCGATCTGATCAGAAAGCCGCACCAGTTCCGCTTCCTGCAAAATAACCTGCTCGACCTGTTCCATCACCCTCTCGGTCTCGTCGAGCGATGAACCCGGATTCGTTTCAACTGCAACAAAACTCGAACCGCCGTCCATCTTGGGCAACAACTCCATGCCGCGGCTTCGCAGCAACACCAGGCTGAAGAGCAGAAGCACGACCGCTGAAACCAGCACCAGCCATCGGCGGTTCAGGGTTTTTTGCAAAAGCCGGATATACCAGTCGCGCACAGCATCCATCAGCCGGTTCCAAGGCGCGGTTAGCTTGCCGGCCAGAGCCTCCACTCTGCCCCCCTCTCCGGAGACCATCAAAGTCAGGATTGGCACCACGATCAAGGCCACCAACAGCGACGAGACAAAGGCGATGATCAAGGTCGATGCCAGCGGCCCAAATGTTTTGCCGACAAAGCCATACAGGAAAAGCAGAGGCACCAATACGGTCAGCGTGGTCAAATTGCCGGCCAAAACCGCGAACTGGATCTCATTGGCGCCCTGACGAGCGGCTTCCAGAGCGCTGAGATGATCCTGGCGATGGCGGCGGGTGATATTTTCCAGCACCACGACCGCAGCGTCGACCACCATGCCCACCGCCAGAATGATCGCGGTCAGGGTGACCATGTTGACTTCGATGGCGAAAAGCTTCATGCCGGCAAAGGTGAGCAAAAACGACAGCGGCATGGAGACCAGGACCACTGCGCCGCGCCGGATGCTGCCGAGAAAGAGAAAAATCATCACCGCTGCCAGAAACAGAGCCTGCCAGACGCTGCCCAGCATATTGTCAACCACCTGGCGGGTAAAGGAGGCGGTTTCTTCGGCTTCGATCAACTCGAGGTTTGGATAACGCCGGCCGATTTCAGCGAATTTAGCCTGCAGCGCTTCGACGACGGCCACGGTATTGGCGTTGTCCTGTTTGAACACCTGCACGGCAATGGCGGCGCGGCCGTTGACGCGAAAACGCGCCTGATCCTCGCCGCTTCCCTCCCGGATCTCCGCGACGTCGCGAAGCCGCAGGCGTTTGCCGTCAGGGGCAGTCAGGGGAATTTCCTCCAGGTCGCGCAGCGTGCGGCTCTGGCCGTCGATGCGAAACGTGTATTGGCGATCGGCGCTGCGAATTTGTCCCGCCGGCAGACTGACGTTGTGGCTCTGGATGGCTTCCACAATGGCCGCAGGCTGCAGGCGGTAAGCCTCGAGACGATTGCGGTCGATCTCAACCGCAATTTCCGGCTGATGTCCGCCGAATACATCCACCAGCGCCACTCCGGGCACGCGCTGAATTTCAGGCGCCAAAACATCCTGCGCCAGCCGGCGAACCGCGGTCAAATCCTCTGCCGACAATCCCATGGTCAGCACCGGACGATCGCTGGTGGAAAACTTGAGCACCTGCGGCTCGATGATCTCGCGCGGCAGTTTTCCGCGTATGCGGGCGACGGCATTCTGCACATCGATTGCCGCCAGTTCCACCGACAAATCATAATCGAATTCGACCGAAACCAGCGACAGGCCGTCCTGCGAAGTGGAGGAAACCTGGTAAACACCTTCCAGAGCCGCACATTCGGTTTCGATCGGATCGGAAACCAGATCGGCGACATCGGCCGCAGCCGCACCGGGATAAGAGGTCAACACATTGACCAGCGGCGGAGCCGTCTCCGGAAAAAGCTGAATCGGCAGGCTGAAATAGGCTAAAAGTCCGAACACCACCGCGGCCAGGGTCAGGGCATAGACCGTGTGGCGGTTGTCGAGAGAAAAATCGGAAAGCGTCATGGTTGCACCTCCTCCGCCGAGACGGCATAGACCGGCACGCCGTCCCGCAGAGCGTTCAAATCGGAAATCGCGACCCGATCTTCGCCGTTCCAGGCAAACTCGACCTCGATCATCCCCGCCTCTTCGATCCCAGTTGTCACCGGTTGTTTCCAAGCACGTTCATCGCGAATCACAAAAATGCTTTCATCACCGGCAAGCGCGCCAAGCGGCAAGGCCAAAACGCTGCGCGCTTCGCGCAGGACAAAATCGACCGGTACGGCCGCGCCGAGCCGGATTTCACCTGCATCCGCTTCGAGCGGATGAATCTTGATGGTGAAGGTCCGGGAAGCGCCTTCCGCGCGCACGGCCACCTCGCTCACCGCAGCGCGATGCCGCTTGCCGGCCAAATCTTCATACTCGGCCAAAGTCTTTGGTCGAATGCCGCGCTGCAGGTCGTCATCGATCACCTCGACCTGAATCTCGACTCGATTGCCGCCGATCAACAACATAGGCTGGCCGGGCATAACGTGCTGGCCGGGCTCGACCAACCACTTAAAAACCTGCCCGACGACCGGCGAATGATCAGCGGTTCTGTCCAGCCGGGATAGAGCCTCGCGATAGGCGGCGTCGGCGCTGCCGAACGCCCGCAAACTCGTCTCAACTTGTTCGGCCGGCAGCGCGTTTTGCTCCGCCAAGCGTCGATCCGCTGCGCTGCGACGCTCCCAGTAATCGCGCTCGACGCGCAGACGATCCACCGCTGCCTGTAAATCCGGCGCATCCAGGCGCAACAACAGATCGCCCACCTGAATACGGCCGCCTTCCGGCACGGGCAGCTCCTGAACGGTCCCCTGCACCTGCGCGATGATCTGAATCTCGCGCGCCGCATGCCAGGTGCCGAGATAGGAGATGCGTTCCTGCATATCCCTTTTCACAGGCCGGATCACGCGCACCGCCGTGGGCTGCTCAACCGCTGCCGACGGCTTTTCCCGGCAGCCCTGTAGTGATAGAAAAACGAACAGCACAAGCGTTGCCAAGCTGTATCTCACCCATTGCATCGCATTCATGTCTTTTCCTCCTGTAACAGCGGTATCCGGCTCATCGGTCGGACAGCGGATACCGCATCACTACCTGCAAACTCGTTTCATCCAATCGACCGGACAGCGCTCGATAACGCATCCAGGCGCGAATCTCGTTGTATACCTGCACTCGATGTCGCAATTCCAGTTCCAGCAGCTCGGCCTCTTGCTGCAACAGCTCGCTCAAGGGCAGCCGGCCTTCTCGATAGAGATGGACTTGGGCTTGAACAACCTGTTTGACAGATTCCACAGCCCGGCCGAGGATGAGTTGGACGGCATGCGAATCGCGCATTTGCTGCAGCGCCAAATGCATCTCGGTATCTTGCAGGCGGCGCATCGCCAGGAGCGTCTGTTGTGCGCCGTCTGCTTCTGATTGCGCCGCCTGTCGGGCGGCCAGTCGTTTGCCACCCGTGAAAAGCGGAATGTTCAAATTGACTCCGATCGCCCATTCTCCCTGCGGATCCCAGCGATCGTCCCCGGAGCGATACTGATAAGCGGCAAAAGCACCCAGTTCAGGCAAAAAACTCCGGTTGGCGAGCGCCCGGCCGGCAAGGGTGCGATCGAGGCGGGCTTGTGCCTGTTTTACCGATGCCCCGTCCTGAACCGCTCCGGCAGAATCGGCTGGCAGCAGCGTTTCGACAGGCGGAACATGCAGACTGTCCTCGATCAGGGGAGCGACTGCATGGTCGGATCCCAAAAAATAGGCCAGTCGCGCCCGCACCTGGCCAATCGCTGCCGCTGCTTGCAGGCTGTCGGCGCGCTGCTCGGCGATGGCGGCATGGACGAGCGCCAGATCGGCTTCCGACAAACGGCCCTCCGACTGCAAGATCCCCATCTCGCGCCGGCGCTGCTCGAGCACCGACATGGCGCCGTCCAGCAAGAGTTGGCGGTCGCGCAACTCGGCCGCCTGTACATAGATGAGACCGATCTGTTCAATGAGCTGGGTGCGTTCAGCCTGAAGGTAGGCATCCAGCTCGGCGGCGGTCGCTTTTTCGGCGGCGACGGCGGCACCGATTCGACCGCCGCTGTAAAGGGGCAGACGCGCTTCGATGGAGCTGTGATAGATCTGGTCATCCAGCGGCGGGAAAACGCCGACTTGATGGATCGGCAAGATCATGTTCGGCTTTTCGTAACGAGTGACACCCGCGGCGGCGTTGATTTGCGGCAAGCGGTTGCTTTGGACTTCGCGGACGCGCGAGTGCGCAGCCTGATGGCGGGCTTCAGCGGCCGCAAGAACAGGATTGTTTTGCAGAGCCTGCTGCACCGCCGCAGTCAGAGAGAGATATTCGACGTCTTCCGGCGTTGGCAAGGCGCCGGGCAGCGGCGCCGAGAGAACGAACACTAAAGACAGGGCAAACCAGCAACGAATGCACATCGCAAGACCTCATTTAATAGTAATTATTTACTGACTTTTGTGGATAAAAAAATTATCGATACAACAAGACCTTAAGCGTTTTCCACAATTCCCCGCCTTCTTTGTTCAGATCAAAGTCAAATCCGGTCAATCGCCAGCGGGTCACCAACAGGCGCAGCGAACCCATAACCAGAATGGCGAGATTTTCCGCCGAGACATCGCGGCGCAGCAGCTCCCGGCGCTGTCCTTCGGCGACCAGCTCGACGATGGCGGCCAGATTGTCGGACATGATGGAATAGACCGTATCCGCCAGGCGACGATCGTTTTGGAAAATTTCCTCGGAAAAGATCACGGCCGCAATGGTTGGATGGTCAGCCAACTGGTGCAGGCGCTGCAAAAAAAGCGCTTCGAGCCGCTCGCCGCTTGTATCGGCGAGGGTGTTCACCTTCTGCACCGTCTGTTCGCCGCTGCGGCGGAAAAGCGCCAGGATGGCCAGCAGAATATCCATTTTGGACCGAAAGTGGCGATAAAGAGCTGCTTCGGTCACGCCGATGCGGGCGGAGAGTTTCTTGATGGTCAACTCTTGAATGCCGTTTTCCGCGATCAGATCGATCGCCGCCTGGACGATCTCCTGTTGGCGTTTGCTCAGTGTTTCCATCCGCGCCTCCGTTGATCATGTGCCGTATGCCAGCATTGTTTGTAAGTGTTTACTAACATAAAGTACAAAAATATTTTCCTTTTGTCAACTCTTTTTTCAATCCACTCTGCCCAAAATCCAGCAAAAACCTCTTGCAAATACACCATCCTTCATTATCTTTCACTGTATCGGGGCTTGTTCACCGTCTACTCCACGCTACCCCAAAAACATTCCGAACCCATGTCGGAGTTGTCGAATTCCAGCCTTGCGGTTGAGGGGATATGCGCGCACTGCGTCTTTTAGTTTCGAGTATCTTCCTATCGATTTTATTCCTCTGCACCAATCTCACCTGGGCGCTCGATCCGCACAAATTGATCAGCCAATATGATATGCGCATCTATACGACCCGAGACGGCCTGCCGATGAATACCGTAAAAAAAGTCTTTCAGGATTCGCGCGGCACCATCTGGATCGGCACCCAGGAGGGGTTGGTGCGTTTCGATGGCGTGCAATTCACTCTCTACGACAAGAATCGTTACACCGGCTTGCGCTCCCATTTTATCCGGGATATAGCCGAAGATCAGCAGGGCAATCTTTGGCTGGCCACCCAGGGCGGCGGCATCAGCCGGTTCGACGGAACGTCGTTTGCCACCTGGGATGCCGCAAACGGCCTGGCCCACAATGTCGTCAACAAAATCCTCTGCCTGGATGACGGCAGCGTCCTGGCCGGCACCGAAAACGGTTTGTGCCGCTATGCAGATGGTCAGCTGACCACCTGGCGATTTGCTGACTTTACCGGCTCCGAAAATATTCAGGCACTGCTGCGCGATCCGGCCGGCACCCTGCTGGTGGGGCGTTTCAATCAAGATTTGACGTTGATATCCCTTGACAGTCTTTTGCTCGATCGAGCCAGAGATGGAGTTGTAAAGAATTTTTGTCTGGCCACAATGCCGGGGTGGCCTTCTCCGATTTATGATCGCAGCATCGGCGCCCTTTGTCGGCTTCAATCAGGCGAAGTTTTAGTCGGCTCACTCAGCGGTTATCTATACCGCTTGCTGCAAAATCCGCATTATTCGCTCGAACTCATTTGGGCGCTGAGACCGGAACGGATAGGAGCGCGGATCTGTTCCATCCTGGAAGACCGCGACGGCACCGTCTGGCTGGCCACCGACGGCCAGGGCATCGCCCGCTATTTTCAGGACCGCCCCTCCGGACTTTCAGCGCCGAGCGACTTGCTCTTCGACGGAGAGTCCTACGAGACCATACTTGAGGATCGCGAAGGATCGCTGTGGTTCGGCGGCGACCGCCTGTTGCGGCTGTGCGACAAGGCCTTTACCGCCTGGGGGGAACCGGAAGGACTGCCCTCCGGCTACGGCCATACAGTCTGCGCAGACTCTTCCGGCACGATCTGTGCCGGCTTCAAATCCGGGCAACTGGTGTTCATCGACAGCACTGCGATTCGCAGCGTCGAAACCGTCCCGGGTTCCAGCCAGATCCTCTCGGTAATCCCCGCCGCGCGCGGCGGCTATTGGATCGGAACCCTCGCAAGCGGCGCCGGCTGGTTTTCTCCCTCAGGGCGCGTTCAATTTTTGAATCTTCCTCAGGGAATTAGTGGGCCTCTTATTCGATCCCTGGCAGAGGCGCACAATCAGGATCTGTGGGCCGGAGCCACGGGGAGCCTCTACCATTTCGACGGAACTTGCTGGAAAAATTATATCTTTGATCCGCACTACGGAGCTAAAGCTGAGGTCACGGCAATCCTCGAAATGGCGGCCGATGACATCTGGTTTGGCACTTTCGGGAGCGGGTTGCACAGATACAGCAACGGGCGTTTTCATCAAGAAGCCATACCGACCGAGCTGCAACATGACGGCATCACCCTGTTGTTCCGCGATCGCGAAGGGGCCACCTGGATCGGCTCGAATAACCACGGCCTTTTTCGTTATCGGGATGGCCTGTACACCCGCTTTACCGCCCGGGACGGCCTCTTTTCCGAGCGCATCTTTGCCATGCTCGAAGATGACAGCCTCAATTTTTGGTGCAGCTGCAACAAGGGGGTCTTTAAGGTCGCCAAACAGGCTTTGTCCGAATATGCCGAAGGCAAAAGCGAACGGATCAACTGCACCGTCTACGACCACCTCGACGGTATGCGTGAGGCGGAGTGCAACGGCCGGCGCCAGCCTTCGGGCTGGAAAAGCCCTGACGGCCGCCTCTGGTTCACGTCGATCGCAGGCATTATTTCGGTGGACCCCAACCGTCTGCCGCTGAATCCCGTCCCGCCGCCGGTCCTGATCGAAACCATCCGCTCATCCGACAGCCTCTATGCCGCCGGCCCGGAGTTGCTGCGTCTGGCTGCGCGCGAGCGGGATCTGCGCTTCCGTTATACAGGATTGAGCTACAAAATTCCGGAACGGGTGCGCTTTCGCACCAGGCTCGAGGGATACGATGCGGAATGGCAGGAGGCCGGCACCAACCGCGAAGCGGTCTACACCAACCTGCCACACGGCCGTTTCGCTTTTCGCGTCACCGCCTGCAACAACGACAACATCTGGAACAATGAGGGTGCTGCACAAATAGTGGTGATTCGGCCCTTCTGGTACGAGACCTGGTGGGCCTATTGCGGGTACGTTTTGCTCAGCTTGGCCTTTTTGGTCTGGGCTGTGCGCAGATATTATCGCCGCCAATTTCTCACCCAGCAGCTCAAGCTCCACACCGAACACGCGACAAAACTGGAAGAATTGAACGAGGCCAGATCGCGCTTTTTCGCCGGCATTTCGCACGAATTCCGCACCCCGCTGACCTTGATTTCCGGACCGCTCGAAGAACTGATACACCAGGAGAAAGACAAGGGCAAATCCGCCGTCTATGCCATGATGCTGCGCAATACGCGGCGACTGCTGGCATTGGTCAAACAGCTGCTGGATCTGGCGCAGATACAGTCGGGGAAAATGGCCCTGCAAGCCCAACCTTTGGAAATAGCGGTGCTGCTGAAAGAAATCATCGCTTCTTTCGAATCTCTGGCCGGCCGTCGCCATATCAAACTCTCGCTCGAGCTCGTCCCGTCGAAAGAGAGTACCGACTCCCCGCTGTTGGTCTGGGGAGATGCGGAAAAACTGGAAAAAATCTTTGTCAATCTGATCGACAACGCGGTCAAATATACCCCCCGGCGCGGCCGGGTGAAGGTGACTTTGCATGGACCCATCGCGGTGAAAAATCGGCAATGTATCCAGGTGCTGGTCGCCGATAACGGTCCGGGCATTGCCGCGGACGCCTTGCCGCATCTCTTTGACTATTTTTACCGATACCGGGATGAAAACCAGAACTCGGCAGAGGGAACGGGAATCGGGCTGGCGCTGAGCCGCGAGTTGGTCCATTTGCACCGCGGCGAACTCACGGTGCAAAGCACCCCGGGCAAGGGCAGCACTTTTATCGTCTCTTTGCCGACCGGCAAAAAACATCTGAAACCCGAAGAGATCGCTGACGAGTCCGAATTCGCTGGTTTTCACCTTTCAGCAAAAAAAACGGGGGATGAGGATCCTGCAATGGCACCCATGCCATTTGTTGCATCCGAAGAATCACAAGCAGAGGACACCCGCAAGACGATTCTGTTGGTCGAAGACAACCCGGACATGCGAACCCTCCTTCGCCAGCAGCTGGGCGTGGAATACCGACTGCACGAAGCCAAAGACGGAAATGAAGGCATGCGCAAAGCCCTGGTCGAGTTGCCGGATTTGATTCTCAGCGATATCATGATGCCCGGCATGAACGGCTATGAGCTGGCACAGGCCTTGCGCGCGGATATCCGCACCAGCCACATTCCGATCCTGTTGTTGACCGCCCGCAGCAGCGGCGATGACAAATTGAAAGGGCTGAATTTGGGCGCCTCTGACTATCTCACCAAGCCGTTCGACCGCCGGGAACTGCTCCTGCGGATCCGCAACCTCCTCCATCTGCAGGAACAGATCAAGGAGCGCGTGCAGCAGGATCTCGCCAATCTGGGCGAGCCACAGGCCGGCCACCCTGTCGCTGCGGCAGATAAAATATTTCTGCACAAAGCGATAGCCGTGGTGCAGGAGAACTGCGAGGATTCGACATTTGCCGCCGCAGCGCTTGCCCGGCAGTTGGGCGTCAGCCGCGCCCACCTGAACCGAAAACTGGTTGGGCTCTGCGGCATGAAAACCAACCAGTTCATCCGCACCCTCCGTTTGCAGCGCGCCGCCGATCTGCTGCGCGGCCAGGCCGGCTCAGTCAGCGAAATCGCCTATTCCGTGGGCTTCAACCACCTCTCCTATTTTGCCGCTTCTTTTAAAGAACAGTATGGCTGTTTGCCGTCCGAGTACAGAGAAATACCGCAAATCGGCAAGAAATAGTTCCATCCCGTCACTCTGCTGTTATAGATCATCACTCCTGTGTTAGCCTCATATCATGCAGCGGTTTATTTTGCATTTGATTGCCAGGGGATGCTTTCCCTACTCTCTGGATTTAAGAGCGAGTTTTAGTGTTGTCAAGATCTGAAATCGTATAACGCGCAGGTTTTTAATAATCCTCACTGCTTCTCTGAGCATCTCTGAAGCCTCTCCGGCCTGCCAACTCGCTTTTCCATTTTAGTTGAGACAGAAGCAAATGGATTCTTAAAAATATCCTTTTTACTGAGTCCATCTTTACACGGCCGCCATGCATTACTAAATAAAGTGCTGCAGTTTCCAGATCTGATAATCTCACAGCAGTGCTGGCCTTATAATCTACACAATCAGCAGGCGTTGGGGGGCGTCTGCTGAGATGGACACATCCACGTGATTCAATCGGAGGATAATTTATGAAAAGGATGATTCTATTTTTAGCCGCTTGTTTTATCGCTGCCGGCGCAGCGTCTGCTGAGATGAAAAAACTCGGCGACCGCGCCCTGCTCATTTCTCGGCAAGTTGGAAGCAGAACCGACCATTCCGCTTCTCCCCGCGCGCTGTATCAGACTCGGACGGTCTCCCAATCGCCAGGTGTCTCAATCGTCGGCGATAACCCGGTAACCTTTGTTGACTGGCAGAGCAACACGGGCGGCGACGAAAAGCACCTCACTGTCATGCTCGACGGTACGGCGCATGCGGTTTTTCAGGGCGCTACAGATGAGCCCGACAATTATAATGCCTACTATTCCTATTCCACCGATTTCGGTGCAAGCTGGAATCTTCTTGGGCCTGTTGCACCGCGCAATGGACTTTTTTCATCATTGGATAACAACAGCATGGGCAATGCCGTCATTGCCATCGAAACCAATCCGACTGGTTTAATCAGAGGCCCATCTGTCTTTATCGATGTGATGGCAGGTTTTGGTATTTTTACCGAATTTCTCGCGCCGCGCGACAGCCAAATGACCTTTATGCCACACGTTTCTGTGCCCACCGATGACTATGTCTATTTTACGAGCTATGCCATGGAAGATGACGCTCAAGATATGTGGAACTGGTGCAATCCCAACAGCGGCTTATTCGGGACACCGCAAAATCTATTCCCGCAGATTGACAATGAAATTATAGGATGCACCGTTCACAGCGAGGGCGGCAAAGTGACCACCTTGTTGACCAATAGGCTGGATGTCTCAAAATCCGACCGCTGGGGCGAAAACAACATCATCGCCATGACCTCTACCGATTATGGCCGCACTTTCGGCGATCCCTATTTGATCACAAACTTTACTGCCGACACTTCTCTGGATGTTATACCCGGGCTGTTGCTGGGCCTCAGCGCTTTGTATGTCGGCGAAGAGCTGCACGTGGTATGGGATATGGTCGATGATCATGAACCCGCAAAAGACGGCATCGATTACAACACGACCACCGTACGCATCATGCATTGGGCTGAAAACGTCAACAACGGAGAGCCGACCGTTGTCGTACGTTGGGATTCACTCCATTTTGCCGGCGATTTCGGCACCATCGGCGGCGAGCGTCCCACCGGCTGGAATCACTGGCGTATAGGCTATCCCAAGCTCGGCATCGACGAAAACGGCACTCTGATCTGCGCCTTTGTCGGATTCAGCGGCGATTCGACTCTGCTCGACCCTGAGAGCCATATCGCATATGGCGATATCTGGGCGGTGGCTTTAGCCGACAACGGCTTGCAGTGGGGCGAGCCGGTCAACCTGACCAACAGCATCGATCGGGATGATCGCTATCCCTATCTCTCGCAATGGAATGAGGCGGGCAAGCTCAACGTTCTTTACCAGAGCGACACGATCGCCGGATCCTTCGATACGGGCGAAGCGCCTTTGGGGAAGCCGGATCATCTTTTTCTCAAAACCGACATCCCTTCAACTGAGCCCTATACATCGCCAACCGCCGTTCAGCAGATTTCTGCGCTGCCCGGTGGCTATCATCTTGAGCAGAATTATCCCAATCCGTTCAATCCCGGCACCACCATTCGCTTCTCCTTGGCAAAGAACAGCCGGGTCAAACTGACGGTGTATAATTTGCGCGGAGAGAAGGTGGTCGATCTGGTCGACGGCCCCATGGGTGCCGGAACACACGCAGCAACATGGCACGCCGGCTCCCAGGCCGCTGGCTTGTATTTCTATCGCCTGCAAGCCGGCAATGTCGTCTTGACCCGCAAAATGACGCTGATGAAATAAGCTCTGACCCATCGCAGCGATCGATCTGGAGATATTGCCGCGGATAAATTTGAGCCGCTTCGGTGGCAAGTCTTTATCAGAACAGACAAACAAAACAGCAAAAGAGGAGGCGTTATGAAATTCCATCATCTTTTTTTCATCTTTTGTTGCCTTATGGTTGTGATGGTTGCATGCCATAAGGATCCGACCGGACCGGATGAACCGCAGTATAGCGATGCCGAGATGATCGCTCTGGACCTGCTGGAAACAAGCGGTTGGGATATGGAGGATTGGGTTGCGGGCAAAAAGTACATCCCCAAGACTCTGCCTTTGTTCAATCGCGAAGTGTTGAGCGGCGACATTGTTCATTATTCATTCCAGGTTCCGGCCGGAACCGGACTCAATGATGTGATCGGCATTCACCGCGTCGTCAAAGAAAAAAATGAGGGCAAACCGATCAAGACGAAAACGAATATCTTTTTACAGCACGGTGACGTGAAAGACTTTACCGGCATGTTTTTGAACGGCGTGCGCACCCCTCACATCGAGGACGACTTTGGCATTGCCATCTATTTGGCCAGAAATGACATCGATGTCTGGGGCATCGATCAGAACTGGGCTCTGGTTCCACAAAGCGAAACCAATTTTTCCTATATGAAAGATTGGGGCATGGAAAATCAGGCCAAAAATTTGCGTTTTGCCCTGGAAATCGCCCATTTAGCCCGCATTTTTACCGGCTGTGGCAACAACACCCTCAATTTGTTGGGGTACAGCAGCGGCGTGTTGACCGGCTATGCCGTGCTCAATGAAGAAGCCGTGCTGCCAAAGAACAAAAGAGTGATCGGCGGATGGATCCCGGTCGATTGCGCGTTCAAATGTGATGATCCGCTCTGGAAAGAGGTTTACCTTGGATTCTACGACTATTACAAGAGCCTATGGGATGCCGGCACCTACGCAGACATCGATCCCTTTCCGATTTTTGGGCAACCTGCCAGGGATGATCCGGACGCGCCTTCGGCAAACATCGAAGGACTGACCAATTTACAAGCGGCTCTGGCTGTCAGTGCCCTGCCCTCCGCCCCGTTGACCTACCATTATTTCGCCGGGGTGATGGATAATGAGATGCCGATCGATTTCAAGTACGTCAGCATCGATGAGGCTCTGGATTTCATGATCGACTCGGTGCCCTACGAAGCCACACGATTTGAGGTGGATTATTGCGCAACGATCTCTGATGCGGTCGACGTGCCCTGGGATGACAATCTCTTTCTGATCACCGTGCCGGTCTTTAACGTCGCTGCCGCCGGCGGATTCGGTGCGGTGAGCACGTTTACTCCGACTCTCCTCGGCAGTACGGACAGGCAGAATTTGCTCATCCGTCTGGAGGCTGTCGGCGAGGAAGCGCTCGATTTCGCCCATATCGATCTCTTTTTGTCCCATAACGCCGAATCCCTGGTCTGGACGCCGATTCTGAATTGGCTGCAAGCCCACTAATTTCGGCATCGATCGCCTGGACGAAAAACGATAAATTGATACCAAGGAGAAGTCGATGAAAAAAAATACCTTGTTCCTGCTGATGTGTTTTTCTTTATTGTTGTCAACTTTTTCCGTTTTTTCTGCCGATGGCTTGTCCAAGTCCTCGCAGCTGTCGGTGAACAACAACATCCCAGCCAAAAAACCGGGCCGTGCCGACATTTTCCGCACTCACGGAGCAGCGGAAGACTATGCCCTGCTCTGGGCAGATGATTTCGAAGGCAGCCAGCCGGTCTGGCAATCCAATCCAAATTATATGTATAACACCACTGAATATCAGCCAACCTGCAGTTGGCAGCTGGTGGAAAGCAATTTTGCCAGCCCCACCCACAGCTGGCATGCGACCGAGACTTACAGCAGCTGGGCCGAATTTTTAATTTCGCCGATCATCACCCTTCCGGAACAGGTCGAAATCGACGGCTTTGTCAGTCCCCTGCAAAATGTGTTGATCTCCTTCAACTACGACCTGGACACGCCTCAGATTTACCCTGACGATCCTTTTGTTTTTGGCTATCTTTTATTTCGAGTCGAGCGCTACTGGCAGGTAGGCGGCGAGCATGTCGCTGCCGGCAACTCTGCCTACCATCTGGATATGCTCGCGGGCAGCACCGAAAGTCATGGCCGGCAATGGCTGATCACCCCGCAGATCGACCTGAGCGCAGCCACCGGGCAAGTCAATCTGACCTTTAGCCATGACTATGCAACCGAAGAAGCATACGATTATCTGGTTCTGCAGGTCAGCACCGATGGCTTTGATACCTACACCTACCTCAACCACTGGGGCGATGTGGGCGCCAGCAACGGTTTTGTCGACGAGAGTTTTGATCTGTCCGCGTTTATCGGCCAGACCATTCAGATCCGCTTCGAAGCCAATACCGACCTGGCTGTGCGGCAGGGTTTCTGGGCGATCGACGAGATCAAAGTCGCGGACAGCAGCGGCAACCTTTTTTATGACGGCGCCGAAGGCGATCCGCTGATGGACAACGACGGTTTTGTTTCTATCGTTCTGGGCTATCCCGGCCTCGTTGGTAGAACCCCAAATCCCACTCCGAACTGGTCCTCTCGCCGCTTCACCGTTCCAGTTTTTAAACAAGTGTTTTTCCCCGGCGATGACATTCGCATTGGGATTCTCTGGAGCTCCGATGGCGATGCGATCATGGGCCGCGGCCTTTTTGTCGATGATATTCAGCTGCTCGGCGAAGGCGCTTCACCAAAAGATCTGGCGATCAGCGGCTTGTCCGGACTCAACACCATCGCCCTGCACAAAGCTTTCGCTCCCACCCTCAAAGTGACGAATACCGGCATCGAGCCAGTCAGCGGCAACGTCGCCTGGCAGGGAACGATCAAAGATGGTACAGGAAACCCGCTCGCTGTTCTGGTTGGCATGCCGAAGCGCATCACTGATTTTCCGGTCGGTGAAAGTCTGGAATTGCCGCTGCTCGCCGGCCGCGAATGGACACCCACAGTCCCGGGCACCTATGAGTTGTCCGTGCAGTTGAACTTTGCCGACGGCGATCCGGAAAACAACACCGCCACCGTCGGTTTGCTGGTCCCGGGTGGACAGTTCGCCACCCCGCTCTATCACACCAATTTCGCGCCCTATCTGGGCGAATCATCTCTGGAGGATTTTGGCTGGACCGTGGTCAACGACGGCGGCAACGCCATTCTCAACAGCAATGTTAACCAGTGGGAGTATGGCGGCATCGTCAACCAATTTGGCGAGGACGGGCCATTCATCGGCGCCATCCTTTCCTATGGCTGGGGCGATCTCGAGGTCGGACCTGACCAGGACGCGGTGATGGACAGCTCGGAAGTGCTGGAAGAATACCTGATCTCCCCGCCGATCGATGTCACCGATCTCAATGCCCAAAACACCCTGGCAGTGCGCTATTATACCTATTATCGTCCGGGCTATCCGGGTTACAGCCCTCCCTTCGGCTGTCAGAAAAACGCCTTTACCGTTGACTGGAGCGTCGACGGCGGTCAGAGCTGGGTAAATGCCTTCGAGTTCGCCCAGGACGATTCAGCCGACAGCGGCAACCTCGATCGCTTGCCGCACATGGCTTATAGCGGTGATCCGCTGGTTACCAACACTCTCGCCTACATGAACACCGATTTGACCCCGGCTCTGCATGCGGCCAAAGCAAGCGGCAGCAATACGGTTTGGATCCGTTTCGGTGTCAAAAGTGAAGATTCATACATCATGGGCGCCAGTGTCGAAGACGTGATGGTCTATGCCGGCACCAACGCGCCGGCGATCACCGAGCTGGTCGATGTGCCGCAGGACAACGGCAGGCAGCTGCAATTGACCTTCGCCGGGTCAGCCAATGACCTGGTGTATGAATGGCCAAATTGGGCGGACATGACCGATGTCGGCGATCTGGTCGCTTTTCCGGTGACCCATTACGATATCTGGCGGGTCAACGAGCCGACAGCGGGATCCAGCTATGCCGGCGTCTACGCCGACATGAAAACGCTGGCCAAAGCCGTCAAACAGCCTGTCACGGGCGAGTTCTATTTTCTCGAAGGAGATGCGCTGGCAGTCGATTTTGTCGCTACGATTCCGGCCGCCGGTTTCCCGAGCATGGGTTTCTCGTATGGCACTGTCATCCCCACCCTGGCGAATGATCAACAGACAGGTGTGTTCATCAACGCCTGCACGACAGATCCTGAGATCGTTGCGGTCAGCGAGCTGGTGGTCGCCATGGCCAAAGACAACCTGGCGCCGGATGCACCGGCCGGTCTGGCAATCACCACCCAGGGCAACAGCATCATTCTGAGCTGGGAAGCCGCCTGCACCCCGGTCGACGATGTCGATTTTTACAGCATCTATCGCCGCGAACAATCCGACGACTTTGGCACCGCTCTCGCCACCACCCAAAACCTTACCTACACGGATGATGGTGTCGAAGTCGGCAAAGTCTATTGCTATGTCGTCACCGCAACCGACATGGCCGGCAACGAAAGCGATCGATCTGGTGAGGGGAATGTCGTTACCTCCGTGGCCATGGACAAACCCGGAGTGCCGAGTGAATTCGCGCTGGAGCAGAACTATCCGAATCCCTTCAACCCGACGACGGCCGTGGAATACGCGTTGCCACAAGCCGGTGAAGTGACGGTGTCGATCTACAACACCCAAGGCCAGCTGATTCAGACGATTCAGACCGGATATCAGGAGGCGGGTTACCATAAGGTCATGTGGGATGCGGGCGCTGCCACTGCGGGTCTCTACTTCTTGCAGTTAAAGGCGGCTGGATTTAGCAAGATGATCAAGATGATGCTGCTGAAATAGAACTCTAGGCAGACCACTGAGGAAAGTTCTTCCCCGGTTGAGAGGCAAACAGTGAACCGCCGTCGATAGCGTCATTTTCGATGGCGGTACTCGTTTCCGGCCAGACGCCGGGGATGCAGCCTTCCAGCCCTGCCGTCACAGCCGCCAAGAACTGTGATGGCTGATGGTATCGGTTGATGCTCTTTCCTGGCCTAGCGGCACAAATCCTATAACCGCCTGTTTCCCCGTTGGTTTTCTTTTTGCGCATTGGAATTTTCGGGTCGGACCAAAAACTATAACTGTAAAACTTGTTGTTAGCCCTAAAAAATGTTCAAAAATCGCCCTTAGCGGGCATTTTTTGTCCTTAAAAAAGGTTTTTAAGCATCGGTTTGAACGGATGGGGATCCGGGAGTGAGGATTGAGCTCGCGCGGTTTGGCTGCCGCGCACGGCACAAGAACACCACTTGCGCCAGTGCATCAGCACCTTCTGGGGTATCAGCACATCGCCGTCAGGGAAGACCTGCTCTTCTCCCACTCTTCTCTCAGGACGCCGTACAGCTCGAGGTCTTCGTATCTGCCCCATTTTTCGACGTGCTGCCGCCGCGTCCCCTCGTGGCGCATGCCGAGCTTTTGCATGACGCGGCCCGAGGCGGGGTTGCGGCTGAAATGACAGGCATGCACCCGCACAAGACCAAGATCGGTAAACGCAAAGTTCAGAACCCCCTCGCCCGCTTCGGTGCAATAGCCCTGCTGCCAATAGGGCTTGCCGATCCAGTAGCCCATCTCGGCTTGATGACCCGGCACCATCTGATGCAGACCGATGGCGCCAGCAAGAATGCTGTCTGCCTTGCGCTCGATGGCAAAGACCAGTGCCTCGCCGCGGTCGAACTTTTCCTGATGGCTTGAAATCCATTCTTCGGCTGCTCCGTCCGGATAGGGATGCGGAAGGTTGAGCGTTGTATCGGCGATCGCCCAGTCGCCGGCCAGGCGCTGCACATCTGCGGCATCATCGAGGCAAAATGGACGCAACAGCAAGCGAGCTGTCTCGAGCGTGGGAATCTGTTTCATTTTCACTCCGCAATAACAAATCAACCACAAAGACGCAAAGGAAAAAACAAAACTGATTTTTGTTTTTTCTTTTCAATTCTTTCTCTCTTCTTTGCGTCTTGGCGTCCTTGCGGTTAATCTTTCACCGCAAAGACGCAAAGGAGAAAAGCAAATCTCAAATATCACCGCAAAGGCACAAAGACGCAAAGGAGAAAACAAAACTGATTTTTGTTTTTTCCTTTCAATTCTTTCTCTCTTCTTTGCGTCTTGGCGTCCTTGCGGTTAATCTTTCACCGCAAAGGCGCAAAGGAGAAAAACAAATCTCAAATATCACCGCAAAGGCGCAAAGACGCAAAGGAAATAACAAAACTGATTTTTTGATTTTTCCTTTCAATTCTTTCTCTCTTCTTTGCGTCTTGGCGTCCTTGCGGTTAAGCTTTCACCGCAAAGACGCAAGGAGAAAAATGAACCACAAAAATTAATTAACCGCAAAGTCCACAGAAAACAAACCCCGATTTGACCCCGGACAATTATTCCAATTTCGAAATTCGCAATTCGAAATTCGAAATGTTTCCCCCCAGCTGCCATTCCTGCCTCACCAGCGCCTGCAAAAAACGGCGGTCATGGCTGACCAGCAGCAGCGCGCAGGGACAATCCGCCAACGCGGTTTCCAGGCATTCGATCGACGGCAGATCCAGATGGTTGGTGGGCTCGTCCATGACGATGATGTGCGGCTGCCGGGTCATGCCCAACGCCAGGAGCAGTTTGCGCACTTCGCCGGGACTGGGTTCAGCGCTCTCCAACAACCGGTATGGCCGCGAACCGAGACGGCTGATGATGGTCATGACATGACCGAGCTGTTCGCGCGGCAGGGCTTGCACATCGTCGAGAATCGCGCGTGACTGCGCTGCATCGATCTCCTGCGGCAGATAGGTCAGCTGCAGCGGTGGCACATTCAATTGCGGCAGCAACCAGCGCAGCAAGGTGCTCTTGCCGGCTCCATTTGGCCCGGTGAGCGCAATCCGGTCGGTCGGCCGAATCACCAGCTGCGGAAACCGCAATTCCTTTTTTGCTCCCAACTGCAAAACCCCGGCTTCGTGCTGAAAAAGCGCGTTGCGTTTGGACACCGAACCGGGCAGCCAGATGCCCAACTCGTACTTTTTTTTCACCTGGATGTTGTCCAGCTCCTGCCGGGCGTGTTCCACCCGTCCGTCCAGTTGGCGCAGCAATTTGCCGCCGACGATATCTTTGCCCGCCAAACGCGCCGCATCGATTTTTTGCTTTGCATCATGGTCGCGGCTGGCAATGCCCTTTTTCGATCGTTTGCTCTGATATTGATTCGCCAGCTCGCGGCGACGTCCGACCTCGCGGTACAATTTCTTGAAGGCTTGTTTTTTCGCGTCGCGCTGCTTTTGCACGGCCTGTTCATCCGCCACAGCGGTTTGCGCACCTCTGGTATAGTTGCCGGGCCGCATGACCGCATGCGGAGGATCGCAGAACAGGCATTGCTGGCAAAGCACATCCAACAATTCGCGGTCGTGGCTCACCAGCAAGCCCACTCCGGCAAAACTTTGCAGACCGGCCAACAGAAATTCGCGCGCAGCGCTGTCGATATGATTGGTGGGTTCATCGATGGCCAAAACATCCGGCTCCTGCCACAAAGCGACCGCGATTTGGGCGCGTTTGCGCTCACCATGCGACAGGGTCGACCACCGCGCCGGCCAATCAGCCTGCACTCCCAAATGACCGCGAACGATGGCCGCGGTTTTGCCGGCATCTTCGAGAAAATCGGCCAGACGAGCGGGCGGATCATCGGTCCGCTGGGCGCAATAGATCCGGTTCGGCGGCGCCATGACAAAGCCGGCATCCGGCTGCAGCAGACCGACAGCCAACTTTAACAGGGTGGTCTTGCCCGCACCGTTGGCGCCGACAATCCCGGTCCAGCCGGGAGCAAAATGGAGCGACAGGTCGCTGAAAAGATCTTCAACAGCCGATTCATAGGCAAACGCGACTCGCTGGAATTGCACAAAAGGCAGCGGCAAAAACGGTCCCTCAACAATAGCTGTTTCATTCGATCCACATCGCTGGACAGAAATTCAGACCGACCCGGGGTTGGCCGGTCAGGAAAATCTCAAGCCCGCTTAAAAGTTGTAGGGCGACCACGCTGGTCGCCCTGCACGAAAACCATCTCTCGTAACCATGGTTGGCCGGCCAGAAAGACTCGAACCTGGACATTTTCGCAGGGCCACCACGCTGGTCGCCCTACAAGAAAACCAACTCTCTTCAATGGCAGCCGACGCGAATCGTCGGCATTCAATTATACCACTTCGTACTCCGGCACCGCGCCTCGATCAAAGATTTTCACCTCGGCGCTGCGGCCCTGGCGGCTGATGCGGATGCGCCAATAATCGCCCTTCTTTTCGATGTTGATCTCGGGTATCTTTTCATCACTTCGCAACGGACAGCCGGCCATCAGCAGCAAAGCTGATTTTGCTTTCTTTTTTGTGCCGATCTCGACAAACGGGTAAACGCCCTCTCCGACCGGGATGGGCAGAGTTTGAAGCTCGACCTGCAAATTTTCGCTGCCGGCGACCATGCCGGCAAACCTCGCCAGCGGCCGCTGAATGACGAATCGACGGCCGTCGATTTTGGCGCCACCCTCACTGTCCTGATTTTCGATGTGCCAACGCGCGCTGAACAAGGACCGATCGTGCTTTTTGATCAATTTGTCCACAACCACTACCGCCGGCAAATCGAGCAGCACGATGACGGAACGTGTGACCGACTCGACGTCCGGATTGACCAGTGCATAGGCCTGGGTTGCATCGCTGGCCCAGTAATGGAAAGTGCCCTGATCGTCCGTTCGCAGAATTTTCGCCTCGGCTTTGGATGGATTGGTCCCTTCCATTCCATCATGATATTGATGGCCCTGGCCGTCGATCAACACGCAGTTGTGCGCCGGCGAAGTGCGCAGCATCCAGGCCGGATGTTGATGATCATAAGGCGGATGTTTCACATCATTGAGCAGCACCTCGCTGTAGGCTTTAAGCAGCACGGAATTGCGGTCCGCGTTTTCGTGGTTGCTGGGTTTGCCGCTGCGCATCGCCACCACCAGGTCGTCTTTTTCAAAGCCAGTGCGGCTGATCACCCAGTCGAGATCGAGGTGGTGCAGCTGCCGTTGCGCTTTTGGCGGCTCGGGATTGACCGTGTTGTCGTACCAGATCAGAGAAAAGTGGTTGTGGCTGCGGGCAAATTTCTCCGCAACATATTGCGACAAACCATCCCGCGAGCGCGAAGCGATCCAGAACCCGATCCCGGAGTCGAAACTGGTGCCGCTGTCGCCGAAATTGACACAATAGGGATCGTGACCCTCGTGCGGCATCTGCAGCGCGAGCATAAAACGCATCATGCCGGCATAATTGGCATCATCGAAAAGCTCGGCCAGTTTTTTGCGCTTCAGAACCTCGACACACAAGGCCATATGGCTGGCGGTATAGCTCCAATAGCCCGATCCCTCGTCATAACTGCCGTCGGGGAAGAAGAGCTTGACAAATTGCTTATAGCTGTGGGTGACCATCTCGAGCCATCGAGCGGTGCGGTCGTCTTTGCCGAGCAGAGCGGCGGTGCCGACCGCCAATGCGCCGACAGGTACCATTTTGAGGTTGGTGCGGTCGAGGATGATCGGCCATCGCCGCATGTCGCGCACGGTAAAAAAGCTGCTCTCCGGGTCATACCCCCAACCGACCACCCGGTCCGGATACCGCATGCCGTACAGCGCGTTGTAGCATGGCTCGCACCCCTTGTCAGCCATCTGGCGCACCATCTCTTCCCTCTCATCCTTGCTGAGCAGATCGCCGAGCCAGTCGTAAGCCAGACTCATGGCGATGAGCGAACCGGGAGCGCGTTGCAGACCGATAATGTCTTTGCCCGCTTCCATGTGATAATCCCATTTCCTGAACTGCAGCAGTTTTTGCACGGCCATATGGGCCAGTTCACCGCGTTCCGGTTCCTCGGTTAGCAAATAGACAAATGCCTCGCGTTCGAGTATTTGATAGGCACGCGCGATATGATGGATATGGTTGTTGAGTTGGAGCTCCTGCAGCAAAAATTTGCGGTCAGCAGCGATATCAGCGGCGAGCACTTCCGCCCAATACTCTTTAAACATCGGCAACTCGGTGCGTTTGCGCAGCAGCGGCACCTCCTTGCTGGTAAAAAACAGATTCAGCGGAAAAGCAGAAGCGGAATCAGAGCATGCGCTGCTGCCCAGTTGACCCAACAACGGCAATGCTCCCATGGCCAGGACACTGCGGCGGATAAAATCCCGCCGATCGATGGTGCGGTTCATACCCACTCCTTTCATGAATGCGGATCTATTTTCAATTCTCCTGAACTTGCGCATCCGGAGACCGTAAATTCTATTGTGTGTTGCTCCCTTTTCAGATTATAAACAAGATGGACTTCAAAGTCAAGATTTGCTTTGGCTGACGGCCATTTGTGCTTGTGTTCTCCTGCCGGATTGACTATATTTAAACTCTGGCAAAACCAGAGTTGTTTTTTATGGAGGTTTTACCATGCGCCGACCCGCGTGGATTCTTGTGCTCATTCTGATTCATCTCTTGCCCGGCACTGCCAAACCGCAAAAAGAACCGCTGATCACCCGTTATTCCGAACTCTATCACATCGGCGAGCAGTGGTTTTGCCCTCTTTGCGACCAACCGGTCGACAACAGCGACCGGTCAGGCATCGATCCGGCGCTCTTTCTGTCCGAATGGCACGACACCTTCCTGGACAGCGCTTATTTTTCCTCAAAGATCAACCACATCAGCGATGACGAGCTGTTGCGCTCTTTGCGCTTGCCGCCGGCGACAACCGCGCTGCTCGCCAACACTCCGTCAAATGAAGCCGGCCCTTGGCTGAAGCGCCACTTTTCCCGCCGGCCCGATAACCGCCGTCTCTATGAATACGATGCCCGCCAGAACACCCCGTTTGTAACCATCGAAGAATTTCTGCAGGCTGTGCAAGGCGATTCCAGCCGCCGCCAGGCAATCATCGCGGCGGCGCGCACCGTTGCCGACCCTGACAGCGGCTTTATGATCGGCGGTTTGCGCTTTTCCAATCAAGTCGACTTAAACGCCGACTGGCCGACTGGCTCGGAATTCGGTCTTCATTACTGCCGATTTTTCACCGACCTGCTCAGCGGCTATCTGGTGACCAGCGATTCCCATTTCGGCCAGAGTTTTGAAAATCTGTTCAACCAGTGGTATGCACAACGCAATTCGGTGCAACAAAAAGAACGCGGCCCGAACATCAAATCACGCCATGTCATCTGGTATGAACTCGGCCTGGGCAATCGCCTGCCCCGCTTGATCGATTCCTATCGCGTCTACCGCAGCCGCCTGACTCCCGAAACCCATATGCGCCTGCTCAAAACCTTTCTCGGTTCCGGCCGCTGGCTCTACGAATGCTTGCACCGCACCCCCTTTCATCCCTACAACTGGCAGGTGCAGACAGCCATGACGCTTGCCTATCTGGCGGTGCTCTTTCCGGAATTCACCGAATCCGACGCCTGGTTGCAGGAAAGCCGGCGCAACATGGCCCTCCATTTCGAGCGCGACATCCTGGCAGACGGCGGTTATGTCGAGCGCACCGGCAGTTACACGCGTTATGCCTTTGACATGTTTTATCGCTACATGCGCCTGTTCCATCTGTTTCACAACGACACCGAGTTCTTTCGCCGTGGCTTGCCGCAGCTCGAAAAAATGATGGAATTCACCGCTCTGACCACGGCACCCACCGGCGTCAATTGTCCGTTCAACGACTCGCGGCGCGGCACGGATCTGGCCGAACTGCTGGCCGAAATGGGGCTCTTTTTCAATCGTCCCGATTTTATCGCCGCCGCCGCGCCGGCCCTTGACTCCACACAGATTCAGGCGCTGCGGATAAAACCCCAAAATCCGGTTGCAACCTCCACCCTGTTCCCGGATTCAAAATTTGCCGTCATGCGCGACAGTTGGCATCCAAACGCCTGTTTCATGCTCATCAATTATGGACCGTTTGCCAACCACGGTCATTATGACATTTTGGATTTCGAAGCGTTCGCCAATGGAGTGCCGATTGCCGTCGACGCCGGCATCGGGTCACAGGGATACAGCGATCCGCGCCATGTCGAGTGGTACAAGCACTCGCGCAGTCACAACATGGTGACCATCGATGATGCCGCCTGCGCCAAGCGCGGAATCAGCGGCCGCGATGTGGTTTGGTATGCCGGTGAGCACATCGACTATTTTGGCGCCTCCCATGACGGCTATCTCGCCTATCAGAACGCCGTCTGCCATCGCCGCATTGCTTTTGTGCACAGCGACTATTGGCTGATCCTCGATCAGGTCAACACCGCTACCCCGGATAAAATCCTGGACTGTAATTTCCACACACCGCTGTCCATGCGCAAGAGAGCCGACGGCTTTATCTCTGTCGACCGGCCCGGCGCGGCGATTCTGCTGCCCAAAGCCGATGCCGAACAAATTGAACTCCTGCAGCAAAGCGGACCGGCAGACCTCAACGCTATCGAAGCGGTTGGCCATCGCGATATCGATTGGCTGATCTTGCGCCGCCTCTCACAGGCCGACTCCAGCCGCGATCGCTTTGCCGTGCTCATCTATCCGCTCAAGGCCGACACCACCGCCGCCGTGCCTTTGTTCGAGCAGGTGCCGGAACAGGATCCTGCGGTTTTGGCTTATAGGGTCAAAACACCGACTGGCACAGACCTGCTGCTCTTTTCCGACGGCCGGCCGCGCAGCTTCAGCTGCGGCATCGAAGGCGATTTTCATTTTGCCTGGTTGCGGATGACCGATGACCGGCCACAAGCTCTTGCAGTCGTCGGGGCGACCCACATCAACTGGCCCGGCATCTGGCAACAGGCCTGGCCGGTCCGTAATGATTTTGAAACCGTTTTTTAATCCAAACAAAAGGAATGGCCATGCGACGATCAGTTGTTGTGTTTATCACGCTTTTATCTCTGTTGGCGCTGATTTCCTGCAGCAAAAAAGAAACCGGCCCGGAAATCAGCCTCTATTCCGATATCTATCAGGTCGGAGAGCAATGGTTCTGCCCTCTGTGCAACCAGCCGGTGGAAAACGGCGATCGTTCCAAAATCGATCCCAACCTCTACTTGTCCGAATGGCACGACATCTTTCTGGATGCCGACACTTTCGATAAAAAAATCAATCACATTTCGGATCGCGAGCTGGTCAGTTCCTTTGCCACGGCGCTGAGCGGCCAAACCCTTGGCGACTCGCTGAAGGCGCTGCTG
The DNA here is from genome assembly GCA_029565675.1 of bacterium. Classification (GTDB taxonomy): domain Bacteria; phylum Zhuqueibacterota; class Zhuqueibacteria; order Residuimicrobiales; family Oceaniaggregativiventaceae; genus Sulfursilanivivens. The sequence continues at coordinate 30,701 of JAKQNP010000028.1, forward strand.
GACTATTTTACCCGGCGGTCCGATCTGCCGCGCTATTACTTTTACGATGCAGCCGCACAGATACCCTTTATTCCACTGGCGCAGTTTATCGAGCAAGTGAACGGTGACTCGCTGCGCCGGGCAAAACTCATCGCCGACGCCCAGGCAGTTGCGCACCCGGACAGCGGTTATACCATCGGCGGCCATTATTTCGGTTGGACCATCGATTTCATGCACCCCTGGCAAGGAATTTCGGATTACAGCGTGCACAGTCTGCACTTTTTGCAACCGCTGGTGGCTGCCTATCACATCACCGGAGATGAATTCTATCTGCACAGCTTTGAGGATATTTTTAATCAGTGGTATGAACAGAAAGACCGGATCGTCCATCAATGGGGGCCGATGGATAAAAAGGTCTACGGCGTGATCTGGTATGAACTGGGTCTGGATGGCCGTATCTGCCGGCATATCGATGCATTGCGCGCTTTCGGCGACCGCCTGCAACCCGAGACACGCGTGCGCCTGTTGAAGATGATCCTCGGCTCGGCGCGCTGGCTGCAAGAATGCCTATCGCGCACTCCCTTTCACCCCTACAATTGGCAGGTGCACACCGCCACTTCTTTGACCTATGCGGGCTTGGCCTTTCTCGAATTTACCGAAGCGCCCATTTGGCTTACAACTGCAAAAGAAAACATGGAAAAACACTTTGTCAACGATATCCTGGGCGACGGCGGCCACAACGAGCGCAGCGGCGGTTATACCCAGTACACCTTTGGCATGCTGCACCGCTATCTGCTCATCCGCCAATATTTCGCCGGCGACCAGGATTCTTATGACCGCTGGATGCCGCGGCTGGAAAAGTTGATGGAGTTTACCGCCCTCAATCTGGCGCCCACTGGCGTCAATTGCCCGTTTAACGACTGTGGCCGCGGTACTTCCCTGGCAAACCTGCTGCTCGGCATGGGAGAGTTGTTCAACCGGGGCGACTTTGTCGGCGCCGCATCGCCGGCGCTGGATCCGGCAAAGGTTGCTGCCGCGCAAGTGCGGCCGCGCACCCCCGAGACGAAGTCCAAACTCTTTCCCGACTCCAAATATGCGGTCATGCGCACCGGCTGGAACCCGGAAAGCTATTTCATGATGATCAATTACGGACCGTTCGCCAACCACGCGCACTATGATATCCTCGATTTTGAAATCTTTGCCAACGGCATCCCCCTGGCTGTCGATGCCGGCATCGGCGTCAAGGGCTACAGCGATCCCATCCACGTCTCCTGGTATAAAGGCTCAGAATCGCACAACATGCTGACCGTGGACGAAGCCATCTGCGTCAAACGCGATATCGAAGGCGAAGGAGTGGTCTGGGCGGCGCAGGACTTTTGCGACTATTTTCGCGCCTCCCATAGAGGCTATCAGCGCTACCACAGCGCCGTTTGCCGGCGGGATTTTGCTTTTGTGCGCGACGCGTACTGGTTGATCATTGATCAGGTCAGCACGCCGAAAAGCGGGCAAAAGCTCGATTGGCACCTGCATTCGCCCCTGACGCTGAAACAAGACGGCGCGGCATTTGTGTCTGAACAACGCCCCGGCGCGCTCTTTTTATTGACCCCGGAAGGCGCCCAAACGTGCCGGATTCTCCACCGCCAGGCCCCGGCGGATCTGCGCGGCATCGAGGGTGAACCGGACAACCGCGAGATCGACTGGTTGACCTTGCGCAAGCAGTCGAAAGCCGACTCAACCCAGGACCGTTTTGCTGTGCTGATCTTTCCGCTGGCTGCTTCGGCCGGTCCAGATCCGGAGGACCAGGTCGATTTCCAGGAACTGCAATCGCCTGACCCGTCGGTGCGGATGTTCCAGGTCACCACTGCTGATTTCCAGGATCTGTTGATCTTCAGCGACGGCAAAATACGCCGCTTTGCGCCAAACATCGAAAGCGATTTCCTGTTCGCCTGGCTTCGCTCGGTCGCAGATGCACCTGCTCAGGTCAGCGCCGTCGGAATGACCCAATTGAAATGGGGTGAACAGCTCGATATCCGGTTGGCCGGCCGCAGCGATTTCGAACAAAAATTCTAGCAGCTGCCACAAGGAACAAACCGGCAACAGATTGAAACTGCAATTCGCAGACCGGAACAGAATCGGCTGTAGCTCAGTCGCTCAATATTCTGAGCAAAAACGAGACAAAAAGCGGCATCACTCATGGGTTTGAACAGAGGAGAATAAAAAATGCAAGTTGTCCGACTGGGACAAACCGATCTGAAGGTTTCGCGTATCGGGCTGGGCTGCTGGGCGTTTTCCGGTGTCGACACCTGGGGTGAGCAGGATCGATCTGATGCGATCCGAACCGTGCACGCCGCCCTGGATGCAGGGATCAATTTCTTCGATACAGCCGAAGCGTATGGAGATGGTGAATCGGAACAGGTGCTTGGGCAAGCCCTGGCCGGCCGGCGGCACGAAGCGATCATCGCTTCCAAGGTGCGATTCGCCAACCTCAGGCGCGCGGATCTCATCGCCGCCTGCGAGCGCAGTTTGCGCAATCTGCGCACAGATGTCATCGATCTCTATCAGGTCCATTGGCCCAATCGCGAAGTCGATATCGCCGAAACTGGTGCAGCGCTCCTGGAACTGCAAAAACAGGGCAAAATCCGTTTCATCGGTGTTTCCAATTTTGGCATGCAGGACCTGCAGGAATTCATCGAGCACTGCCCCTGCGCAACCGATCAAGTTCCCTACAATTTGCTCTGGCGGGCGATCGAGTACCGCATATTGCCCGCCTGCCTCGAGCACAACATCGGTGTATTGGCCTACAGCCCGTTGGCGCAGGGATTGTTGACGGGCAAGTTTTTTTCTGCGGAAGATGTGCCTGAAGAGCGTCGAAGGACGAGGTTTTTTTCACCTGACCGGCCGCTGGCCAGACATGGGGATCAAGGATGCGAGAAAGAGGTCTTTGCGGCGATCGATCGACTTCGCCGGATCTGTGACGAAATCGGTCAACCCATGGCAAAAACAGCGTTGGCCTGGCTCTTGTATCAACCGGGAGTCACCGCGGTGTTGGCCGGCGCCCGCAAACCCGAACAACTGCGGCTGAATGCCGACGCAGATGCGTTGCAGCTGGACAAAGAGCTTCTCGATCAAATGGATCGAGCCACGCAAGAGATCAAGATCACCATTGGTGACAACCCGGATATGTGGGAATCCGAATCGCGCTATCGATAATCCGCCAAGGGGCGATGGCTGCACAAGCGATCATCGCCCCTTTATGGGATTAATTTTCGGATCCGCGCTTGGCCAATTCCTCTTGCATCGCCTTGACAAAAGTGCGTTCGCTGCGCCCGCCAAAGTAATACATCAGCCCCCCCAACAGGATCAACAAGGCCCCCATCGCCATGGTCATCTGCCGATCCTGAGCCGACATCGGCACCAGAGCGATGAGAAAAACCACCACCCCAATCAGCACGCAGATGATTCCGACAATCGGAAAGTTCGAGACCGGTTTGCTGCCCGCGCCGTACACTTCACGCGCCACATCAATCGGTTTGTTGAGGCGTTCGAAAAAGCGTTCGACGATCATGCGATCCTGGTGATCTTCGCCGGCAAAGAGCCGGGAAAAAAGCGCAGAACCCAACGCGTAGGCGACAGCGCAAAGAATGATGAGCAGCAAGGTCATGCCCTGCGGCGCGATATTGCTCAGGGAATAGAAAACGAGAAAAACAGCGAGACCGATTGCCAGCGAGACGAAGCGGCTCAGCCAACTGTTGCGGCGATAGATTCTGCCAAGAGGTTCTGCCAGCAACAAACCACCCAATGAGGCGATGATCGAAGCATAGACCTGCGGGCCGACGCTCCAACCGAGCAAAAATTTGGCGGCAATGCTGGCAAGCAGTCCATATGTGATGGCAGAAACAGCCGACCAGCGCGGCATGTGCTTGAACACCAGGCCAAACGCCATGGGAACCGAAACCGGGATGGAAAACAACGCACTGACGATGACCATGAGATTGAAAATTCCCATCCTGCTGTTGGCATAAATCAGCCCGGTGATGATGGTGACCACTCCAAGAAAAACCGTCGCGATTTTACCCACTTTGAGCAAGCGCTCATCGGACGCCCCCGGATTGATGAGCTTGCCATAAAGATCCTTGGAAATAATCGATGAATCGATATTGTAGGTCGCATCCAATGCGCTCATGGTCGCGGCGAACATGGCGGCAAGGAAAAAACCGATCAAACCGTTGGGAACGAGTTTGAGCACCATTCCCACATAGATCAGATCTTCCGGTACAACATCGCCCTGGAAAAAGGGCACAGCGGCGAGATTCGGCCAAAGCATGCGCGCGACCAACGGCGGAATACCGAACAGCAGCGGCACGGTCAGGAAAAGCAGACTGCAGGTCAAGCCGACGCGTTTGGCGTCGCGTTCGTCTTTAACGCTGTAATAGCGCTGCGCCGCACCCCAGTTGGATACCATAAAATTGATGATTGTGACGGCGATGAGATAATGGATATCGTATTTCATGCCTTTATAGACATGGTCAAACTTGAGCGAAGGGAGGTTGTCGATGAAATTGCCGAATCCACCGATCGCATGCAGGCTGATCGGCACCACCAAAACGGTAATCACCAAAAGGATGGTGAATTGCACCACATTGGTGATGGTCACCGCCCTGAGCCCGCCGAGCAACGTATAACTGAGGATCACCAGACCGGCAACGATGATAACGATTTCAATCGGCATATTGATCGCCGAAGCGACGATTTTGGACACGGCGGTCAGGGCTATACCCCGGGTCAGCAATCCGGTAACGACGGTCACCAGAGCGACCAACTGCTGGGTGGTGACGTTGTAGCGCGTCTGCGTGTATTCGACCGGCGACAGCACCCGGGAGCGCCGCCAGCGGCCCGCTGTGAGGCGATGGCCAAAACCAAAAGCGATTGCCCAGGTGACGAAATAGAGCACTCCATACAAACCGGTATGGTAGACAAACCCGGAAGCCCCGGTAAAAGTCCAGGCGGAAAAATTGCTCATATAGAGCGAAATGCCGGCCACCCACCACGGGATCATGTTGCCGCCGGCAAAATAATCCTTCGCACTTTTGAGAAATTTGCTGAAATAGACTCCCACACCCAGTATGAGCAGCACATAAAAAATCAGCACAGCATAGTCGATTGGCGCAACCGTGTTCATCTTCTCTATTTCCTCTCCAGTGTGTTGCGTGTTCTTTTTCTTGCGGCCGGCTGAACGTTGGTTCGCCTTCTTCGCCCCAGTCGGTCGAGTTTACATGCGCATTTTCAGTTCGAAGGATCCTCCAGCAAAACGATCGACAGCAGATCAAGACAAGGTTCTGGACAAAAACCACAGCCTTGCAAACAGGGTCTTTCGCGAAGGTGTTTGGGCATCATTCTGGCCCGGCCTGCAACCACTTTTCATATTCTATCCTGCCCATGCGGCTGCGCACCATCCCGATGCGGCCGTGCCAGGGTGTATCATTGCGGGCAATATGGGTGATGACCGGAGGTCTGTCATGCAAAGCACAGGCCAGCCAATCCTGGGTGCCGTCCAGCCAGGTGACCTGGATCTGCACTGGCCAGGAGTCGTCTGACTCATCGATATAATCGAGTTCGACGGTCAGCAAATTCGATAAGGTGCCAGTCGGTTCCCAGACCGCGACGAAAGTGGATGCGGGGCGATCCTCACTGCGCACGATCAGATAAGGCAATGTTCGGCCTTCCTGATCGATCTTGCGCTGTGCCGGTGCAGTGGCCAGATAGACAGAGCCGCGGTGCGGGCTGAGCAAATACAGGTGCAAAGAAGCCCCTGGATTCTCGGCCCAGTTCCAAACCGCGCGCAATCCCGATTGCATTTGAGCGAGGCGCACATTTTTCAGCTGGTTATAAGCTTCATCGCGGCCTTTCAATTCGCCAACCTCCCGCCACGACAAATCGGGGATCTGCAGATCGACGCTCTCTGCATGCGCAGACCAATCGTGTTTATCGCCGCCGCGGATACGAAAAATATCGACGGTATAATCGCCTTCCGGCCTCTCGACGAGCAGCAACTGCCGGTTGTAGATTTGGGTAATCGGGCTGTAAGCCTCGTCGCTGCTCATTTCGATTGCATGCAAGAGGTGATCGCTGTAAAAAAGGTGGCATTCGCCTTCCGCCAGCCGCTGGTTCTGAGTATTGACCGTCACCGTATTGTGCGCGAGGCTGCGCATCATCCAGCGTGTGCGCAGTGGATGGTTGGCATAGACATAACCGAGATCTGACACCATTTGCCGGCCATGCGCAAAGAGGGTGAAATCGAGTTTATCCATATGATCATGGCCGCCATAGACACCGCCATAGTCTGCGGTGACCATGACCTCGGGCTCTTGTTGTTGTGAACGCAAAACAGCAAGGCCCAAATCGCCCGGATTGCTGCTGGTGCGTTCGAACAAGCGGCCGCTCTGGCGGAATCGATTCAACTGCTGTGGCGCCTGCGCCGGACGATTGAACAGCGAAAAGAGATCGCCTTTGCTCAAAGTCAGGTCGCCATACACTTCCGCGAGGTAGTGCAGAGCGTCCGCCGACTGAAACCAGGCGAATGCTGCATCGGCGAGCAGAGGTTGGGGTCGGTCATCGGTGTGCGAATCGTTGATCGGCGGCAAGGTACCGTCTGGATAGGTCAGAGTAAAAAGATTTTCATAAATCCGCTGCAGTCGGCTAAAGTCCTGCAGTCGAAACTGGTCAAAACGGCCGTCGTTGCCGCTATAGGAAGAAGGATCGCTGTAGCCGTACAGAGCATCGACTGCCTGATGGAATTCGCGCAGCGCCATCATGTGATAGCTCGGACTGCGCTCGCACCAACTGCCATCGTAAAAAAAATAACGCAAAAGGAAAGCGACCACTCCCGATTCGCGATTGAGCACCCATCTCATCACCTCAGGGTCCTGCAACAAACGGCCGCACACTGCCACGCCGGCATAGCGAAACGGCGTGTCATTGATGACCTGACTCTCCGGCGGGATGGCGGTGAGCAGATCGGCGGCGGTGCGAAAAACTCCCTGCAAAACCAGCTCACGGTCAGCTGGAGTCCAGAAGCTGCTGTTGCGGGTGGCATCATAAGCCTTGCCGCAGGCGACGATCAACACCGCATCTTCATAATTCCAACCGGAGATTTTGCCCGCCAGCGGCCACGGGTGTCGTCGGTAGCGCTCCCAATCGTGCAAGGCATAGCCGGGATAGACCTGAGCCAGGCGGGTGAGAATCCTGCCAATTGCCCGGCCATGGATTTCCTTGCCGTCCAGCACATAGACCGCAGCCAGGGCATCGAGCCATTTGCCGATGTGCATCAGTTTTTCATAAGCGATCCGTTCGCGAAACTGATAGATCTTGCCGTCATTGGCCCGATGGACAGGCAAGAGCTGGCTGTTGCCGCGCGGATCAGGGACACTGATGGTGTGGTTGTCTGGATAGTTTTCAGCAGTGATGCGGGTGCTGCAAGTTTGGCAGAACAACACCTCGGGACTATCCGGCGACCACAGCCAATTGTAAGAACTCCAACTTGCCTTGCAAACCGGACAATCCACAACCCGGGTGGGTGTATACTCTGGAATCCAGCCTTGCCACTGTTTGTCGTCAAAAGCGGCGGCTAGGTCGGCCTCACGGCGCAGTGAATCCGTTAAAGCCTGCGCCCACTTGTGCTGCTTGATATTGGCCCTGGCAATCTTTAGCCGCTCCTCAGGAAACATAAAGCGCTTTTCATTGGCTGAAGAAACAGCGAAAGACAGACACAGCAAAAAAACCATCAGAATGATCGGCAAATAAGAGCGTTTGAAGTTCATGACTTCCTCCAGATATCTCAGCGCTTGATCGGGACAAAACAAGAGCGATCCTGCTAGAGGGTGGGGGAATCGCTGGTTCTGTTGATACAGTATAGCAGAATCCTGCAATTTTCCAACAAAAAATCCACATTTGCCCCTATGCACAGATCCATTCATCGAAAGCAAGGTATTGGATCTTTCGGCAGAATTGTCTATCTTTTTTTATACCCAGATTCGGTGTTAACCGAATCAAAAAACATTCAATCTCTTGTTCTTTATGCGGTTGTGAAATGGGCACTTGTCACCCTCTGTGCATTGCTATCAGATTGATTTTATATGAGATCCGGTGCTGCGCACCGGATCCGGGTTATAATCCTGAAATCGAAAGGCGGTCGTACAGGAGGCCAGATGAAGAAGACTCTAATTTTTCTGTGCCAGGTTGGCTTAATTTCTGCCGCAAGTGCCAGCGGTTTGGGCACTTGCCTCTACAGTGAAAAAGAAATCCAACAGGCCCGGCAGAACATCGAACAAATGCCCGCTGCACGGGCTGTCCAGGAGCGCCTGCTGTCGGATGTAAAACCGTGGCTGGCTCTGGATGACACCCGAATCAGCAGCGTCGCCGCAAGCGCGAAAAGCAGCGATCTCTTGTCACTGGCACAGGCTTACCTTTTGACCGCCGATCCAATCTACGCCCACAAGGCAGCGATTCTGCTCGACCGCTTTGCTGAACTCTATCTCAAAGACAATGAATCTCGGGTGGACAGCCATTTGCCGGGCAAAGAAAGAGATGCGAATTTTGGTTCACTTTCTGAACCCGGGCAGATCCGCGATTTGATCGAAGCCTTTTCCCATATCCTGCCGGCCCTGGCATCCATCGAATCTGCGCTTCCCGATGGGCATTCCGGTAAACAGCTCGAAACCCTTGTCCGCACCGATCTGCTGACAAAGATATCCATTGATTTGCTCGATGGCAGCATGCAAAGCCCGTGCGGTGAACACCTGCGCACCGCCCTGACGCTGGCTCTGCTGATCCAGGATCCCCATCAGCGCCAGGCCTTGATCGATTTAGCCCGGCGCGGGCTGCAGGAAATCCTGGAAAACCGGATCAGCTCTGATGGAATCGCGTGCGAATGGTCGCTGCAGCACAGCGGGCTTGGCGCTGAATCTCTGATCGCTTGCCAGACACTGTTGGCCAAATTGGGACAACCGGCATTCGAGAATCCCAAGTTGCTCGACCTGGTGCGCTTCCCGCAGCGCTTGCTGCTCATCGACCGTTTTCATCCGGCTATCGGCGATTTCGGTTCGCTGAATGCGAGCCGGGTACAACTGCCGCTGTGGACACTGCGCGCAGCATTCGATGCCTTTGCAGACCCCCAGCTGGCAGCTGAATTGTGGACCCGACAAGCTGCCCACGAAGGCGCATTTGTCGATTTTAACGATTTGTTTTTAATCCCGCTGGACGGTTCGCGATTGCAGTCGCTCGCCGCTCAATCGCAAACAGCGCCAAGGAGCGCGGTGCTGGATGGCTATGGGGTCGGGATTCTGCGCGATCAGCATCAGTCAGCGCGGCTGGCGGCCACGCTCTATTACGGCCGGGCCGGCGATGAACACGGACACCATGACCGTCTGAACATCGAGCTGTTCGGGTGTGGAAAAAAATTGATGCCGGATTTCGGCTGTCCATCGCCGGACCGCCAGTCACCCGCTTCCGCTGCCTGGGAAAGAAATACGCTGAGCCACAACACCGTGATGGTCGATCAGCGAAGACAGACCAATCGGTTCGGCGGTCGTCTGGAGGCTTTTGCGGTTACTCCGACCGTACAGTGGATCAGCGCCAGCGCCCCGGCTGTCTATCCGGATACCGTCACCCATTACAAACGCCGCCTGGCGCTGATCGAGCCGCCTGACGGCCATCCCTTCTTCGTTGATCTTTTTTCGGTTGCCGGTGGGCAGACTCACGACTATTCTCTGCACGGTTTTGCCGGCAAGGCCAAATCGAACAAAATCTTGTGGGACAAACAACGAGGCGGCAGCCTGGCCGGCATTGAAGTCCCATATGGTACCCTCACCGACGACCCGGCGTTTAGAGGAAAAAACCCGCCGCCCATCGATGACTATCGCGGCGGCGGCACTGCATTTCTCACTGATGTCCGGCGAGGGTATCCAGAGGGCGACTGGTCGTTTCGCTGGAGCGCCGGCGATACCACACTGTCGGCGTTCGTGCCGTACAGCGATGAAATGCAGCCCTACTGGTGCAAAGGCAGGCCGCCTGACCGGCCCGGCAATCCTGCAGAAATCGATTTTCTCATCATCCGCCGCCAGACAGCCGCGCTGTCATCGACCAGCCTGTTTGCAACGGTGTTGCAGAGTGCGCTCAAGGAACCGGACATCACCGGGGTCAGCGAGCTGCCATACGCCGGCAATCGACCGCCCTTCTCGATCGCTCTTGAAATTCAGCGCCGTAACCGCGGCAAAATCGTCGTGCTGGCCAACGAGAACCTCAGCTCCTGGGTGCGCACTCGGGACCATGCCTTTCGCGGTGCATTGGCGGTGCTTTTCTATGACCAACAGGGGCAAGTGGAGGCGGTGGATTTTATCAATCCGATGAATTTTATCGCTGACTATACCGCTCTGGAAGCGAGCGGAGCATTTGGCGGCCGAATTGCCGAGTGCGACTACAGCCGCCGAGTCTTGACAGTGATTCCGAACGATTCGCTGCTGCGCGGCAAGACAGCCGGAACCACCGCGATTGCGGGCAACGATTTCAACCAGTCAGCAGTGCAGATCGAAACTGGTGAGTGGCAAAACGGTAAGTTGCAGCTGCGCTTGTCGCCGAACAGCCTGTCTTGCGGCCGGCTGTTTCTGCCGCCGGATACCACCCGGCAGGGCTACACCACGAGCCGTTTGTGCCCGGAGTTCTACGACAACCGCGGCAATCGGCTGCGGGGAATACGTTTGACCGACGATAAAATGGAACGCGAATGGTCGATCGACTGGATAGACGGCTACGGCAAGCTTTACTTTCAGCCGCCTGACCAGCCGTTGCCGCGATTCAGCGAGGGACCGCTGCGGATGTTCCATGTGGGTGCCGGTGATCGCCTGCAGATCGATTCCTGGGTGCGTCTGCAAAGGCAAACCGACGGCCGCTGGCAGGCTTTATCCAGCCTGAACCGCATGCGCGGGGTCTTTGGCGGTCAACCGATTCAGGTGGATTAAATCTTTTTAACCTGAGATGAGATAAATCGCGGCGCGGTTGGCGCTCAACAAAACGAAGAAAAGCAGATGAATTCGAACGTTTTCACCCGCCGCAATTTTTAACAGGTGGGGGTCGTCGTTGTGGAACAAAACTTTGCGAGCTGTTGGGCGTTTGATCAACCCGCCGCTGAAAGCAAACGGAGTCCAACGATACCGACGATAATGAGAACGATACAGAGCAAACGCAAGGGAGCTGTTGATTCCGCAAAGAGCAACATGCCCAAAAGAGCAGTGCCGACGGCGCCGATGCCTGTCCAAACCGCATAGGCGGTGCCGATCGGCAGCGTGCGCACGGCGCGGGCGAGAAAGATGAAACTCAGCAGAAAGGCGATGACCAAAATCACATTAGGCCAAAATCTGCGCAGTCCCTCTGAATATTTCAAGGCAATCGCCCAGGTGATTTCGAATACGGACGCGATCAGCAAGTCAATCCAAACCTTCAAATCGACACCTCCCCAATTCCGCCGGATAAATTGCCATTTCCACCAATCATCTCTGCGCGAGCATGGGATATCTTCACCATCTGGCGCGAAATCCGCGCACATCGACGTGGATAAAGGGGCCGTGCGATGCGTTGGCCCGATATTTCCCCAATCCGCCGATAAATCGTTCATAGCCGGGTTGCACGCTCATATCGTCGAAAAGATCAAAAAGAACTGGTGCGTCTTCGCTATCACTCTGGCCGTCAGGGTCAATCCAGACCGTCCAATAGAGCAGATGAATGGGAATGCGACGAACGAGATTCAGTCGCGGTTCCGTTTTTTCCAGCGGCGGTATAAAGAAATCACCAGACGATCGAACCAACGCGCCAATGGTCCCTGATCGCTGCGCAAAAACTCATCCACCAGCATGGCGAATTCCGGAGTCTGCAAATAGCCATATACCTTGTGCGGGTTGGAAGTTTCAGCGTATTTGTAGGTATTTTCGACGATGTAATCCACTGCATAAAGACCGCGGGAATTGGCGGCATAATCGTCACCGAGATCGAAATTCAAAGCGACCTGGTCATCGAGATCCGAAAGATTGAACCAATATCTGCGCACATTCTCAGGGGTGGTCAGATGTTCGACCTGCGGATTCTCGGCCTTGAGTTCTGCTAAAAATTTGCCGGCAATCGCCGGCAATCCCAAAGGTGATCCCATGGTTACCAGGGTGTCGATCGGCACGTGAGCAGCCGACAGGTTGAGAACATCATAGGCGATGATCGATCCCATCGAATGGCCGATCAACATGATCCTCTTGCGGCGATGGCGGTGCAGCACACCCGCCAGCTCTTCGCGGATAATCTCTTTGGCCGGACGCTCCTGGCCGCGGCGATCAACCAGGGTGCCGCTGTAATAAATATGCAGATCGTTGAAGAAACGCTGCAGAATCAGATCGGTGATGTTGCTGAGATTGACGGACATCTCTTTTTTTGAAAACATCCATTCGGAAAGTTGGTTAAAGCGGCGCAACATTCGATGCCGAAAACGCGAAACTTTTTTCCCCGTCCGAACATCAGTCTTGATAAACGGAAATTCGACATAAAGCGGATCGTTCGGATCTGTGGCGTTTGGATTTAAAGGTTTTGGATAGAGCCAGTTGGCCCAGTAGACCATCACAAAGCGGAAAAACGGCCGTGGTCGGCCGATCGCTTCGAGACCGAGGTGAATCGACTTTTTCCACCAGCGGCTGAGCACCCGCTTGTCCGGTTTGTTGCGCATGCCGTGAACGGAGATGATGATCTTTTTCACTGATCTTTCACTGTTCGTTTGGATTGTTCTGCAAAAGCACCTGTTTGAAAACGATCCTCATTTGATCAAGAGCATTTTTCGGCGAAAGATCTGATCCCCTGCTTCCATCTGCAGCAGATAGACACCGCTGACGACCCTGTTGCCGCGATCGCAGCGACCGTCCCAGGTGGCGCTATAGGTGCCGGGCAAGCGTTCGCCGGCGAACAGGTTGCGGACCAATTGGCCGTTGAGGCTATAGACCGATACAGACACCTTGCTGACTGCCGGCACGTGATAATCGAAACGCGTCGCCGGATTGAACGGATTGGGATAATTGGCTGATAGGGCAAATTTATCTGGAGGCGCCGCTGCAAAATCTCCGTCAACAGCGGTCGGCGCATCGAAATGAACGATATACAGCCCAACCTCATAGTCAAGAATATAAACCAGATTCTCGCGCACGGCCACATCGTAAGCCGCATCTCCCGTTTGGTAAAAACCGATTCGCACGGGCGCCTGCAGATTCGAGATGTCGAAAATGGCCAATCCCGCCCAGGAATTGGCCACGAAAGCATAATTACCGGCCACTTTGATTTCCACTGCAGAGCCATGGCTTCGACAGGCTCCGATTCTTTGCGGATTATATATATTTGAAATATCGTATATTTTGATCGAATCGCCGTCGGCGACAAACAGATGGTCATCCTGAACGGCAACACCTCGAGTGCGATTCGTCGAGGATATTTGGCCGATCACCGCAGGATTTGCCGGGTCTGCTATGTCGATGATACACAACCCGCTGTCATCAACAGCGACAAAGGCGTGGGGATCCTGTATGGCCACCCCATACGCTCTGCCCGGGGCCTTGCAGCTGCCAACAACGGCGGGCAGGTACGGGTTGGAAATGTCGACAATCTGCAAACCTTCCTCATAATCCGCCAGATAGGCATACTCACCGCTCAAAGCCAAACCATGCAGCCAGTTAAAGGTTCCGATTTGTCCCGCAATAACCGGATTGGTTGGCGAGGCAAGATCGATGACTTCAAAATGGTTTCCCGCGCTGATGAACGCGTAATGATCGCGGACCTGCACGTCACGGCAATCGTAATTGCCTGCATCAAGGTAGCCGACAGAATAAGGATTTGACGGTTCCGCGCAATCGATGATGCGGAGATTTTCGCCGCCGGTCAGATAGGCACGATCCCCGTCTACATCCAGACCGTAACAATAACTGCTGCTTTTGGTGGTGTGCAGTGTGACAGGAGAACCAACTGCAGAAATGTCGATTACCGATATTCCCTTGCTGGACCTGGCGACATACGCCCGATTTGTTCCGATGGCAAGGGAATAACCATACACGATATCCTCAAGAGACGCCACTTCTGCCGGATTGGACACCACCGTTGCATCCAAAACTTTCAATCCCGCCTGATAACAGAGAACATAAGCGCTGCTGTTGATGATTTTAACATCATGTACTTGTTTGTTCTCCAGTCCAAAATAAACCTCAACCGGATTGGCGGGAACGGCAACATCGATGATGCGCAGTCCGCCGTTTCCACAGGCCGCATAAACCTGGTTTCCATCAATCGCCATATTCCACATCGCTTCAGGAATAGCGATTTTGGCGATTTCAGCCGGCTCTGTGCGATTCGTGATATCCAGCACGACAAGAAAGTAGCCAATACTCGCATAGAGAGTGTTGCCGCTGACCGCTACTGCCTGTGAATAGCCCGATCGAATGGAATTGACTTCGGTTGGGTTGCCTGGATCAGATATATCAACAATAACCAAACCAGAGCTTCCCGCCGCAACATAGGCTGTGCTGCCTTCGACTGCTACACCATAGGCTTGCCCCAAATTCTCCAGTGCGCCGATCTCTGCCGGAGCAGTTGGATCGGAAACATCCACAATCCGCAACCCGCGGCTGTAGTCAGCGACATAAATCAGAGGCCAGTCAAGAGCCAAGCCTTTGACCATTGTGGGCAAAGCGATTCTCCCCAATACAACCGGACTAGGGGGATCAGTGAAATCCATAATCTGCAGATAGGCACCATTGCCGCAATAGACCGTGTTGCCGTCAGCCACTACCGTAAAACTTCGCCCTTCTGCCCAACGGCCGACAAGGGTGCAATTTTGAATTTCCTGGGCCTGCGCAGGTCGCAGCATGGCAAAAAATGCCAGCATCAATGCCAATAAAGCCGGATTCCCAAAGCGCTTCATGGTCCCCTCCTCTTTTGGTTTTATCAATCAAATTTGCACAGGTGTTGATTGAAAACCTCGACTCTTTCAGTGACCTGAAAGCAGAAAAACTGAAACTTGGGAGATTTGCAGCATGCCGCAGTTCATCCGGGCCATACGACGGCAACTATTTTTTTCGAACCGGCTGCAGTCGCACATCGAACCCGGTCCAGCCCGATTCGGATACTTGAGCGTTTTTAACAACTAGCGGTTGATAACCAGGCGCGCTCACGAGCATGCGGTGGCTGCCGGGCGGTAAAAAGCGATAAAAACGGCCATAGCGGGAATCGGCCCGGCGGCGGTCGATTTGCTCGTTATCCAGATTCGGGAACACAATATCGGCGGCAATCGGTTTGCCGGTCTTGGCGTCCAAAACCTGTCCGGTCAATCCCGGGCCGGCGAGCAGCTGATCGAGCATATAGTAGGCGCCGGGCAGGTTGCAATCGATGATTTTCTGCAAGTCGCTGTCGGAAAAGATGTGGCGGCCGCGGCCGGTCTCGACGACAAAATCCAGGGTTCCCAGGCGGCCATAGAGCCAGGGATAGGTTTGTCCCACCGTGCCGGCACCGTATTCGGCTTTGTAGGTGGTATCGCCCTTCAGGGTGCAGATGCTGCCAGCCAGGCCTTGTGCCAGGCGCGTGAGCACCGCGTCGTCCGGCGCTTTGTGGCCGCGCCAGTCCCAGGGATAATAGATTACCTGGCCCTGGCTGTGATAGGTGACCGAGAGGACGAATTTCTGCGCGATAGCCAGGTCGCGCACCGCCCGGCATTCGGCTTCGGAGAATGGAAATTCACCGCGATAACGGCCGCTGAGACTGTCTTCGCTGCCGCCGTGCGCCCAATTGAAATCGAAATTGCGGTTCAGATCGATGCCGTCGCCTGCATCGAGAACACCGTTGCCGTTGACATCGCGGGTGTTTTTGCGCCAGCGCGGATCGATGCTTTCGGTGACGATGCGATGGCCGTCGACATTGATAACCGGAATGAACCAGATCGCCGACTGGTCGAGCCAGCGCTGCACCGCGGCATCGCTGTCTGCCTGCTCCAGCAACCGGTGAATCAGGGTCATGCAGATTTCCGTGCCCGCCAGCTCATCGGCATGAATGGCGCCGCTGAAAAGAATTGTCGGCTCGTCCTCTTCGCGGTCGACCCGCTCAGAAATCTTGACCGCCAGAATATCCCGCCCTTCCTGGCTGGTGCGGCCGATGGGCAAAACGCGTATACGGCCTGGATAGCGGCGCTGCAACTCTTTGAGTTCCGCCTTGATCTCGTCATAGGTGTGATAGACACCCGAGATCTGCAGGGAAGGTCCATAAATCGCGCGTTTGATCAGGGTCAGTTCGTCATCGCTCTGCATGATCTCTTCGAAATCATACCCTCTTTCCTGCAGCAAACCCATCTCTGCCGGCGTGACCAACGCCAGGGTGGAATCGCTTTCCGAACCGCCGACAAAGCGGATTTTCCAGGAAGCGATATCGCGAATTTGTTTTCGGTCCAGCTTGAGAGAGACCAGATGGGTGCGCTTGCTGGTTTCGGTCTGGGCACCGGCCCAGGAGAACGCCATGGAGACGATCAAGGACAATAAAAAAATACAGCGGGAGAGCAGCATGAGGAGTCCTTTCGATTTGTAAGGTTCGGCTGGATTCTGACAGATTTGCAGTTTGAAACCGTTAAAAAAATATACAAGCTTGCAAGCGCAAAGTCAAGCTCGGTATGGCAAAAACGGCGCATTTTTTGTTTGCCAAGGCGGAACAAAGCGCAGTGGGGAAAGTTGCAGAGCCTCAACGGCGCCTCATTCCACCAAATAAAACAATTGTTGCTTTGTAGCGTATAAAAAGTATATTTTATCACACCTTCGCAACCAGATTCGGTGCCAGCAGAATCCGCGTCGCATCCTGCGGCCTCGGCGAATCGGCAAAGACAATCGTTTAGAAAGGGAACAGAACATGGGAAACCGTTTTTTCTGGGTGATTCTTTTGATCACCTTGACAGCAGTTTTTGCACCAGCGCAACCCGCGCGGATCGCCCTGATCCAGTTGGAAGGCGCCGCGGTCCAATCTAGCGAACCGTTTCTCGCCAGCGCTCTGGCAGCTATCGATGCCGCCGGCAAGATGCGACCCGACCTGATTGTGTTGCCGGAAGCGATCAATTTGGGACCTGGGCTCGATCTGACCTATGCCGAAGTGGCTCTGGACCTGGAAAGCGAATGGCTGCAGTGGGTCAGCCACAAAGCAGCCGAGTACAACAGCTACATTGTCTTCCCGATCATCGAAAAACGAGACGGCAAGCTGTACAATTCCGCACCGGTCTTCGGCCGCTCCGGAGAATTGGTCGGGGTCTATCGCAAGACTCATGAGCCGCGCGTCGTCATCGAAGAACAGCAGGTGACGGTGGGCAACGAATGGCCGGTCTTTGACCTCGATATCGGCCGCGTCGGCATCCTGATCTGCTACGACACCATCACCCCGGAACCGGCGCAGGTCTATGGATTGTTGGACGTCGATCTGATTCTGTTTCCGCACCTGATCGGCATCAAGAGCAACGGCGACCAATTCGACCTGCGCACCCGTGCACGCGCCCTCGACGCTTGTGTGCATCTGGCCTCGGTGGGCTGGGCACGGCCGCAGGATGCAGGCGAACTCGGGCCGCTGTCAGCGACCTGCTGGATCGACTATGAAGGCCGGGCGACCGCGCAAGCGGCCAAAGATACAGCAGACATGGTCATTCTCGACATCGATTTGCGCCAACCGCGCATCACCGAAAATCTCGGTGTCTGGGGCAAAGCCGAATGGAAGAAAGTCTATTGGGGCGAACGGCGGCCGCATCTCTATCGGATCCTGTGCGAGGACAACACCGAGTGGCGCAGCTGGGCGCCGGAAGAGAGTTTTTGACAAGAAATTGAGCCGGGAACGACAGCCCGGGCATCTCCCGATCTTGCCCTGAAAGAGCCGTTTATTTTTTCTTCAGCAAAGAGCGCAGGCCGTTGACCTGCGCTTTTTTATTGCGATAGCGCGCCGTCAATTCGACGAACGAGCAGATACGCCGCATCATGCGAACGCATTCGACCGGGTAGCTGCCGATCGAGGTTTCGCCGGACAGCATGACGATATCACTGCCGTCATACAGGGCGTTGGCCACATCGCTGACATCTGCACGGCTCGGATGGGGATTGTCGATCATCGATTCGAGCATCTGGGTGGCGGTGATGACCGGCTTGCATGCGCGGTTGCATTTTTCGATCATGACTTTTTGATGTTCAGGCAGTTCCCATGGATCGATCTCAACCCCCAAATCACCGCGCGCGATCATCACCGCATCGGTCTCCGCCAAAATTTCATCGAAATGCGCCAGCCCTTCAGGGTTCTCGATTTTCGAGATAATGCCGATACCGCTGCCCTGCAAATGGTGGCGCAGCTCTCGCACATCCGCACCGTTGCGGGTAAAAGAATCCGCAATAAAATCGACGCCGTGTTGCATCGCAAAATCGATATAGGGCTGATCCGCAGGCATGGTATAGGGATAGTCCACCACTGTATCCGGATGATTCAAGCCTTTGCGCGAACGCAAAAGGTCACCGTAGAGAACCTGACAGATTATTTTACCTTCCTCGACGTGTTTGACTTGCAGCCCGATAGTGCCGTCGTCGATAAACAAACGGTGACCCGGTCGAATCGTGCGATCCAGATCCGGATAGGTGATCGGGATTCCCTCGTCAAATGAATGGATCAGGGGATATTCCGAGTTCTCGGGATGCGGCAGATCGGTGCGCAGCACCAGTTCCTGGCCAGCAATCAAACGCAGCGGTTCGGGCAAATCGCCGATGCGGATCTTGGGCCCTTTGATATCATAAACGATCATGCCGCTGGGCAAATGTTCGCGCGCCGCCAGGATGATCTGCAAATGAGAGTCGGGATCGCCGTGCGAGCTGTTGATGCGAACACCGGTCAAGCCGGCAGCCGCCATTTGCGGCAAATGAGCGACCGAGGCCGGCGACAGGGTGGCGAGAATTTCGGTTTGCATAGCACTCCTCATGCACTTGAACATCGCACAACTGTTCCATCGTGACGCAATTTAATCAAAAGCCCTGCGAAGTCAAATTCCTTTTTTCACCTCCCGCACAAATAAAGCGAAATAAACACCCTGAACCGATTTTAAGTGCCGGCTCCCTATCGTTTGGAGCAACCAAACGGCAAGGACAAGACAAATGGACTATCATAAAAATGTAATTTACCTACCAAATCGAACTTGTGTGGCATAAAGGCAACAACAGGAAGACAATTGCCACCCTCTCGAGGACAAAAGAGCCTTTCTATCTGCAATAAAAAACAGAAAATTAATAGAATCAGTGGTGTTCCCACGCAGGACATCGCATTACCTAACCAGTATAATATCAATAACATTAATCATGTTTTCCTGATAAATCGATTCTCTCCCAGATTCGATGTTAATCGAATCAAAAACATTCAATCGCTTATTTATTAAATATTTATAAAAAAAGTACTTTTCACCTTTTGTTTATCGCTATCAGATTGATTTTCTGTGAGATCCGGTGCTGCGCACCGAATCCGGAAAATTGTTTAATCAAAGGCAGGTGGCATAAAAATTGCTGAGAAGAGCTGAGGAATATAGTGAATAGATTAGAAGCGATGCCACCCTGTCATGAAAACCAAAGGAGCCGAGAGATGTTTTCCCGCCTGATTCACGGTATCATACTGCTGCTATTGCTTATCGGCTGGAGGATAGAATTTTCATGGGCACAAATACAAAGCAGCCTTGTAATCGATGATCCCTTGACCGGATCCAGTATTAGCCAGCGGGTCAATGGTGGGGTGTTTTCCCAGGAAGGTTGGAAGACGACCACTCGAAATGATTGCATCCGCTATGATATCGAAACCTGTCCTTATGGTATGGTCGAGTTCGATGTAAAAGGCCTATACGAGAGCAATGTGGTCTTTCCCAATATCCAGTATGACAGACAGGGCATGCCTACCGGGCAGGAAGATATGCATTATACCCTCTTCAATATGTATGACAGGGACGAGGATAGAAGCTGGTTCGGCCAGGCCATGCCTTCTGGCATCGTGCAGTGGCACAATCCCTACAAAGTTGTCATGCACCTTTTCGGCTATGTGGCGGGGGATCAGTACAAGTGGCGCCACGGAAGGTTTCGCGCCAATGTCGCCGCTTTTAACGGTGGTTATGAAGACGATCCGCATGCATTCGAGATCGAATATGGCCCGGTGTTCTGGCAAAGGGAAAAAACTTTTCATATGAAAGTGGAATGGGGAAACGGTCTGATCAAATATTATGCAGACGATACCCTGCGGGCGACGTGTGATTACAGCGCATTCGGAGAAGAATACGCTCCCCCTGACCATTCCCTGATGCTCGGGAGCGCAAACAGCGCACTTGGAATTACTTCGCAAGTTCCGATAAATGTTACTTTTTCCAACTTTAAGTTTTACCGTTTTACAGACAGCATTGCCCCGCAAGTCGTCAGCAGCACGCCGATTCACAATACGACGGATGCCTCAGTCGACAGCTATGTTTCGATCCGATTCGATGAACCGATTGACCTGGCCAGCGCGACGCAGGCGTTTGGCATCAATCCGAGTCTTCCCGGTGAATTGAAACAGACCGGCAATGTGTTGTACTATCAATTCAACGGTTTCTTGCAGGAAGGGACGACCTATACCATCACTCTGTCGACGGCTTTGAAAGACAAGGCCGGCAACGCCATGCAGTCGCCCTATACCTTTAGTTTTACAACCGGCCAGCAAGTGCCTGCGACTGTCGCGAAATACGACATCATCGAAGTTCCGGTCACGGTTTCCGGCATCACCAACAACAAGTACACGACCGTTGCAGTCAAAGGTGTCTTTCAGGGACCGACCCGGAGAATCGAAATCGGCGGGTTTTGGGACGGCGGCGATGTCTGGAAAGTCCGCATGGCACCCACGGAAGTCGGCCAATGGAACTATACCATCACTGGCCCGACCAGCGCGTTTTCGAAAAGCGGCTCATTCAACTGTGTCGACTCGGATGCAAAAGGATTTATCGTCGTCAATCCGGACTATCCCTATACGTTTATGTATGAGGATGGCACACCTTTCATGTGGAAAGGGGAGACATCCTGGCGGGCGATGCTGAATTCAGTTCCCTACGAGAGCAGATTCAAGGATTACATCGATCTGCGCTCCAGCCAGGGCTACAATGTGGTGCAGAGTATTCTGGTCAGCTACATCAACGGCGACGGCTTTTGGGCCAACGAGGGCGGACCGGTTTTTGCTTTGACCCCCGAAGGAAAAGACTATGAAAGGTTAAACCCGGAGTATTTCAAATGGGTGGATCGCCGCATCGAATACATGCTGAGCAAAGGGATGCATCCCTGTCTTCTTTTCACCTGGGCGCAAGAATTTGCCAAATTTTCCTCCACCCAGTTCGCTCGGTATGCCAAATACCTGGTTGCTCGTTATGCGGCTTATCCTGTCTTTTGGAACATCTGCGGCGAATACAACGAGGTCTATACGGATTATGGAATGTCGCCCAACGTTTTTCGCGACCATGGCGGAACCATCCGGGCAGCCGATCCCTATGATCATCCAATCACGCTCCACCCGACCGGCCGCTCGAGCAGCGCAGAGTATGCCTCCGATGCCTGGTTCAGTTTTATCATGCAACAAACACCCTATTGGCATCAGGATATCTTGCGCGACCGCGTTTCCAACAAGCCGGTGGTCAATGGCGAATATGGATACGCCGGCTGGAACACCGACGATGACGTGCGGATCGGCGCATGGGAAGTATTGACTGCCGGCGGCTACATCACAGCCGGATTTTTCACCACCTTCGCGCCGGACAAAGGCGGCTGGGATCTCAACGCCAACTTGCAACAACAGCTCGAGCTTCAATTCATCAACTCCTTCTTCGATGACACCCACTGGTGGGAGATGAATCCACACGACGAACTGACCAACAACGGCACTTGTCTGGCAGCTCCAGGCAAAGAATACATCATTTATTCGAGATATGGAGGGCCGGTCGCTGTCAATCTCTCGCATGTCAACAGCACGAGCACTATCCAGGTGGAATGGCTCAACCCCAGAGAACTGACCTACTCTGAACGGTTCGAAGTTCAGGGAGGAGCTTCAAGGAGTTTTACTCCGCCGTTCAGCGGCGACTGGGTTTTGCATATCGGCCAAGGCGTGCCGCGCGACTCTGTCCCGCCGTTGGCGCCAAATGAGCTGGTGTTGGACAACCGTTCGCTCAACTCGATCTCCTTCTCCTGGCTGCCGCCGTTGCCGGCTGCCGATGGGGAAACCGCATCGTCCTATCGCATCCTGCGGAACGGCAATTTCGTCGCCAGCGTGACCGAAACCCACTATACCGACAGTGGATTGGATGCGGAGACATCCTACCAGTATGAAGTCTATGCTGTTGACTCCAAACGCAACATCAGCGAGTCGGCTGCCACCGCGACATTTGCCACCCTGTCCGATACCCAACCTCCCTATCTGGTCAATGTCACCATCGATAAATTGACCGAAGTGGTCGTGGTCTTTAATGAACCCGTGGACAGCCTCTCCGCGCAGAATGCCGCCAATTACCGCATTTCGCCGTCTGTGCTGATCAACAGCGCCACGCTGCAATCAGACGGCCGCAGTGTGGTGTTGGCCACGGCAGGCCACCAGGCTGGAACGATGTACACTCTGTTTGTCAGCAATATCAAAGATCGGGCTTCGTCTCCCAACACGATTCTGCCGAACTCGTTGCATAGTTATCGATTCAATCCGAGTCTGCAAGTCACCAACCTCACACCAGCTCGATATCGAATAGACACATTGAGAGTCATGGGCCAATACTATATCGATCGCAATTTCGTCATCAAGAATGTACCCTCCGGGTACGAAAACGCCTTGTTGATCTGCACAGCCAATGAAGATAAAACCCAAACCGCCATGCCGTTTCTGACCTTTCATATCAATGTGGCGTGCAAAATCAGTGTCGCCTATGAACGAGGCAAAAGCCTGCCCGCCTGGTTGGCGGAAGGTTGGCAGAAGAACGGACAAACTCTGTTCAACGACGACGATACGCCTCTTGACCTCTATGTGAAGGAATACAACCCGGGCACCATCGGCTTAGGGGGAAATGAAGGAGACTCTTCCTCCAGCATGTACGTCGTGCTCGTGCAACCATCAACAACCCAGGACAGCACCCCACCGGCACCGCCGACCGGTCTGGTCATCGAACCCATCTACTGACGAGCCTCGCCCGGGTTCGGTTCGATCGAACCGACCCGGGCTAAAAATTCATCTATTGCAATCAAAATACCCATCTCAGACGAAAACCCTTTTCGCTCGCCATTATAGCCAGTTTCAAGTCTGCGTGACCTTAAAAATGCATTGATCGCTGTAAAAAATCAGCTTACTAATTCTGCCGCAGACAAGTCTTGTGATATTGCGGGAACGACTTCTGACCCCAAAATAACCACATCTAAAGTCGCAAAACGCGTTGCATCAAGCCGAAATATTGTTATATTCGATTGGATCGCATTCCTCTAAGAAGCTGCGGTCGATACCTGTCGCTTCTGAATCCGCGCCAGGTGGAAACAACTCTTCTTTATCCCATGCAAAGGAGAAACGCCATGCCGGTGCTCTACAAAACCGATATCGCCTCGGAAGCCGATGTGAAAATCCATTTCACCACGATTCGTTCTGAAGCAGATGTGGTCATTTTCGAGACCACCAGCCAATGGGAAGCGACCAGCGGAGCGATCTGGTGCTACACCGACATCCGCGGCGAAGCGGCCAAGACGATCACTATCACCGACTCGGCCTGGGAAGCCGACCTGATCGCTTTCAAGACCGATGTGCAGTCCGATGCGCAATGGCTGAACAGCGGCAAATCCGGATTGCTGTAAAAAATCCCCGATTCACCCCGGGCATGCAAACCCGGGACATCGCCTTGTTCCGATTATTTGATCTGGGTCCCAGGCTCCGCCTCATACAGTCTGCTGCAATTGCCTGCAAGTGGCGGCAAAGCCGCAGCGATGCATTTCCGGACGAAGGCTGGTAAAGAGATACTCGCAAAACTCGTTGCATAAACCCGAATTATTTCTATATTGGACTTTTATTGGGTTCCCAGGCCCCGAGGGTGTGTAAAAACGGATTTTTTCAAGATGCTGTGTTTTATCTGGCAAGGAATAACCACGAAGCACACGAAGGTAAGAGCGTTAATGTTTTGTTTTTAATTTTTTCCCTGATTTTTTGCTTCGTGCCCTTCGAGAGCTTCGTGGTTCATATTAATTCTCATCTGGTCCTCTTCATTTAACGCTTTAGTTTTTACACACTCTATCTGCCCGGGAACCCGTAATGAGACTCCGCCTCATTCAATCTGGTGCAATGATCTGTAATCAGCGGGAAAGTCGCAGAAATGCATTCATGGCCAGAGGCCGGGAACGAGATAAAATCTGCAAACTCGATTCTTCCGCACTGCCTTACTCTTCGCATGTATGCGAAAAATACGATTATTGCTTTGCCTGTTACAGGAGAAATGCATCATGACCCGTCGTACCGCCAGCGTATTCGCCCTTTGCCTCGGAACATTTCTGCTCTTTTCCGGCTGCTCGGATGATCACCCTTCCCTGCACCTCGATGCGCATCTTTCTCCAGCCCTGCTCCTCAATCTCGATTGCACCAATTTCTTTTACAAAAAATCCCCGGAACTGATGACCGGCGAAAAACTCGACGCCTATGCCGATTCCATCCTTGCCAGCGGGGCGACCATCGTGCTGATCAACACGCAGGCGCAGCGCACCAACTATGCCAGCGAGGCTTTCGAGCCTTTTTGGCAGGGCTATGAGCCCGCTGCCGGCGACGATCAGCCGTTTCTCGCCGGCATCCCACCCGAAGGCCGGACCGGTTATCGGCGCATGGTCGAATGCATGCTCGCTTTACACGAACAGGGCGTTGATTATCCAGGCCGTCTGATCGATCGCTTTCGACAAAAAGGCGTCTCGCCCTGGATCAGCTTGCGCATGAACGATACCCACAACAACGACAATCTCCATCACCCCATTCACAGCACCTTTTGGCGGGAGAACCCGGATTGCTGGCGGGTCAGGGATCGCCAGGTCGACTATTACGACCGCACGCTGGACTATTCCTGCCCTGCCGTGCGCGCCCGCTATCTGGGGCTGATCGACGAGACGCTGCAGCGCTATGACATCGACGGCCTGGAACTCGATTTTCTCCGCGAGCCCTATGTCTTTCCCATCGGCCGCGAAGCGGAAAACCGCGATCTGTTGACCGCCTGGATCGATACCGTGCACCAGCGGATCTCGGCAGCCGAGCGGAAACTCGGCCATCCCATCCATCTCGGGGTGCGGGTGCCGGCGGATCCGGAAATCGCCCGGCAACTGGGTCTGGATGCAGTGACCTGGGCGCACCAGGGATTGGTGGATCTGATCGTCGCTTCGCCGCGCTGGGCAACCATCGACAACGACGTTCCCGTGCACACCTGGAAATCCCTGCTCAGAGGAACAGACGTGCCTCTGGCTTGCGGTCTGGAGGTGCGCTATCAGCCATACGAAAACGGGCCTGCCGCCATGGCATCGCCGGATGTGGCCGGCGGAGCGGCAATGGCCGCGCTCGCTGCCGGTGCGGATGCGATCTATTTGTTCAACTATTTCTTTATGCATTTCCCGGGCACGGAATGGACCTTTCAGGCTTTTTCCGAGCGTCTGCAAGCCATGGCAGAACCTCAGAAACTCGAGCAGCTCTCGCGCCGGCATGGGGTCACCTGGACCGATGTCACTGCGCACGGCACCGCCATTTCCCGGCCGCTGCCGTCGCATGCGGCGCGCCATTTCTTCCGCCTCAACACCGGGCCGCGGCCGGACAACCGCGACTGTTCGGTGCTGATCACGACCACACGCGATCATGGCCGCATACCGGAATTGCGCGTCAACAACGTCATTTGTCCCTTGCAAAGCAGCCGCAACGACACCCTGATCTACAGCATCCCCGAAGCCGCCAAAGCGTCGGAACGCCAGGTGATCGAAGCGGCGAGCGCCGATAGCCGGCCGTTCACCATCACGCGGGTCGAATATTACATCGCCGCGCTGCCTGCGGTCAAGGACCAGAACCTGCGATAGATCACTGCCAACGGAGCCGTTATGTCGAACACTGCGAATCTTGTCCTGATCGATTGGATCGCTATCGCCGTTTTCTTGCTCGCCATCGTCGCCATCGGTTTATCATTCATCCGCCGGGGCAGCCAGAACATGCAGTCGTTTTTTATCTCTGACCGCAGACTCACCTGGCCGATCGCCGGCATCTCGATCATCGCCACCAGCTTCGCCTCGGACACGCCCCTGTGGGTATCGAGTCTGGTGCGGCGGTTCGGCATCCAGACCATCTGGCAATACTGGGTGCCTTTTCTCGGCTTCAGCCTGTCGGTGGCGCTTTTTGCCCGGCTCTGGCGACGGCTGGAAGTGGTGACCGACATCGAATTTATCGAGTTGCGCTACTCGGGCAAGTCCGCTTCGGTGCTGCGTTTCTATTCCGGTTTTTCCGGCGCCATTCTGATCTGCCCGCTGATCATCAGTTGGGTGACCAAAGCGATGGAAACCATCACCCGCGAAGCGATCGGTTTGCCGCCTGGCTACCAGGGATGGACCATCGCTGCCGTGCTCGGCATCGCCTTGATCACCTGCACCTTTTCCGGCTTGTGGGGTGTGGTCTATACCGATTTGCTGCAGTTCACGGTAGCGACAATCGGCACCTTGTTGCTGGCCATCTTTTCGGTGCAACGGGTCGGCGGCCTGCAGGAAATGGTCACCCAGCTCAGGGCTTTGCCGGAGTGGTCTGGACAGTCGCTGTCGATTTTGCCTAAAGTCGGACCTGCATCCCAGGGAGCGATGTCGATCTGGAACATGATCGGCTATTTCGGTCTGATGTGGATCGGCGGCTCGCTGGCCGAGGGTTATACAGCGCAACGGCTGTTGGCCTGCAAGGATGAAAAACACGCCACCTATGCCCAGATGCTCAATACCGTCGTTTATTGGGGAGTATTGGCCTGGCCGTGGATCATCGTCGCGCTTTGTTCGCTGATCCTGTTGCCCGATCTCGGCGCCGATGTCTCGCACGATTCGGCCTATCCTCGCATGATTTTGCTCATTCTGCCCTACGGCCTGCGCGGGCTGCTGATCGCCGCGCTGATCGCCGCCTTTATTTCCACCATCAACACACTGTTCAATTGGGGCTCGTCTTACCTGGTCAATGACGTCTACAAGCGCTTCTTTCGCCGGCAGGCATCCGACCGCCATTATGTGGTGGTGGCGAAATTGTTTACGGTTTTTTTGGCGGTGTTCGGCGGTTATATTGCCACGCAAGCCGACAGCATTCAACAGCTTCTGGAAGTCAGCTATGTGCTCGGCTCCAATCTGGCGATCATCCATTTCCTGCGCTGGTTTTGGCCGCGCCTCAACGCAGCCGGCGAATTGATCGCTTCGATCACCGCCTATATTCTGGTATCCTTGCTGCTCGCCGGCAAACTGGATTCGCTGGCCGGCGCCATTTTTAATACGCCGGCGGGAGTCGCCTTTCACCAGGAATACGATTACCTCGGCGCCCGCATGATACTGGTGATCGCCGTGATCTCACTGGCCGCCGTCATCGGCTCAGTCCTGACCCGTCCAACAGACGAAAAGGTGCTCGCCGAATTTGTCCGCCGCGCTCAACCTCTGGCTTTTTTCTGGAAAAGAATCATCCGCAGCCATAAAATCGAATACCGGGCCCACGAAAGTGTGCGCAGCACCCTGGCCACCTGGGTGGTTTTCAGCTTTTGTGTTTTCTCGCTCATCATGGGTTTTTACGAGCTGTTGCTGGGCACGGCATCGATGGGAGTTCTTTGGATGATCGCCTTTGTCACGGCCCTGTTGCTCAGCATTCAACGGGTCAACCGCGAATTGAATAGAAATCACGAGGCCGCTGATGTCCACAAATGAACTTCGTTTTCGCCAAATCCATCTCGACTTTCACACCAGCGAAGCCATTCCGCAGGTCGGTGCGCGCTTTGACCCTGAAACCTTTGCCCGCACCCTGCAAAAGGCGCATGTCAATTCGATCACCTGTTTTGCCCGTTGTCACCACGGTTGGCTCTATTACGATTCGAAACGGTTTCCCCAATTGGTGCATCCAAACCTGATGCGGCGCGACCTCTTGCGCGAACAGATCGACGCCTGTCATCGCTGCGATATCCGCGTACCTGTCTATATCACGGTGCAATGGGACCTGCTGACGGCAAAAAACCATCCCGAATGGACGGTGCTGGAACCCGACGGCCGCCTCGCCGGCACACCGCCCTTTGAAGCCGGATTTTACCGCATCCTGTGCGTGAACACGCCATACCGCGAATATCTCAAAGAGATCACCCGGGAGGTGTTGGAAAATCTGCCGGCTGACGGCGTGTTCTTCGATATCGTCAGCGTCCGATCGTGCTGTTGTCGAGCCTGCCAGGCGGGGATGACCGCGCAGGGGCTCGATCCGGCGAACCAGTCGGATCGCTTGCTCTATGGACAACAGATGCTCGATGGATTCAAAGCCGAAATGAGCAGCTTTGTGCATGATCTCAAACCCGGCTGCTCGATTTTCTACAACTGCGGACACATCGGACCGGCGCACCGCTCTTCCATCCACAGCTTTACCCATCTGGAACTCGAATCGCTGCCGTCCGGGGATTATTGGGGCTATCTGCACTTTCCCTATACGATCCGGTTTGCCAGACAACTCGGCCACCGATGTTTGGGTATGACCGGCAAGTTTCACACCGATTGGGGTGATTTTCATTCCTTCAAGAACCAGGCGGCCCTCGAATTCGAATGCTTTCGCATGCTGGCCCTGGGCGCCGGCTGCAGCATCGGCGACCAGCTTCACCCCGAAGGCGCGCTGTGCCCACAGGTCTATGATCTCGTGGGCAAGGTTTATTCGCAAGTCGAGGCGGTGGAACCCTGGTGCCGCGGCGCCCGGCCGATGACCGAAATCGGCGTTTTCACGCCGGAAGAGCAAAACGGCGACCGCATGCCGACAGCTGTGCTGGGAGCCGTGCGAATGTTGCAGGAGGCGGCGCTGCAATTCGATGTCATCGATTCCCAAAGCGATTTCGAACGCTATGCGTTGCTGATCCTGCCGGACCGCATCGCCGTCGATCCCCAGCTGGCGAGCAAACTTGCCGCTTATTTTGCCGGCGGCGGCAAGACATTGCTCACTTTTGAATCCGGCCTCGATCCCGCCGGAAATGGCTTTGCAATGGCCGATTTCGGCGCAGAGCTGCAAACCGAACAGGTATGCGATGCAACCGGCCAACCCGTGCGGGGCCGCCAATATCGATTGAACGATTACCTCGACTATATCAAACCGCGGCCGGTCAGCAGCGCCGGTCTGGCCGAAACCGAATATGCCCTCTACACTGTCGGATTGCGCGTCACACCGTTGCCGAACACGACGGTGCTGGCGGATACGGTCATCCCCTATTTCCCCCGCCTTTGGCGTCATTTTTGTTCGCACCGTCAGACACCCTCTTCGGGCCAAATCAGCGGCGCTGCGATCATTGCGGCAGACCATGTCGTCTATTTCTCCCATCCGATGTTCGAGATCTATCACCACTGGGCGCCGCGCTGGTGCAAAGCCCTGCTTCTCGATGGGATCGACCGGCTTTTGGGCGAACGTCTGGTCCGCCACAACGGGCCGTCCACTCTGCAGATTTCGCTCACCCAACAACCCGGGCGCTGCAATGTGCACCTGCTGCATTATATCCCCGAACGCCGCTGCGAAATGATCGATATCATCGAAGACGTGATTCCCCTGCACGACCTCGAGATTTCGCTGCGCGTCGATCGGCCGGTGCAGAGTGTGACCGCGGTTCCACAACAGCAAACGCTGGCATTTAAAAACAATGCGAAAAGAATCGAGTTTACCCTGCCGCGATTGAACGGCCATCAAATCGTGCAGGTGGCTTTTGAGGAGTCTGAGTGATGAAGGGTTCCGCCGCTGACCGCCAAATTCTCCTGCGACTGGCCGCTGAGGTGATGGAGATCGCCCGGCTGGACGAACAAAACGAACGCCGATCGCGCTGGGAGCGCCTCAACAGCCTGGAGGCAGAACGGCCATTGGTCTGGATCAATGAAATTCCCTGGCATGAATTGCAGGGCGATGAATTGCGCTGTACCTGTATCGACCCGTTCTGCCGCGACATAGAAAGCCGTCTGCGCACCACGCTCTACCTCTGGCGCCACATGCGCACCGATATGGTGGTGGATCCGGTTTTCTATACCCCGAAAATTTACAGCGACAGCGGCTTCGGCATTGCGGTGCACGCCCCGCGCGGCGTCAGCGAATACGGCCGCGGTTCGGATGACTATGTGCCGTTGATCCGCAGCGAGGCGGACATCGACAAAATCAAAATCCCGCAGATCGCTGCAGATCCGCAGGCGACTGAACGCATCGCTGCGCAGACCGCTGACTTGATCGGTTCGGTGCTGCCGGTGCAAAGCCGCGGTGTCACCCACATGTGGAATGCGCCGTGGGATGTGCTGATCACCTGGTGGGGTGTGACCGAGCTATTTATGGATATGGTCGAACGGCCCAATTTCGTTCACCTCGGCATCAGCCGGATGATGGATGCCCTGCTCGGCCGCCTCGATCAGCTGGAGGCGCTGGGATTGCTGGCAGCCGGCGATTACAACCACCGCGTCGGGTCGGGCGGATTGGGGATCACCCGGGAATTGCCGCAACCCGATTTCGACGGCATCCATGCGCGGCCGATCGATCAATGGGGCACCTCCACCGGACAGATTTTCAGCGACGTGTCGCCGGCCATGCACGACGAGTTTTGTCTGCAGCACGAGCTGCGCTGGCTGGAGCGCTTCGGCCTCAACGCCTATGGCTGTTGCGAGCCGCTGCATCACAAGGGTGAGATGCTGAAAAAAATACCCCGCCTGCGGCGGGTATCGATGAGCCGGTGGATTGATCTCGACAGAGGCGTCGAAACCATTGGCGATCGATGGACATTTTCCTACAAGCCCAATCCCGCCGTCTTTGCCGAAACCCGCTGGGATCCGGAACCGGCGCGACAGGAATTGCAGCGCATGCTGGAACGGACGCGCGGATGCCGGGTCGAAATCATCATGAAGGATATCACCACCTGCCGCAGCGATTCGCAGCGGCTGTGGGACTGGTGCCGAATGGCCACCGAGATGGCCGAATCGGTTGCTTGACAGAGGCAATCCATTACTCGACGATAAAGAGAACCAACCGGGAAAAAGGAGAAGCGGTGATGCAGAAATCCTGGTTCCGCGATTGTTTTCATCAGGTTCACATGGATTTTCACATACCCGAATTTCCGCCCGAGGCGCTGGATCGCCTCGATGTCGGGGCGTTTGTCGATCAATTGCAGCGCGCCGGGGTGGATCTGGTCGCGCTGTTTGCCAAATGCCATTTCGGCAACAGCTATTACCAGACCCGCGTCGGCCATATCCACCGGGCGCTGAAAGGCGATTTTCTCCTCGAAGCGGCGGGCGAGTGCCGGCGCCGCGGCATTCGCACCCTGGCCTACTATTCCCTGTGCGTCGACAAACACGCCTATGACGAGAATCCGGATTGGCGCTATCGGGACGAAACCGGCCAAACCTATGCCGGTGTCTTTGGCTCGGTTTGCATGAACACGCCATACAAAGACGAACTGGCCATGCCGCAGCTGGAAGAAATCGCCGCCGGCTATCCGGTGGACGGGTTTTTCATCGACATTCCCTTTCCCTGGGGCGCAAAGGATTATTTCTGTTTTTGTCCCTCTTGCCGCCGGCGCTGGAAGACCGAATACGGCATCGAAATCGATGCTAATCTGCCGGCAGTCGAACGCCAGCGCCTCAATATGCGAACAGCCGAATCGTGGCTGCTGCAGATCCGCGAACTCATCGACCGGCGCAATCCCGAATTGCTGATCTGCAGCAACATCGCCGGCACTGCGGCGGTCAATCGCCGCATCAAGGAACTGTGCGATATCGGCGTGTGGGAGAGCCAGCCCCGACCCGGCGACTATCTCGGCCACAGTCTGGCGACACGGCTGGGGCGCAACGATATTCTCGACGTCCAGGTGATGACCGTGCGATTTTATGAAGGCTGGGGGGATCTGTCGCTCAAGCCCGAGGCTCAACTCACCACCGAGTGCGCCGCCATCCTGGGCAACGGCATGCGCCCCTGCGTAGGCGACCAGGCCAATCTCGACGGCACCCTGCAGGAAGCGGTCTATGACGTGCTGGGCACGAGTTTTGCTTTTGTCTCCCGTTACCGTCCGCTTCTGGATCGGGCAACGACTGTGCCCCATACCGCGGTGCTGTTGCCGACCCCGGATGCGGAGCTGCCCTTTGTGGCCGGAGCGGGCGCTCGGGATCCCGAGTTGAACTGGAAGGAAATGCCGGCCGCCTGGCGCGGGGTGCACAAGATGCTGGTGGAGAGCCATATCCACACCGACCTCTTTTACAGCGCTCTGGAAACCGATTTGTCTCGCCATCCTCTGATCATCCTGCCCGAACCCGGCAGTTATTCGCACAAGACCCTGGAACAGCTGCGCGCCTATGTGGCCGGCGGCGGCAAGCTGCTGGCGGTGGGCGAATCGATTCTGCAGGACGGACGCGCGGTGTTGAGCGATGTGTTCGGCATTCGCTATATCGAACCTCTGGCGTTCAGCACGGCCAATTTCATCCCTGATGAGCGGGTCAAAGGCGAAACCGCCGATCTGGCGCTGCAGGTTCGCGGGCAGGTGTTCAAGGTGCTCGCCGACGGCGCGCAACCGCTGGCGCGGTTGGTCTATCCGGCCGGCGAGACCCAGCCGCCTGTCAAGGGATTCCGCCATCCCTGTCCGCCTCCGGCCCGCGGGGCATCGCCGTTCCCCTTTGCCACTCTCCACACCTATGGCCAGGGAACAGCCGTCTATATCGCCGCCTCGATTTTCGCCGTCTATTGGCGCACCAACCATCACTGGCTGCGG
Source organism: bacterium (assembly GCA_029565675.1). GTDB lineage: Bacteria > Zhuqueibacterota > Zhuqueibacteria > Residuimicrobiales > Oceaniaggregativiventaceae > Sulfursilanivivens. Next base: position 63,729 of record JAKQNP010000028.1, read on the forward strand.
CAGTTTGTCGAGGCCGTCATCCGCTTTGTCGATCCCGAGCAGCCCGTGCAGATCGATGCCTCGGGCCGCATCGAGGCCAACCTGATGCGCTGCGATGACGATTTGCTGCTCAATCTGATTCATTATTCGCTCGGCCATCAGGGCGGACAAAATGCAATCGCCGGCATCGAGCGGATGGAGCCGGTGCACGAGATCCGCTGCCGGGTGAGATGCAACCGGGTGGATGCGGTGGTACTGGAGCCGGAGAATCAAGAGTTGCCTTTTGAGCACCGCGATGGTCTGTGCACGTTTGTCGTGCCGCGCATCGACCATCTGGCGGTGGTGCGGCTGAAAGGCGCGTTGCGCAATTCGCATAGCGAGTAAGGATTTTTCAAGAAATTGTTGTGCCGCGTTTCTCGTTTTCTCGTTCCCAGGCTCTGCAGCGCACAATCCGCATGTGGTACCGCCTTTAGGCGGGTTCTTTTATTTATCTCTTTCTCTGGTTTTCCTGTTCGCCGGCTTTATCACCAACCTGACTTTCGACTGTGGTGATCGGTAAAGGTTTTTTTACCTTTCGCATTATGCACTCTTTCCTTGTTCGCCTTCTGCTCCATCTTTCGCATTTGCAGCGTGGCACTTTTTTCTTTTTTTTCTTTTAACCCTCTTTCCCGCTTTGAATTTGGCACCTTTTAATTTTTTCCTTTTGCCTTTTTCCTTTTGCCTTTATCCTTTTTATTTCGCCTCCTCGGCCGCAAGAACGGCGGCCTGTGGGGTCGCGCTCCGCTCAATTTTATGATGTGGGTTATGCGGGGTGGGTCCATTAAGAAAGGTAAAAGGTAAAAGGCAAAAGGCAAAAAGTATTTTGCTAACTGGAACTCATCATTCACAAAGGGACAAACTCCGAAGTAGGGATGGCTGTGCTTGTTTTTGTAACATCAAGCGGAGCGCGATCGCCGAGTCCGCCGCTCTTGCGGACGAGGCAGCGCGCGAAGCCCGCGCAGGATCCCGGCCCCGCAACGCAAACAATCAAAAACGAACAATCTGAATCATTTCCCGCAACTCCCGGTCACGATACAGAAGCGGGGCCGGAGCCGGAGCGGCCCAAAAAAACAAATATCGATGACCGCTGAAAGAGCAGACTCAATTTTAACGAGAACCATCCCATCAGGAAATCGCGCAGAGCGGCCCCAAAAAGCAAATGCCAACCAACACTGTAAGAGCCCAATCAACCATTTCAAAAGCAACCCCATCAAGAAATGGCAGTGATCAGGATTTTACAACAAGTTGCACCTCGATCACCAGCTCGCCCTCTTTTCCCTGCCGTTCGATCACCAGCTGGTTCTGCATGTCGTCGCCGACCAGAGGCAGGAGCTGCAACCGCAGTGTG